>NZ_FOGZ01000009.1 GCF_900111365.1 Propionibacterium cyclohexanicum
ACGCCACACCCGCCGAGTTCGAGCACGCCCACTACGCAGCCCTCAACCGAGAGCCGCAACCCGCATAGGAGCGGCCGAAAACCTGGGGCGCTTCACACTGAGGGCGTCGGCATCTCAGTTGCCACAGGACACGGCCGGCATCCCAGCAACAACATCCGAATGAGAGGGAGACACACCCATGGCCGCAAACATTCTCGGCAACCCGAACCCGCTCGACTCGATCAACAAGGCCTTCCCCGCTGCCAAGGGGATCGACCCGCTGCAGTGGGCAGCCGACGTGCTATCGGCCAAGGGCCTGTCGGCATCCAACAACACCATCAAGTCCATAAAGGCACTGCGAGACGCCGAGCCGTCCCTCGACCTCAACAGCGCGGTCTACCTCGTCAACCGCCTGAAGTGATCACCACCCACCCTCGAAGGAGGTGCACGACACTTCACCCCAAGGCCGTTCTGCGCTACCGCCCCTGACCGCCGCCACCCCCGACGGGCCGACCACCAGACAGGACGAGCACCCGGCGGGGGAACCACCCACCACCCCGACGACATCCCTCATGTCTAGGCCGATCGGACGATCCGATGGGACGAGGCACTCGACCCCGCTCGGGGAAACACTGATCCCGTCGAAGTCGACTACCGCTCGAGCACCACTTCCCCGCTCACGAAGATCACCATGAAGCGCCTTACCCACTGCGCCGTGGCCCTGTCCCTGGTCGGCATACTGTCCACCCCCGCCCTCGCAGCACCCACCACCGAGACCCCCACCCAGACAGCGACGCCAGCCGCCGTCGGCGGCACCGCCGAGACCCCCGGCCCGCTCTACATCGATTCTTGCCACTACATCCCGATGATGTGCTGAGGTGTCCGCGTCCGGGCCCGCTCCCGCGAGCCCGCCGTCGGCCGATCACCCATTGGCCACCCCCACGAGCGACGTGCCGATCCCGTAGGGTTTGGCTCCCAGCCACCACTGCGAAGCGGCCGGCGGGGGACCCATGAGGTCTGGGAGGTTGCGCGTGCGGATCGGCGATGTCACCAGACGGGCGCTCCCCCTCGTCGACGCCGTGGCCTACCTCGGGCTGGGCGCTTGCCTGCTGATCGGGCTGTTAGGCCGCCCCCCGGCACGGGCGGGGTGATCGATGTGATCGTATGTACGATGGCAGCCCTGGGGGCCTTGTGGCAGCCGGCCTGGCTGGCGGTGGGACTGGCCTTCATCGTCGGTCAGGCGATGTCGATCCCCATGTCGCTCGCCACGTACCTGCTGACCCTGGTCGGCACCTACTGGCCCGCACACCGATCCCAACGCATTGGCTACGCCGTCATGGCCTGCGGTGTGGTCGGCGTCCTGGCACAGGCCAATCGGCAACCACTGGCAACCACCGTCGCCCTATGCCTGTTCTTGGTGGCCCCTGCCCTCGCGGCGCGCTATTACAAAGGCATGTTCAACGCCAGCGAACAGGCACTGGCCCAAGCCCGGAAACAACGTGCCCACGAGAAATCCGTGCTGGCCCGCGAACTGCACGACACCATCTCGCTGGCCATGACCCACGTCGTGCTCATGGCCAAGGAAGGCCGCACCGGCCACGGCGACTCCCGCGAGACGCTCGAAGACATCGGGATGGAAGCACAGCTCGCACTGGCTGACCTGCGCGCTCTGCTCGACCTACTGCGCTCCGAGGATCCCTTGGACGTCCCGCTGTCCGGCCTTGAACGAGAGATCGCCCACAGCACCGACGTGCTCGTCAAGGCCGGCTACGTGGTCAGCATCTACCAACACGACGACCTGTCCGGGATCAACGGCAACCCCCGCGTCGCCCGAGCCCTCACCCTCGGGTTGCGCGAACTCACCGCGAACGTGCTCCGCCACGCCGTCCCCGGAACCACTGTGGCCCTCGTGGTAGGCCAGTCCAGCACCACTGCGAACCTCTCCATGTCCAACGTGGCCGCTGACGGGATCGCCACACTCGCCGACGACCTGCCCTCCGGACACGGACTCCAGGGGATGGCCGAACGACTGGCCGAGCTCGGCGGCGAGGTGTCCACCTACTGTGAGGACGGCCGGTGGTCGACCATCATGGCCGTCCCCTTTACCACACCCCCCAACCCCTCACGGGACCCCAATCCCCCAGTGGGAAAGGAATGACCATGGAAGAACCACGCCAGTCCACCCGCTACGACCCGATCCGGGTGGGCATCGTCGACGACGACCGGTTCACCCGCGAGTCGCTGGCCCGACTCCTGCAACAGGACGCCGGTATCGAGGTGCAGTGGGTCGCCCACGGCGGGCATTCGGCAATAGAGGCACTGAGCGTCACCTCGACAAGCGACCACCCCACCCAGATCGCTCTGGTCGACATCAACATGCCCATCATGGGCGGAGCGCAGGTCTGCGTCGCCCTGCGCGAGATCGACCCCCAGCTGCGGGTCATCATGCTGACCTCGCTCGATGTCGGTAACAACCTTGCCGACTGTCTACAGGCCGGTGCCTGCGGCTATGTCATGAAGGACGACGCACCCGAAGCGCTGCCCCACATCGTCCGCGCAACGCTGTACGGAGTGGACATATTCTCCGGGTCGGTGTCGTCCATGCTGGCCGGCAGCCTCAACAACCCACCCACGACCAACCTGGCCCCCAAGAACACCGCGACCAGCCCCCTCACGGAACGCGAACACGAGGTCCTCATCGCCGTGGCCGACTCCCTGACCAACAGCCAGATCGCCCACCGACTCCACATCAGCGAGCCCACCGTCAAGGCCCACCTGCGCGCCATCATGACCAAACTCGATTGCGTCGACCGCGTCGGGGTCATCACTTGGGCATTCCGCAACGGCATCATCGACTGACACCACCCGAGAGCGCCGCCTACAGGGAGCAGCGCTGATCCCGGTCCACCGCACCGGTGCCACGGAGGATCTCGACCGGGTCATGCCGCGTCCTCTACCACTGCGCCTGGGACCCGATCCGATCGACCTAGTCCGGCGGCACCCCCTCCGTCGAGCACATCCCGTGAAGCGCATCGCCCACATCGCGGGAGTGTCAGTTAAACGGTGTGGGGTCCGGCGGGTTTCAATGAGTGGTTCTCTCGAGCCGGCCGGCGAAAGTGATCGCGAACGCGTTCAGTGGGGGCCTCCACCTGATCACCCAGCGTGCCCTGCCCCGCAGGCAGGGTCAAGGGGCCGGGTGAGCAGGTACAGGCATTTCATCGCTGCCTGCTCGTTCGGGAAGCGATGAATAGAAATCAATCGACGAGGTATCCACCGCAGACGGACAGCGGGGGTTCGGGGCGTACGCCCCGAACCCCCGCAAGGCCCGTCATGGCCCGCTGCACACCAGACCAGAGAGGCGGGGCCGGTGGGCGCGAAAGCAGCGTCGCAGCGCACATCGTCCCTCACATATCAGCACAGCGCTCCAGGAGATCACCTACCGGCAAAGGGGAAACCGGCCGGGTTGTCGGACAGGTTTACCAGGATGTTCTTCGTCTGCTGGTAGGCATCGAGGATCATCTTGTGGGTCTCACGCCCGATGCCGCTCTCCTTGTAGCCGCCGAAGGGAGCCCCGGCGGGGAAGGAGTTGTACTGGTTCACCCAGACACGTCCGGTACGCACCCTGGTGGCCACCCGGATGGCGCGCTCGAGGCTCCTGCTGAACACGCCACCACCGAGCCCGTAGACCGAATCGTTGGCCATCGCCACCACGTCGTCCTCGTCCTTGAAGGGGATGACCACGCCCACCGGGCCGAAGATCTCCTCACGCGCGACGCGCATGTCGTTTCTGCCGACCAGCAGGGTGGGCTCCATGAAGACGCCCTTGGCGAGCTCACCCTCGGTGGCCCGCTGGCCACCGACGGCGACCTCGGCACCCTCACCCTTGCCGATCTCGACATAGGACAGGATCTTCTTCAGCTGGGCCTGGTTGATCTGGGCGCCCATCTCGGTCTGCGGGTCGAGGGGATCTCCGATCCTCACCTTCTTGAACGAGTCGGTGAGACGACCCATGAAATCATCCAGCTTGGACTGCTGGATGAAGATGCGCGAACCTGCCGAGCAGACCTGGCCCTGGTTGAACAGGATGCCCATGGCCACGCCATTGACCGCTGTCTGAGGGTCGGCGTCGTCGAAGAAGACATTGGCGCTCTTGCCACCGAGCTCCAGGGTAGCGGGAATGATCTTCTCCGCCGCCGCCAGCCCGATCTTGCGGCCGACCTCGGTGGAGCCGGTGAAGGCCAGCTTGTCGACATCGGCATGCTGCAGGTATTCGCCGGACTTGCCGCCGGAACCGGTGATCACATTGAGGACACCCTTGGGCAGGATGCCGGCCTCGTCGATGAGGCGGGCGAGTTCCAGTACCGACAGCGAGGTGGAGCTCGACGGCTTGAAGACGACCGTATTGCCCGCCACCAGCGCCGGGGCGAGCTTCCAGGCGGCCATGAGGAAGGGGAAGTTCCACGGCACGATCTGCCCGATGACCCCGAGCGGCTCGCGCAGGATGATGTTGAGGGTGTTGGGGTCGATCATGGTGGCGGCACCCTCGTCGGCACGCATGCACCCGGCGAAGTAGCGGAAGTGGTCGGCGGCCAGCGGGATGTCTGCGGCGCTGGTTTCGCGGATCGGCTTTCCGTTGTCGAGGGACTCGACGGTAGCCAGGAATTGAGAGTTCTTGTCGATGAGATCGGCGATCTCGAGCAGGGCCTTCGAGCGGGCCTGGACCGTGGTCTG
Organism: Propionibacterium cyclohexanicum; assembly: GCF_900111365.1. Classification (GTDB taxonomy): domain Bacteria; phylum Actinomycetota; class Actinomycetes; order Propionibacteriales; family Propionibacteriaceae; genus Propionibacterium; species Propionibacterium cyclohexanicum. Next base: position 4,711 of record NZ_FOGZ01000009.1, read on the forward strand.
CGACCAGCCCCTGAATGCCGACCTGGCTGCCGCGACTGCGTCGTCTACGTCGCTCTTGGTGGCGTCGGCGATCCTCGCCAGTTCCGTGCCGTGTGCGGGATCGAAGGCCTCGAGGGTCGCCCCGTCACTGGCCTGGCGCCACTCGCCGCCGATGTACATCCCGTAGTTGGTGGTTGACAAGACCAATTCGGTCCCGGGCCGGGTGATGGTTGCGGTCATTACGTCTCCTTCATCGAAAACTGGGACGAGCGGCGCTCTTCTGTGAGCGGCTGTGCCCCCCTGCTCGGCTCTGCGATGGCAATGCACCGAGTGACTTTCACGGTAGCGCGCCGGACGGTGGGAGTACGAGCCACCGGGGTAGCTTTTTCAGGCAATCGCCACTAGCCAGGGCCCGCGGCGGCAACAATCCCTGAGGCCACCCGGACCAGGCCCCGGGATGAGAACCACCAACCGGGTCCCGAGCCTGGGAGACCGGTCAACGGGCGCCCCGACCCCGCAGGTGGCGCCCGGTCAGCCATGACCGGGCTAGGGTCGCCGGGGGGTCGGAGGGGAGAGGACACTCACAGGGGAGGGAAGACAATGCGGATCATCGCGGATCATCGCGGACGTCGACACGGACATCGACGATGCCCTGGCGCCGGTGCAGTTGGCCTCCCGCCAACCTGTGGCGTGAGTTGGACGATCTCGTCGTCAGGCTGGCCAAAGCCACAGTCAGGCGAGCCCCCACCCATTCGGATCACAATTCTGGCCGGTGCCACACAATGACCTCGCACTTGCCGAGAACAGCGAGAGTCGTCGGGATCTGCAGAGGCGCTGACAGGAGTCTCCAGCTCCGGTCAACCGGTTGCCAGTTTCCTGATCGGAACGACAGAGGCGGGAGCGCCTGTGGCCGACCGATGCCGATCCCAGCTGCCTTTGCCCATGCTTCCTTGGCCATCCAAAGCCGACGAAAGGCCACTTCCTGTTGCTCACACGGCATGTCGAGCAGTTGCGCCAGCTCCGATGGGTGAAAAACGGCCTCGGCGGCGTCCCTCCACTCGGGCACTGGGCGGTCCTCGACGTCGATCCCGACCTGCGGCCCGACGCCAATTGCGACTGCCACGAGGTCGTGCCCGTGGGACAGGCTGACCGACGCCCCGGGCCGCTCGGCGATGACCGGACGCCCCGTGGCCGTACGCTCGATCCTCACCTGTGGCACACCCGGGAAAGTCGCGGTGACAGCCCAACGCAACAACCGGTGGGCTGCCACGAATGCCGTCCGGGCCTCGTCGTCACGGATCTGCCCGGCACGTTCGGCGTCATCGCCCCAGAGCTTCGTGTGCGCCACCGCAGACGGCAACCGGGTCGGTCTCGCCCACCAGGCAACAACAACGGAGACCCCCATCATCGACCGGCCGGAACCACGCGCAGTTCAACATCGCCACAGGTGCTGGCCAACTCGTCGTCGTGGGTCACCACCACGACAACGACCCCGGTGGCGGCCAGCTCACGCAGGAGTGCCGCCACTCGCGTCATCGCCGCGAAATCCAGGCCGGAGGACGGTTCGTCGAAAACGTAGACGTCGCGGCGCTGCGCGAGGCCGGCCGCAATCACCGTGCGCTGCTGCTGGCCCCCGGACAACGACAGAGGATGCCGCTCGGCCAGGACATCGAGTCCGAGGCTCCTCATCGCCGCCTGTGCCCGCGTGATGTCGCCACCCAGCGCGACCTCATCGGCGACGGAATCGGCGAACAACTGACGGTTGACGTCCTGCATCACCAAGAAACAGTGACGGCGTCGGCTGGCGGCACCCATGCGATGCCCATCGAGCGTGATGCTTCCCTGTGGCTCCAACAGCCCGCAGATCACCTTGACCAGAGTGGTCTTGCCCGCGCCATTGGGCCCGCTCACCACGGTCACCCTTCCCCGGGGAAGATGCGCCTCGCGCAGGCGCAGGGCCGGGATCCCGCGACGATATGAATAGCTGAGGTCGTGCAGCCACACCCCGTCCTCCCCCCCTTCCGCTACCGGCAGCGTGCCGCTCGACGCGGCCGTCAACCTGCGCAGGCCCAGACCCATCCTGCGCGGCGCAGGCATGGCGAAGAACTCGGGTCCCGACCACCGATCCACGAGATGGCCCGCGTCGAGCAGCACGACCCTGTCGACGAGTCCCTCGAGATAGGCCAGCCGGTGCTCGGCGATGAGTATCGTCGCACCTCGCATCCTGAGTGTCGCGATCATCTCGCGCACCGTGGAGATGCTCTCCCGGTCGAGGCTGGACGTGGGCTCGTCCAGGACGTAGACCTCAGGATCGTTCACGAACGCCGCGCCGATCGCAACACGCTGCTTCTGTCCCCCGGACATGGCATGCATGGACGAGCCGAGCAGCTCACCGATGCCGAGCGCCAGGACAGCCGAGCCGATCCGTTCGCGAATCAGATCAGGTGGCCTACCGAAGTTCTCGCTCGCGAAGGCCAGCTCGGAGACCGGATCGACACAGAAAAACTGTGTGCGCGGGTTCTGCAGGACGCTCGAGACCTTCCTGCCGATCGTCGCCAGATCGCTGTCGGCGACCTCGATTCCGGCGACCCGGAGATACCCGGTGACATCGGCAGGCGTCAAGTGCGGCACCAGCCCGCTCACGGCCTTCAGTAGGGTCGACTTCCCGCACCCGGAGCTCCCGACGACCAGGACCGTCTGCCCTCGTTCGACCGCGATGTCCACTGTCTCGATGGCCCGCTCCCCACCCGGGTAGGCCACGCTGAGCCCCTCTGCCTCGATGACCGCCGTCATGACCACACCACCAGGGCCAGCACCGCGATCGTTGCGGTGCACAGTGCACCGTCCCACCAGCTCAGCCGTGGGCAGGTGATGCTGGTGGCCCGCTGCCCGCAGCCGAGGCCGCGCGTGAGGGCCGCCGCGGTCAGGTCATCCCCACCTCGCACCGCCGCGGCGATAAGGGGCACGACGAGACGGCGTCCCACGCTGAGGGGCCTGACCACGAGATCGAGCGGGCCGTGCAGGATGCCACGCACCCTCATGGCGTCCGCAATCGCACGCGCAGTATCGGCCAGTGTCGGGATGTAGCGGATCATCACCATGAGCGGAACCGTCACGGCGTCGGGCACGCGGTATGCGCGCAGCAGAGCCAGCAGCTGAGCGGGCACGAGCGCCGATATCAGAACAACTCCGAAACCGGCAGCCATGATGTAGCGCCACAAAAGCAACGTGCCCGCCAGCAGCGCCGCGACGCCCTGGCCCGCCCCGCGTCCCACGGCAATCGACAGCGCCGCCACCAGGACCCCGCCGGCCATGATGATGACAAGCCAGCGCCACCGGTCCAGCACCAAGAGCAGTGCGATGAGCAATACGAGCGCACCCAGCTCGAACACCCGCGGCGTGTTCGCCAACAGGGCCCCGACGAGCGCGACCACGCATGGCAGCAGCGACCTCGGGTCGAACCGGGGGCCAGAACTCGGGGATTCCGTCGTGACCGTGGTTTCTGTGACGGTCACCTCAAGCAAGCCCGGCCTTCACGAAACTCTTCTGGAGCACCGACCGGCCCAGCAGGCCACCGAGCAGACCGGCGACGAAGCACAGCACGGTGAGAACCGCGAGCATCGGCCCTGACATCAAGGAGGCGTAGACCCGCGTCCACTCCGCACCCATCTGACTGGCAGTCTCGGCGAGGACGGCGTCTCTCATGAACAGCAGTGGCAGGTATGCGCCGATCGGCCACAGAGAGAAGAAGGCATAGGAGAAGATGGACCTCCAACCCGTCACCGCGGACCGGTCGGATGCCAGCCACCAGGCGATCCCCCCGGCGATGAGCGCGGTGAGCAGGGTGATGGGATGGTGCCCCATGACCACCATGAGCACACTCAATATCAGCGCCATGATCTCAATACAGACAGCGTGGTGAATGCGTGCAAGGAACAGCATGAAGGTGATGCCGTTGACCACCGTCGCGATCGGCCCAGTGAACACTTGCAGCACCGGAGAAAATGCGCCCGCCGCATTGAAGATCATGTAGATCACGACATAGATCGCAGTGAAGATACCTACTTGGATGAGTTCTTTCCCCGAGGGTTTCATCGGGTGCCCCTTTCGTTGGTTGTGATGTGCCAGCGCTCCGCGTCGGCGCGCTGGTTCCAGAAGGCCGCATAGCGCGGATTGGAGGCCACCAGCTCGGTGTGAGTTCCCACGGCCTGGATGCGTCCGTGTTCGAGGAAGGCGATCTGATCGGCCCGTGCGATCGTCTCCGCCTGATGGGCGATGACGAGCACAGTCACGTCTGTGTGCAGCACCATCAGCGCCGTCTGCACCGCCTGAGCGGTAACGGGATCAAGGGCGGCCGTTGCCTCGTCCAGGAGCAGAACGGGCGCACGCTTGAGCAGCGCCCGGGCAATGGAGACACGCTGCCGCTCCCCTCCTGACAGCAGCCGACCCCCTTCGCCGACTCTGCTCGACCAGCCATCGGGCAAGCGCTCCGCAATGGGTGTGACCTGCGCCGATGTAGCCGCGTCGAGCAGTTCGTCGTCGCCCGCAGCGTCGTCACCCAGCGCGACGTTGGCCTTCAGTGACTCGTCGAAGAGATACGAGTCCTGGAACACCAGCGCCAGCCGGGCCATCCGGTCCTCGTCGCTCAGCTCACGCACATCGACCCCACCGATGCTGATGCGGCCGGAGTCGACGTCCCAGAAGCGGGCGATGAGCCGGGTCACGGTCGTCTTGCCGGAGCCCGACGGCCCGACCAGCGCCGTGGTCCGACCTGCCGGGAGGGTCAGGGTGAAGCCGTCGAGGACGCGATGCTCAGCGTCGTACCCGAAGACGACATCCTCGAGCCGCACCTCATTGCCGACAGGAAGCACCGCAGATCGCTCGGGCGAGGCCATCTCGGGCTGATCCAGCACATCGGTCACGTCGGTGAGCTGCAGCTCGGCCCGGCGAAGAGCCGTGTTGAGCTCGGCGAGCACCCGGAGAGGACCCGACACCTGGGTCGACAGCGCGACGATCGCCACCATTGCGATCGGGTCCAATGCGCCGACCAGCGCCCGCAGCAGGGCCACGCTGACGACCAGCCCGAACAGCAGATTGATGACAAGGCTCTGCGGTACCATCCCGATCACCGACGACCACAGGGCCTTCGTCCCTGCGCGCTGACGGGCCTCGATGGCTCTCGAGAGCGGGAGATAGTCGGTGCCGAGGACCCCGGCAGAACGCAGCGTCACCTGGTCCTCGGCAAACTCCAGGAGCCGCCGGTCGGTCTCGAGCGCCGCATCCTGCACCCCGGCCTCAGCGCGCGCGTTGTGGTTTGTGCCCCAGCGCGTGACCAGAAGAATGATCGGCATCGAGGCAAGCAACGCCAGCCCGGTCGGCCAGTCGAAGAATACCGAGACGATGGCGACCGCCACCGGAGTCGCGACCGCCGAGACGACCGGCACGAGCACGTCCATCGCGGCCTGCGACACATACATCGTGCCCCGAGCGACGATGGTGGATGCCCTGGCTGTCGAGGTGGAGTCGAACCAGCTGAGCGGCAGCTTCACCATGTGCTCGCTCAGACGCCGGTGCATGTCGCGTACCACGCTCATCGACACGTCGAAGCCGCGCAGCGTGGAGGTCACCACGAACACCGCGTTGACGATGCACGCGCAGCCCAGCACCACGAGCCAGGTCCATGCCGCCTCGTGATCGCCGCGCAACAGGGCGACGAACAGCGGCACCAGAGTCGCCAGCGCAAGTCCCTGTGTCACGCCGTTGAGAACGGCGAGCACCACGAAAACACGCATTGACCGACGCGAAATGACGTCGCCGATGGCCATCAACGCCCCGATCATGCTGCCACCGCCTCGGTCTGGACGTTCCACATGCGCGCGTAGTGACCACCTGCGTCGAGCAGTTCCCGGTGCGTGCCCAGCTCCGCCACCCGTCCCCTGTCGAGCATCGCGATCTGGTCGAGATGGGCGATGGTGATCAACCGATGGGCGATGACAATGAGAGTACGGCCCTCGACGAGTCGGGCGAGCGCCTCCTGGATCTCGCCTTCGGTTTCCGGGTCGGCCGCGGAGGTCGCCTCATCGAGGATCAGCACTGGGGTGTCCTGCAGCAGGACCCGGGCGATCGCTATGCGCTGGGCCTCTCCTCCTGACAGTCTCGCGTCCTGCCCGATCACCGACTCATAGCCCCGTGGGAGTTGCAGGATGCGATCATGGATGTGGGCCGCCCGGGCTGCCGCCACGATCTGCCCCCGTGTGGCGTCCCTGCTTGCAAGAGCGATGTTTTCAGCGATGGTCAGAGCGGGCAGCTGCACCGTCTGCAGAACGACGCCGACGGTGGAACGCAACGTCGTCTCGTCGATGTCGCGGACATCGACCCCACCGATCCGGATCGAACCGGCACCGACATCGCGGAAGCGCGCGGCAAGCAGAGCAAGCGTCGACTTGCCCGCGCCGGAGGGCCCCACCAGCGCGAGGCTTCCGCCCGCCGGCACGGACAGGTCAATACCGCTGAGCACCTCGTGGGTCTGCCCGTCTGCTGACGGGTAGCTGAAGTGTACGTCCCCGAAGGTCACCGCCGAACCCTGCGGGTGACGCGGTTCGACCGGTCGCGACAGGGGCGGCTCATCGAGCAGTGCCACCACACGCCCGGCCGCCTCGCTCGCCTCGGAGCGGGTCTGGTTGCTCGCGGCCACGGTGTACAGGGTCGAGGGCAACGAGAGGGCGACGATTCCCACCACGATGGCTCTGGCGGGATCGATGGCACCACCCAGAGTGCCCCACACCCCGACGGCCATGGCCACCAGCGCGACCACCGGCGCCGAAAGCCATACCAAGGCGAATGCCTGGGCGCGCATCTGAGGACCGACGAGCCGACCGAACTCGTCCACGAATGCCTCGCTGGCGGCACGGAATCTGCGCGAACCCTGACTCGCCTTGCCGAAGACCTTGAGGACGGCCACCCCGCCCACGTAGTCGACGATGGCCTGGCTGACGTTGGCAAGACCTTCGGCGATGCGGGCCATGATGGCCCGCATGTCTCCGCGCGCCATCAACTTGTACGTGAGGCCGTAGGCGACGACGGGCACCACCGCAGCGATACCCATCCGCCAGTCGAGGACGAAGCACAGCACGACGCCGACCAGTGGTGTCGTGATCGCCGCGGTGATCTCGACGACGCTGTGCGCGACGAGCTGATGCAGCGATTCGACGTCGTCGTTGACTACCTTGCGGACGCGGCCGGAGCCCGTGGAGTCGAACCAGCCGAGTGGCAGCCGCCCGAGGGTGTCCGCGAGGTCACGTCGGAGCATCGCCTGGAGTCTCACGTCCGCGAAGTGCGTGATGAGCAGAGCAATGGAGGTGAACGCCGACTGCACAGACACGGCGATGAGGTAGCCGATGACCCATCTCCAGGCGACCGAACGGTCAACTGGGCTTGTGCGCATCGCTGAGACGAGCCCGAGCAGTGCCAGATACGGTGCGAGGCTGAACAGCGACGCGAGCAGCTGAAGGACCACCCCTGCCGTGAGGCGTCCCCGCACGGGTCTGAGGATCCGGGCCAGTGGTGACGACCTGTCCCCACTGCCGGACGCGGTTCGTTGACGTGTCATGCCACACCTTCCCTGTCCTGTCGTGCCGGCCTGAGGCCCTTGATGAGCTGAGTGACGCGCTGTGCGCATCCCAGGTGCGGGTCAGCGTGATGAAAATGACCCCCGGGGACGAGTGCCTCGCCGAGGAAGCGGTCCGCGAACCCGGCCCATCCGGCCGCGCCTTCGCGGGTCACTTCCGGGTCGGCCACGCCGTTGACAACGGCGATGCGCGCAACCCGGGGGGCGCCGCGGTCCGGCACGTAGCGGTCGGCGAGTTCGTAGTCATTGCGAACGGCGGGCAGGTAGATCGCCCGCAGCTCGGGATCGGCGAACACGAGACGGTTCCTGGAATCGAGCCGGAACAGGTCGGCGAGCAGCTCGTCGTCGCCGCGCCCGTCCCCGTGCCTGCACCCCGCGGTCGGTGCATCATGCCCCGAGATCACGAGCAGGTCCGCAGGTTTCCCGCGTCGTCCCAGCGCGAGGGCTGTCTGATAGGCGACCAATGCCCCGAAGGAGTGCCCGAAGAGCACCAAGGGGCACGGGTCAGGCCGGCGTGTCGCTTCGTCGGCGACCTCTTCGGCGATGGCCTCGACGGAGCTGGCGAGTGGATCGGCGAGCCGACGCTCGCGGCCTGCGTAGAGCACACCCACGAGCCGGATCCAGGGCAGAGCGGACGGCCAGTGCCGATAGAAGCGCGGACTTCCTCCGGCGTGCGGGAAGACCATCAGTTCGGCCGATTGCGCAGTGGGACTGTTCAGTGTCTGCAGGGCGTTCACACGGATCGCCAGGAATCATGATCCGAACGCGCGGAGTTGACGAACAGAGGCGCTCCCATGCGCGCCGAGATGTCCTCCCACAGGTACAGGACGCCGAGCTCGCGTTGCGTCATGCCCGCAACACCCCGGGCACGCCGGTCGAGCAGATCGGCGACACCGGCGCGCATGCCTGCCGGCCAGATCCTTCGGGTCACCGTGTCGAATGACGGCTCGGTGCCCTCCCGGTACCCGGTGAGGCGATTCGCGGAATTCTCGTCACCCGTGCCCGGCATGGGCATCCAGGACGTCGAGCCGTGGACGTGGGCCAGCTCGAGCTCCCCGGCGTCGGTCGAGACGACGAAGGACATGAGGGGCTGGGACATCGCATCCGGATTGTGCTCGTCCAACCGGTTCTCGATGGCTAGGTCGACGGGGGTGCCCTGCCAGTCCGTGCTCGCCAGGGCGGTTCCCCGTCCGACGAGCACCTCCGCGCGGCGCGGCGGCGCCCCCGGCAGCACTTGGGAGAGCACGACCATCGCGTCGTGCAGGGTCTGGCGGCAGGTGCGCACCAGCACGTGCCGAGCGGGATGGTCGGCCGTCACCTGGGCCGTGCGCCGGATGAAGTGCTGCACCGGCGCGAGAACGTCGTAGAACGGGCAGGGACGGAACACGGTTCCGGTATCGCGGGCGATGTGGAGGCTTCGCACGATCTCGCGGGTATGGATGGGCAGCTCTTGCAGCACGGCGACACCCGCAGCCAGGAGACCCCTGGCGAGCTCGTCCCCGGCGCCCCCGACAACGGAGGATCGCACGGCGACCACTGCGGCGTCGACCGGGCGCGTCGCCAGCATCGAGGTGAGTTCGTCCGACGTCCAGCAGGACACACCGAGCCGCTCGGCGAGAAGACGACTGCGCTCACCGCCCTGGCCGACCACTGCGAGGAGACGAGGGCCGTGCGGGTCGTCGGCGAGAGCCTGTGCGTACCGGGCGCCGAAGCGCGCGCCCACCACGATGACGTTCGGGCGAGCGTTCACAGCTCCTCCTCCTGTGCCCACGCCACGTCGGCGATCCGAGCCGCCGCATCGACCCACTGGAGGGGGTCCTCACCAGTGAGCGAGGCGAGAACGGCACCCGCGGGACGCTCGACGATTCCGGCCACCGCCGCCGCCACGATCGCGCCCGTCAAAGCGTAGGAGTCGGTCGCCGCGATCGTCAGCCGCATCGTCTCCCCGCCGTCCGATGAGACCTGGACCTCGATCCGGAAATAGGGTTCTCGACCCGAGATGTCCGCCCGGGCGGCCTGCAGCGCTTCCTCCCGGCTTGCTCCGCCGGTGAGCAGCTGCACGAGGACGGCGCTGCTGCGAGGGGCGTCGATCATGTTGAACCAGGTGAGATCGTCCAGCCCGGCCAGCCGCGCCGCGGTCAGCGCTTCGGTGTCGAGGTTCACGTGTTGGGTCGCCGATGCGGGAAAGCAGCCGGGGGCGCGTCCCGCATCGGTTGGCGTGACCCGTTCCACCACACCGCCGCGCAGCCGGCGTCCGACACCGGCCAGGGAATCGTGCGCCGCCGCGAGGTACTCATCGACCGACGCAATCGTCAGCCGTTGCAGTCCCCCGCAGGCGACGCGCGCCTCGGTGACATCGAAACGGGCTTCCGCGAGCACGGCCCGCAGGGCGCTCACGGCCAGTCCGGGCTGGACGCCCGCACCGAGCACGAGCGTGCGACCGCAGGCGACCGCCACCGGGCCGAGACGACAGGCCGTCTGGGCATCGCCGCCTGGGTCGACCACGCACCAGCCCCGCTCGACTGCCGCGAGGGCGACAGCAGGGGTGAATCGGTGAGATGGGCCGGCGCAGTTCACGAGCACATCGCAATCGGGTACGGCGTCGAGCGGTGCAGCCGATTCGAGGTCCACCGCGATGCGGCTTTCGGCGGGCCAGGCCAGCGCGTCAGGTCTTCGCGACGCGACGATCACCTCGTGCCCCTCGCGGCGAAGTGCCGCGGCGGCGTGGCTTCCCACTGCGCCGGCCGCTCCGAGGACGACGACTCTCACCGTCTCCTCCAGATGCCGTCGAGGATCTCGGCGGCCCCGGCGGTCTGCCCTGACCGCAGGCAGTCGAAGTGGGTGCCCGCGATGTCGCGCACCCGCAGCGTGCCGAGACAGTGGTCGGACCAGAAGTCCGTCATGTCGTCGGCCAGACCGGGAAGGAAGTACAGCGGCCCGTTCTGACGCAGGAAGTCGATGTCTCCCAGGTAGGGCAGGGGTTGCCACGCAGCGACCGCCTCGAAGCTGGCAGCGACGCTGTCTCGCACGGAGCGCACGCCGTCGAGCGTCATGCCCGGCCACTGCTCGCTCATCGCTGTCAGGCGCTCGGAGGAGGTGCGCGGCGCCGCGCCGAGCGCGAGGCGCAACGGCGGCTCCCCGTACTCGGCGAGAACCTGTTCGGTGATCTCGGTCACGTGGTCCTGCCTGGCGGTGCGCAACGCGTGACCCAGTTGCCCGTCGTCGACCACGATGCCAGCCTGGGCGGGGTCACGGCCCATCACCTTGGCGAAGGCGTAGTCGATCAGCAGGTCGTCACGGACCACAAAGGGGAGACGGTAGGAACTGACGACGGTCGTGCTCGCCACCGTCCGGCCCGCGGCGGACAGACGTGCCGCGAGGGAGGCGGCGACCAGCCCACCGAGGCAGTATCCGACGAGGTGAACCGGCCGGTCGCCCGGTGTCAGGGCGGTCTGGTACCGGGCGGCGAGCGTCTCGAGACGTCGATCGGCCGACGCCTGGGAGAACCCGTCGCCCGGAACCCTCCTGAGCCCGATCAGTTCCGGGTGGGGACGGTCGGCGAGCGCTCTCACGAGGTCGTCATAGGGTTCGAGACCTCCGGATCCGTCGTGCACGAGCACGACGAGGTCGTCGCCAGGCCAGCGCTCGGCGTCCGAGAGCGGGACGACCGGAGTCCCAGCGGCGCCCGGGTGTCGCGGGGACGGGCCCGCGAATGCCGCTGCGCAGCCGGCGATCGTCGGATCAGCGACGATCGCGCGCAAGGCGGCGTCCCAGGGGGTGTTGTCGCCGTCCGGCATCTCACGACGCAGCTGGGCCACGCAGCGGGCGAGCAACAGCGAGTCGCCTCCCATGTCGAAGAAGTCATCCCGCGGCGAGGTGATCGCTGCGTCCGGCAGGCCGAGCACCTCCTGCCAAACCCGTGCCACGATTCGCTCATTCTTGTCGGCGAGCCCGTGGGACTGCCCAGATTCGTGCTGTCGGGACGCGCCGCCCACCGGCCGCACGCCTTGGGCGATGGCGGACCGATCGACCTTGCCGTTGGGGCTGAGCGGAATCGCGTCGAGGACCGCGACGGCATCGGGCACCATGTAGCGCGGCAGGCGAGCAGCGGCGATGCCGCGGACGATCTGCGGTGTCACACGGGCCCGGTGGGCCCTGGGAGTCAGCACGAACACGTGCTGATGTCCGGAGCCCAGCACGTCGCCCTCACCGGGCGCGACGTCCACCAGACGCAGCGGGGATGAGTCGATGGCAGAGCGCCACTGGTCAATGGTGAGGAAGGGGGAACCTGTTGCGGCTCGGGCATCATCGGGCTGCTGCGGCAGACCCTCCTTGAATTCCATCGTCGTCATGAGCAGCGGCGAGTCCGAGGTGGAGTCGATGATCACGGCAAGCCCGCTCGGTTCGAGGAGCTCGGCCACGCGGGCGAGCGCCACCGCGATGTCGCGGGAGTTGTGCAGCACGTTCGCAGCGAGCACGATGTCCGCACTGTGCGCGGGGAGCCCCTGATCACCGGCAGGCCGGTTGATGTCGAACAGGGCGGTTTCCAGCCGGGGCCAGCGCTCCCGTGCGCTGTCGAGGAAGAATCGCGAGATGTCGGTGAACATGTAGTCCACCTCATGGCCCTCGCGATCGAGTTCGTCGAGGACCACCTCCGTGGTAGCACCCGTGCCCGCCCCGATCTCCAGGATCCTGGCGCGCTCGCCGTCTTCTGCGAGCTGCGCCACGGCCGCGGCGACGACTCCAGCCACCACGGCATTTCCCCACAGTGCCGCCGGAGTCGCCCGATAGGTGGCTCGCGCGAGGCTCTGGTCGCCCCGGGGAAACAGCAGCTCCAGGGGATCGACGGACCCGTCAAGCAGACCTTCCAGCTGGTCGAAGCACGATTGGACGTACCCCAGGACGGCGGTCTGGTCCGCCGTCAGTTCCGCTGAAGCGGTGAGACGCTGCCACTCGTCGGACAGCTGGTCGGCCGAAGGAACGTCGGCGGACCGAGGAAGGCGATCGTCGGTTGCCAGCAGCCCGGATGCCTCCAGATATCGGATCCACCGCAGGGCATGTCTGCCCGACAGCACGGGCGGGCCGTCGACGGTTTCGCTTGCTGTCGACCCGGCGGCCCCCGCAAGCACCCGAAGCATGTGGTGGACTGCCAGTTCGTCGAGCCGACGATGCAGGTCGACGCCGGCAAGGATTGATCGGTCTGAGTGCGCGGTCCGGAGCGAGACGCGCAGGCTGGGGGTGACAACACGCTCGAGTCGGTCGTCCGGCGAACAGGTATGCGACACGACACCGGCGACGATCCTGCAGGCGACCCCGGAGCTGTCAACGCCGGCGGCGGCCCTCTCGATCCGAGGGTCGTCCTCGAGGACCGCCTCGATCTCCCTCAGCTCTATGCGGTGCCCTCTGATCTTCACCTGCCCGTCGCGGCGGCCCAGGAACTCGACCTCGCCCGAGGCCATCAGCCGGCCCAGGTCCCCGGTCCGGTAGCAGCGCTCCCCGGTGCGTGGGTGACGGAAGAAGGCGGCCGCTGTCAGCTCGGGGGATGCGGCATAGCCGTCGGCCACACCCCCACCGGCGATGACAATCTCGCCGACCTGACCGACGACGGCAGGCTCGTCATCCGCGTTGAGCACCCACACCGACTGCCCCGGCAGCGCCCGGCCATAGGGTATGGATCGCGTCGCGGGCGCCACGGGCTCGTTCACCTCGTGAGCCACCGACCAGATCGCGGCCTCCGTGGCACCGCCGAGGGCGACGAACCGGGCGCCCGGCGCCATAACCTCAACCCTGCCGGGCTGCTCGACGGGCACCCAGTCGCCCGAGACGAGCACGAGGCGCAGCGCGTCCACCGGCGTGCGCTCGCGGTCCCACGCACCGAGCACGAGATCGAGCTGGGCAGGCACCGAGTTCCATACCGTCACCTCATGGCGCACGAGCGCCGTGAGCCATCCCTGGGGGTCGGTCAACAGCCCATCGGGCGGCACGACCACCCGGCCACCAGCGCCCAGCACCCCGAACTCGTTGAACACGGACAAGTCGAAGGAATGTCGGGACACGGCCAGGACCGCGTCGTCAGCCCCGATGTGGTAGGCCCCGACCATCGCGTCGAGGGTCGTCGCTGCCTGCCGGTGGGTCACGACAACCCCCTTGGGGTGGCCTGTCGACCCCGAGGTGAAGATGACATAGGCGGGCGCATCGGGTCCTGCCTGCACCAGCTCGTCGGGGGGCACGGTCGTTTCGCCCTCCAGCGCGGCGACAACATCGGCGAGCACCGGGCTCGCCGCCGAGAGGATTGCCGGGGCACCGTGCCATGCTCGAACCTGAGCGACGACGTCGTCGCGACGCGCCGAAGGCCAGTCGGGCTCGACGGGAATGTAAGGCATGCCCGCGACCAGCGCACCGAGGTGTGCCGCAAGTTGTGCTGCTCCTGGTCCGAGATCGACGACAAGTGAGGTCGTGCCCTTCTGAGCGGTGAGCCAGCGCGCGACCGTCGCGGCGCCGGCGGAAAGCTGGCCGCGGGTGACGGTCCGGTTCTTCTCGACGAGGGCGACGGCATGGGGATCGTGGCGAGCCAGGTTCCAGAAGGGCTCGTGCAGTGCGTGACGCGTGACAGATGCCGGCCCCGTGGGCGCGGGCGCGCGCAGCGTCAGGTCTGCCTCGGGGAGCGCCGCATCGCGGGCGACGCCCTCGATGGTCGCGACCAGGTCGTCGAAGGCGGCCGCCAAGACATGGGGATCGAAGCCGTCCGCACGGCAGTCCCAATCGACGGCCAGTCCACCCTGCGTCTCGGAGAACTGGCAGTCGAGCAGCACCTGCGGCGTCTGGCTCACGGAGACCTCGTGACGCTGCCGGAGCGCGCCCAGTTCGTGGCGTCCGCTCATGCCGATGGTGGAGGTGATCACGATGGGCGTCACGAAACGCTCCGCACCGCGCGCCCTGGCCGCCATCCGCGCGATCTCGACTCCCGAGATCGCACCGTGCGACATCGCCTCGAAGATCTGGGCGTGGGCATCGCAGGTGCGCTCTCGAAGCGTGGGATGCCCGCCGGGCAGTTCGACCAGGATCGTCGAGGTGAAGTCCCCGACGATCCGCTCGACGTCGGGGCCGACCGGTTCTCTTCGGGAAAGGGTCATTGCGATGACTCCCGGTGTCCCTTTGCCGTAGCGGTGCAGGATGCGGCCGGTGAGTGCCACCAGAAGTGCCGTCGGAGTCACCGCGCACTCAGCAGCGACAGCCCGCAGACCTGCCCATGAGCGGCTGCCCAGACGCCCTGACAGACGCCGGTAGCCGGTGTCGTGTCCCGGTTCGCAGACTGACGACAGGACGAGGGGATCGGGCATTGTCGGAACGCGCCCGGCCCAGAAGCGGCGATCCTCCTCCTGGCGGCGGTGCCGTCCGGGATCGGCCGCCAACAGCCGCTGATAATCCTCGAAGGTCGTTCTCGGCCGCTCGAGCACTGCTCCTGGATCGCGAAGGGCCCGGTCGAGATCGGCGACGATCGTGGCAAGGCCGCTGAAATCCGAGATCAGCAGGTCGACCGACAGGTGCAGCACCCAGTTGTCGTCACCGGTGGTGACCACCAGGTCGATGAGGGGTCCGCCCGAGACGGGGTACTGCTTGCCCCTCAGTGTGCCCCGTACCTCCTGGCGTTCCTCCGCGCCCCGGAACTGGACCGGGACCTTGAGGTCAGAGGCGATGAACTGGCTGCCGTCGTCGGTGAACTGGGCCCGCAGCATGGGGTGACAGGCGACGACTTTCGCCCAGGCGGCGTCCAGCCGTGCCCGGCGCCCCGGTGGGGGGCCGAGGACCGAGGGATCGAGGATGAATTCGGTGTACCCGTGACAGCCGGTGCTCCCGTCGGCGAAGGCGCTCGTACGCCCCAGGAGGTAAGCGGCTTGGATGTCGGTGGTCGGAAAGGTCGCCTCCCCGCTCGTGCCGCTCTGTGCGCCGTCGAGCAGGGTGATGAGGCTCTCGCGTCCGAGTCGGACCCGCTGTTTGAGCGCCTCGGTCATCGCCCCGACAGGAGCCGAGAACCGCAGCCGACGGTCCGCGGTGACAGTGATCGCAATACCGCCGGCCTCGAGCTCGTCCAGCAGTTCCTTGGCATCCTCGGTGGTCTGCGTCACAGCACGCCCTCCTCGATCCGTGTGTCGCCCGTCTCCGGGTCATCCCGATCCGCCAACGGATTCGCCGACCGCAGTTCGGCGGTGAAGTCTGCGAGCACCGGGTGCAGGAACAGCTGGCGCAGTTCGACGTCGGTGCCGAGGTCTTCCCGCAGCCGCTGTATGCAGCGAGTGGCCGTCACCGAGTCGCCCCCGACACGGAAGAAGTTGGTCGCGGGTCCGGCCTCGGTGCCGAGCAGCTCGCTCCACGCATCGCCGACCACCCGCTCGATGTCGTCGCTGCCGGCCTCTTCGTCATCCGAGATGGCCAGCAGCGCGGACGCGATGCCCTCGAGCCAACCCGCTGCGCGTGAGTGCTCGAGGAGCTGGGACGTGAAGTCGGCGGACAGGTGAACTCCCCGGGCATCGTCGTGGATCTGGAGGTCAATGAGGGTCTGTGGGGTCTGTGATCTCGACCGGGTCAGCTCTCCCAGGCGCCCGATGTCATCCAGGCGACCGCCGTCGAGCAGACCGAAGCCGCTGGTGAACACGACGGGGAACATCGCGCGGCCGGGATCCCCGGTGACACGCAGGAGCTCACGAGAGATCCAGTCGAGCGAAATCTCCTGGTGATCGGTGGCGTCGAGGATGTCGCGCTGCACCGATCGGGCCATCTCGAGAAGGTCGTCCGAGACGCTCGCCCGGACCGGCACGAGCGAGGTGAAATCTCCCACACATCCGGTCAGGGCAATGTCACTCGGCTCCCTATCGAAGCGAGTGAGGTTGATCGTGCAGGCGGGCTGTCCGGTGTCCGCGCACAGCGTCCGGGCGTAGGCGGCCAGGACAAGCGCGGTGGGAGTGACCCTGCCCGCGGCCGCAGCTGTGCGGATGCGTTCCCAGGCGGGCCGCGCGATGACCCGTTCGACCCGCTCGATATCGGGGACGCCTGCAGCGGCCATCTCCGTCAGCGACGCGATCGCGGGCGCGGGAGGGAGCTCTGGTACCCGGGTGCGCCACCAGTGTTCCGAGTCAGCCATCGAGGCACGCGTCGAGTCTGGCATCGACTCGTTCGTCGCCGAGTCGATGCCTCGCAGCCAGGGCCGTTGCGCCAGGTGCCGAGGGATGGCCGAGGCCGGTGGCGCGGGGGGCAACTCTCCCCCCGTGTAAGCGACGCCGAGCTCGGCGAGCGCGAGGAACATCGACGCGCCATCCAGGTGAAGGTTGTCCATCCCCACCCCGACGATTGCCTCCTCGCCCTGGCGATATCGCACCACCATGCCCGGATCGGTCGAGGGGTCGGGTACCTCGCGCTCGGTGGCGGCCCGCGGGTCCGGGGAGGCGAAGAGCATCATAGGCGGTTTGGCGAGCTCGACCATGCGGTCGCCGTCGACGACGCTGCGCAATTCGGCATGACGTGCCCGGACGGCCTCGACGGCTCGTCCCAGAGCGGAGACGTCAAGGGCCGTGGTCCTGAACTCGAAGTAGCAATGTGAGGCGACTCCCCCGAGGATCTGGTGGGGCGCGCGCCCTGCGAGATAGGCCCGCTGCACGGCCGTGAGCGGCCACCCTGCCGCAACCTCGGATGAAGGTGCCGTCATCGCCGAGCCGGTGTCAGCGCGAGGCCGGCGGGCGAGCGTGGCCGCCAGCTCGGTGAAGCTTGACGCGTTGAACAGGTCAACGAGTCGCACGGCAATACCTTCGGCGCGCAACTCGCTGACGATCTTCGTAGCGCGCAGCGAATCGCCGCCCGCGGCGAAGAAATCGGCATCGTCCGCCGGCTCCTGGCCCAGATGCGCACGCCAGGCCCCCCGAAGCCGCGTGGTCGTCCACTCGGCATGAGCCGACCGGGCACCCGGTTCCTGCTCATTCGTGATCGGCGCCGACGATGCGACCGGTCGGGGCTGCGCGGGGCCGGATGCGCCGCCCGATGCCTCGGCCGCCCCACGTGCCCTGAGGCAGAATGCACCGGGCGTCAACTCGGTGACCTCGAAGGGACGCCATCCGGCGTCGCGGAGCATGCCCCACCACTGTCCGGGATCGCGCAGCGCGGTGGACTCCTGGTGGCAGATCCTCGGGTCGAGAAGTGCCGCGGACAGCAGCGAGATGGCCCCGGCGGTCGCCAGTTCGCCCACCATCAGCTCGGCGCCGCCGGTGCGGCGCAGCATGTGCACCAGCCGGGAGTCGCGGTGCAATGATCCGAAGGCCACGACGAGGTCGGCGGGCCGGCCGGTCGGTTCGGGAACGACGCGCTCGCCGCGCACGGATGCGAGGTCTGCCAAGAGCAGATCGGGTTCCACCTGCTCCCAGTCAGCCCCGGCCGGTACCCCGCGCGCGTCGGCGCCGAGCACCGCGGCGACGGCGCGGCGAAGGGAACCGTCGCCGCTTCCAAGTTCGACGATGCGGATGCAAGCGACGCCGCGGATCACGTCCGCAATCCTCTGCACGAAGCGCCTGCCCGCCACCGAACGCAGCATCAGTGCCTGGGGGGACAGGCTCTCGTCCTCCAGGAGTCGTGTGACCGGCATCGAGCCGGTCACACAGCGCACCAGTGTCGCAGCCTCGTCATGCCTCGGTGCGCACCGTTGCCCGACGGCGAGTTCTCGCCACCGGGCAACGGTCGCCTCGAAGCGCGGCAGGACCGCCGGCGTCCCCGGCGCATCAAGGGCAGACAGTGCCGTCACGATGACCTCCTCGGCCCATGTGTCGATCGTCTCGGCCTTCTCTGGCGGCTGTTGCGAGGGCTGCGCCATAGGCACCGGCGACGGGTCAGGGGCCTGCCCACCCGCCCGAGCAACAAGTCCGGCAACGAAACGGTCGAACAGCCGCTGGAGGACCTTGCGGGGACCGACGCCGTCGGGATGGTCCCAGCGAATCGTCAGCACGCCGTCACGCCGTTCGAGCTGGCAGTCGAGGAGGACGCCCGGCGTGCTCGTCCGCGTCTCCACCACCCGCAGGCCGCCGACCGCCAGGGTTTCGTCCACGCCGAGTCCGGTCGTCGAGGTGAACACCACCGGATAAGCCGCTCGTCCGGCCCGCGCGATGTCGATCTCGTCCGGCAGCTTTCCGGCCACGGCCAGCCCGAGCTGACGGGCAGCCTCGGTCGCGGAACCGTCCGCGCCGAGCGTGCACAGCCCCAGACGGGTGAAGTTCCCGAGCGTCTCCCCGATGTCCGGGTGACCCGGATCGGGGCGCTGCGAGATCGGCACCGTGATTCCGATGGTGCGCTGGGAGGCTGAGCCGGCGAGTACGGCCGCAAGTTGCGCGAGAACCAGGGCAGACACCGAGGCGCCCTCGACGGTCGATGCCGCGTCGAGCGCTGCTGTCTGGGCAGCGGAGAGCGTCATGACCAGCGAGCGGCTGCATGAAGCGACGGCGGGTGCGGCGAGTCCGAGCCTCGGCGGCTCGGGCAGAGATACATGCGCGCGCGGCCCGTCCTCGTCGCCGGCACGGCACACGGCGAAGTGGCGGAAGGCCCCGGCCGACGGATCGATCGGCGCGCTGACCACCTCCCCTTGCTGGGGGACGGCGGTCGCTGCGAGCGCGGCAATTACCGCTGCGATGGCGCGCGCGTCCATCATCAGGTAGTTGAGGCGGACCCCGAAGGTCTCGGGCTGTCGGCGGCACACGAGCAGGGTGATCGCCGGGCAGTCATCCCAGCTGCCCGTGCATGCCGTGAGCACATCGGCCATGGTGCCGACCGCGACTTCCTCGACCGTCACCTCGCCGCTCGCACGCACCTCCTGCAGCACCTCTTCGGTGCGAGCCAGGCGAAGCACTTCGAAACGGGCCACGAGATCGCGCGACTCACGGCGCAGGGCGTCCACGTCGACGGGCGAGCCGTCCCGGGTGCGAAGGATCACGCCCAGCAACGGTGCACAGCGTGTGACTCCGTCGACCCCGTCTGCCCCGACCGCATAGGCGCGCTGGAGCGGAGTCAGCGGGAATGGGCCGGTCTGCGCGGCATCCGGCTCGGACGCAGCGGTCGTGATGGAGGCTTTCCGCCCCGGGTGACAGGCTCGCGAGAAGCCCGCGAAGGTGGGGTCCTCGAACAGATCTGCCACCTCGACGTCGAACCCGGCTTCCCGGGCACGCCGGCACAGCAGCGTGGCCGTCAGGGAGTCCCCGCCCAGCTCGAAGAGATTGTCGGTGTCCCGTTCCTTCGCCACGCCGAGCGCCGCGCGCCACAGCCGGGCAATCACCGTGCTCGGCGATGCCACGTCGTGAGCGGCCATCGGCTCTTCGATGAGCGCCCGGACACGTGCACGATCCACCTTGCCGTTCGCAGTGAGCGGCATGCTGTCCGCCATCCGGATCTCACTCGGCACCATGTAGGCAGGCAGGGAGGGTGCCAGCGCCTCGCGGATCGAGCCCACGTCGCAGGCGTCACCCCGCACGAGGGCCCCCAGCGCCCGGCGATCACGGATGTCGACCACCACCGCGTCCGACAGTCCGTCGATGCGACGCAGCGCGTGCTCCACCTCCGAGCACTCGATGCGGTGTCCGCGGATCTTCACCTGGGTATCGGCACGGCCGAGAAAGATGAGCAGCGGGTCGGAGTACCACATCCCGTAATCACCGGTGCGATACCAGCGATCCCCATCGCGTTCGACGAAACGCTCAGCAGTCAGGATCTCGTTGTGGAAGTACCCTTCGGCGACGCCCGCTCCGCCGATCCACAGCTCACCGGGGACCAGGTCCGGACGATCTCTACCGTGCTCGTCGGCCACCCGGTAGTGCTGTCCCGATAGCGGGAGACCGTAGGGAATGGTCGTCCACTCCTCACGCAGGTGCGCGGCGTCGACCACGAACTCATTGGACCAAATCGCACCTTCGGTTGCACCCCCCATGGCCACGACGTCGACCCCGAGGAACGTCGCGTGAAGCGTACGCACAAGGCCTGCCTCGACCCAGTCTCCCGAGCAGATCACGAGGCGAAGCGGTAGCGGATCACCGGCGTCCACTGTGCGCGGCGCCACAACGCACAACATCTCGGCGAGGGCGGGCACGGTGTTCCAGACCGTCACACCGTTGCGGGCGACCAGCTCCGCCCAGGCGAACGCGTCCCGCCGCTGGTCCTCGACGATCGTGACGACTGCGCCACCGGCCGACAGCGGCCCGAAGATGTCGAAGACACTCAGGTCGAAGTCAAGAGCCGACACCGCGAGGGTGCGATCCGAGCGCCGGAGACCGTGGCGCGCATTCACGTCGGCAACCGTGTTGGCAGCAGCCCGGTGCGCGATGGCCACACCTTTCGGCGACCCGGTGGAACCCGAGGTGTAGATGATGTAGGCGAGAGTATCGGGCGCGACAGCGCGCGGACCCTCGAGGGGCTCAGGCAGCTGCGACATCCAGCTCTCGGTGATCCGCACCGTGGCCCCTGCTTCGGCGGCCACCTTCGCCGCCCGCTCCGCGGGCTGATCGAGACCGTAGGGAAGGTAGGTACAACCGGCATACAGCACACCCAGGACAGCGACCACCTGAGCCGGACCCTTCGGTAGGTGCACCATGACCACGTCTGTGGGCTTCGTGACATCCGAGAGCTTGGCTGCTACCCGCAACGCCGCCCGATCGAGTTCGGCCGCCGTCGCCTTCCCGGGAACGCTCGTCGTCCACGGCACCGGACCGACGGCCTGCGGATCCCAGATCAGGCTGAGACCGTCCGGTTCTTCGGCGACACGCCGCCGGAACTGCCCGTGGAGCAATCCGCGACACACCGGCGCACTCCCGTTGGCCGCCGCCCGACGCTGCAGGGTCAATGCGGGCAGAGTGACCAGGTCGTCCACCCCGAGGCCCTCGAGACCCTTGTCCGCGATCTGGTGCAGAGACGAGCAGAACGCCTCGAACAACTGCCGTGCGACCGGCTCGGGGAAGGCCCCCACGCGGACGTCGAACGAGACGGTCGTGCCACGTTCGTCCAGACGGGCGATCTGGCAGTCGATCAGTACCTGCGGGGTGATCGACCACGAATGCTCGGGTGTCCCGAGCACAGCGGTTGTCGCACTGTCGAACAGGACCGAGGTGGCGCCGAAGGTGAACACGTAGGGCGACAGGCCTTGATGCCTGCCGGCCCTGAGTCCTTCCCTCAGCTCCTCGAGAGCGGGCACACCGCGCGACATCCGGTAGCGGTACTCGTTCCTTACGTCCTGAAGGAGCGCGGGAAGGCTGTCCCAAGGGCGAGCCCGGTGAAGGTGCGAGACGGTTCTGTCGGCCACCTCGCCAAGGGAGGACCGGGCGTCCAGTCCGGTCACTGTCACGATGAACTGGTCGTTGGACGACCATCTGCGCAGGCACTCCTCGTACACGGCCAGGGTAAGCGCGGGGAGCGGTGTCCTCGCCTGGCGGGCCACCTTCTCGAGCGAATGCCATTCCTCGGTCGTCAGGATGTCCTCGAACCGGGCCGCGGACTTCGCAGACTCCTTGTGCGTCCTCGGAAGCGTCGGCGGGGCGAACAGGGCGTGCTCCTGTGAGGCCTCAAGGGCCGGGATTCGGCGGGGTGCCGGACGACCCTCCTCGAGACGTGCCGACAGTCCATCCATGCTGACAGGGGGCCGGCACTCGCCTCTCAACGCGGCAGCCAAGTCGGCCATCATCGTGCCGATACCCGCGAGATCGGTCACCACGAGTGACACGGCCAGGTGGACGATCCGGTGTCCATCCGGCAGCAGGCTCAGACACAGCTGCCACGACCGACCTGCCGCCAGGTCGGGCCGGAAGCCCCGCAGCCCGGCGCGCAGCTCGGCGAGTCGGCGACGTAGGGACCTCTCGTCGAGTGCGCGCAGGTCTTCGATCTGCGTCGGCTCCTCATCGGCCGGCTCGTCCACGAGCACGTCACCGCGGAGCACGGCGCGCAGGCACGGATGCCTTCGCAGGCTGGTGACCGCAGCCGGGAACGATTCGACATCGAATGTCCCATCGCGGAACTCGACATAGGCGATGCAGTCGACACCACCGAGCGGCAGCGTCGAATCGGCCCCTCGGACGTATGCCTTCTGGATGGCACTGAGGACAACACCGGGGGTGTCGATACTTGACATCGTGGCCTTTCCAACCCTGCATTCAGGAAACACGCCTAACACTAATGATTCTCATTCTAATTAGGTGATGTAATCATAGCGGGGCTCCGCGCCGAACACAATGGCGCAACCGCCCGGCCCTGGGTACGGTCGATGCACGAGGCTGACTTGATCCAGCCACCGGGAGGCAGGCCATGCGGATCATCGCGGACGTCGACACGGGCATCGACGATGCCCTGGCGCTGGTGCAGCTCGCCTCCCGTCCGGACGTGGAGCTGGTGGGCGTCAGCGCCAGCACCGGCAATACCACGGCCCGGGCCGCCGCCCGCAACTCGGCGGGCGTGCTGGCAGTCTGCGGGCGCGCCGAAGTGCCGGTGTACACCGGCGCCGGCGCCCCGCTCGTGGTGCCAGCCACGACCACACCTGAAACACATGGCTCGGCAGGCCTGGGATACGCCCGGTTGCCCGGTGACCTGACCTCTTTGCGCAGCGGCGATTTCCTCGAGGAACTGTGGCTGCCGGAGCTGCGTTCACATCCCGGCGCCACCACGCTGCTTGTCACCGGGCCGCTCACCGACCTGGCGCTGGCGCTTCGTGCCGAACCTGAGCTGCCACGGCTGGCTGCCCAAGTGGTGATCATGGGCGGCAGCTTCAACCATCCCGGGAACACCACGCCCACCGCCGAGTGGAACAGCTGGTGCGATCCGCACGCAGCTGCCGAGGTCTACCGGGCCTACGAGGGGATGCCCACGCAACGGCTGCCACTGGTGTGCTCGCTGGGGGTCACCGAACAGATCGAGCTGAAACCCGATGACCTTGACAGGCTGGCGACAGCGGCCGGGGCCCTGGCGCCGCAGTTGTCCCCCGAGCTGGCCCGCAACCGCCCGCCCAGCGACACCAGTTCAGCGCTGATCGACCTGCTCGCCGACGCCCTGCGCTTCTATTTCGAGTTCCACGCCGACTGGGGCTACGGCTATCTGGCCCAGGTGCACGACCTGCTGGCCGCCGAGATCGCCCTCGGCGAGGTGCCCTACCACGCCACGGCGACCTGGGTGGGTGTGGAAACCGGCTCCGAGCTCACCCGGGGCACCACGGTGGCCGACCTGCGCAATCTGTGGCACCGTCCGGCCAATGCCCGGATCGTCGATCACGTCGCACCCGGCGTCAGCCTGGCTGCCTTCACCGCAGCAATACAGCGCCTGACCCACTGACCCGGCGACCTGCCCGGGCCGGTCTGCGGGAGAACAGCCTCTCCACCCAGCTCGACCCAGCTCACCCCAGCGCGATCAGCCCGTCACGGCAGCCGCCGGCGCCCCCTGCCGGGCAATCACCTGCAAAGCTGCCTGGTAGCTGGGCTCGCGCCGTTTGATCACCCGGATGGCCCACGCCGTGATCGGCATCACGGCGTACTGCACGGCAATCTTGTACAGATAGCCGACCACCGTGTAGTTCGCCCACTGCCGCCACCCTGTCAGCCCGATCACCGGCGCCGCGATCGTGCAGAACAGCACGGTGTCCACCAGCTCGCCGAGCCCGGTCGAGCTGGCCAGCCGGGCATACAGCCCCTTCTCCTTGTGACGGCGCTTGCCGAGCCACATGATGAGCGAGTTGACGCTCTGTCCGCCGGCGAAACCCACCATCCCGGCCAGCACCACCTGCCACACCGGACCGAGCGCCACGACGAGGGCCTGCTGCTTGGCGTCGGCATAGTCGCCGCCCAGTCCGGGCAGCGCGATGATCACCCAGTACACGGCGGCGCTTGCCGCATTGACGACGAAACCCATGGTGATGGCGATCCGCGCGGCGCGGGCCCCGTAGATCTCGGTGATGGAGTCGCCGAGGATATAGCTGAGCGGGAAGATGAAGAATGCCGCGTCGGTGATGACGGGCCCGAAGGCGACTCCCTTGGAGGCTCCGATTCCCGACAGCACGATGACCACGCACAAGATGGCGAGCATGACGGCATAGATCCTGGATCCGGTCTCCGCATAGACGACGGGGGCCTCGCGGGGGGCAGATGTGGTGCTTGTCACGGGCACTGAGTGTAGGCGGCGCCCGCTCGGGCGGCGCACCTCGCATGGTGGGCGGGATGCTCCGTTCTCAGGAGATGACGACGGTGGTGTTCTCGGGCAGCTGTTCGTAGAGCCACCTCGCGTCGTCGACGGTCAGCCTGATGCAGCCGCTGGAGGCCTTGTGCCCCAGTTTGAGCGCCTCGGAGACGATGTAGTTCCCGTTCTTGTCGATGGGCACTGAGTGGAAGAGGAATTCGCCGTAGTTCTTCCACGAGACCCAGTAGTTGGCTCCCATCTGCTCGGTGCCGTTGAAGAAGCTCTCGCCGCGGTTCTGCACCCAAAAGGTGCCGGTGGGAGTGTCCTCGCCCTTGCCACTGGAGCAGATCATCGAATAGATCACCGTCGAACCGCTCATCACGTAGACCCTCTGGTCCGCCAGCGAGACGTGGACGCTGAGCTGTCGATAGCCGGACAGATCGGGCTGTTTGCCTCCCGAGGGCGAGACCCAGTCGATGGTCGCGGCGTGTGGCGATGGGCAGGAGGCGCTCGCCGAGGCGCCCGAGGGGCACTCGCCCGTCGCAACGGCATCGATCTTCGCGCGCAGCGCGGATGTGGCGGCGTCATGGCGGGATGCCTGGCCGGACAGTTCCGATGCCGAGCCCGCTGCACTGCATGGTGCCAACTTGTCGGCAACGACCTGCGAGTACAGGGCCCGGTAGTTCTCCACCGTCCCCGGGTCACCGGATCCGGCCGCGAGGTCGTTCTGGCCACCGCCGGCCAGCTGATAAAGGCGGGTCACCAGTTCGTCGTACTGCCGTGCGCTGTCCTGACAGGCTGTCAGCTCATTGCCCTGTTCGGCGCGCGCCTCGCTCTGGTGGGAACGCAGCGCGAAGGGCGCGATCACCGCAGTGAGCAGGGCAATGGCTGTTGCGAGCACCAGGGCCCAGCGCCGCACCAGCACGGCCCGCGGGATGCGCCGTCCGTAGCTGCCGGCACCGGCCCGCCTCCCCCCGGGTGGGTGGCGCTGGGGCAGGGTGCCGTGCCCGGCCGGGGGATGTGGTGGGCACCTGGGCGGGACGGGCGCGCTCACCCGCAGGGCTCCCGCCGCCAGAATCGTCGATCCATGCCACGCTCCGATCGCCCCGGCACCACGGAAAGGGCCCGGTGAGCTGTCACCGCAACGCATCTGTGCACAGCCATCGAGAGAGCGGGTGCCGCGCATGTAGCCTATGCGCTCGGATGCACACAGGCGCGCACGATCGTGCAATGGGAGGGCGGATTTCTCGCCGGCGGGAATCCTCCTGTCCGACGCGATGGACACCGGCCGGCTGGTCCCGGTGCGCGGCATGGCCGGCCAAATGGCTCCTTGGGGGATCGGTCGCATAGAATCGACGCGATGCGGTCTGCCCACGCGACCGCCCGGCCATCTGCCGCCCCTCGATTCCACCAGTTCGGAGTTCCATGCCTGTACGTCAGGATCTGCGCAATGTCGCCATCGTCGCCCACGTCGACCACGGGAAGACCACGCTCGTCGATGCGATGTTGTGGCAGTCCGGGGCCTTTCGCGCAGGCAGTGACGTGGAGGCCCGCGTCATGGACTCGATGGACCTCGAGCGCGAGAAGGGCATCACCATTCTCGCGAAGAACACCGCGGTCAAGCACACCATGACCGATGGGCGCACACTCACCCTCAACATCATCGACACCCCCGGGCACGCCGATTTCGGCGGCGAGGTGGAACGCGGCCTGGAAATGGTCGACGGCGTGCTGCTTCTGGTGGACGCCTCCGAGGGCCCGCTGCCTCAGACCCGCTTCGTGCTGCGCAAGGCCCTCAACAAGAAACTGCCGATCGTCTTGGTCATCAACAAGGTCGATCGTCCCGATGCCCGCATCGACGAGGTCGTCGACGAGACCTACGAGCTCTTCATGGACCTCCTGGAGGACGGCGACGAGCAGGGTCTCGACTTCCAGATCGTCTACTGCTCCGCTAAGGCCGGCCGCGCCTCGCTCAACAAGCCCGAGAACGGCGGCCTGCCCGACTGCGACACTCTGCAGCCGCTGTTCGATGTCATCGAGAAGTCCATTCCGGCGCCCAGCTATCACGAGGGGGCACCCCTGCAGGCCCACGTCACCAATCTCGACTCCTCGCCCTATCTGGGACGCCTCGCGCTGTGCCGAATCGTCGAGGGCACGATCAAGCGTGGCGAGACGGTCGCCTGGTGCCGCCGCGACGGCTCCATCCGCAATGTCAAGCTCTCCGAGTTGCTCATGAACGACGCGCTGGACCGCAAGAGCGTCGAGAGCGCCGGACCCGGCGACATCATCGCCATCGCCGGTATCCCCGAGATCACCATCGGGGAGACGATCAGCGATCCGAGCGACCCGCGTCCCCTGCCGCTCATTCACGTCGACGAGCCCTCGCTGTCGATGACGATCGGCATCAACACCTCCCCGCTGTCGGGCCGCTCGGGCAAGAATCTCACCGCGCGGCTGGTGAAGAACCGCCTCGATGCCGAGCTCATCGGCAATGTCTCGATCAGGGTGCTGCCCACCGAACGGCCCGATACCTGGGAGGTGCAGGGCCGCGGCGAGCTCCAGCTGGCAGTTCTGGTGGAGATGATGCGCCGCGAGAGCTTCGAGCTGACGGTGGGCAAGCCCGAGGTGGTCACGCACCGCGACGAGCGGGGAGTCCTCATGGAGCCCACGGAGCGGCTGACCATCGACGTGCCCGAGGAGTTCCTCGGTGTCGTCACCGAGATGATGGGCACCCGCAAGGGCACGATGGACCAGATGGTCAACCATGGCACCGGCTGGGTGCGCATGGAGTATGTGGTCCCCTCGCGAGGCCTCATCGGATTCCGCACCGAGTTCCTCACCTCGACCCGCGGCACCGGCATCATGAACCACGTCTTCGAGGGCTACGCCAAGTGGGCCGGCGAGATGCGCTCGCGTCCCACCGGTTCGCTGGTGGCCGACCGTCAGGGGGTCGTCTCCAGCTACGCGCTGTTCAATCTCCAGGAGCGCGGCGAGCTGTTCGTCGGCCCCGGCGACGAGGTTTACGAGGGCATGGTGGTCGGCGAGAACGCCCGTCCTGATGACATGGACGTCAATCCCACCAAGGAGAAGCACCTCACCAATGTGCGCTCCAGCACCGGGGACGAGCTGGAACGGCTCATCCCGCCGCGCCGGATGAGCCTTGAACAGTCGCTGGAATACTGCGCCGGCGACGAGTGCCTCGAGGTCACCCCCGAGACGGTCCGGGTCCGCAAGGTGGTGCTCGACGCACGAGACCGCGCCAAGGTGCGTACCCGGGCAAAGTCCCAGGACGCCAAGAGCTGACGCGAGAGTCTCCGCGGGAGCGCCTCAGCGCCTGCGCAGCAGGTGGGCCGGCTTGACGTGGAGGCCGATGTCGGGATCGACGAGCGCTTCCTGGGCAGCCGGGACGCCTGCGATGGCGAACTGGGCGTCCACCGGGATCGAGCGAGTGACCAGGCCCAGCGCGATCGGCCCGTCCTCGTGGTGGATCGCGGTGGCACCGATGCGCCCGACATCGTGCCCCTCGTAGCCGATGGCCGAACCGATGCCCGGGATCTCGCTGGTCGACCCGTCGAGCAGCAGCCGCACCAGCCGGCGCGGCGGCCGCCCGAGATTGTGGACCCGGGCCACCGTCTCCTGCCCGCAGTAGCAGCCCTTGTCCAGGGCGGTTGCGTACAGTCCCAGCTCATTGGGCAGGGTCCGCTCGTCGGTGTCGACGCCGATCTTCGGCACCCCGGCGGCGATCCGCTCGGCGTGCCAGGCCCACATGCCGGCCATCCGCTCGTCGTCGGGACCGGGCTGGCCCACGGCCCCGATCTGCAGCGTGCCCGGGCCGAAGGGTGCAGGCACCGCGGGCGCCACCGGTTCGGGCAGCCCCCGCTCGCCGGTCAGCTGGGCACCTACCCACCGCAGGCTCAGCTCGGGGTGGGCGACGACCTGCACCTTCGTGCGGAAGCGCATCGACGCCAGGTAGTCGAACACCGCTGTGGCATCGTGGGCATCGCTGCTCAACCAGAGCCGTTCACCATCCTCGACGGCCCGCAGCAGATGCTGCACATGACCGGTAGGGCTGAGCAGGAGAGCCTCCAGACCCTGCCCGGGTTGCAACTCCCCGAAACGCCCGGTGCTCAGCGAGTTGAGCCACTCGAGTCGATCGGGACCGCTCACCTCGATGATCCCGCCCCTGGCGAGCTCGATGATCGCGGCGCCCTGCTCGAAGGCCTTCTGCTCGGCGAAGGGCGAACCGCGATGCCACAACAGGCCCGTGTCGGGACCCTCCTCCACCAGCACTGCCGTGCCACTCATCGCGACCGCCGCTGCAGCCGCGCCCACATATAGGGCTGGAGGGCAACGTCCTTCGTGGCACGGTCGAAGGTCCACAGCAGATCGCCCTCGACATTGCCGTAGAGCCTCTCACCGCCGGTGTAGGCGAGTTCCGAGGTGGTGGTGCGGGCGACCACGTCGGTGACCAGCTCGATCTTCGCGCCGTCGATATGGCCTGCCCAGACCTCACTCCAGCCCTGCGGATCGCTGAGCACCACCTCGAGGGTGCCGTCGGACTGGGGACGCCAGAAGCCGGTTTCCATACCGAGCGGGGACTGCGGAACCCCGGACTCGTTGGTCGTATAGGTCTGGGAGATGTAATGCAGATAGGGCTCGCCATTGGTGGCGAACTCGATCTGCTGGC
The DNA here is from genome assembly GCF_900111365.1 of Propionibacterium cyclohexanicum. Lineage (GTDB taxonomy): Bacteria > Actinomycetota > Actinomycetes > Propionibacteriales > Propionibacteriaceae > Propionibacterium > Propionibacterium cyclohexanicum. Next base: position 34,167 of record NZ_FOGZ01000009.1, read on the forward strand.
CGAACTCGAAATCACCTCGTTGCGGCCACGAGCCGTGCCCGGTGCCTTGCCAGCGTCCGATCAGCCAGGCCAGTGGCATGAGCGCCGGGTTGAGGTCAGCGGAAATCTCGAAGGGCATGCAAGCGTCTCCTGTCACTCGACGGGCGCGGGTGCTCGATCGGAGCCGGACGGTTCTCGCGCCGGACCAGCCAGCGCAGCACCACGCTGATAAGCGCGATCGCCACGGCAGCCACCACGGCCGCCGCCGCCAGCAGCATCACCAGATCGAAGATCCCCACCCCGAAAGCTTAGGAGCCCTGTTCGGCAGGTGGGCAGCTCGCCGCTGGCCGGATGCGCGGACCGGCTCACCGGGCCTGTGGCACCATGCCACCATGCGAGTCCTCCTGCAACGCGCCGCCCGCGCCGAGGTGAGCATCGATGGGCAGGTGGTGGGATCGCTGCCGGCCGAGGGGCTGGTGGCCCTGGTGGGGGTCACCCATGGCGATGACATCGCCACCGCCCACAAGCTCGCCGCGAAGACATGGACGCTGCGCATCCTCGACGGCGAGCGGTCCGCGGCGGATCTGGGCGCGCCGATCCTGGCGATAAGCCAGTTCACCCTCTACGCGGACACCCACAAGGGGCGACGCCCCAGCTGGTCGGCAGCCGCGCCGAGCCCGATCAGCGAGCCGATCGTCGACGCCTACGTCGAGGGCTTGCGCGCCCTGGGCGCCCATGTGGAGACCGGCCGCTTCGGCGCCACTATGCAGGTGAGCCTCGTCAATGACGGGCCGCTGACCATACTGCTCGAATCCGAGCGGTGAACGCATCGCCGGCATCAGGCGAGCCATGCAAGGCCACGAGGCGCAGCACCACTATCCTTGGACGCACGCAGATTCAAGACACCAGCGGATTCAAGACACCAGCAGATTCAAGACACCAGGCAGAACCGGCAGAGCGGGGAGAGGCAGCGATGAGCGATGTTCTGTTCGTCTCACCTGTTGCGAATCCTGCAGAGATTCCCCCCGAGCTCGTCCTGCTGGGCCATTCGATGACGCGGGTGCAGGGGGGCAACAAGGCGGTGGCCGAGGCCACCCAGGCCGACGCCATCATCGTCGACGGGCGCGGTGACCTGGCGGCAACCCGCACCACCTGTCAGCTCCTCACCGCGGCAGGCCTCAACAAGCCGGTGCTGCTGCTCGCGGCACCGCAGGGGCTGTCCGTGCTCAACCCGGACTGGGGCGTCACCGACTTCGTCGTCGACGGCGCCGAGGCCGCCGAGTGGGACGCGAGACTGCGCCTGCTGCTCACCTCGTCGGCGCACAGCACGATCAGCGGCGGAGCGATCGTCGTCGACGAGGCGGCCTACACCGCGACCGTCGGGGGGCGGTCCCTCGATCTCACCTACACCGAGTTCGAGCTGCTCAAATTCCTCGTGGCCCATCCCGGAAGGGTGTTGACCCGCGAGGATCTGCTCAAGAAGGTCTGGGGCTACGACTACTACGGCGGCACCCGCACGGTGGACGTTCACGTGCGCCGGCTGCGCGCCAAGCTGGGCGCCGAATACGACTCCTACATCGGTACGGTGCGCAACGTCGGATACCGATTCAACCCGCAGCGCTGAGCCCAGGACGGGCGGGCCACTGTCAGCGCCGCATCCTAGGCTTGCCGGCATGAGCGTCGCGACGATCCTTGAGCACACCAGCCTGAGCCCCTCCGACCAGGAATCGGTCCATGCCTTGGTGAGGCGATGCGCGGTGGCCGACTCGGTCGAACCGCTCAACGAATCGGGGACGCTCGGGCTCGCCGCGCCAGGCGGGCGTCATCTTCACTGGCTGGCCCGTGGCGTGAGCCAGGGCAATGATCTGCTCGGCTACGCGCAGTGGGACGCCCGCGAGCACTCCGTCCAGCTCATGGTGGAGCCCACCGGGCGCCGCCAGGGAATCGGCACGGCGCTGGCGGGGGCCGTGCGCGAGAGCCATGGGCTCGCCGGCCCACGACTCTCGCCCGCTGCAGCCGGCCCGGCCCTCTCCTGGTGGGCGTTCGGTGACCTGCCGGCAGCGAAGGCGCTGGCGAGCCGACTTGGACTGCGCCCGGTGCGCAGCCTGCTCATGATGCGGCTGGCCATGCCTCCCGCCGCGGCGCACGACTTCCCCCTGCCCGCGGGCATCGCGCTGGACCACTTCCGGCCCGAGGACCTCGAGGCGCTCGTCGAGGTCAACCACGCGGCCTTCGCCGACCACCCGGAGCAGGGTGCCATGAGCGCGCAGGATGCCAGGGTGCGGATGTCCCAGGAGTGGTTCGATCTCACAGGGCTGCTCGTGGCCCGCAACCGCTCCGGTCGGCTGATCGGCTTTCACTGGACCAAGGTCGAGAACCACGCCGGTACGCCACGCGGTGAGGTCTATGTCATCGGGGTCGATCCCGGCTACGAGCACCGTGGCATCGGACGCGCGCTGCTCGATGCCGGTATTGTGCAGATGCAAGCCAGGGGTGTGGATGCGATCGACCTTTATGTCGAGGCCTCGCGTCCGCGTGTGGTCGAGATGTACCGCACGGCCGGCTTCGCGGTGGTGTCCGCCGACACCGCATACGCCGATCAGGAGCTGAACCGATGACCGAGCTGGAGACGGATGGCCCCGATGAGGCCGAAGAGCCCGCCGCAGCCCCCAAGCTGCCGGAGGACCGCTTCAGCGAACGTGAGCTGAGCTGGCTCGCATTCAACAACCGCGTGCTCGATCTGGCCCGCGACCGACAGCGCATTCCGCTGCTGGAGCGCGCAAAGTTCCTCGCCATCTTCAGCTCGAACCTCGACGAGTTCTTCATGGTGCGCATCGCCGGCCTCAAACGCCGCATCGATGCCGGGGTCGCGGTGCCCTCGCTCACCGGCATGATGCCCCGGGAGCTGCACGATGCCATCCTGGCCCGCACCCACGAATTGGTCGACGCCCAGTCGCAGGTGTTCCACGAGCAGATCCTGCCGGAGCTGACCGCCAATGGTGTGGAACTGGTCAATTGGGAGCAGCTCACGGGCGAGGAGAAGCAGCGCATGCGCACGCTGTTCACCGACCGGATCTTCCCCGTCATCACCCCGTTGGCCGTCGATCCGTCACACCCCTTTCCCTATATCTCGGGACTCTCGCTCAACGTCGCCGTGCTGCTCGCCAATCCCGAGACCGGTATGCGCCAGTTCGCCCGGATCAAGGTACCCACCGTCCTCGACCGGCTCGTCCGGCTCGGCGATTGCCGTTTCGTGCCGCTCGAGGAGGTGATAGTCCACCACTTGCCCGAGCTGTTCACCGGGATGAAGGTGCTCCAGTCTGCGACCTTCCGGGTGACCCGCAACGAGGACATCGAGGTGGAGGAGGACGACGCGGAGAATCTGCTCTTCGCCCTCGAGAAGGAGTTGCTGCACAGCAAGGTTGGGCGCCCTCCGGTGCGCCTCGAGGTCGACTCGAGCATCCAGGACGACCTGCTGGAGCTGCTCGCCGACGAGCTGGACGTGAGCCCCAAGGAGGTCTTCCGGCTGCCCGCGCCGCTCGACCTCACAGCCCTGTTCGCCATCGCCGACGTCGACCGCGAGTCGCTGAAGTACCCCAACTTCCTGCCCAAGACCCACCCCAATCTGGCCCCGGTCGAGACATCGAGTTCAGCCGATCTGTTCAAGGCCATCCGCAATCGCGACATCCTTCTGCACCACCCCTACGATTCCTTCGCCACCAGCGTCCAGCGCCTCATCGAGCAGGCGGCAGCCGACCCGCATGTGCTTGCCATCAAGCAGACGCTCTACCGCACCAGTGGTGACTCCCCCATCATCGATGCCCTCATCGAGGCCGCCGAAGCGGGCAAGCAGGTGCTGACGCTGGTCGAGATCAAGGCGCGCTTCGACGAGCAGAACAACATCGCCTGGGCCCGCAAGCTCGAGCGCCATGGCGTGCACGTGGTCTATGGCATGGTGGGCCTCAAGACCCATTGCAAGCTCATGCTGGTGGTGCGCGACGAGCCCGAGGGGCTGCGCCGCTACGCCCATATCGGCACCGGCAACTACAATCCGAAGACGGCCCGCCAGTACGAGGACATGGGCCTGCTCACCTGCAATCCGATCGTCACCGAGGATGTCGCCCGGCTGTTCAACCACCTGTCGGGAATGACCCAGGAGACGCGCTACCGACGGCTGCTCGTCGCACCCCAGGGAGTGCGGACCGGGCTCATCGAGGCCATCTCGGGAGAGATCGAGAACCACGCCAAGGGCCTGCCGGCGCGGATCAGGATCAAGGTGAACTCGATCATCGACGAGGCCATCATCGACGCCCTGTACCGGGCCAGCCAGGCCGGCGTCGAGGTGCAGCTGTGGGTGCGCGGCATCTGCGGCCTGCGCCCGGGTATCCCCGGCCTGAGCGAGAACATCACCGTGGTCTCGATCCTGGGACGCTTCCTGGAGCACTCGCGGCTGTTTTGGTTCGAGAATGCCGGGCGCCCCCTCGTCGGCATCGGCTCCGCTGACCTCATGCACCGCAATCTCGACCGCCGGGTCGAGACCATCGTGTCCATTACGAACCCCGGCCACATTGCCGAGATCAACCAGCTGTTCGACATGGCCTTCGACCCCCGCACCGTCACCTGGCGGCTCGACAACCGGACCTGGACACCCCGGACCACCAACGAGGACGGCAGCCCGAAGCGCGATCTCCAGGAGTGGCTCATCGACAGCACCAGCCGCAGACGGCGCTCCCCGGCCACACCACAACGCCGCACGCTGCACTTCCAGCGCCCCGGCGTCCTGCCGAACCGATGAGCAAGTCAGCTGCCTCGGGCGAGCCCAGCGTGCGGGCTGCCGGTGCCGTGGTCTTCCGTGGCACCGGCAGCACGCGCCAGGTGCTGCTGGAGCATCGGCCCGGCTACGACGACTGGACCCTGCCGAAGGGCAAGCCCAACCACGCCGAATATCTCCCGGTGACTGCGGTGCGCGAGGTCGAGGAGGAGACCGGCGTCCATGTGTGCCTCGGGCGCCCGCTGCCCTGCCTCGACTACGAGGTGGGTTCCGGCCCCAAGAGGGTGTGGTGGTGGCTTGGTGAGCAGCAGGGTGAGGCCAGCCCCGACCACGATGAGGAGGCCGATGTGCTCGCCTGGCCCACCGTGGCCGAGGCCCATGGCATGCTCACCTATGACGACGAGCACACGCTCCTCGACGAGGCCGTCGCGGTGGCGGACCAAGCCCCCGGTGGCACCATCCTGCTTGTTCGGCACGCCAAGGCCAGATCCCGCAAGAGCTGGCCGCACGCCGATCCGCATCGGCCGCTGTCCGCGCGGGGCCATCGTCAGTCACGTGCCCTCGCCGGGCTGTTCGCCGCCTATGGCACCTCGACCGCCGTCTCGTCCCCCTCGCGGCGCTGCCGCCAGACCCTCGATCCTTTCGCCGCAGACGCCGGCATCGAACCCGAGCTCGTGGCACTGCTGAGCGAGGAGGGCGCCGAAGGCCACGCGCGGCAGGTCATCGAGCTCATGGAGCACGTGCGCGCCCGGGCGCTGGCGCAGCCGGGCCGCCCGCTGGTGGTCTGCGGGCACCGCCCAGTCCTGGCCGACATGCAGGTGGGCCTGGGGCTGGCTCCGGGACCGATGTCGCCTGCAGAGTGCTGGACGATCCACCTGGACACCCGCGGGGAACCGGTTTCGGTCGAGACCCACACATCACCGATCTAGCGACGCTGGACTCGCGGCGCAACTCGAGGGCCCACCAATGCTCGCGCGGATGCCTCGCTGCCGCCGGGTGGGAAGCCCACTTCCCTCGATAACCCATTGTTAACCTTCCGTTCACCTTGTGCGCGCCATGAGGACACATCCCCCCCCTACCGTGAGCTTCGGTGGGCAGCAGAAGCCCCCGGGGTCTGCGCTGCAGACCTGGTTCCCACGAAGCGTGAAGGACTTCATCGTGTCGATGAACCGCAAGGTCATGATCGCGGCAGTTGCCGCACTCAGTTCACTTGCTCTTGCTGCCTGTGGCAGCGAGGGCCCCTCCTCGTCCGCGACGGGCAATGGTGGCAGCGCTACGTCGGCCCCCGCGCAGCTGTCCGGCACCCTTGCTGGTTCGGGCGCGACCTCCCAGGCAGCGGCGCAGACCGCATGGATCGCCAAGTACGCCACCATCCAGCCGAACGTGAAGGTGAGCTACGGCGGCGGCGGCTCGGGCCAGGGCCAGAGCGACTTCAAGAGCGGCGCAGTGTCCTTCGCCGGCTCGGACGCCGTGCTCACGGACGCAGACATGAAGGCTGGCAACTTCGGCCAGTGCACCTCCTCCTCGAACGCCCTGAACCTGCCCGTCTACATCTCGCCGATCGCGATCGTCTTCCACCTCGACGGTGTCACCGACCTCAATCTCGACGCCCCCACCACGGCCAAGATCTTCTCCGGCAAGATCACCACCTGGAACGACCCGGCCATCAAGGCCCTCAACCCCAGCGCCAACCTGCCCAGCTCTCCGATCTCGGTCGTGCACCGCGCCGACAAGTCGGGCACCACCGAGAACTTCACCGACACGCTGCACGTCACCGCACCCGACATCTGGACCGAGGCCGGTTCCCAGACCTGGCCCACCGCCTTCGCCGGCGAGTCGGCCAATGGCACCTCCGGTGTCGTGACCGCAGTGAAGAATGGTGCCGGCACCATCGGATACGCCGATGAGTCCCAGGCCAAGGATCTGAGCATCGCGAAGTTCGGCACCTCGGGCAACTTCGTCGGCCCGACCGCCGAGGCCGCCGCCCAGGTCGTCGAGGCCTCCCCCCAGATGCCGAACCGCCCCGCCAAGGACGTCTCGCTGCAGCTCGACCGCAAGGCCTCCGGCTATCCCTTCGTGCTGGTGTCCTATCTGCTCGCCTGCGAGGAGTACAAGGATTCGAACACCGCGGCCCTGGTGAAGTCGTACCTGGGCTATGTGTCCAGCTCTGAGGGCCAGCAGGTCGCCCAGCAGAATGCCGGAAGCGCCCCGCTGCCCAGCGCCCTGGCGACCAAGGTCAAGGACGCGATCGACTCGATCAAGTAACAAGAACAACTGCGGTTCCACCGCGCACTGTGGGGTGCGCCCGCTCTGGCCCGGCAGGCAGGGCGGGCGGGCCCCACGTTCGCGTGGGGCCCGCTCCTGCCACCCGTTCGCACAACCTTGGAGATGTGATGTCGTCGCAAACTGCCCAGCCGGCGATGACTGATGAATCATTGAGCCCGTCGAGCAAGAGCCATGGAGATTCCGTCTTCAAGGGCCTGTCGACGGGCTCCGGTGTCCTCATCGTCGTCATCCTGGCCGCCGTGGCCATCTTCCTCATCGTCCAGGCCGCCCCTGCGCTCACCCACCAGGACTTCCCGCTGGGTGACGGCAGCAATGGCGGCATCCTGAGCTATGTCGGACCCTATCTGTTCGGAACTCTCTACTCGGCGGTCCTCGCTCTCGTCCTGGCTGTACCCATCGGAGTGGGAATCGCCCTGTTCATCGCGCTCTATGCCCCGCGACGGTTCGCCTCGGGACTCGGATATGTCATCGACCTGCTTGCCGCGGTGCCTTCGGTGGTCTACGGCCTGTGGGGCCTCCAGACGCTCTCGCTGATCCTGCAGCCCGTCCACCGCTGGCTGGGCGACTATCTGGGCTTCATCCCCCTGTTCGGGGGCCGGGTCTCGGGTACCGGACGCTCGATGCTCACCGCCGTCGTGGTCCTCGCCGTCATGGTGCTGCCGATCATCACCTCGATGTGCCGGGAGGTCTTCCTCCAGGTGCCCGATCGGCAGATCGAAGCCTCCTACGCCCTGGGCGCCACTCGCTGGGAGATGATCCGCCAGGTCGTCTTCCCCTATTCCCAGTCGGGCATCATCTCCGCCTCGATGCTCGCGCTGGGTCGCGCGCTCGGGGAGACGATGGCCGTGGCGATGGTCCTGTCTGCGGCGCGGGTCGTGAACTTCTCGATCATCACCTCCACGAGCTCAGGCACCATCGCCTCGAACATCGCCCTGTCATTCCCCGAGGCCACCGGCTTGACCCGAAACCTGCTGATCGCCACCGGCCTGGTCCTGTTCGTCATCACCTTCGTGGTCAACTTCATTTCACGCTGGGTCGTTGCCCGCCGCGCCGATTTCTCGGGAGCAAACTGATGAGCAATTCCACATCACAGCAGTTGCGCCAGCATGAGCCTGCCCCGACGGATCTCGAGAGACTGTTCAGCGACTCGCTCACCGCCGCTCGGCTGCCGCGTTTCACCTCGCTGGGACTGCTGGTCCTCAGCTTCGCAGTGGCTGCGCTGTTCGACGTGATCACCGGACACAACGGCCTGGCCCGGCTCGCGGTCATTGGCGTCCTGCTCTACCTCATCGTGCACTTCATCGTCGCTCGGGCAGTCGAGGGTGGCCGCCCGGCCACCGATGGCCTGGCCCGCGATCTGGTCACCCTCGCATTCATCGTTGCGCTCATCCCGCTCATCTCGCTCATCTTCGAAACCCTCAAGCAGGGCCTCGTGCGCTTTGATGCGGACTACTTCACGAAGAGCATGTGGGGTGTCATCAATACCGGAGGCGGCGCCGCCCACGCCATTCAAGGCACCCTCATCGTCACCGCGCTGTCGACCATCATCTCGGTGCCCATCGGCCTGTTCACCGCCATCTACCTGGTGGAGTACGGGCATGGCCGGCTCTCTCGGGCGATCACCCTGCTCGTCGACGTGATGACCGGCATCCCCTCGATCGTGGCAGGCCTGTTCGCCTACTCGCTGTTCGTGCTCATCGTCGGCGTGGCCCAGGCCCGAATGGGCTTCACCGGAGCCGTGTCGCTGTGCGTGCTGATGATCCCCTATGTGGTGCGCTCCGCAGAGGAGATGCTGAGTCTGGTGCCGAATTCGCTGCGCGAGGCCAGCTACGCGCTAGGGGTCACGAAGTGGCTGACGATCGTGAGGATCGTCATCCCGACGGCACTGTCCGGCATCGTCTCGGGCGTGGTCATCGCCATCGCCCGAGTCATCGGCGAGACCGCCCCCCTGCTCATCACCGCCGGATTCGTGAACTGGAAGAATCCCAACCCCTTCAGCGGCGAGATGACCACCCTCCCGGTGTTCGTCTACAACCAGGTGATGGTGCCCGGCGTCCCCCAGCAGCCCTTCTACGACCGGGCCTGGACCGGCGCCCTGGTGCTCATCCTCATCGTCATGGTGCTGAACCTGCTAGGCCGGTTCATCTCTGCTCGTTTCTCTCCGAAGACCAAGAAGTGAAGGACCCACGATCATGGCCAAGCGCATTGAACTGAAGAAGCTGAACATCCACTACGGAGATTTCCTCGCCGTCAAGGATGTCGACATGATGATCGAGCCGCGTTCGGTCACTGCCTTCATCGGGCCCTCGGGCTGCGGCAAGTCCACCGTGCTGCGCAGCCTCAATCGGATGCTCGAGGTCACTCCCGGGGCCCGGGTCGACGGCGAGGTGCTGCTCGACAATGTGAATCTCTACGACAAGGCGGTGGACCCGGTCCGTGTCCGCCGCCAAGTGGGCATGGTCTTCCAGCAGCCCAATCCCTTCCCGACGATGTCGATCCGCGAGAACGTGCTGGCCGGCATCCAGTTGAACAACAAGCGGATGGCGCACTCGGAGAAGGAGGAGGTGCTCGAGAGGTCACTGCGTTCGGCGAATCTGTGGAACGAGGTCAAGGACCGGCTGGATCGGCCCGGATCGAGCCTGTCGGGCGGTCAGCAGCAGCGGCTGTGCATCGCCCGGGCCACCGCGGTTCAGCCCGAGGTGCTCCTCATGGACGAGCCGTGCTCTGCCCTCGACCCCATCTCGACGCTCGCGATCGAGGATCTCATCCAGGAGCTCAAGGAGGACTACACGGTCGTCATCGTCACACACAACATGCAGCAGGCTGCCCGGGTGAGCGAGAAGACCGGCTTCTTCACGATCAACGGAACGGGCATGCCGGGGCATCTCGTGGAATTCGACAACACCGAGACGATCTTCTCCAACCCGAAGGAGAAGCAGACCGAGGACTACATCACCGGTCGCTTCGGCTGATCGAGCCGCAAGGATCCCGCTGGCATGGTGTTGTGCCGGCGGGATCCTTGCGTCACGGGGCCGACGCGGGCTGCTGTGGTATCGGGTCGGCCCGAGTCCGCTCTCGGGACTCTGCGGGCTGGCAGCCGACAAGTCCAGCGCTGTGCTTCAGCGCGAGGACCCGGGCCGCCTTGGTGACCAGCTGGGCGCCGAACGCCGGATCGGACCGGGCGGTGCGCACCGTGTCGGCCTTCATGGCGGCGACGCTGAGGGGGTCGACGTCGAGGGCAAGATCTCCGCCTGCCCTCAGGAAGGAGGTGCCGCGGCTGGCCACCGGATAATCGGCCAGTGCCGCCGCGGCCCCCAGGTCATCGGAGACGATCACCTTGTCGAAACCGAGACGCTGGCGAAGGATGCCGGTGATGATGTCCGGCGAGAAGATCGCGGGGTTTTGCGGATCGATGCGGTCATAGACGACCGAGCCGACCATCACCGAGTCGGTGCGTGCGGCGAGGTCCGCGAAGACGTCCACCTCCGGGGAGTCAGACGTGGTCACGGTGTCATGGGCCACCCCGAAGTCGGTGTTGACGGTCACATTGCCCAGCCCTGGGAAATGCTTGATGCTGCTCAGCTCGCCTGCGTCGTGCAGACCCCCGATGACCGCCGAAGCATTCGCGACGACGTCGGTCCTGGTGGCGCCGTAGCCCCGGCCCAACTGGCCGATAGGAGCGTTTGCGGCGGTATTGGCGGCGGGCACCAGGTCGGCGACGGGCCCGAGGTCGTAGCGCACCCCCGCGTCGCGCAGCTGCCCGCCCCACATCCCCCACTGGGCTCGCAGCGTGCCGGTGGGCAGCGCAGCCTGGCTGCTCGCCGCCGGTATGGCGCCAAATCCCGGCCCTGCAAGCCTTTGCACCTGCCCACCCTCCTGATCGGCGGCCACCAGAAGATCCGGATCCGCGGCGCGGAGCGCGGCGGTGAGCTCACCGGTGGCTCGTGCACCGCCCGGATCGGCCATGAGTACCACCGAACCGACCTGCTGGGCGGCCAGCTGTGCGCTGGCCTGGCTGGCGGTCGTGACGGTGATGGCCCCCATGTACAGCAGGTCCACCTGCTCGTCGAGGTCGAGCTCGCTCGCTGCGGCGAGGCAGCTTCCCGGCGACGCGGACGATTCGTCCGCTTGGCTGGTGGGCGAGCTCAGCCCCGCCGTGCTCGCGGCGGGGGATGGGGACCCGGGCGGGGCGGAAACCGGCGCAGGGTGGGTCGGATCGGCTACCGCGCAGGCGCACAGGACGCTTGCCAGGGCGATGCCCAGCAGGCCCTGGCGACCGTGGCACGCCAGTCTCACGAGGCGTCTCGATATGCCTCGCACTGGGCTGCGATCGACAACAGTGCGTTCTCCACCACCTCGGCAAGCTCGGGATGTGCCCAGTACTGCCCGCGCGCCATCTGCTGGGCATCGATCCCGAAGCTCATGGCGGTCACCAGCAGCTGGCCCAGCTCGGGGGCCTCGGGGCCGATGAGATGGGCGCCCAGCAGCCGGCCAGTCTTCGGATCGGCCAGCAGCTTGACGAAGCTGGTGCGGTCGTCCAGGGCCCAACCATAGGCAACTGAGGAGAAGTCCTGCACGACGTGCACGAAGGGCTGGCCCGCTGCCTCCAGCTCCTGCTGGGTGGCGCCGACCACGAACATGGGAGGGTCGGTGAAGATTGCCTGCGGGATGACCTCTCGCCTGGTTGACACGAGGTCGTCGGGGTGAAGCAGATTGTGCTGCACGGTACGGGCCTGGGCGTTGGCGACGTGCTTGAGCAGGTGGTGGTCGCAGACATCGCCGAGCGCCCAGATGTGCGGCTGGCTGGTGCGCTGGTGGGCGTCGGTGACGACGAAGCCCTCGTCGTCCACCGCGACGCCGGCCTTCTCGACTGCCAGGAGATCACCGTTGGGCACATTGCCGAGCGCCAGCAGCATGGCATCGGCGGTATAGCTGTACTGCACGCCGTCGGCGTCGTGGGTCCAGACGATGAGGCCCCCGCTGTGGCTCGGCTCGACCCGGCTCAGCTGCTGGTTGAGTTTGACCGAATACCGTTCGCTGGCCAGCTTCGTCGCTGCGGCGCGCAGATCGCCGTCGAGCCTGCGCAGCAGCGTCGGCCCGCGGTGCACGACAGTGACGCGGGATCCGTATGCGGAGAAGACATGGCCCAGCTCCACGGCGATGGTGCCGCCCCCGACGATGACCAGCTGACGGGGTAGGCGCTTCACCCGCGTAATGGTCTCGTAGGTATGGATGAGCCCGGCCAGATCGGGGTCATCCAGGCCTGGCACATCGAGGTGGCGGGGCCGGGATCCGGCTGCGATGACGAACTGCTCGGCGCTGATGGTTCGCCGACCGACCTGCAGGCGATGGGCATCGAGGAATGCGGCCGGCTCGCGCAGCACGGTGACGTTCTCGTTCTTCTCGCGCCACTCCAGGCCTGCCGTGGAGATCGCATTGGTCCGCCCGAAGACCCGCTTCTGGATTGCCGCGAAGTCGACCCCGTTCAGATGCAGGCTGACGCCCAGCCGCTGGGCCTGCGCCGGCGCCATCGCGAAATCGGCGGGAACGACGAGCATCTTGGTGGGGATGCAGCCGACATTGAGACAGGTTCCCCCGAACCACTCCTGTTCGCCGACCCCTTGGTCGACCAACGCGACGGCCTGATCATCGAACTGTTCGTCGATGATGGTGTTGCCACTGCCCGAGCCGATGATGCAGAGGTCGAAGTGATCGCGCGTCATGTGCCCATGATTCCACGCAGACATTGCTGCGACGGCCATTGCCCCGCCGCGCGATGCGGATCAGCTGCCCGTGCTGATGGAGGAGTTGCCGTCCTTGCCGAGCAACATGGCAGCCGGCTCCTCGTAGCTGATCTGCACGCAGCGACCGGACAGGAAATGGAAGGTGGTGACCGATGCCAGCGAGCACCGTCTTCCGGTCGGCAGATGCGCCACTCGGCGTCCCTCCATGGCGAGCCGCAGAATCCAGATCGGTGACTGATGGCTCACCATGATCGCCTGGCCACCGGGTCCTGCGGCCTGCGCGGCGTCGTGCAGGGCATCGACCATCCGGGTGGCGATATCGGTGTAGGGCTCTCCCCAGCTGGGCCTCAGGGGGTTGCGCAGCGCCAGCCAGTTGCGTGGCGCGAGCAGCGCCTGGTGGTACTTTCCGAAGCGCTGGCCAGCGAAGCTGCTGGCGGCTTCGAGAAGACGATCGTCGACAACGACCTCCACCCCGGAATGGCCGCTGGCGATCGGCTGCATGGTCTGGCGGGCACGCAGCAGCGGGCTCACCCGCAGGTGAGTGATCGGCATCTGCTCGAAATGGCGGGCGAGCAGCGTGGCCATCGCCATGCCGTTGCGCGACAGGTGGTAGCCGGGGAGCCGCTCGTAGAGCACCCCCTCGGGATTGTGCACCTCCCCGTGTCGCACGACGTGCACAAGTGTCCGTTCGATCGCCACCTCGTGTCCTCTCCTCGGGGCCTGCCGGCTCCAGTTCAGTGTGAGGCCCGGCGACGACGCTTCGCCGAGGGCCTGGTGACGGTCTGGCCTGCTGCCGCCAGCGCGTCGCGGCGCCGGCGCGCCATCTCCGCCAGCGCGTCGGCAAGCTCGATCTGGCCGGGCCGGGGGGCCATGGCGTCGACTCTCAGCCCGTGCTCCTCGCAGGCCTCGACGGTTGCCGGGCCGATGGCGACCACCAGCGTCTGGGCGTGCGGCTTGCCCGCGATGCCCACAAGATTGCGCACCGTGGTGGAGGACGTGAACGCCACCGCGTCGAAGCGCCCGCTCTTGATGGCCTCGCGGGTCTCCAACGGCGGGGGGGCAGCCCGGACCGTCCGGTAGGCAGTCACATCGTCGACTTCCCAGCCCAATTCTGTCAGGCCGACTGCGAGCGGCTCGGTGGCGATATCGGCCCGGGGAACGAACACCTTGTTGATCGGATCGAGCACCTCGTCATAGGCCGGGAACTCGCCGGCGAGCCCGGCGACCGTCTGTACTGTGCTGGGACTGAGATCGGGCGCAATGCCCCAGGTATGCAGCGCGGACGCGGTGTCAGCCCCCACCGTGGCGATGCGCAGTCCCGAAAGCGCCCGGGAGTCGAGCCCGTATTCCTCGAGTTTCCCGAAGACGGCCCGGACAGCATGCGCGCTGGTGAACACGACCCACTCGTAGCGTCCGTCGACCATGCCCCTGACTGCCTTGTCGAGCTGCTGGGGGTTGCGCGGCGGCTCCACCGAGATGGTGGCCACCTCCTCGCTGACCGCCCCGTGCAGACGCAGGCGTTCGACGAGCCGACGGCAGTCGGCTCCGGTGCGGGGAACGAGCACCCGCCAGCCGAACAACGGCTTGCTCTCGTACCAGTCCAGTGCCTCGTCGCGCTCGGCGGCCGGACCGAGCACAAGGAAGATCGGCTCGTCGTCCACCGCCTGCTCGCGAGCCACCTTCTCGACCTTCCCGAGCGTCGCGAGCACCGAATGCTGGCGCGGTGTCGCCGCCCCGGTCGTCACCAGGACGGGCTCGTCCTTGGCCCGGCCCGCCTGCACCGCACCGGCCACCACGCCGGGTAGCTGGGAGGGCCCGCAGCTCAGTGTGACGCTGCCCTGGGCAGGCAGGTCGACCATATGGGCGTCGTCGGGTACGGCGACCAGCTGCACAGCATGGCCCGGGAAGCTCACACCGGCCAGGGTTGGCGTCGCCGTGAGCATGGGCACGCCCGGCACGATGTCGATGGGGCAGCCTGCCCGCGCGCAGGCCTGTGCTTCGCCGGCGATGCCCGCCTCGATGAGCGGATCGCCAGCGACCAGACGCGCGACGCTTCGCCCTTCGGAGGCGCTCTTCACCTCGAAATCGACGACATCGGGCAGCTCGGCCAGGAAATGCGTGTCCTCACGGGTCGGCAGTTCTACACCGGCATCATCGAGCACTGCACGCAAGGGCTTGGTGGTGATGAGCAGATCGGCCTCGCGAAGCGCTCGGGCACCGGCAAGGGTGAGGAAATCCGCCGAGTTGGGGTCGACTCCGATGAACGCGATTCTCCCGCCGGTGGTCGCAGTGACCGCCCCGCTGAATTCCTCGGTCTCGCTGATCGTCTCGTCATTCAGCTGGCTCATTGAGCGCTTTGCCTCCCAGAGTGTTCGCTGGCCAGATGCGCACTCGGCCCTTGCCGAGCAGACCACTGGCAGGTGTCACTGCGCGGCCATCGGCCTGTTCCTCGCGGGATCTGCGATTACTTTCCGGCGCGACGGCGCTGAATGCGCGTCTTCTTGAGGAGCTTGCGATGCTTCTTCTTCGCCATCCTCTTGCGACGCTTCTTGATGACCGAACCCACAGTTGACCTTTCGTGCCTCCGGAGCGGATCGGGCTGCCGCACAGTCAGTGCCGCACGGCACTGCCCGCAACAACCCCGCCCCGACTTGCTCAATGGATGGAATGCTGCCCGGCCCGGTCGCGCTGCGCGCCGGGCGGGCCGGCTCATCACGCGTCCTGACAACTGGGTGAACGGAAGGAGTCTACCCTGTGTGCGCGGCGGCGCGAAAACTCACGGCTGCGCGCCTGGCGCTCGCCTCACCGGGAGCCAGCGTCCGCGGCGGCCTGGGCACCCAGCTCCGCGCTGCGGCGGGCACATGCCGCAACGGCGTCCTGGATGGCGCAGCGCAGCCCGCGATCGTCGAGTGCGCGCAATGCCGCAGCAGTGGTGCCGCCCGGCGAGGTGACCGCTTCGCGGAGCAGGGTGGGGTGGGTTCCCGTCTCGTCGAGCAGCCGCGCGGAGCCGAGGAGGGTCTGAACGGCCAGCTCGGTGGCGAGCGGTCGCGCCAGGCCCTGGGTGACGCCGGCTTCCACCAGCGCCTCGACGAAGTAGAAGACATAGGCCGGCCCCGAGCCCGAGATGGCGGCCAGGGCATCCTGCTGGGATTCGGGTATCACCACGGCCTTGCCCACTGCCGACATCACGGCGATGGCGGCAGCCACATCCGCGTCGCTGGCCGAGCTCCCGCCCGAGACTCCCGAGATGGCGGCGCCCACGCTGGCGGGGGTGTTCGGCATCACCCTGATCACCGCAGTGCCCTGCGGCAACCGCGATTCGAGCAGGGCGCAGCTGAGCCCGGCGCACAGGCTCACGACGATGGTCCCCTCCCCCACGGCAGGCTCGATCTCATCGCACACCGCCAGCGCCTGTGCCGGCTTGACGCCCAGTACGACGACATCGGCCCACTGGGCAGCGGAGGGATTGTCGTCGAATGCCAGCACCTTGAGTTCCCGGGAGAGCTTCTCACGGGTGGCGGCGCCATGGCTCGTCACGCCGATGGTGCGCGGATCCCGGCCGGCCGCAACCAGACCGCGGGCGATGGTCCCACCCATCGTTCCGGCGCCGAGGAAGGCAAGGTGCTGGCCTGCTGGCCGCTCATCGGTGGGTTCGGGGAGCCGTTCGCCGGCGGCCACGTCAGGCCCCCGCCACGAGTTCGGCGACCTGGATGGCATTGAGCGCCGCCCCCTTGCGGAGATTGTCGCTGCTGATGAACATGACGAGCCCACGCCCGGCGGGAGCGGACTGGTCGATCCTGATGCGGCCCACCAGGCTGGGATCGATGCCAGCCGCGTCGCGGGGGGTCGGCACGGATTCCAGCCGCACGCCCGGCGCGTCGGCCAGCAGCTCGGTGGCTTTCTCGACGCTCACCTGCCGGGCGAACTCCGCATGCACCGACAATCCATGCCCGGTGAAGGTGGGCACCCGCACACAGGTGCCGGCCACCAGCAAATCGGGGATGTGCAAGATCTTGCGCGACTCGTTGCGCAGCTTCTGCTCCTCGTCGGTCTCCAGCGATCCGTCATCGACGGCATTGCCCGCCCACGGAATGGCATTGAAGGCGATGGGCTTGAGATAGGGTGCCGGATCGCTCGGATAGGCGATGGCGTCACCGTGGAAGGTCAGCTCGTGGATATCGCCGCGGCAGGCCTGCCGCGACTGCTCCTCCAGGGCCCTGACGCCCGCCAGGCCCGATCCGGAGGTGGCCTGGTAGGTGGACACCACCAGACGCGTCAGCCCGAAGGCCTCGTGGAGCGGCTTGAGTACCGGCATCGCAGCCATCGTCGTGCAGTTCGGGTTGGCGATGATGCCCAGCGGCGGGTTCCTGGCATCCTCGGGGTTCACCTCGCTGACCACGAGCGGGACCTGAGGGTCCATGCGCCAGCACGACGAGTTGTCCACAACCACGGCGCCGGCAGCAGCCACCTTGGGGGCGTACTCGCGCGAGGCCTGCTTGCCGGCGGAGAAGACGGCGAGATCCAAGCCCGAGAAATCGGCGGTGGCCATGTCCTCGACCGTGATCTGCGTGCCCTTCCACCCGAGCGTGCGCCCGGCACTGCGCGACGACGCGAAGTAGCGGATCTGCTCGACGGGAAAGTTCCGCTCGTCGAGCAGCGTGCGCATCACGCCACCAACCTGCCCAGTCGCTCCAAAGACACCAACATGCATGGTCACAGCCTATCTGTGCGGCCGGGGGCCGGGCATGTGCGCACCATGGGGCACCAGGGCCTGCCCGGCCCCGCACCCCGGATCGTTCACAGGCCCGGCAGATGGCTCTTCAGCAGGGCGTAGCCGACGAAACTGAACACATCGAGCAGGGTGTGCGCGACGACGAGCGGCCACAGCCTCCGGGTGCGCTGCCAGTACCAGCCGAAGGCCAGCCCCATGACGACATTGCCGAGAAAACCGCCGAATCCCTGGTAGAGGTGATAGCTGCCGCGGATCAGTGCGCTCACCACTGATGCCGCTCGCGGATCCCAGCCACACTGTCGCCAGCGCGTGAGCAGATAGCCGATCATGACGACCTCTTCGAGCAGGCCGTTCGCGAAGGCGGCCAGCACGTACAGCGGCACCGTCCACCAGTGCGCGCTGAGATTGGCCGGGGCGACGGTGGTGTTGATGCCCAGGGACCGCGAGGCAAAGTACAGGCCCAGCCCGGGAATGCCGATGGCGGCGGTGATCGCCAGACCCATGAGGCCATCGCGGCCGAGCCGATGTGCGTCCAAGCCGATGGCCCGCCACGGTGGGCGTCCCGGTGGCCGGACGTTCATCAGCAGGTACAGCGCCAGGGGCACCGGAGCGGCGAGGAATAGGTAGTCGGTGAGCTTGTACGCCAGATCCAGCCAGGGACGCTCGGGTGTGACCGAGTTGTTCATGGTGGTGACCTGCTGGTTCAGCGGGGGCCCGGCCGTCAGCTTGTCCAGCAGGGAGAGCACCGAGTAGACCGCCGACTGGCCGAGGCAGATGGCCAGCAGGGCGACCGTCTCCAGCCCCAGGTGCGAGCGCCCGGTGGCCGGCCGGGCGCCGTGCGGAACCGCCAGCGGTGCGAGATGCTCGCTCATCAGTGCCGGCTGACCAGGCTGCGGGCATACAGCGCTGCACTGTCGGGACGCTGCAGCACCCGACGCAGGAAGTAGTCGTACCAGTTGGGCCCGAAGGGCAGTTGGGTACGCATCGTGCACCCGATGTCGGCGAGGCGCCGCTGTTCCAGCGGCCGCACGCCGAGCAGCATCTGGAATTCGCACTCACTGGGGCCCCGGTGGAAACGGCGGGCCAGGTCGAGGCTGATCTCCACCAGGCGCGGATCGTGGCTGGCCACCACCGGGCGGGCCCCAGAATCCATCAGCACCCGTAGGCAGCGCACGAAGGAGAGGTCGATGTCGTGGCGCCTCGAGAAAGCCGGCTCGTCGCTGGTGCGCCAGCCCCCCTTGCTCAGCCGTATCCGCAGCCCCTCGCCCGCCAGCGCCCGGCAGTCCGCCTCGGTTCGGCGCAACATGGCCAGCAGTTCCACGCCGACGCCCGGATGGTCCATGCGCAGTTCGCGGACGATGTCGAGGGTCCGCTCGACGCCCGCCTCGGGTGGCGTGTCGACTGTCACCGTGGCGCCGCTGTTGCCCGCGAGCCGGCAGATGGCGCGCAGCCGGTCCATCGCTCCGGCCGGGCGCGGACCCGGCCCCGACAGGCCCAGGGCGTCGAGCTTCACAGTGAGATCGGAGCCCTCTGCCAGCCCGTGCTTTTCGAGGGCGCCCAGCACATCGACGCAGATCTGTGCACTGGCGGCGGCCTCCTGCGGTGTCGCGGCCGGCGCACGGAGCGGATCGATGCTCACCACCAGCCCCTTGCGGTGACGTTCGGCCACCACGAGAAGCAGTTCGTCGAGACTCTCGCCGGCAACATAGCGATGGAACAGCTCCCGCCCGGCGGGCGAGCGTGTGACGAATCGCTGGGCGCGCTCGCTGCGGGCCAGGTCGATCACCCGGTCAGACACTGGTCCGGGTCTCCGGCTGTGCGCGCGCCAGGTGCTCGCGCGTCTGGGCGAGCACCTGGGTGAGGCTCGCGAGCCGCTCGTCGTGGTTCTCGGCGCGCCGGGTGTTCACCTCCAGCACGATATGACCCTGGTATTCGCTGCGGGCAAGGTACTCGACCAGCCCCCAGGCGTCCTGCTCACCCTCGCCGGGCATCAGGTGCTCGTCCAGCGGTGAGCCGCTGCCGTCGGTGAGGTGGACGTGGCGAAGCCGGGGCCCCCACGTGCGCGCCATGTCCAGCGCCTGGCGCTTCGAGGTGGCAGCGTGGGACAGGTCGAGGGTGAGGGCGTCGTAGTCGAGTTCGGTGGGATCCCAGCCGGGCAGATAGGCCTGGAAGTAGCGCCCGGGCGTGCGCCACGGATACATGTTCTCCACGGCCACCGTCACGCCGGTCTGTTCGGAGATCTCGCGGACTCCCTCGACGAACTCGGCCGCGTAGGCGCGCTGCCATCGCAGCGGCGGGTGCAGGACGACCACATCGGCACCCAGATCGATCGCCGCAGCGCATGAGTGGCGCACCTTGTCCCATGGGCCAGGGCCCCAGACATTCTGGGTGAGCAGCAGGCAGGGCGCATGGATGGCCACCACCGGCATCGTGTACTGCGTGGACAAGCGTGCCAGATAGGGCACGTCGGCGCTCGCGGCGTCGATGCCGACCATCACCTCCACGCCGTCGTAGCCGGCCTCCGCGGCGATCGCGAAACACTCCGCGGTGTGCTCCGGGTAGACGCTGGAGGTACTCAGGGCCACGTCCGGACGCGAAATGTGCGCGGAACCGAGCTGGGGTTTGCTGACCACCCCTCAACCGTAATCGACCCGCCAAGGTGGCGCCCAATTCGTGGCCCCAGCTGCCCTGTCAAGCCCTTGAGGCACCCCATTTCGCGAATCGGAATGGGGATTGAGACAATGACGGCATGCATGTCGACCATCTCACGTTCGCCGCTGGACCCGAAGGCCTCGCCTCCACAGTCAGCCGACTAGGTCGACTCCTCGGTGAGGATTTCAAGGACGGCGGCTTCCACCCCCGTTTCGGCACCCGGAACAACATCCTGCCGCTGACCCAGGGCCGCTACATCGAGGTCGCCGAAGTGCTCGACCACCCGGTGGCCGAGAAGGCCGTCTACGGACAGGCCGTGCGGGCCCGCTCCGAGGTGGGCGGGGGATGGCTCGGCTGGGTGATCTCGGTGGACGATCTGAGCCCGATCGAACACCGGCTGGAGCGCGAGGCAGTCATCGGTTCTCGCCACTTCCCCGACGGGCGACTGCTGGAATGGCGGCAGGTCGGCGTCAAGGGGCTCATGACCGATCCGCAGTTGCCCTATTTCGTCACCTGGAACAGCCCGGCAGATGTGCTTCCCTCGGCACTGCCCGGCGACATCTCGCTGACTGCCCTTGAGATCGCGGGCTCGCGCCAGCGCGTCGAAGAGTGGATCGGCCACCAGCTGCCGGATGTCTTCGACGGTGTCACGATCGATTTCACCTCACCGAACGGCCACCCAGGCATCAACGCCGCCATCTTCGCGACGCCCGAAAGAGGGCTCGTCCGCATCTGAGCCAGGCTGGCGTCGCCACCGGTTCCTGTCAGCGCCCGCCGATAGCGTGGTGCCATGGCCAGGAAGCAGCAGGACGACTACCAGTGCACCGAGTGCGGTGCCACGAGCACCCGCTGGGTGGGTCGCTGCCCGCAGTGCCAGACCTGGGGCAGCGTCGTGGAACGCAGCGGCCCACCATCCCGGGTGGCGGTCGACATTGCTGCCCCCCACAGTGCTGCCCTGCCCATTGGCGAGGTGTCCACCCAGGCGGCGGATCGCACGCTGACCGGCATGGAAGAGCTCGACCGGGTGCTTGGCGGCGGATTGGTGCCCGGTGCCGTCGTGCTGCTGGCAGGCGAGCCCGGAGTGGGGAAGTCCACGCTGCTGCTGGAGGTGGCTGCCCGATGGGCGCGCGGCGGGCGCCGCACGCTGTACATCACCGGCGAGGAGTCCGCGTCACAGGTGCGCCTTCGAGCGACGCGCACCAATGCGCTCGCCGACAGTCTCTACTTGGCCGCCGAGAACGACCTGGGCACGATCCTGGGACACATTGAGCAGGTGCGCCCCAGTCTCATGGTGCTCGACTCGGTCCAGACGGTGGGTGCGGCGCAGACCGAGGGCATCATCGGTGGCACCACGCAGATTCGTGAGGTGACCACCGCCCTGGTGCGGACCGCCAAGCAGCGTGACATGGCAGTGGTGATCGTCGGCCACGTCACGAAGGACGGCGGGATAGCCGGACCGCGCACCCTCGAGCATCTCGTCGATGTCGTGCTGGCATTCGAGGGCGACCGGCACTCCGGTTTCCGCATGGTCCGGGCCACCAAGAACCGTTTCGGGCCAGCCGATGAGGTGGGTTGCTTCGAGATGGCCGAGGCCGGCATCGTCGAAGTGCCCGATCCCTCGGGGCTGTTCATCACCCGATATGAGGAGCCGCTGCCAGGCACCTGTGTCACCGTGACGATGGAGGGCCGCCGCCCCCTGCTGTCCGAGATCCAGGCTCTCGTGGCTCCGGTACCGAACGAGACACCCGCCCGGAGGGTGACCAATGGGATCGACTTCTCCCGTGTGGCAATGGTGCTCGCTGTACTGCAGCGCAAGGCCCATCTGCCGCTGAGCAGGAACGACGTCTACGTGAGTACGGTGGGCGGGGCGCGGATAACCGACCCGAGCGCGGATCTCGCGGTGGCTCTTGCGGTGGCCTCGGCCGCAGTCGAGCGCAACTTCCCCCGGCGGGTGCTCGCGATGGGCGAGGTGGGCCTGGCCGGCGATCTTCGCCGGGTGCCCGGGTTGGAGCGCCGGGTCGCCGAAGCCGACCGGCTCGGTTTCGAGCTGGCGCTCGTGCCAGCGAACAGCCGCGACCGCACTGCGTCACGGCCGAAACTGCGCAATCTCGAAGTGGTCGAGGTGTCCAGCGTCGCCCAGGCCCTGGGGGTGCTCGACCTGCGGCGTGCCGAACGGGGGCAGGCCCAGACAGCGGGGATGAGGGCGGTCCAGGTGTGAGGGCTTGCGCCCCACGGTCCAGGTGTGAGGGCTTGCGCCCCACGGTCCAGGTGTGAGGGCTTGCGCCCCACGGTCCAGGTGTGAGGGCTTGCGCCCCACGGTGTACGCGCTCCTGGTGAGCATGTTCTCTGCGAGGATCGTGCTCGCCTTCGCTGGCACGGATCTGCCTGCCTCGCACAGTTTTCCTGGGCGAGATGTGCCTGGGCGAACCAGCCCCGGCGGCAGACGACGCCAGCCGATCCCTCTCGCGGCTGCGCCGGTCTCACCATGGCCTCGCAGGGTGACCGACAGTGCGTCAGAAGGCCCAACCACCAGCCTCCTTCAGGCGCTCGACACTACACTCACCGCGTGTCCCAGACCTTCGAGATGCGCCGCGCGGCGGTGGTCGCGGCAGTGAACCAGTGGTATGCCGCCTCTGCTCGCCCACTGCCCTGGCGTGAGCCAGGCACCACCGCCTGGGGCATCGTGGTGAGCGAGTTCATGGCCCAGCAGACGCCGGTGGCCCGGGTGATAGAGCCCTGGCGCGCATGGATGCACCGCTGGCCCACCCCTGCCGCACTGGCCGCCAGCGCTCCCGCTGAGGCCGTGCTCGCCTGGGGACGCCTGGGCTACCCGCGCCGGGCACTGCGCCTGCACGCCACGGCAGTCGTCATCGTCGAGCAGCACGGCGGCCGGGTACCCCGCACGCTGCCCGAACTACGGGCGCTGCCGGGGGTCGGCGAATACACCGCGGCCGCTGTCGCCAGCTTCGCGTTCGGCGCACGCGCCGTCGTGCTCGACACCAATGTCCGTCGCGTGCTCGCCCGCATCGATGCCGGCCAGCAGTTCCCAGCCAACTCCACCACAGCCGCGGAGCGGGCCATGGCGGATCGATGGCTGCCCGCCGACCCCGCTGCGGCATCGCGCTGGGCGGCCGCGTCGATGGAGCTGGGTGCCCTGGTGTGTACCGCCGCGGCGCCGCGCTGCGGCATCTGCCCGGCCGCGCAGCACTGTGCCTGGCTGCGGGCCGGACGTCCCGCCCACGACGGCCCGGCGAGGCGCGCACAGAGATACTCCGGCACCGACCGGCAGGCGCGCGGGCGCCTGCTCGAGGCGCTGCGCACTGCTCCCGGGGGCGTGCAGATCGGCCTGCTGCTGGCACAGTGGCCAGCCGACCCCGACCAGGCCCACCGTGCTCTGGACGGTCTCCTCGCAGACGGGCTGGCGCACCGCAGTGGGGAAGTCGTCACGCTGTGAGCCCTGCCCCGGCCTATACTGGCCGGCACACGCGGGAGCTCACAACGGTGGGCTGAGAGGACGCATCGGGCGTCGACCGCAGAACCTGCCCGGGTAATGCCGGCGAAGGGAGCTTGCTTCATGTCGCACGTCCACGCCACGCCCGTGAGCCAT
Organism: Propionibacterium cyclohexanicum; assembly: GCF_900111365.1. GTDB lineage: Bacteria > Actinomycetota > Actinomycetes > Propionibacteriales > Propionibacteriaceae > Propionibacterium > Propionibacterium cyclohexanicum. The sequence goes on from NZ_FOGZ01000009.1 coordinate 57,938, forward strand.
CTCACGGATCCCGGCTCCCATGGCGCCGGTCCCGAGATCGATCTCGATGCCGCTCTCAGCGAGCTGCGGGCAGCCAGCCCGCTGGTCCAGTGCCTGACCAATATCGTTGCTGCCAACTTCACCGCCAACGTCCTGCTCAGCGCCGGCGCGATCCCGGCCATGGTGGACAACTCCCGCGAGGCGCGGCTGTTCGCCGGAGCAGCCAATGTTGTCCTTGTCAACACCGGAACCCCCTACCCGGACACTGCCCAGGCCATGACCGAGGCCGCCAGCGGCGCCTCGTCGGCCGGCCACCCCTGGGTGCTCGACCCAGTGGCCGCAAGCCTGCCCTGGCGCGGACAGATCGCCCTCGACACGCTCCGGGCCGCCAATCCCACCATCATCCGCGGCAATGCCTCGGAAATCCTCGCCCTGGCCGGTGAGGCCTCGGGCGGACGCGGCCCCGACAGCACCGACGAGGCTCACGCCGCACTCGCCTCGGCCCAGCAGCTCGCCGCAGAGCACCACTGTGTCGTTGCGGTGAGCGGACCGATCGACCTCATCACCGACGGCAAGCGCGTCGTCTCCGCCGCCAACGGCCACCCCTGGATGACCAAGGTGACTGCCGTCGGCTGTGCGCTGGGCGCGCTCATGGCAGCCTTCGCGGCAGTCTGCGAGCCCCTCGACGCCGCCGTCGCTGCGACATCCCTGCTGTGTGTGGCCGCCGAGCGGGCCGCTGCCGAGAGCCGGGCCCCCGGGTCCTTCGCCGTGGCGCTGCTCGACCAGCTCAGCCTGGTCTCCCCCGCCGAACTCGCGGCCGCGGCGAAGGTCCACGATGTCGAGGCCTGAGTTCGACCTGTCGGTCTATCTGGTCACCGACACCGCGCAGTGCGGAGGAGTGGACGCGGTGATCCGCACGGTGCGCGAGGCTGCACGCACTGGGGTCACTCTCGTCCAGCTGCGCGACCACGAGCTGTCCGACGACGACTTCGTGACCCTCGGCCGCCGTCTGGTCGAGGTGCTTCGCGAGAGCGGGATCCCGCTGCTGGTGGACGATCGGGTGGAGCTCGTGGACGCGATCGGCGCGCAGGGCGCCCACGTTGGCCAGGGCGATCTCGCGGTGGGGCAGGCCCGGCGCATCCTCGGTCCCGACGCCCTCCTGGGGCTGTCCGCCCAGAGCCCCGAGCACGTCGCCGTGGCGCAGATCCTGGGCGACGATGTTGTCGACTACCTGGGAGTCGGGGCACTCCACGCCACCGCCACCAAGCCGGAGGCCGGCAACCTCGGCCTCGACCGCATTGCACGTGTCGTGGACGTGAGCCCCTGGCCGGTCTGCGCCATCGGCGGGGTCAAGGCGAGCGATGCCGCGGACCTGGCTGCGGTGGGTTGTTCCGGGATGAGCGTAGTGAGCGCCATCTGCGGCCAGCCCGATGTCGGCGCCGCGACCCGCCAGCTGCGCGAGGCCTGGGCCGCCGCGACATCTGGCACCCAGCTGATCGCGAGCAGCTCATGAGCGTGCCGGTGGCGCTGACGATCGCCGGCAGTGATCCCTCGGGCGGCGCCGGGATCCAGGCCGATCTCAAGAGCTTCTCCGCGCTTGGCGCGTACGGGATGAGCGTCATCGTGGCGCTCACCGCCCAGAACACCACCGGAGTGGCCGCAGTGATGCAGGTACCGGCGGATTTCGTGCGCCTCCAGCTCGACACGGTGCGTTCCGATGTGCGCATCGACACCGTCAAGGTCGGCATGCTGGCCTCAGCTGAACTCGTCTCGGTTATCGCCGATGGCCTCGACGCCTTGTCTGTGCAGCATCCCGGACTGCCGATCGTCGTAGACCCGGTCATGGTCGCCACATCTGGCGCCCGCCTGCTCGACGAAGACGCCGTGGACGCGATCCGCAGACTGCTGCCCCGAGCCGGCCTCATCACGCCGAACCTCCCCGAAGCGGCGGTATTGCTCGACGAGCCCCAGGCCACGGATCTGGCGTCGATGATCGACCAGGCCAGCCGGCTCCTGGAGATGGGCGCCGCGCGCGTCTTGCTCAAGGGTGGTCACGGTTCGGGGCCGGAATCGAGCGATGTCCTGGCCCAGGCGGGTCGCGCACCGGAGGTGCTCACCGCGCCACGCATCGAGACGACCAACACCCACGGCACCGGCTGCTCGCTCAGCTCCGCGATCGCAGCCCTGCGCCCTGGGCACGAGGACTGGTCGAGCACGGTGCGCGAGGCCAAGGACTGGCTCACCGGGGCCCTTCGCCGCGCCGACGAACTGGAGATCGGCGCAGGCAGTGGCCCGGTCCATCACTTCTACCGGTGGTGGTGAGCCGTGTCCGGCGCTCCCGTGCTCCCCGATGCGTCCCGCGCGGCGCCGGCCATCTCTGCCCGCGCCGAGGCGCCGCTGACGCTCACCCGCCATCCGGCACGCGTTCTCGGCTTCTGGCCACAGTGTGCCATGTGGGGATCCTTCGGGGTCACCCTGTTCGGCCCGCTCACCGGGGCACTCGTCACGGAGTCGGTCGGCAGCCTCCCCGGTGGCCTGCTCGCCTGCGCGATAGGGACCCTCATCGCGGCCCTCCTGCTGGGTGGCGCCGCGGCAATCGGTGCCCGGCTGGGGACGCCGTCGATGGTGGGACTGCGGGGCATGCTCGGGCACCGCGCCTCGATCGTGCCGACCGTCCTCAACATCGCCCAGAACATCGGCTGGGCGACGATGGAGATCGTCGTCATCTCCAGCGCCGCCGCCGCCATCGCGGGCCCGGCCTGGCGATGGCCCTTCGTCGTGGCGGCCGGAGCGGCGGCCACCGTGATGTCGGTGCGCCCGCTGGGCACCGTGACATTCCTGCGCACGGTGATGCTGTGGCTGGTGATCGCCGGTTCGGTCTACCTGTTCGTCATGGTGCTGCGCCAGCCGGCCCACCCGATCGCCCAGGACGAGGTGGCCGGGTTGTGGCCCGGCGTCGACCTGGCGGCCGCACAGGTCGTCTCATTCGCTCCCCTGGCCGCCGACTACTCGCGGCACTCGACATCGGGGCGGGCCGCCTTCGGCTCGGCATCCCTGGGCTACGGGCTGGCGATCTTCGGCTACTACTGCCTCGGCGTTGTGGCTGTCGGACACCTCGGCGGGGATGTGGGCGGGACGCACCTGCTGGGCGCGCTCATGGCCCTGCCGGCGGGTGCGATCGCAGTGGCCCTGCTGCTCACCGATGAGGTGGACGATGCCTTTGCCGACATCTACTCCGCGGCCGTCTCGGTGCACAACATCGCGCCAGGAATCGATCGCCGTACCACGGCCATCATCATGGGCGTGGTATCCACGGCGCTTGCCGGAGTGCTCGACTTCGACCAGTACGAGAGTTTCCTGTATCTCATCGGCTCGGCCTTCGTCCCCCTGTTCGCGGTGGCGGTGGTGGACTTCTTCTGGGTCAGCGGGGGACGCTGGGACACCTCCTCGGCAGCCACCTTCCGCTGGCCCCCGGCGCTCGCCTGGCTCCTCGGCTTCGTTGCCTACCAACTGATCCAGCCGGGCTCGGTGCCCGGCTGGTCGGCGCTGTGGGCCGCGATCCGTCGCGCTGCGGGAGTGCACACACCCGGCTGGGTCGGCTCCACGCTGGGTTCGATGGTCGTCGCCGGCGCGTCCGCGTGGTTGCTCGGCCAGCTCGCCAATCGCCTCACACATCCCGGGCACCGGCTGGGGGCGAGCGCACGCGCGCATCGCGACTAGAATGCGCGAGGTAGCACACGGGAGTCCGGTACACCGGGCTGAGAGGAGAGCAGGAGCTCTCGACCGTCGAACCTGATCCGGATCATGCCGGCGCAGGGAGGCCTCTTGCGGGAAATCCCGCACCGTGCCCAGAAACGAAGGAATGGGGCACACATGTCATCAAAGACACCATCTGCAATCGACGAGACGCGCCCGGTACAGCTCGGCGCCCATCACTGGCGGGTCGTCGACATCGTCGTCGGGGCGGTGCTCGCGGTCGCCGTCGGGCTCATCTTCTGGGCCTGGAACACCATCGGCAGCGCCTGGTACTCCGCCATGGCCGCGCTAACTCCGGGACTGGGCGGAATCGCGTCCGGCATCTGGTTTCTGGGCGGGCCGCTGGGGGCACTGGTGATCCGCAAGCCGGGCGCCGCGGTGTTCGTCGAAACGCTTGCCGCGGTCGTCTCCATGGTGATCGGCAACCAGTGGGGTATCACCACCGTCACCTCGGGTTTCTTCCAGGGCCTCGGTGCCGAGATCGTCTTCCTCATCGTGCGCTACCGGATGTGGACGGTGCCGGTGGCCATCGTCGCCGGAGCCGCTGCCGGATTCGGGGCGTGGGCCAACGAGTTGTTCATCGGCCAGACCCCCAACATCACCATGGGTCTTGCCTTCAACGTGATCTACCTGGTCTCGAACCTCGTCTCCGGGGCTGTCCTCGCCGGTCTGCTCGGCTGGATCGTCACGAAGGCCCTGGCGAAAACCGGTGCGCTGAACCGCTTCGCATCGGGCCGGCAGGCCTGAACCTTGACTGAGGCAGCTGCCGTACTGGCCCAGGACTGGGGCTGGCGCTATGCCGGCCGCACGCGCTGGGCCACCCGACGGATCAGCTTCTCGATCGGGACCGGTGAGCGCGTCCTGCTGCTCGGCGGATCCGGGGCCGGCAAGTCCACGCTGTTGTCTGCGGTGAACGGCATCCTCGGCGGGGCCGACGAGGGCGAGGAGGAAGGCCAGCTGCTCGTCGACGGCCGGCACCCGAGCCGGCTGCACGGCCGGGTGGGACTGGTCATGCAGGACCCGAGTTCCCAGGTGATCCTCGAGCGGATCGGCGACGACGTGGCCTTCGGCTGCGAGAACCTCGGCGTGCCGCGCGAGCAGATCTGGCCGCGCGTGCGTGCCGCGCTCGACGCGGTACGCCTCGACCTCCCGCTCGACCACCCGACGAGTGCGCTGTCGGGTGGTCAGCAACAGCGGCTCGCCATCGCCGGGGCTCTTGCCATGCAGGACGGCGAGGACCGCGCCCCGGGGGTGCTTTGTCTCGACGAGCCGACCGCGAATCTCGATCCGACCGGGGTGCGCGAGGTGCGCGAGGTGATCTCCTCGGTGGTCGCCGACCGGCGCACCACGCTCATCGTTGTCGAACACCGGGTGAGGATCTGGGCCGAGCTGGTGGACCGGGTCATCGTGCTGGCATCTGGCGGGGGGCTACTGGCCGACGGCACGCCATCCGAGGTCTTCGCTGCTCATCACGACGAATTGGTGAGGGCCGGGGCCTGGGTTCCGGGGGCACACTCCGATCTGCGCCGGCGCCGGGTGCCCAGCACCCCGCCGCCGGCGATCCTGTCCGCCCGCGACCTCGCGATCGGCCGCGAGCCCGCTCATCTGGTCACATCCGGTGTGCGCACGCAGATCCCCGAGGGCCTGTCCACCGCCATCACCGGCCCCAACGGGGTGGGCAAGACGACCCTCGCGCTGACACTGGCAGGGCTGCTGGAGCCACTGGCAGGTCAGGTGGAGGCCGCAGCGTCGCTTCGCCCGGCGCGCCCCGCGCGGCTGGCCAGAAACCTCCGGCGCCGATTCGACCCGGCGCGCCCGAACACCTGGCCCAGCCGCGAGCTGCTCACCCGGATCGGCTCGGTCTTCCAGAATCCCGAGCACCAGTTCGTCGAGGCTCGAGTACGCGATGAGCTGGCAGTGGGCCTTCGGGCGCTGGGCCGCAGCCATGACGAGTGCGCCCGCCGAGTCGACGAGCTGCTCGCCCAGCTTCACCTGGAACAGGTGGCCGACGCCAATCCCTTCACGCTGTCCGGCGGCGAGAAGCGCAGGCTCTCCGTGGGGACCGTGCTGGCGACCGGTCCGGCTGTCATCTTCCTCGACGAGCCGACCTTCGGGCAGGACCACAACACCTGGACCGACTTGGTGTCGCTCATCACGAGGATCCTCGAGCAGGGGTGCACCATCGTCTCCGTCACCCACGATGAGGCCTATCTGCGCCTGCTCGGCGAGAACATCGTCGCCATGGAGCCCGCCGCATGACGACGCTCGACATCTCGGACCGGACGGCGCTGGCCGGGCAGCACAGCGCGACACGCGCCACTCGCCTCGACCGGCTCAACCCCGTCACCCGCTTCCTTCTGCTGGTGCTGGCAGCCCTTCCGGTGATCATCTCGCTCGACTGGCTGAGCGCAGCGGTGATGTTCGTCGGTACGGTGCTCATACTCCGTGCCTGCGGGGTGCCGGTCCGCCGGCTCGCACGCCGCCTGCGTCCGGTCCTGCTCGTCGCGCCGCTCGCAGCGGTGAGCATGGCGCTCTACGGCAAGCCAGGCGGCGAGGTCTACTGGCACTGGGGCCTCATCTGGGTCACGCAGCGTTCCGTGACGATGGCGATCGCCGTCGTGGTACGCATCCTGGCGCTGGGCGTGGCCGCAGTCGAGCTGCTCGGCGGCCTCGATCTCACGGCGACTGCCGACGGACTGGCCCAGATCTGCCGGCTGCCCGCCCGCTTCGTGCTCGGCGCGCTCGCCGGGCTTCGGCTCGCCGGGCTGTTCGTGGACGACTGGCGCACCCTGGCCCAGGCGCGGCGCGCCCGGGGACTGGGCGACAGCGGGCGGCTACGGCGGTTCGCCACCATGGCATTCGCGCTGCTGGTCTTCGCGATTCGACGCGGCACCAAGCTCGCCACTGCCATGGAGGCCCGTGGGTTCTCCTCCCAGACCGCAGGGCGGCGCACCTGGGCGCGGGTCTCACGGCTGGGCCTGCCCGACGCAATCGGCTGGGTGATCACGGCAGCACTGGCTGCGCTGGCGATCGGCTCCTCGCTGTACTTCGGCACATTCAGCCTGGTGACCCGGTGAACCAGCCGCGCCTGCGGCTGCCGAGCGGGATGGCCAAGCTCGTCGACCGGCTGCTTGGCGACGCTCGCGGGCGGCGCCCAGTGATGATCCTGGACGGCGGATCCGGGGCAGGCAAGACGAGCTTGGCCGACGATCTGGTCGCATGCCTCGGCAGGGCTGCCATGGCAAACGTGCAGCTGGTGAGCCTCGACGACGTCTACCAGGGCTGGGACAGCCTGGCACAGACAAGCGAGACCCTGCCTGCCCTGCTCACCGGCTCCGATCCCGGATACTGGGGCTGGGACTGGCAGCTCGATCGGCGCACCGACTGGCATCCGATCGATCCCAGGGCGCCGCTCCTCGTGGAAGGCTGTGGGGCACTGACACCGGCCACGGCGCAGTGCGCGTCCACCACCATGTGGCTGGCGATGGCGCCGGCGCGACGCAGGCAGCGTGCGCTGGCGCGCGACGGGGAGAATTACACGCCCCACTGGCAGCGCTGGGCCGCTCAGGAGCGTCAGCACTGGCGCCGCGATCGGCCCCGCGAGCTCGCGGACGTGGTGCTGCATTGGATGGGCGGTGTCCCCGGGCACTAGCGTGGACGCCATGGCGAGATGCGAGCGCGACGAGCTGATCCTGGGCCAGGAGGGACAGTCCCCGGCAGTGATCGTCCCCCTGATCGGCGCAGGCGCCGAGGAGCTGGGCGCCCAGGCGCTGGCGGCCGGTCGCTTCGGAGACCTGGTGGAATGGCGGGTCGATGCATTCGGGGAACCGTTCGATTCCCAGCACCTGGCGCACACCGCAGCCATGCTGCGCGAAGCCTCCCGACGACCGCTCATCGCAACCGTGCGCACGGTGCACGAGGGTGGCGGCTTCGAGGGTGACGACGAGGACTATCTGCGCCTGGTGGAGACCCTGGCCGATTCTCCTGCAGTGAACCTGGTCGATGTGGAGGCTGCTCGGAGCACAGCCCGGCGCTGCATCGTGCGCGCGGGTGAACAGGGCACGGCCGTCATCGCCTCCCACCACGATGTCACCGGTACTCCCGAGGTCGGACGGATGGTCGATGAGCTGGCCCAATTGGAGTCCACTGGCGCGCAGTTCGTCAAACTGGCGGTCATGGCCCACTCCGCCGCCGATACCGCCCGCCTCCTGCTGGCGAGCGCCCAGCACCACGAGGTGGCCGGCGTGCCGTTCCTCACCATGGCGATGGGCCCCGCCGGGCTGGCGAGCAGGGTGGTGGGCCATCTGTTCGGTTCGTGTGCCACCTTCGCCTCGCTGGGGGATCTGTCATCGGCCCCCGGCCAGCCCTCGGTCGAGGGACTGCGGGCGGTGCTCGCGGAGTTCGCCCGACTCGGTGACAACACCCTGCCCTCGAGGGAGCTGTCGTGACGCTGGAAGGCCGCCCCAGCTCCGCCTGGTGGTCGCAGGCCCGCCTGCTGCCCATGCTCCTGTGGGCGACGGCCGGGGTCTGCGCGATCGCGGGCCTCATGAGTCTGTGGCTGGCCTCCCGGGTACCGTCCACCATTTCCGGCGAGGAACTGACCTCGCGCATGGACAACTCGTGGACCTTGCTGGCCACCGCCACCGGCCTGCTGCTGATCATCACAGGCGTGGTCTGGCTCGCCTGGCAACGCGGTCTCGCCCGGCTCCTGCTGGCCGAAGGTGACATGCGCCGCAGCCCGCAGATGCAGATGGTGGCCTGGGTGATCCCGGTAGTGGCATGGTGGTGGCCGCTGCGAGACATCCGCGAGCTGCACGGCTTTTTCGACGCCGACGAGGTGGAGTTCACCGATCTGACCCGCCGCTGGTGGATCTGCTGGCTCGCCTTCGGCGCCCTCCAGCTCGTCGCGGCCTGGATCGAGGGCTCGGTGCATACGGCCCCAGGCGTCCGGGTCACCTTCGTCGTGACCGGGCTTGCCGGGCTTGCCGCCCTGCCAGCTGCGCACTTCGCCACCATGATGGTCCGGCAGCTGACCGGGCATGTGGTGACGGCTTTGGGCCACTAGCTGCCCCCGGCAGTCGGCGAACCCCCAGCAGCATCATCGTCCGGACATGGCAGAGGGGCCGCACCTGCCTCGATGCGGCCCCTCCTGACAGCGGCACTTACGCGTCCATGTGACAAGCGGCGCCTATGCCCCGGTCCGACCGGTCACTCCCCGCTGGGCTCCGTGCTCTCCGAACCGCCGCTGGCCAGTCCGGCCAGATCGGGCTCTGCCACCGTGTCCTTGGGGGTACCGGTGAACGTGAAGGGTTCAGTACTCTTCTCATCGGCCCCTGTGGCACTGTCCACCACCACGATGGACCCGGGCTTGAGTTCGCCGTAGAGGATTTCCTCGCTGATCGGGTCTTCGATGTCGCGCTGGATGGCTCGGCGCAGCGGCCGGGCACCGAGCACCGGGTCGAAGCCACGCTTTGCCACCAGCTGCTTGGCCGCCGGGGTGAGCTCGATACCCATGTCCCGATCGGCAAGCCGGCTCTCGATTCGACCGACCATGAGATCCACGATCCGCAGGATGTCCTCCTGGCTGAGCTGGTGGAAGACCACCACCTCGTCGACGCGGTTGAGGAACTCGGGGCGGAAGTGCTGCTTCAACTCATCGCTCACCTTGGACTTCATCGACTCGTAGCTCGACGCGGAGTCACCGGCCTTGCTGAAGCCGAGGTTGACCGTGCGGCTGATGTCGCGAGAACCGAGGTTCGTGGTCATCACGATCACGGTGTTCTTGAAGTCGACGACCCGGCCCTGCGCGTCGGTGAGGCGACCCTCGTCGAGGATCTGCAACAGCGAGTTGAAGATGTCGGGGTGCGCCTTCTCGATCTCGTCGAACAGGATGACGCTGAACGGCTTGCGGCGCACCTTCTCGGTGAGCTGGCCGCCCTCCTCGTAGCCGACATATCCGGGCGGGGAGCCGAACATCCGGCTGGCCGTGTGCTTCTCCGAGTACTCGGACATGTCCAGCGTGATGAGCGCGTCCTCGTCGCCGAACAGGAACTCTGCGAGGGCCTTGGTGAGCTCTGTCTTGCCGACTCCGGAAGGACCGGCGAAGATGAACGAGCCCGAGGGACGGTTCGGATCCTTCAGTCCGGCGCGGGTGCGCCGGATCGAGCGCGAAATCGCCTTGACCGCCTCATCCTGACCGATGTACCGCTTGTGCAGCTCCTCCTCCATGTGGAGCAGCCGCTGGGACTCCTCCTCGGTGAGCCGGGCCACCGGCACGCCCGTCGTGCTGGACAGCACCTGGGCGATCTCCTCCTCACCGACCACCGCCGGCGTATCGGACTCGCCATCGCGCCAGGAGGTCTCGCGCTCCTGGCGTCCCGCGATGAGCTTGCGCTCGTCGTCGCGCAACCGGGCGGCAGCCTCGAAGTCCTGGTGATCGATCGCTGCCTCCTTCTTGGCCCTCGTCGCGGCGAGCTTCTCGTCGAACTCCCGCAGGTCCGGCGGCGCGGTCATCCGGGCGATGCGCATCCTCGCCCCGGCCTCGTCGATCAGGTCGATGGCCTTGTCGGGCAGGAAGCGATCCTGGACATAGCGGTCCGCCAGGTTGGCGGCGCTCGACAGCGCCTCATCGGTGATAGCCACGCGATGGTGCGCCTCGTAGCGGTCGCGCAGGCCCTTGAGGATCTGGATCGTCAGCGCGATCGATGGCTCGTCCACCTGGATGGGCTGGAAGCGCCGCTCGAGCGCGGCGTCCTTCTCGATGTGCTTGCGATATTCCTCGAGGGTCGTGGCGCCGATGGTCTGCAGCTCACCGCGGGCCAGCATCGGCTTGAGGATGCTCGCCGCATCGATGGCACCCTCGGCTGCGCCCGCACCGACCAGGGTGTGCAACTCGTCGATGAACAGCATGACATCGCCGCGGTTCTTGATCTCTTTGAGCACCTTCTTGAGGCGCTCCTCGAAATCGCCGCGATATCGTGAGCCCGCAACCAGCGCACCGAGATCGAGCGTGTAGATCTGCTTGTCACGCAGGGTCTCCGGAACGTCGCCGCGCACGATCGCCTGAGCCAGGCCCTCGACGACGGCTGTCTTGCCCACGCCGGGTTCGCCGATCAGTACCGGGTTGTTCTTCGTGCGGCGGCTGAGCACCGTCATGACCCGCTCGATTTCCTTCTCGCGGCCGATGACCGGATCGAGCTTGTTCTCGCGGGCCGCCTGGGTGAGATTGCGCCCAAACTGGTCCAGCGCCCCATTGCTCGTGCCCGAGGACGGGCTGTTCTCAGGGGCACCAGCCGTCGCGGGCTGCGCCCCGCCCTCGTCCTGGTATCCCGAGACGAGCGCCAGCACCGTGGTGCGCACCCGGTTGAGATCGGCGCCCAGCTTGATGAGAACCTGGGCCGCGACGCCCTCACCCTCGCGAATCAGCCCCAGCAGGATGTGCTCGGTGCCGATATAGGAGTGGTTCATCTGCAGCGCCTCGCGCAGCGAGAGCTCCAGCACCTTCTTCGCGCGCGGGGTGAAGGGGATGTGGCCGGTGGGCGGCGTCTGGCCGTGGCCGATGATCTCCTCGACCTGTTCGCGCACCGCCTCCAGCGAGATACCCATCTGCTCCAAGGCCTTGGCGGCGACCCCTTCACCTTCGTGAATGAGACCCAACAGGATGTGCTCGGTGCCGATGTAGTTGTGATTCAGCATCTTCGCTTCATCCTGGGCCAGCACGATGACCCGGCGCGCACGGTCGGTAAAACGCTCAAACATGAGGTCTCCTAACAGCAGGCCTGGTGGCCTCTCCAGAGCGAGGACTCGCCGGCCCGGTCGGGCCGTGTCTGCCCTCGCTCGTGATCAAGTCTATAAACCGCTCCATACCGGGCCTTTGTTCGGTCGTTCGCCGCAAGCTCAAGCTCTCCCGGGGCCGCCCCCGGCCAGCGGGGACGTCCGTGACCCCCGGCCCCACCCAAGGGATGCCTGAGAACAGCGCAAAGGCCCCGCATGGCGGGGAGACCCTGGTCGCCCGGCGCAGGCCGGATGACCGCCAAGGGGGCGCCGGTGTCCCGGCGCCCCCCGACACGCTACTTGTGCGCGTCCTCGTAGGCCTTGCGAATGTCCTTGGGAATACGACCGCGAAGGGGAACCTCGTAGCCATTCTGGTGCGCCCATTCGCGGATCCGGCTGGCGTCGCTCGGCGCGCCTGCGGCGCGGTGGCCGGAGCTCTTGCGTCCGCTCACCCGCCGAGCATGCCCCACCCACTCGGCCAATGCATCGCGCAGCTTCGATGCATTCTCATCGGAGAGATCGATTTCGTATGTGACGCCGTCGAGTGCGAAGCCCACTGTTTGGGTAGCGTCGCTGCCGTCGACATCGTCGGTCAGTACGACCTTGACGTTCCGTGCCATGTCATTCCTTTCCAGCTGGGCGAGAAGTCCAATTCCGACGCCCTTGAGAAGTTTCGTGTCGGTTACTCGTCAATGGTAGTCAAGATTCCACCACGAGCAAACAAATGGAGACTATATCACTCACCCGCAGTGCCCGATTCACAGCCTTCTCAGGTTCTTCGGGCGTGTCCCCCAACATTGCCCAACGGAGTCGGGTATCCCGGGAATCATTGACCCGTGGTCCCGTCATTGCCGTCATCGACAGGATCCTCGGGTCCACCGTCGTGACCTTTGCAGGCGTTTTCCAGCAGCTTGCCCGAGTACCCAAAAGCGGCGGCCATGAGAGTCGTGACCGATGCCCAAATCACCCTTTCTCGGGGCAGTGGAATATCCAGGTGCCGAACGAACGCGAGAGCGTAGACGATGTGGAAGCCGCCCAGCGCTGCGCCGGCAATCATCGCCGTCTGGGCGCAGGCCACGGCGGCCACCGCGGTGCCCGGATCGTTTCCGTGATGACTGCTCGGGGCCGCCCGCTTCATGGCTCGCGCCCACATTGTCAGGACTACAATACACATCCCCACGAGCACCACGAGCCCGACTGGGGTCACGGGCGCCGCAACCCCCAAGTCGGCCACGATCGCCAGCAGGACTCCCGCCGCCAGGGCGCCGCACAGGCCGGCAACACCGACAGTTCGCACCCCGACGGGCTGCAGCCGAGGCCGGCGACCAGACCTGAACACCTGGCGCGGCCTCGCTCAGAGGGCGTTGCCGGGCTTGACGATGGTGGTGTCCAGCCGCCGCACGCCCCCCACATCCAAGCCCTTGACGAGATCTGCGACGCGGCCTTGCGGCAACTGCGCATTGGGCTCGACATCGAGCCACGGAACGAGCACGAACGCCCGTTCGTGAGCACGCGGGTGCGGCAGGACCAAGGCCTCGGTATCGCAGCTTCGAGAGCCCACCGCGACGATATCGATGTCGAGAGTGCGCGGGCCCTTGGGCCTGGCCGGATCACGACGACGATCGAAGGCCTGCTCGATTGCCTGGCAGCGCTGCAGCAGGACGAATGGCTCCAACGTCGAGTCAGCCAGCACGACTAGATTGTAGAAATCCGGCTGGTCCGGGTCACCGATCGGTGCGGTGAGGTAGATCGGCGAGACGTCCACCACGATGAAGTTGGGCGTCTCCGCCAGCAGATCGACTGCACCCTGCAATATCTCGACGCGTTCGCCCATATTGGAACCGAGCCCGAGCACCACCTGGTTGAGTGGCAACAGGTCGCCCAGCGTGTCCGAATCGATGGAAAATGCTGTCATGAGGCCCTCCTGTGGACAGTTGCCGAGACGTCATCGAAGCGGAACTCGATGGGGGCGTGCGGCTTGTGAACGGTCACCTCGACTTCACGCACCCGCGAAAGCCCCAGGCAGGCCTCGGCGATTCGGCCAGCGAGAGTCTCGATGAGATTGACCGGTGCCGACTCGATGATACCGGCGGCCACCCGGGCGGCCTTTGAATAGTCAACCGTTTGCGACAGTTCGTCGCTCACCGGCTCGGCGACGAGCATGCTGATATCGACAACGAATGGTTGCCCGTTCGTCTTCTCGTGCGCCAGCACGCCGTGGTGTCCGATTGCGGAAATTCCACTGAGCCGAACCACCACGAAACCGGATTCGGGCGCAACAGCCATACCAGCTCCTCACACCAGCAATGTGCCCCACCGGGTGTCACGCTACCCGAATCGGCGCCGAACCGAACCTCGGCACCGGGACTTTTCCGCGAGGCCTGCGCCGGGGAGCGGATTCGGGGCCGCGATCGCGGTGAGGTGCTCCGCCACGGCCACCGCATCGACCTGCGCCGACACCTCATGAGTACGCACTGCCCACACTCCGTGAAGTGCGCACCACATGGACACGGCCGCCGTTGCGGCGTCACGCTCACGGGCCTCGCGTCCGCCGAGCAGGTGCCCGAGGAAGCGCTTACGGCTCGCTCCGATGAGCAGCCGGTGGCCCATCGAGGTGAAGACGTCGAGGTGGCCAAGCAGCTGCCAGTCCTGCTCGCCCAGCTTCGCGAAGCCGAGGCCCGGATCGACGATGATCCGCTCGGCGGGTATTCCGGCGCGCCGAGCGGCGGCCACCCTCTCGGCCAGCTCCTCGTGCACCTCGCCGACCACGTCGCCATAGCGGGCGCGCTCAGTCATGTCGGCCCCGAAGCCTCGCCAATGCTGGCAGACATAGTCGACACCCAGCCGGGCGACGGTCCCGAACATCTGAGCGTCGACCAGTCCACCGGAGACATCGTTGACAATGGTGGCGCCGGCCCCCACTGCGGCGCGCGCCACCCGGGCACGAACCGTGTCGATGCTGACGGGCACCGCATCGAGTTCCCGGCGGGCGCGCAGGCCCTTGATCACCGGCAACACCCGGTGGAGTTCCTCCGATTCGGCCACCCGGCGGGCACCCGGACGAGTTGACTCGCCTCCGACATCGAGAATCTCCGCGCCCTGGCGGACCATCGCCAGCGCATGGGCGATCGCGCGGTCCGGGGTCATGTACAGACCGCCATCGCTGAAGGAGTCCGGTGTGACATTCACGATGCCCATGACCCTGGTATGAGACATGGGTGTCACGCTAGCGGTCATCGGGCCTGGTACGGCAGGGGTCGTGCCCGGCCGGCGAGCCGGGGACGACAGCGGCTCAGTGACTGCGGTTGATCAGGCCCATCGCCTCGGCACGGGTCGCCGGATCGCGCAGCTGCCCGCGCACAGCGCTGGTCACGGTCCGCGAGCTGGGAGTGTGCACGCCGCGCATCGTCATGCACAGGTGCTCGCATTCCACGACCACCATCACCCCGCGGGCCCGCAGAACGTCGACGAGGGCATCGGCGATCTCGGTGGTCAGCCGCTCCTGGACCTGCGGACGCCGGGCGTACAGCTCCACGAGCCGGGCGAGCTTCGAGAGCCCGGTCACCCGGCCGTCCTTGGGGGGGATATAGCAGATGTGCGCGACGCCGAAGAAGGGCATCAGATGATGCTCACAGGTGCTGAAGAACTTGATGTCGCGCACCAGCACCATCTCGTCATGAGAGATATCGAAGGTCTTGGCCAGCACCTGTGCTGGGTCCTTGCCCAGTCCCGAGAAGATCTCAGCGCACGCCCGGGCAACTCTGGCCGGGGTCTCCCGCAGCCCCTGCCGATCGGGGTCCTCGCCTATGCCGATGAGCAGTTCGCGGACGGCCGCCTCCACCCGGGCACCATCGAAGCCGACGGGTAGGGGGCTTTCGGCAGCAAGATAGGCCGAATTGTCGATCTCGGTTGACGACACACCTGACACCTTGGCCTCCTGGAAACGACACGCGACGCCAATCCTAGTGACAGTCCTGGGGCCTGGGCCCACATCAGCTGTCCGCCGAAGGCTGAGGTGGAGCGGCCGGCGGGCTCCAGGAACTCGGGGGCTGCCAGGGACCCTGCTGCTCGGGCGGGGCAAGGGGCGAGGACTTCGCGCTTGCCCGGGCGTGCAGCGCTGGAACCGAGATCGGTCCGGTCACCGAGGGCACACGCGAGGGCGAACCTGTCCAGGAGCCGCGCGGCGGATGCATCGTCAGACCGGCGAAGATCCGCGCCACCGCCGCCCGGTCGAGGGTCTCGTGCTCCACCAGCTGTCGCACCAGCTCGTCGAGCACCGCGCGGTTGGCGACCAGGGTGTCGAAGGCCTCCTGGTGGGCGTTCTCGACGAGCTTGGCGATCTCTTCGTCGACAATTGCGGCGCTGCGCTCGGAATAGTCGCGGCCCTGCTGGTAACCCATCCCCAAGAAGGGCTCGGAATCGCCCGAGCCGAGCTGCACGCTGCCCACCCGCTCGCTCATCCCGTACTGGGTGATCATCGCTCGGGCCACCTTGGTGGCCTTCTCGATGTCGTTCGACGCGCCGGTAGTCGGATCGTGGAAGACCAGCTCCTCAGCCGCCCGGCCGCCCATCATATAGGCCATCTGGTCGAGCAGCTGGCTGCGGGTGTTCGAGTACTTGTCGGAATCGGGCATGACCATGGTGTAGCCGAGCGCCCTGCCGCGCGGCAGAATGGTGATCTTCTGCACCGGATCGTTCCCCGGCATGGCGGCCGCCACCAGGGCGTGCCCGCCCTCGTGGTAGGCGGTGACGAGCACCTCGTGCTCATCCATGATCCTCGAGTGCTTCTGCGGCCCGGCCAGCACCCGGTCAATCGCCTCGGCGAGCTGGGCTCGCCCGATGGTCGCAAGACCGAGCCGGGCGGTGAGCAGTGCCGCCTCGTTGAGCACATTGGCCAGGTCGGCGCCGGTCATCCCCGGAGTTCGCTGGGCAATCTGGGCAAGGTCGACGTCGTCGGCCATTGGCTTGCCCTTGGCATGGACGCGCAGGATCATCAGCCGCCCGGCCATGTCCGGGGCCTCCACGGGTATCTGGCGGTCGAAGCGCCCGGGACGCAGCAACGCAGGGTCGAGCACGTCGGGGCGATTGGTGGCGGCAATGAGGATGACCTGCTCGTTCGGCGCAAAGCCGTCCATCTCGACGAGCAGCTGGTTGAGGGTCTGCTCGCGTTCGTCGTGCCCGCCCCCGGTCCCGGCACCACGATGACGTCCGACGGCGTCGATCTCGTCAATGAAGACGATCGCCGGAGCCTCCTGCTTTGCCTGCTCGAACAGATCGCGCACCCGCGAAGCACCGACTCCGACGAACATCTCCACGAAATCCGAACCCGACATTGAGAAGAAGGGGACGCCTGCCTCTCCGGCCACCGCGCGGGCAAGCAGTGTCTTTCCCGTTCCGGGAGGTCCGTAGAGCAGAACGCCCTTGGGGATCTTCGCGCCGACACGCTCGAACCGGGCCGGATCGGAGAGAAAATCGCGGATCTCGCGCAGTTCCTCGATGGCCTCCTCACATCCAGCGACATCGGAGAAGAGGGTGCTGGGGGTGTCCTTGTTCGCGATCCTGGCCTTCGACTTCCCGAAGCCCATCACCCCCCGGCCGCCGCCTTGCATCGAACGCATGATCCACCACAGCACGAGCGCCATGAGCAGGACGGGGACGGCAATGTAGGCGACCGAGCTCCAGATGCTCGGCGTCGGCGTCACTGCCTTCCAGGTGGTGAGCGAGCCCTCGGCGACTCTCTTGTCGAGCCGATCGGCGAGGGCGCCGGTCTGAGCCTCGAGATAGGTCGACTTGTAGCGGGTGCGGGCGGAGTCATTCATCCGGATCCGCACCGTCTGATCGCCTGCAGTGAGGATGACCTCGGTCATCGGCTCGGTGCCGTCGATGAGGCTCACGGCCTGGCTCGTGGGGATCTCGGTATAGGAATCGTTCACGCCGACAAGGTTGACTGCCACCAGCAGCGCAACCAGCGCCAAGGCGACCCACACGAGTGGCCCCCGCATGATCTTCTGCCGACTCGGCATGTGGCCTGGTCACCCACTCCCGGCACCCGGACGGCGCCACCCTCGAATGTCACGCGAATGCCACGCAGGCATCCGCGCAATGACGCCGGTCCGGCGCCTGCGCACCGGCCAGCGCTGCTCGTCGAGACTACCAGCGCCCCGTCGGCCCGCTCAGCTGTAGACGTGGGGGGCCAGCGTCGCCACATCGCGCAGATTGCGGTAGCGGCCCGCGTAGTCCAGCCCGTAGCCGACCACGAACTCGTCCGGCAGGTCGAAGCCGACATATTTCACGTCGACGGGGCATGAGAACGCCTCGGGCTTGCGGAACATGGTGGCCACCTGAAGACTGTGCGGACCCCGGCTGGTGAGGTTCTGGACCAGATAGGACAGCGTGAGCCCGGTGTCGATGATGTCCTCGACGATGAGCACATCGCGCCCGTGGATGTCGGTCGTGAGGTCCTTGAGGATGCGCACGACACCCGAGCTCTGGGTGCCCGAGCCATAGGAGGAGATGGCCATCCAGTCGACGGTGAGCTGGGACTTCATTGCCCTGGCGAGGTCAGACATCACCATCATCGCGCCATTGAGCACCCCTACCAGGAGGAGTTCCTCCCCGGCGTGATCGGCATCGATCTGCGCAGCGAGTTCCTCGATGCGTTCGGCCACCTTGTCGGCGGGAATGAGCACGTGCTCCAGGTCTGCGGTGATGTCAGCGGCGTCCACGAGCGCCAAGCCTATTGCACCGGCCCAATCCAACTCCGGCCGGTCAGCGCCGGGGGCTTCGGCTGCCGGGATCGAGCTCCAGGCTGTCCCCGGCACGGCGTACCAGGGCCCCACCGGGCAGATCGATGCCCTTCTGGCCGTGCCAGTCAAGCACGAGACGCAGCACGGCAGCGGTGCGCTCCTGATCCGGGGCAGGTTCACCGAGCCCGGCGAGCCAGGCCCGCACGATCCGGCCCCGCAGCGCTGCAGGACGCGCCTCGAGCAGGGCGCAGTCGAGCCGGGGCAGACCCGATGGACCCTGAGCCGGCAGGCTCACCTTCGTCAGCTCCGCGGCGGCCATCTCGTCGAGCAGATCGGCGTCGGCGCGAGCCAGCTGTGCGGTGCGGGCCAGCGCGGGAGCGACGTCGTGGCCCAGCTCGGCGCTGAGGAAGTCCATCACGCGCGCCCGGATCCGTGCGCGCGTGAAGCGTCCGTCGCCATTCTGCGGGTCCTGCCAGGGATCCAGGCCCCAGTCGGCGCAGGCTCGCCAGGTCTGGGAGCGACGCAGCCCGAGCAAGGGCCGAACCAGCCGCGGGGCCTGGCCGCAGCTGGCGGCCATGCCTGCCAGCGAGCGAGTCCCCGAGCCTCTGGCAAGGCCGAGCAGCACGGTCTCGGCCTGGTCGTCGAGGGTGTGACCCAGCAGCAGGATGGCGGGGCGCCGGCCATCGGGGCCCTGGGCCCGCAGCGCCTCGTAGCGGGCATCGCGGGCTGCGGCCTCGGGGCCGCCGGGACAGTCCGGATCGGCTCTCACCTGCACCTGTCGTGCGGCCAGACCCAGGGATTCCAGCACCGCGACAGTCCGGCTGGCGACCTCACCGGAGCCGAACTGCAGCTGGTGGTCCACGACCACGGCGCCGGCCAGCAGAGCACTCTCGTGACGGCACCAGTGAGCCAGCCCGGCCGCCAGCGCAAGCGAGTCGGGTCCCCCTGAGCAGCCGACCCGCACGCGCAGACCTCGTTGGGTGGCTTCGCGTACGACGGGGCGCAGCGCCTGGACGATGGCCAGGCAGGCTGGGCTGAGGGCGTGCGTGGACATCACGGCGCCCGGGTGGCACCCACGCGGGCGATCCAATCCGCCGGATTGATCAGCTCGTCGAAACTCGGCAGCATCGTCGGCGCCTCGAAGACCCGGTTGAGCAGCTCGATGCCCTGATCCTCGCCGGGTCCCGATGCGATGACAGCCCGGCAGAACTTCGCCCCGTCGCGATATTGGGCGAGCTTGCTGTCCATCCCGATGAGACGCCCGAGCCAGCTCGAAGGCCCCTTGCGGGCGCGACGCCGATCAAAGCCGCTGCGGATCGAGGCGAGCGTGGGCACGACCGGGAGGGCGGCGCGATCCATCATGACATCGGCATGACCTTCCAGCAGCGACATCGCTGCGCCGATCGAGTCCAGTACCTCGACCGTTGCCGGGCTCGAGGCCGCATTGTTCAGCTGTGCGCTCCACGTCATCCCCCGGGCCCGAGCTCGGCGCCAGTTCGTCAGCCTGGCCTCGAGTCCCGTCCACAGATCTGTCTGGGGCTCGTCGTCGATCGCGCGGGCGAGCTGCTGGACGAACCAGTCGAGCAGCCACGGCGCGCTGGCGAACTGGACACGATGGGTCTGCTCGTGCAGGGCCACCCAGGCGCGGAAGTCCTTGGGCACCGCCCCGATCTGGCGTTCCACGGCCATGATGTTCGGCGCGACCAGCAGCAGCCGCTGGCTGGGGCCGAAGGCATCGAACTGGCCGAGCAATCGCGGGGCCACGGCACCGAGCACGACACCGATCGCTTGTCCCCGAAGCGCCCCGGCCGTCCTGGCTGGGGCGCTGACCGGCGGGCGGGCATCCAGGCCGAGCCGGCGCAAGAGCTCCTGGGCAGTGGACACATTGGCTGCGACGATGCCGCGGCGATCCACCACCAGCTCCCGAACCTGCTCGCCGCGATTGGGCAGCCGGGCGGCTTCGGCGACCAGCTCCGGTGCATGCGCCGCTGCCTGGCGAAGATCCGCAACGCAGTCGAGCCGCTCGCCCTGGCTGGCTGCTGGGCCCGCCGGCATGACGCG
Source organism: Propionibacterium cyclohexanicum (assembly GCF_900111365.1). Classification (GTDB taxonomy): domain Bacteria; phylum Actinomycetota; class Actinomycetes; order Propionibacteriales; family Propionibacteriaceae; genus Propionibacterium; species Propionibacterium cyclohexanicum. The sequence continues at coordinate 78,253 of NZ_FOGZ01000009.1, forward strand.
GCATGCCGTGGCGACGGCGGCCTGCCAGTCGACCCACGGCATCGCAGAACCCATGGAGACCGATCCTATCCGCCGCTCAGCCAGAGCACGGACAGGCGGACAGGGCCGCCGCCAGCCTGTCGAGATAGGGCCGAACATCGCTGTCCGTGATGTGTTCGACGATCGCAAAGGCCACCATCGCCCCGTCGGCGGTGGGGGTATAGCCCACGAGCGCCCCCGACACGTCCAGCGAGCCCGTCTTGGCGCGCACCCTCCCAGCCCCGGCAAATGAGGCGGCGTCGAGGAAGCGAGTCTGGAGCGTCCCGTTCACGGCGGCTACCGGCAGCGCGGCGAGCACATTGCGCAGATCGTCGCGGCTTGCGGCCAGAACGATCGCCTGCGACAGAGCGGAGGTCGTGAGCCTGTCGGCCTCGTCAAGGCCCGAGCCGTCGTTGAGCACGACGCCGGCCCTCCACAGCCCCAGCGAAACCATCGCCTGGTGCAATGCGCTCGCACCGCCCTCGAAGCTGGCCGGCTGCCCGTAGGCGATGGCCAGGTGACGAAACAGCACTTCGGCGATGGTGTTGTCGCTGCGTCGAAGACACTGCTGAACCAGCTGCCACAAGGGCAGCGACGAGACGGCCGCGAGCTGGGTGTCGGAGTTGCCGGCCGTGCGGGCGCTCGGGGTCCCGGTGACGGCGATGCCGTCCGCCCCGAGCTGGTCGGCGAAGGCCTGGGCCGCTGAAGCCGAGGGTGTCGTGGAGCCGGCCCCCTCGTCGACCATGAGCGCGGAGATGTCGTTGACGTACTGCATGTCGTCCGGCACCCATCCGGGGTGACGGCTCGGGCCGGTGAACAGCGAGTCGTCGTAGCCGAGGCTCACCTGGGTGCGCCCGGCGGCCTTGAGGGCGGAGGCGGTCTGGTCGGCAAGCTGCTTGAGGGTGGGCGGCAACACGCTGCCGTACTTGAACGCGGCATCGGTGCTTCCCAGCATCGGATCACCGCCCCCGACCAAGATGATTCCGCCGTCGGGGGCCGAGACCACCTTGGTGGGATAGGAGGTGTCGGGACCCACCTTGTCGATGAGCGAGATGGTGGTCATGAGCTTCATCGACGACGCAGGGATGACCGGGTCATCACCGCGATCGGCGCTCAGCACGGCACCAGAGCCGAGATCACGCACGACGAGCGAGACCTCGGGCGGCACCCCCACCGCAGCCACGGCGGCGCTCACCTTCTGTGCGGAAGCAGGCCTGAACCCGGCCGGAACCGGAGCCGGGGAGATGGCACCGGAGCCATCGGGGCCTGCTGAAGGGCTGCGACTGAACAGCGAAGCGGGCACGGTCGATGCCGCCGGCGGCACGATCAACCCTGAGGAGGTGGCCAGCGGACGCCAGCCAACTGCCGTGATCACGCCTGCCACCACCACGGCGATCACAAGGATGACCCAGTGCAACCAGCGCGGCCTCTTCGAAGAATTCACGCCGTCCTCCCCAAGCGGGTATTGTCAGCGCCATCTTCCCATGCCACCGGGGCAAGCAATCCCCGGCTTCCAATCATAAGGACGCAACGACGTGACCGATGATTTCCGCATCGCCACTGGGCTGCCGCAATTCGGCCTGACCTTCGACATGACGGTCGAGATCCCCAGGGGCACGAAGAACAAGTACGAGATGGATCACAACACCGGGCGCATCCGGCTCGACCGGACGCTGTTCACCTCCACCCAGTACCCCTACGACTACGGCTTCATCGAGGGGACACTCGGCGAGGACGGTGACCCGCTGGATGCCATGGTGATCGTGGCAGAGCCCACTTTCCCGGGTTGCCTCATCCGCTGCCGGGCCATCGCGATGTTCCAGATGCGCGACGAGATGGGCGGCGACGACAAGGTGCTGTGCATCCCCACGGCAGACACCCGGCGCGACTATATGGACAACATCGACGATGTTCCGCAGATGGTCATGCTCGAGATCGAGCACTTCTTCACTGTCTACAAGGATTTGGAGCCGGGCAAGAGCGTCGAGGGCGCCTCCTGGGTCGGGCGCACGGAGGCCGAGGCGGAGATCCGAGCCTCCTATCAGCGAGCGAAGGGCACGCCCTACGAGCACCTCAAGGTCGACCTGCAGTGAGCTGAGGCCGGGCCGCTGGCGCGAGGCACCACCCGGAAGGGGACTCGCAATGGCAGGATGGGCCGGTGCCCGCCTTGCTGCTTCTGCTGTCCCCCGCCGCGAATCGCGTCTACCAGGGCACCAGCCCGCGGTTGGCCTGCGCCGAGCTGGCGGTGACCGCGCCGTCCCCACTGGTCACCGTGAAGGCGCTCACCATCGCAGGAGTGGACTATCTGCACGTCGAGGGACCCGGCGTCGACGCCGGGCTGCTGGCGCACCAGTCGGCCGCGTTCGCCGCCTTCGAGCGGATCGGGGATGTGCTCCGTCCGGTGGAACTGCCGAAGCCGCAGGTGATGGACTCCGACCTGCTGACCATCCCGAAGTATCAGGGCCGGACCAACGAAATGTTCACCCGGCTCCTGCTCCACGTGACGAGCTCTCAGGTGCGCACCGGACGTGAGCAGCTGTCGGTCCTCGATCCGCTCGCGGGGCGGGGCACCACCTTGCTGGCGGCGTGGACCTTCGGCATGAATGCCTACGGCGTGGAGATCGACGAGCGAGCCGTGGAGCAGTTCAGCGCCTTTCTCAAGGCCTATCTGCGCCGCAAGCGTCTCAAGCACTCCGCCGAGGTCTCCCCGGTGCGCCGTGATGGACGCACCCTGGGCGAGCGCTTCGACGCCCATGTCAGGCCCGCCGAAACCACCGCCGGGCATCTCGGCGTGCCCGGCGCCCCCGAGCTGGACCTCACCGTGTTCAGCGGGGACACCGCCGACAGCGCGCGCCTGTTCGGCAAGAGGCGCTTCGACGCGATCGTCACCGATGCCCCCTACGGTGTGGTGCACGGCTCGACGCGGGCGAGCTCGCTGCCCCGTTCCCGCGAGCGGGGCGCCGGGCCTCGCGAGCGCTCCAGCGCAGACCTGCTCGCCCGCGCGGTGCCCGTGTGGGCAGGTCAATTGCGCCCCGGCGGGGCGTTGGGGATCAGCTGGAACACCTATGGCCTGGACCGCGCGGAGTTGGCGAGGATCTGCAGCTCCTGCGGACTGGAGGTGCGCGACGACGGGCCCTGGCTCGACTTCGCCCATCGCGTGGACGCGTCAATCCGCCGCGACATCGTGGTGGCGGTACGCCCGCTGGCCCAGGCTCCTGGAGCAGTGAGCCCGCCCACCCTGACAGCTGGCCCGGCTAATCTCGTGCCATGAGCCGCACCCTGTACCTGATGCGCCATGCGCAGGCAAAGAGTTCCGCGATTGGTGGCGATGCGCACCGCCCCCTGACCCGGCGTGGCCGCGAGGAAGCGCGAGCGGCCGGGGTGCTGCTGGCCGACGCCCACGTGGATCTCGCGCTGGTGTCGGCAGCGACACGGGCCCAGGAGACCTTCGATGCCATGGGCCTGCGCAGGCCCGACGGATCACCGGTTCCGGCGCAGGTGCTCGATGCCCTCTACAACAGCGGGACCACCACCTTGCGCCAGCGGATCGCACAGATCAGCGACGACGTCGACGTGCTGCTCGTCATCGCCCACGCACCCGGAATCCCCGCGCTCGCCACGGAATTCACCTGGGCACATTCTGGTCTCGAGGCGGATTTGGCGCAGGCCCCCTTCCCCACCGCAACGCTTGCCGCCTTCTCGCTGGACGGTTCGTGGAGCCAGATCGGCGATTTCGACGCCTACAGCTATACCGATCCCCGCTCCCCCCGTGACAGCCCGCTCTCGCCGCTGGGGGGGCCACGCACGCCCCGCCTGGATTCGGCGCGAGGGGCGCAGTGAAGAACCGGATCCGCCGCCCCCGCGGCGAGCGCTGGGGCCGGCTCAACCGGCGCTGGGAACAGCTGCTCGCCTCACGCGGCTATGCCAGATGGCGTGCCATGGCGCGCCGTATCTGGGACGCCCCGCTGTGGATGATTCTCATGGTGATGGGTGTGGTACTGGGCAGCATCGTCAGCTATGCCGCCACCCGCTCAACTGGGCGGGCACCCGCCCCCGAGGTGACCACCACCGCGAGCCCCAGCCCGACGCCGCAGCACCCCGCCACCCCCGAGCCGACCGCATCGGGACCTGGGCTGGAGACCTTCCAGGCGCAGGTTGCCCGCATCGAGGCCCGCTACGACGTGCAGATCGGCATCGCCGTCACGGGGGTGTCCCCGGTCGGCTCCCAGCTGACCGCCACGTGGACGGCTGGCTCGATCTCCAGCGCACCGGCCTGGGGCACCATCGACCTGCCCATCGCGGTGGCGGCGAATCGGCTGTCCACCCCGCCGCCCAACTTCACCTATATGCTCACGAAGAGCATCAGCAAGTCATCGTTGTCATCCGACGACGCCCTCAACAGCTTCCTCGGCGACGCCAACGCGGCCGCCGCCAAGACCGACGAGGTGTTGCGCAGCTTCGGCGACCGGGCCACCACGGTGAGCACCTCGAGCAGCCGACAGGGCGTGCCCGCCTTCGCGCAGACCGACTGGTCGGTGAGTGCACAGGCCCGTTTCGCCAGCCAGCTGTGGTGCTCGAGCCAGGATGCCATGATCCGCTCGCGCATGCAGTTCGTCGACGACGAGCACTCCTACGGCTTCGGTCGCACGATCGGCAGCTTCATCAAGACCTCGGAGGGCACCGATGAGGCGGACCGTCCGGTACTTCGCCAGGTGGCCATCGTGCCGAACGACCGGGCCTACCGGGTGGGGGCAGCGCTCGCCGTCATCGGCAAGAAGAATGATCTCGCCGACGCGCGGGCAGCCGCAGATGCGGTGGCCTCCCGGGCCTTCTTCGGTGCCAGCGGCGTGGACGGCGGACACTGCTGAGTGCCCCGCCGACGCCTCGAGGCGCCACCCCAGCCGGGCGGTCCGGCGCGTGATCACCGCGCCGTAACACATCCTTAACGCGGACCGAACATCTCCGAAACACAGGCCCAGCAGGCTATTCCCATGATGGCACTGGAAATCAACACAGGCGACACGGCCTGGGTCATGATCAGCGCGGCGCTGGTTCTCCTCATGACACCAGCCCTCGCGTTCTTCTATGGCGGCATGGTGAGGGCAAGGAATGTCCTCAACATGATCATGATGTCGATCATCTCAATGGGGATCGTCGGCGTCCTGTGGATTCTGTTCGGCTTCTCGGAAGCCTTCGGGAACTCCTGGCACGGCATCATCGGCGACGTCACCCAGTTCGCCGGTCTGCGCAATCTGGGTGCCGACGTTGCCTTCGGAGCCGAGGGGCACCAGATTCCGGGATTGGCATTCGTAGGCTTCCAGGCGGCTTTCGCGATCATCGCAGTGGCCCTCATCTCCGGCGCCCCGGCCGACCGGCTGAAGTTCGGCTCGTGGTCGCTGTTCGTGGTGGGCTGGAGCATCCTGTGCTACTTCCCCGCCGCGCACTGGGTCTTCGCCTTCGATGGCTATGCCTCGGAGAAGGGCGGCTGGATCGCCAACTCCCTCAAGGCCTTCGACTTCGCGGGAGGCACCGCCATCCACATCAATGCCGGCGCCGGGGCCCTGGCGCTGGCGATCGTCCTCGGGCCGCGCATCGGATTCGGTACGCGCACGATGCGCCCCCACAATCTCACCCTCGTGATGCTCGGTGCCACCGGCCTGTGGTTCGGCTGGTTCGGGTTCAACGCCGGCTCGGCCCTCGGCGCCAACTACACGGCCACACTGGCCTGGGTGAACACGATGGTGGCCACCTGCGCCGCCATGGTCGCCTGGTGCGTCACTGAACGGTTGCGCGACGGGCGCCCCACCAGCCTCGGCGCAGCATCGGGCATCGTGGCCGGCCTGGTGGCCATCACTCCGGCCTGCGCCTTCGTCTCACCGCTGGGAGCAACCGCCATCGGTATCCTGGCCGGCGTCGGCTGCGCCTACGCCATTGGGCTGAAGTTCAAGCTCGGCTATGACGACTCCCTCGACGTCGTCGGCGTCCACCTGGTCGGCGGCGTGATCGGCACCCTGGCAGTCGGCCTGTTCTGCAAGGCCGATTTCACCAATGGTGTCAACGGCCTGTTCTATGGCGGCGGGCTCGAGCAGTTCGGACGCCAGCTGGTCGGAGCGCTTGCGGTCGGTGCATGGTCGTTCCTGGTGAGCTTCATCCTGGCTCATCTCCTCAAGGCCACCATCGGCCTGCGCGTGAGCGAGGCCGTGGAGTACAACGGTCTCGACGTCGATCAGCACGCCGAAGTCGGCTACGACCTGAGCCCGATCACCTTCTCAACCCCCCATGTGAATCGCACGATCCTGCTTCCCCAGGACAGCGTTGGTACCGGATCCGACGGCGCACGCGCCAGCAAGGAGGCCTGAGCCATGAAGCTCATCACAGCAATCCTGCAGCCCAATGCGCTCGACAATGTCGAGATCCGCCTTGCACATCTCGGTGGGGTACGAGGCCTGACGATCTCCGAGGTGAGCGGTCACGGCCGCCAGCGCGGACATACTGAGATGTACCGTGGCGCGGAGTACACGATCGAGTTCATCGCCAAGGTACGCATCGAAATCCTGGCCGCCGATGCCGAGGTCGACGCCATCATCGACGCCATCGTCGAGGCCGCTCGGACCGGAGCCGAGGGTGACGGCAAGGTCTGGTCCTCCCCGGTGGAGGACGTCGTGCGGATCAGGACCGGTGAGCGGGGAGAGGCCGCCCTGTAATCCACCGGTGATTTGGAGGCTGGGCCCCGTCCGGGTACTCGGACGGGGCCCAGTTCACGTCCCGGTCGGGGTACCCGAGCAGGGCCAGTGGCGCCAGATGCACTGCTCAGCCGTGCAGCGTACGTGCGACCGATGCGGCGACCTCGGCACCACGACGCACCGCACCCTCGACGTAGCCGTTGAACTTCGAGGCATATTCGGCACCGGCGAACTCCACGCGCCCGAAGGGCGCGGCGAGCTTCTGACCGGTGACACTCCACACGCCCGGCGCGAAGTGCGCCCCATGGCTGCCCTTCGTGAAGGGCTCGGCACCCCAATCGCAGTCGACGTATTCGACCGGCCGGGCGGCCTGCTCACCGAAGACCGAGACCATCGCGTCCTTGAAGACCCGTTCGCGCATGCTCTTGGAGAACTTTGTGAGCATGGAGGCCTCGCCGCCTTCGAAGAAGCCGGTGAGGATGCCGCGACCCGAGGGATCATCGGTCACGTCGAAGGTGACGCGGACGGGACCCTCGTCCGCACTCATCTGGCCGGACAGGCCCTCGTCACGCCACCACGGCCGCTGGTAGACCAGGCAGCACTTGATGACATTGCCCGGTGAGGTCTTTTTCACCGTCTCGCCACGCCACGATTCCAGCGAGGGGGAGTATTCGATGCCCTGCGCCAGCCATGGCGGCAGGGCGATCACGGCGCTCCGCGCCTCATGACGCTGACCGTCCGCGGTGATGACGGTGACCGTCTCACCGCGCTGGTGCACCGCGGAGACCACCTGGTTGTAGCGCACGCGATCCCCCAGCCCCTCGGCAATCCCATGGCACACCTGCCACAGGCCACCGGGCACACGCACCTGGCCGATGTCGCCATTGGCGGCGATGAGATTCTCCATGTCGATGCCCTCGCGCACTTTGACCAGTGCCTGGCGCAGCGTGGTCTTGTCGAGAGAGCTCTCGAAGACGGCTTTCATGGCGGCACGGATGTCCCGGCGCCCGGAGGGGGTGCGCAGATTCGAGTCGATCCACTGGTCGATGGTCTGGTCGAGCCACGTGGCATTCGCCTGGGACCAGGCCAGGTCACTGGCAGCCCGATCCGAGAGCCGACGCAGGCGCATGAGGCCCTGCCCGAGATCGGCGATGGAGAACGGGGAACCGTACTGTGCGCTCATGGCCGAGCCCTCAACGGCCCGGATCTGACCATGACGTACAACGGTGAGCTTGCCAGGATTGGCCGGGACCGTGGTGAGGCCCGCAGCCGCCACGAGCTCGAGCATCCGGTCATGGCTGGGCGAGATCCACTGGCCCCCCATATCGACGACTTCGCCCTGACTGAGAGTGACACTGGCCACACGCCCGCCGACCCTGTCACGGGCCTCGAGGACCACGAGCTGCTCGCCCCGCCGTGCGAGTTCGGTCGCCACGCTGAGACCGGCGAATCCCGCACCGACGATCACGCAATCAAGCACAGTGCCCCCTAGGACCTCGAACCATCTGGATCACGGTCCACACCTTACTTGCGGTACGAGCGCGCCCGGTGCCGGGGAGGACTACTCCTGGGAGGGCCCGGCTCGGTTCAGGACCGGCCGGTAGGGCTCTGCGGATCGGTGGGGGCGATCGCGTCGAGGGACCACGGGAGCAGCGGTATACCGATCAGCCACAGGAACACGCCCGCAGGTATCAGGCAGGTGGCGAGCACATTGAGAGCGGCGAGATGCACGCCGGCGAACCCGCAGGCGATCGTGACAATGAGCGCCACGACGGCCGCACCGACCCAGAGCGTGGCGCGACGGCGGGCTACTGGGCGGGCGGCAAGCCTGAGTCCCAGCCAGCTGAAGCCGAAGACCACGACAATGAAGCCGACAGCCACGGCGGCGATCGGTCCGGGCGCGTTGGTGGGATGCGGAATCAATCCCAGCGCCAGAGCGGAGAAGGCCAGCAACGTACCGAGCACGATGAATGCGCTACCGGCTCGTCCCAGGCTCTCGGCGTAGCGGGAAACCTGGCCGGTGCCGTGCCCCACGCGCCGGGCCTTGGCGCTGATCCGCAGCAGCGCTGCGTAGTCGAACCGCATCTCGTCGTGCCTGAGTCCCGCCTGCTCGCAGAACTGCACGACATCCTCGTGGCGGTATACGACGACATCGGCGGGCACGTTGGTGAGCCAGACGTGAGCGCGGCCGTCGAGGCAGCGCAGGAGAATGCCGCGGTACTCCGTGTCCACGCCATCTGGGGTGGTCACCTGAGTGCGATACTCCGTGAGGAGGCCGATCTGCTCGCGCGCATCGCCGATCGAGAACACGAGATCGTCTAGGCCGTCCATCCCAACGGTGAGCTGGCCTGCGGCAGTGGTCAACCTCGGACCGCAGCCCGTCACCGGGTCGAGATGCGCAATCTGGACGGGTCCTGATTCCTGAGTGACCATGCTTCTCCTTCGCCCGATGGGCACCGGGCCAGCGACTGACGCGGGTGAGCGACTCCTGACCGGCAGGACAATGGAGCCGTCTTCGGGAATCGAACCCGAGACCTACGCTTTACGAGAGCGTCGCTCTACCGACTGAGCTAAGACGGCATGCCGTTGGGCAGCGGGTTCACTATACCGGTCACCCTGCTGCGCGGCGAATTGTGCCCAGAACCACCGAGCCGGGGTCTCACAGCCCGTTGTCGAGCTTGCTCTTGGCCCGCGAGCGGCGCATCCCGGCATCAAGAGACCATCCGCCGGCGCCGACGAACAGCAGGGCCCAGCCGATACCCACCAGGAGCAGGTCGATGTCGCCGGAGAAACCCGCCTGCCCGGCACGGAAGGGGTTGAAGGCACCCCACTTGACGAAGACGAGCGAGACAACAGCGAGTGCGGCCATCACGAAGCCGGCCACCCGTGTGCCGAAGCCGAACAAGACCATGAGTGCCACGAGCAGCAACAGGCCCGCGAAGCCCCAGGAGACCAGATTGGCCTGCGGGACACCGATCCGGGCGACCGTGTCGATCACGGGCTGACGCTGCGTGAGTGCCTGGAACCCGTATACGCCGACCAGAGCCGCAGTGACCAGCCGCAGCACGAACAAGCCGACCGAACCGGCGAACCGGTCGGTGGTGGGCTTGGGGATCGTAGGGGCCACGACATCCGCTTGCTGCTCCTCGGGATGCACGGTCCCCAGCCGCCGATCACGTTCGGCTCTCTCGCGAGCCCGTTGTTCGGCCTCGCGCTGTTCGGCCTCGCGCTGGCCCGCCTCGCGCTGTTGCGCCTCGGGGCGGGCGACCTCCTGCTCCGCAGGCCCCGGAAGGGGCCGGGTCTGCTCGGGCCCCGGAAGGGGCCGGGTCTGCTCGGACCTCGCAGTCGCCTGTACCCGCTCGCCCTCCTGGACGGCGCTGGCAGCCGTCACCTGGCCCTGGGCTGGCTCCGCGGCGTCCTCATCTCGGACCTGAGCCTGCGGGCCCACCGGCTCATTGAAGCTCACACTGTGCGCTGCACGGCGCGGAGTACCGGAAATGTGCGGCGCATCGGGGCGGTCATAGGATCCGTGCCCCAGCTGGTGAGCGCCGGGCCATCCAAGGGGGCCGCCGGCATCGCTCGGCTGGCCGTGCGAGGGGCCGCCATGACGCTCGGGTGTCGAGAAGGCAGAGGGTTGTGTCGGCGGGGTCGGCGCCGGTTCCCCTGGTGCGAAGTCACGGGGCGAGGCCTGTGGCGCGCTGGGTTGTGATGCGGGCATCGGCACGTCAGGGCTACGCTGCGCAGCGGTCGCAGGCCCGGACGGAGCCTGATCGACGGGAGCCTGGACGATGGAAGGCGCCTGCACGGGATGTGCCGAGTCCCTGACCGCTTCTGGAATCGACTGCTGAGGTATCGATTGCTGGGATGATGCCTCATCGGCGTCCACAGGGCTGCTCGGGGAGTCGTACAAGCTCTCGGTTCTGTCAGTCGTACTCACAGGCATGTCCTTTCGAAGTGCGGCCATCGAGTGGCCATGGCTCCACAACCGCCATCTTTCCTGTTCGAGCGCGCCGCCAACAGCACTGACACACCGATCGGGCTGATCCTATGCCGGAGTCGGGCCCCAGTTCATCACCCCAGCCCCGCCAGCTGGATGAGCAATGACTCCATTGCGAGCAGCGGGGGCACATTCGATTCGAGAGCGGCGCGGCATTCGAGGATCGCGTCCAGGCAGCGGACCGTCTGCTCCGGTGTGGACGACCGGGCCGCCCGAGCGACCTCCTCGCGCATGTCGGCATTGATCAGTCCGACCACTCGCACGCGCCGACCATCGAGCCCCAGCTCGCGCCATCCGGTGGCCGAGTGCAGGTCGGTGGGGTCGACGCCATGGCATTGCACGGCAAGCACGTCCCGATACCAGGTAGTCAGCTCGGTGAGGCAGCGGTCGACGGCGTCGCGGCGTAATCGCTTGCCACGGGCTTTCTGCTGGTCCTCCATGTCCTTGAGGGCAGCCCCTGCGTTGCGGGGCCGTGCCCCCTTGGTCCGCATGCCGAGCGCGTCCTCGAGCGCGGTGCGCTCCTTCGCGTCGAGTTCGCCGCTGATCCGGGCAGCCTCCTGCTCGGCCTGGTCCACGAGCTCGGCAGCAAGCTGGAGACAGGAACCCAGGCTCGACAGCCTGCTCGGCACCTGCAGAACCCGATGCCGGTCGTTGCGGGCCGCCTCGCTGCGCGCCAGCACCCTGGCTCGCCCGATGTGCCCCTGGGCCGCTCGTGCGGCGTACTGGGCCATCGCCGGATCGATGTGATCGCGCTCCACGAGCAGGCTCACCACGTCCTCGTCGCGAGGAGTGCGCAGGCCCAGCTGACGACAACGGGAGCGGATTGTCACCACCACATCGTCGGGCGCAGGAGCGCACAGAATCCACACCGTGCGCACCGGCGGCTCCTCGATGCTCTTGAGCAGCGCGTCGGCGCCTCTGTCGGTGATGCGGTCCGCATCCTCGACGACGATCACCTGCCAGCGTCCGAGTGTGGGGCTCATGGCGGCCTTGCGCACCAGATCCCTGACCTCGTCGACTCCGATGGACAGCATCTCGGTGCGCACGAGGGTGACATCGGGGTGGGCACCCGACAAGCTGGTCCGGCAATCCGTGCAGCTGCCGCAGCCGCCTCGGGCACACTGCAGGGCCGCCGCGAAGGCCTTGGCGGCGTTGCTGCGCCCCGACCCCGGCGGCCCGGTGACGAGCCAGGCGTGGGTCATCGAGTGCGCATCGCCCGCGACGGCGCGCCGCAGTGTGGCGACAGCCGGCTGCTGGCCGACCAGCTCGCGCCACACACCGGCCAGCGGCTCACCGGGACCGGCCCCCTGCACCGGAGCAAGGCCGCTCGTCTGCGCTGTCATCGCCGGCTCCCTCCGGACGGGAAATGTCAACTCTCGGAGCCACCGGCTCCGGGAGCAATACTGCCAGCTTGGTGTGACACATCGGCCGGGCCGCAGCCCAGGCCGGGCACGCCCAGGCGTCCCAGGGCGGCACGGATGTCCGCGGCGGTCTCCTCCTTGGGCCTTCGCCCCGCCAGCACGAGATAGGACTGCGGATCTTCGGCAGCCAGATCGAGGAAGCCCTGCCTGACGCGGGCATGGAATGCGCTGTCCTCGGCTTCGAGCCGATCCTTGGCCTGCTTGTCGGCGAGCGCCTCACGTGGGTCCACGTCGAGCAATACCGTGAGATCCGGGCGCAGGCCTTCCGTTGCCCACTGTCCCAGCCCGCGGATATCGTCGACATCAAGCACCCTTCCGGCTCCCTGGTAGGCAATCATCGAGTCGAGATAGCGGTCGCAGATCACCACAGCGCCGCGCCGCAGTGCCGGAAGCACCACGTCGTGGAGATGTTGGGCCTTGTCCGCCGCGTACATCAGGGCTTCGGCGCGTGGCGCGACGAAGCCGGTGGCCGGGTCGAGGAGCAGCTCGCGGATGCGTTCGCCAAGCCGGCTTCCGCCTGGCTCTCGGGTGACCAGATGGTCGACGCCGGCCTTGGACAGGGCCTGGGCGGCAAGCTGTACGTGGGTCGACTTCCCCACGCCGTCACCGCCCTCGAAGACGACGAACCAGCCGGGATGCCCAGTCGTGGAAGTCATCGGTGCCTGGTGTCCTCTCTCGTCAGGCTCCTGGCGAGCTGGGACCGCCGGTGGGCCCACTGCTCACGGAACCGCTCGCGCCCAGCCTGCCCCGCGCCGAAGCTTCGTTCCACCGCCTGCCCCAATCCGAAGGCCTCCTGTGGGCTGAGCTGAGCAAGCCGGGCAGGTGAGGGCTCGGGGCTGCCCGGCGCCGCACAGGCCAGCAGAGCGACGATCTTTGCCAGGGCCCGCAGCGTTCGCGCGCCGTGCGGAAGGAAGGCATGAGCCAGCTCGGCGCGCGACAAGGCGATACGGGCGCTGTCCAGCGCAACGATCCAGTCCTGTGCACCTCCTTGCTCGGACAGCGCCCGGGCGGCGGACGCATCGAGTCGCTCCACCGACTGCCGTACCCGCTGGCCCAGCAGCGCCGAGGCCCTCGTGGCAGGGTCCATCTCGACTGGAGCATGCAGAGATGCCTGGTCGAGCGCGTCGGCCAGCCTCTGGAAGTCACCGCGAAAGTCCACCTCGCCAACGCCCAGGCCGAGCAGGGTCTTGCTCACCGCCAGCTGCGCGGCGCGCCAGTCCTCCACGAGTACGCCGCGCAGTCCGAGCAGCGCGGCCCGAAGACTCGTGAGCGCTTCCACGAGCGGGGTGGTGGTGGCGACGACTCCGCTGCGCACGGTGAGTGCAGCCACCAGCAATGCGTGCAGGTGACTGGCGAACAGGGCCTCGACGAACTGCGCGAGCGTTGCCTCCTCGGGTGCGTCCTTCGGCGCGGCGGGCAGCGGTGCGGCCTTCTCGAGGCAGGAGAACAGCTCGGACAGCGCAGCGATCGGCGTGGCGCCAGCGGCCTCGAGCCCAGCGACCAGGCCCTGCCGGCGTGCCGGCCCCAGACCAGTGGTGTCCAGCGTCATCTCCCGCACCCGGCTGGCGCTCTCTCCCTCTCGCCTCAGCGTGATCCGGTCATCGAGGATTCGCGCCAGGCACTGTCCGTCGAGGTCTTGAAGTACATAGCGGCTGCGGAGCCTGACGATCCGGGTCCTCGGCGACAGCGCGGCCCCTCGCACGAACGGGCGCACCATCTCCGCCACTTCGTCGGGCATCTCGGCATCCGAGCTGAGGCTGGCAGACCTCTCAGCAGGGATCCACGGCTGCCAGCCGGCCGCCCACACGAACCATCCGACCCTCGCATCCGCGGTGGTACAGGCGAATCTCACGCCGCAGCGTCGTAGCCGCTCGTCAGGGGTGTCGAGAAGTTCGACGCTCAGCTGCCGGGGCACCCCCTCGTCCTTGCAGACGAGCTGTCCGAAAGACGGGCTGCCAGCCGGGGCTATGGGCATCTCGACATGCCACGGCATCGCGAAGTACCCGGTCACCGGCTGCTTTGCCATGTCTGCTCCTCGAGTGTCAGTGCCAGAGGTGGACGCCGTGCGGAGGCCTAGTCGCTCCCGCTCGCGGCTGTCGAGGCGGCACCGGCGGCGGTGCGCTTCGTAGCCACCTTCGTAGCAGTGCTCTTCTTCGTGGTGCTCTTCGTAGCAACGCTCGTCTTCGCGGTGCCCTTCTTTGTGGTGCTCTTCTTTGCAGTGCCCTTGGTGGCAGCGGTCGTAGCGGCGCCGGACTTCTTCGCCGTGGCGGGGGTGCGCCGCGCGCTCCGCCGGGCAGGTGCTGGTCCCTTGGCACGCTTCTCGGCGAGCAGTTCGGCGGCCCTCTCCATGGTCATCTGCTCGACGGAGTCGGTCTTGCGCAGGGTGGCGTTCGTCTCGCCATCGGTGACATAGGGGCCGAACCGGCCGTCCTTCACCACGACAGGCTTGCCAGTGGACGGGTCCTCGCCGAGCTCGCGCAAGGGTGCAGCGGCCTGGCGTCCGCGCTTCTTGGGCTGGGCGAACAGCTCCTGGGCCTGCTCGTAGCTGACGGTGAAGATCTCGGCCTCCGCACCCAGCGAACGGGTGTCATTGCCTTTCTTCAGATAGGGGCCGTAGCGCCCGTTCTGGGCAGTGATCTGATCCTCACCCTCACCTCCGACCACCCGCGGCAGCGCCAAGAGCTTGAGGGCATCGTCCAGGCTCACCGTGGCGGGGTCCATTGTCCGCAATAGGCTCGCAGTGCGCGGCTTGTGCTTCTTCGTCGGCGGCTCGTCCTCGGGGAAGACCTCGGTGACATAGGGGCCATAGCGCCCGGCACGTACCGCGATGGCCAGATGGCTGTCGGGATCCAGACCCAGTTCGCGTTCGTCCGTCCCGGAGTGCGCCAGCAGCTCGCGGGCGACGTCGACGGTCAGCTCGTCGGGGGGAAGGTCCTCGGGGACGTTCGCCCGATGCTCCTGCTCGTCCTCGACATAGGTGCCATAGCGCCCTACTCGCACGCAGATGCCCGAGTCGAGATCCCCCAGCGGGAAGGTGGACAACGCCTTGGCGTCGATATCACCCAGCGAATTGACGAGCTCGTGCAGGCCCTCGTGCCCATCGGCGTCCGGCTGCCCGAAGTAGAAGGACTGCAGCACCTGCAGCCGGTCGGCGCCGCCGCGGGCGATCTGATCGAGCCGCTCCTCCAGCTCGGCGGTGAAGTCGTAGTTCACCAGCGATGTGAAGTGCGTCTCGAGCAGCCGGGTGACCGCGAAGGCCAGCCAGGTCGGCACCAGCGCAGTGCCCTTCTTGAAGACGTAGTCGCGGCTGGTGATGGTGCGGATGATCGAGGCGTAGGTGGACGGCCGGCCGATGTCAAGCTCTTCGAGCTTGGCCACCAGGCTGGGCTCGGTGAAACGGGCCGGGGGCTTGGTGCGATGCCCGTCGGGGTTGAGCGCGGCGACCTGCAAGGCCTGCTCGGGTGCCAGCCGCGGCAGACGGGTGGAACTCTCCCCCGGCTCGTCGGTGGATTCCACGTAGGCTCGCAGGAAGCCCGGGAAGGTGATGGTACGCCCCGATGCGCTGAATTGCGCGGTGCGCACCGGCTCTGCGGTGAGACCGTCGAGGGCGACTCGGCGGGCCGTGGTGGCCTCGATGCGGATGCTGGCCTGCTCGCCGCGGGCGTCGGCCATCTGGGAGGCCACGGTGCGCTGCCAGATCAGCTCGTAGAGCCGGAACTTCTCGTGTGCCAGGCCGGTCTGCGCTGGGGTGCGGAAATGCTCACCTGCGGGGCGGATGGCTTCGTGGGCCTCCTGGGCGTTCTTCACCTTGCTCGTGTAGATGCGCGGCTCGGCGGGCAGGTAGTCAGCTCCGTAGAGCCGGCCCACGGCGTCTCGCGCTGCAGCGATGGCCTGATCGGACAGCGTCACGGAGTCGGTCCGCATATAGGTGATGAAGCCGTCCTCGTAGAGCTCCTGAGCCACCCTCATCGTGCGATCCGTGGTGAACCCGAGCTTGCGACCGGCCTCCTGCTGCAAGGTGGTGGTCCGGAAGGGCGCCGCCGGGCGGCGGCTGTAGGGCTTGGAGTCCACGGTGTTGACGACGAAGGCGGCGGATTCCAGCGCGGCAGCCAAAGCTCTGGCGGCCGCCTCGCCGAGGACGATGACGTCCTGCTTGGTCTCGCCCTTGGCATCGAAACTGGCGCCCTGGGCGATGCGCTGGCCGTCGAGGCTGACCAGCCGGGCTCCGAACTGGCGCGGATCGGCCTTCTCGCCGGCGTCCAGGATGGCCTCGATGTCCCAGTAGTCGGCTGCCCGGAAGGCCATTCGCTCACGTTCGCGGTCGACCACGAGGCGAGTGGCAACGGACTGGACACGACCGGCCGAGAGCCGGGGCATGACCTTCTTCCACAGCACAGGGCTCACTTCATAGCCATAGAGCCGGTCGAGGATGCGCCGGGTCTCCTGGGCCTTCACGAGGTCCTCATCCAAGGCGCGCGGATGCTCGACGGCCTCACGGATCGCCTGGGGGGTGATCTCGTGGAAGACCATCCGCTTGACCGGAATCTTCGGCTTGAGTTCCTGGAGCAGATGCCAGGCGATGGCCTCGCCCTCGCGGTCGCCGTCAGTGGCGAGGAAGAGCTCGTCGGCGTCCTTGAGATCCGCCTTCAGCTGCCGGATGGTGGCCTTCTTGTCGGCACTCACGACGTAGATCGGGGAGAAATCAGCATCGACATCGATCCCTGTCCGAGCCCAGCCCTGACCCTTGTACTTCGCCGGGATCTCCGAGGCGCTGGTCGGCAGGTCACGTACGTGACCGCGGCTCGACTCCACGGTGTATCCGGCGCCGAGATAGCCGGCGATCTTCGTCGCCTTCGTCGGTGACTCGACGATGACGAGTCGGCGCGGAGTGTGTACCACGGTTGTCCTTCGATGGGTTGGAGCTGCGCATTGTGGATGGTAGAGCTGCTGCGGTCTGGCCGTCGGCCGATCCGGGTATCGGGTCTGCCTCGCCCGGTCGCCCAGATGCTAGCGCCCCGTGCCATGCGTCCGGCCGGTGCGCCGTTGGCCGATCAGCGCCCCACGCTAGCGCATTGGCGGGAGAACTCATCCGCGCGGGGATCCAACTGGCGGCAGGACGCCTACGCTGCCGGGTCGAGCAGATAGCCCTGGGCGAGGGCCCGACGCAACTCAGGCAGCAGTCGCGCGCGCAGCGCCGACGCCTCCTCGCCGAGCAGCCGGGCCACGGCATCGAGGATTGTCCCCAGGGTCAGTTCGCCGTCACAGGCACCGAGCACACCGGCCAGGGCCGTGTCCACCTGCATGGCGCGTTGCAGGCCGGCCCTTTGCCTCAGGACGATGTGGCTCGGGTCGGCCGCGCCGGGCTGCGAGACGCTCTCCTGGATGACTTCGGGGCTGATCCGGAAGCGTCTGGCCCACAGCTCCTCGGCGTCCTCGTGAAGAAAGCGGCGGGCGCGCAGCTCACGCGAGACAGCGGGACCGACGGGCGAAGCGATCTGGTAGGGCCACTGTTCGATGGTCACCTCGGTGGGGCCAACGCCGCTGTTGCGGAGCATGATCCAGCCCATTCCCACGCCGGTGATGTCCAGCGACTCGAAGTAGTCGAGCCACTCCTGGTAGCGGCGCGCCCAGCTGGGGTCACCGTCCAGGCCGGCATCGGTGAGCCACAACTCGATGTACTGGTATATGTCGAGTCGCTCGCGCTGCACGACCCACAGCTGGTATCCGGTGTCCGGGACCCATGCAGCGAGCCTCTCCTGCCAGCTGCGCTGAGGACTCTCTGCCCAGTTCGCCAGCACCTGGAGTGTGCCTGTGGGGGCAAGGCGAGCAACGGCGCCGCGCACCACCGCTCGCACCAGGCCGTCGCCCTCGAAGCCAGCCTCGCGATAGGCGAGCCGGCTGTCCTCGGGAACCGGGGGGCTCATGACATAGGGCGGATTGCTGACGATGAGTTCGAAGCGCTCGTCGCTGACCGGCTCGTAGAGGCTTCCGGCCCGCACATCGACGTCGAGGCGATTGAGCTGTGCGGTGAGCTGGGCCATCCGGACAGCTCGGGGGTTGAGATCAGTGGCCACCACCCTGGCACAGTGCCGGGCCAGGTGAAGAGCCTGGATTCCGCAGCCGGTGCCCAGGTCCAGCGCACTGCCCAGGCGGTCGGGAATGGTCAGCTGGGCCAGCGAGATGGACGCGGGGCTGACGCTCAGGACATAGTCGGGCCGGGTGCGTGTCGTGGTGTGGTCCATGCCGGGAACCGGGTCGGCGGCCACCCAGCCCGACCATGCGCCGAGCTCGTCCTCGAAGGCAATCGGGCGCACGTCGACGAGGGCGCGCAGCTGTTCGGTTGCGCTCGGCGAGGGGCGTGCCGGCCCCAGGATGCCGGCCTCGAGCAGCGCGGTCACGTCGAGCACATCGTCCAGGGCTTGACGTGGCACCGTCTGCTGCAGTGGGAAGAGCTTGATGAGCAGGGCCAGGGGATCGTCGTCCGCGCCGAGCCGGCTGAGCCCGGGAACGGTGCAGTTGCGTGTCAGGCCGGCATGGCCCTCCGGCCCGAGCCGCTCACGCATTGCCTGCTCACAATAGCCGGCGCGCTCGAGGTCATCGCGCAGTCTCGCCACGTGGGTCTTGGTCGCCATGAGCCCACTGTGACACGACTGAGGGCGATCCGGTCCCGGAACGGGATGTCCGGGCAGCCGATCACCGGCGGAGAAATAGAACATGTGAACAATAACGGCGTGCAGAATGGGAGGGTGGCGATACCCGAGTGGCTGGCGCGGGACCCTGCGGTGGTCCATGTCGATCACCGCGCCGCCGTCGCGGGCCAGCAGGCGCCCTGGCCGCGCTGGTTGCCGAGCCGATGCGTCGAGTCGATCCGTTCGGGAGGTATCGAGCGGCCGTGGCTGCACCAGGTGCGGGTGGCCGAACTCGTGCACGACCACCGGCACGTGGCGGTGTGCACGCCCACCGCCTCGGGCAAGACGCTTGGCTATCTCATGCCCATCATGGCCGCCACCCTCGGCGCCATCCAGCCATGCGCCACCCTCGGCGCCACCCAGCCAGGCGCGAACCGGCGAGCATCGGCCCCCTCCCGGCAGCGCCAGTTGAGTGCTCGGGCGGCGCTGGGCCTGTCCGCCCGCCCAACCGCCCTGTATCTGGCCCCGACCAAGGCTCTCGCCCACGACCAGCAGCGGGTGGCGCGCTCCCTTGGCCCGGCAGGGTGGCAGGTGTCCGCCCTGGACGGCGACAGCGACCCGGCCGAACGCCGGCTCGCCCGGGAGCAGGCCAGTTTCGTGCTGACCAACCCTGACATGCTGCACCACTCGATCCTCCCGCACCATGCCAGGTGGTCGCGGCTGCTGGGCAGCCTGGGCGTCGTGGTGGTGGACGAAGCCCATCGCTATCGGGGGGTCTTCGGCGCGCAGGTCGCATGCGTGCTGCGCAGACTGCGCCGGTTGTGCGCCCTCTACGGGGCCGATCCGGTCTTCGTCATCTCGTCGGCAACCGCCTCCGAGGCCGGCGCCTCGGGCGCCGCGCTCATCGGCGAGGACGGCGCGGTGGCGGTCGTGGACGAGGACACCTCGCCCCACCCGGCGCGCGACGTGGTGCTGTGGCGCCCCCAGACAGAGACCGGCACGGAATCTGCCCGGCTCATGGCACGCCTCGTGGACGCCGGGTGCCAGACGATCGCGTTCGTGGCCAGCCGGGCAGGTTCGGAGGTGATGGCTGTGCGCGCCCGGGAGTTGCTGCACAGCGCGAGCGCCATCCGCTCCTACCGTTCGGGTTATCTGGCGCAGGACCGCCGAATGATCGAGCAGGATCTGCAGAACGGGAGCGTGCGAGGGGTCTGCGCGACCAATGCGCTGGAGCTGGGCGTGGACATCACGGGCATGGACGCCGTGCTCATCTGCGGTTTCCCAGGCACCTTGGCCGCGATGTGGCAGCAGGCTGGAAGGGCAGGTCGTGGCGATCACGACGCGCTCGTGGTGATCTTCCAGCGAGACGATCCGCTCGATGCCTATTTGTTCGACCACCCGGATCTCATCTTCCGTGCGCCGGTGGAGAAGACCGTGTTGTTCCCGCACAACCCTCATGTGCTGGGGCCCCAGCTCGCTGCTGCGGCGCAGGAGTCGCCGTTGGCGTCCCAGGACTCCCGCTGGTTCGGGCCATCGATGGCCGGCCTGTGCGATGGGCTGTGCGCCGCAGGGCTGCTGCGCAGGCGCCCGACAGGCTGGTTCTGGCCCAGGCCCGAACGCGCGGTGGACGCCATTGACCTCAGGGGAACCGGCGGCAAGCCGCTGGACATCGTGGAGGACGGGCCCGGCACGGTGATCGGTCAGGTGAGCTTGGAGGACGCGGATCGCACGGTGTTCCCCGGTGCCGTGTACCTCCACCAGGGTGAGCACTACCTGGTCGACGAGATGCTGCCCGACCAGCGCCAGGCGCTCGTGCACCGCGAGCGTCCCGGCTATGTCACTCAGCCCCGGACCCTCACCCAGGCGCATCTCATGCGCGAGGACGCCCACCAGGCCTTCGGATGTACGCGCATGAGCGTCGGAGACATCGAGCTGAGCACCCAGGTGATCGGCTATCTGCGCCGCGACGAGTGGAGCGGACAGGTGTGGGACGAGAACCCGCTGGACCTGCCGGTGCACACGATGGTCACGAAGGGTGTGTGGTGGACAGTTCCGCACCAGCTCGCCCGCCGTCTGGAGATGACCGCAGTGGATCTTGGCAACGCCGCCCACGCCGTGGAGCACACCGCCATCGGGCTGCTGCCGGCCTTCGCGCCGTGCGACCGCTGGGACATCGGCGGCGTGTCGATGGTGGTCCACCCCGATACGGGCGCGTGCACCGTCATCGTGCACGATGGCCAGCCGGGCGGCTCAGGCTTCGCCAGACGCGGCTTCGAGGTGGCCGACCGGTGGATGGGAGCCACCCTGGACCGGCTCACGAACTGCTCGTGCGCGAACGGCTGCCCTGCCTGCATCGTCTCGCCCAAGTGCGGGAATGCCAATCAGCATCTCGACAAAGATGCGGGCCGCACGCTGCTGGCTGCCGTGCTGGGGCGCAATTGATCTCGCGTGCTCCAGACCGAGTCAAGCGGCCTCAGCCCTCTCGTAGATCTGCACGCCCGGCTGTGGCGCGCCCCTGCAGTGACTGCGGGGCCCCCGGCACGTGCGGCGCCAGCGGCACCTCGACCGTGACCTCGATGATGAACTCCTCGGCCGGCCGATCCCCGGGCTGCCATTGGCCGCCCACTGTGAGTGAGCACCGGTGAAGACTCGCCGCGTTGGAGCGGGCTATCCGGATAGCTTCTGGACAGGGCTCGGCTCCCCGCGCATAGGCATGGGCGGCAGCCAGGGCGGTGAGGTCGGCGGCCGAGCGTGCGTGGTGCGAGCACCCGATCCAGGCCCCGAACAGACCGGCCCAGAACGCGGTGACGCCGATGCACACCACCACCCCCGCTGCGAGTGCCGAGCCCGAGCCACGCTCGCCTGTGCCCGACTGACCGGTGCCGGGCTGACCGCTGCGTGGCGAGCGCCGCGCGATGGTTCTCCTATGGGCCGTCATCGGGCCCACCCGTGCCTGGCTCGGCGGTTACCTGCGCCACGGCCTGGACGCTGACCGGGCCGAGCGCGCCCCAGCTGGCCCGCGCACGGACAGTGACGCGGATGTCATCGCCAGCCGTCTCGATGCTCACCTCGGCATCGGGAACTCCATCGCTGGCGCGCTGAGCTGCCTGCCGATCTCCCCGGGCGATCTGCCGCGCCACCTGCGCCGCGGCGTCCTGGCAGGTGATGCGCAGGCCAATGAGCGCGAGTACCCAGCACAGCATCCCCGCGACAAGGGCTGCGCACAGTATCCCGACGGCGAGTTCAGCCGTCACCATCCCCCGCTGTTCGCCGGCGAACCGTCGGGAGGACGAGCCGCACGGACAGTGGCCGCAGCTCCTGGTGCTCTCGGCATCTTGACGGCACTGGCACCACGCCCGGCTCGTACTCGCAGTGGCTCGGCGCATTCCCACCGACTGCCCACCTCTCGAGACAGGCCGCGCCCTCGCGCAGGCCCGTTCGAGCTTCTCGGTGCCCACTTCCTGCTCCTTCACGGCTGGCTCCCCTCCCTGCCTGCTCCCCATTCCCCTCACTGCTCCCCACCCCACACTGCACTGCCTCACCCCACACTGCACTGCCTCACCCGACGAGTCCCTCACTGCACTGCCCCTCCCGATGGGTACGCAGTCCATGCGAGGCGCACAGTGTGCGGCCCCTCTCCTGTCCGGGTCACTACGGGTGCTTATCCGTGACTGGTGGATCCGCCGCCTCGATGAGCAGCGGACCCACCAGTTCGCTGGGCTGCGTAGTGGATGGGGACGGACTTCCTCAGGAGCCGATCATTGCCCCGACACGCTGGAGGATGTCCAACACGAGGCGCAGCAGCCTGCTGAAGAAGCTGTTGTCCGTGATGATCCTCAGCAGGACGAGAGCCAGTGCAACGGCCGCGAGGATCCCGACGGCGTATTCCGCGGTGGCCATTCCCCGCTCGTACGCGCGCCTCACGCGGCCAGTGCACCGCGACTGTTGGTTTGGCAGCCCAGCAGATCGGATATCCGGCGTGACGCCCACCGCCTCGTGCAAGGATCCGGCAGGCTCGCCGGATCTGGATGCCACTGCCAGATGAGCAGGCGTGCCGACTCCGCGACTCGAGCAGAACCAGGTGGCTTGAGAATTGATCATTGCTGTTCCTTCCCGGAGACATCCGCCCTGTGCGGAAGTCACCCGCACTGTGTGCACGAACCACCCACCGCACTCATCGGGACAACACCATTCCCGAACCAGCACCACATCGCTCAGGGGTGAGTCCCATGGCGTGGTGTTACTTCCTGCGGGGTCCTCGTCGTCGTTGACGCCGGGGCCGCCGTGAGAGACCTGTTGTGTGCGCCAGGAAGCAAAGAAGTGATCCCACGATGACCCACAACCAGTCTGGATTGACACCCCTGATCAGCGAAGTCCTCGCCGATCCCGACCGCGCCCATTCGGACGTGTTCCGCCGGATGCTGCAGGCCGGGCTGCAGGCCCGATCAACGCTGAAGCGACGGCGAGGATCGGGTCCAGCCGTTACCAGCGCACCCCCGGAGCGGACGACGCGCCGCAACGGCACCGGCATCTCCCGCTCCACAGTGCCGCGGATCTGCGCCGAGATCGACGAAGCTGTCCATGACTTCCTGCACCGGCGGATCGATCACACCTGGTTCCCGCACCTGGTCCTGGGTGCCACCTACCTCGACGTCCGCCACCGCGGCCGCGTCGTGTCCGAGGCACTTGTCGTGGCCACGAGCGTCTCCAGCGACGGGCGCCGAGAGATCCTCGGGATGGCGCTCGGTGACGCGCAGACCACGGACTTCTGGACCGAGTTCCTCCGCGATCTGCCTGACCGCAGGTTGAAGGTCGCCAGCGACGCCGACCCGCTCGGCGTCACTTTGGTCACGCCCGATGCGCATGCCGGCCTGAAAGCCGCCGTCAAGGCGATCCTGCCCGGCGCAGGATGGCAAAGATGCCGGGACCATTTCGCCCGCACCGCCACCCAGAAGATCGGCTCCGCCCCCTCCAAACCCGTCAACGCACCGATCTCGACGACCTTCGCGCAGACCACCTCGGAGACCGTGCTGGCCCAGTACAAAGCCGTCACCGACAGTCTCCGCAGCCCGTTCCCGCAGATCGCCGCCATGCTCGAGACCGCCGAACCCGACCGCACCGGCTTCGCACCGTCACCCTGCGAGCACTGGCAGAAGGTCTGGTCCAACAACCCCATCGAGCGGCTCAACCGGGAGATCAAACGCCGCGCCGACGTGGTCCAGATCTTTCCCGACCGCGACTCCGTGACCCGCCTCATCGCTGCCCTCCTCCAAGAGCAGCACGAGGAATGGAGCTACGGCGAACGCCGCTACCTCTCCGACACCTCGACGCGCACACTCACCCACACCCTCCACGACCACGCCCTTCAGGCCCACCAGACGGCCCTGAAGGCCGCCTGACCAAACAACCACCTGTCCGGAATCCGGGGTCAACCTCAGCCGATGATCTGGGGAGGCACTGGACTCTTCGACGGCGCCAAAGTGTCGTCGAGATCGAACAGGGCCAGCTTGTACGTCATTGATCGCCTCGTCCCCGTGTGCCCGCTCACGGCAACCGGTCGAGACGGGCCACGCCGATCCGCGAGTCCGCCATGCCGTAGAAGACGAAGTCCTGACCTCCGATGTTCTCCACAGCTGTGGGGAACACGACATTTGCCACGGTGCCATCGGTCTCGTTCGAGGTCTCCGGCGCGAGCAAGGGCGAGGAGGTCCTGGCAACAACCTTGCTCGGGTCCTCGGCGTCAAGGATCATCGCTCCTGCACAGTAGCGAACGGCCTGCTGGGGCTGGAAGCTGTCCCCTTCGATCTTCCCGGTGACACCATGATGGATCAGCAGCCATCCCTCTTCGATCCGGATGGGAGCCGGCCCGGCACCGATCTTCAGTTCCTCCCATGAGAACTCCGGGCCGGCAAGCCAGCGGTGGGCACCAGGGCGCGTCAGCGCGCGAACGTCCGCCTGGGCGGCGTCGGCCGGTATGTAGGAGATCCAGATCCCGGCACGATCGTCAGGCAGCCCCGCCGGAATCGGCGGAGTCGGATCACCCCGCACAAAGCTCATCTCCCACATGGGTCGGTGCAGCAGGGCGTAGCTCGGCTGGCCGTGAGGACCGGGCACCACACCGGGAAAGAACACGGCGTCCTTGTTGGGGAACAAGTTGAGATCGGAGTCCAGTTCGTCGACATAGTCGAACAGAATCGGCCCCAGGCGTCGCCAGGTACGCAGGTCACTCGAGACGGCCAGCGCGGGCCGTGGACCGGTGGGGCCGAAGGCCACGTAAGTCATCACGTGCACACCGAGCGATTCGATCCAGCTGATCCGCGGATCCTCAACCCCGCCATGGTGCTCGCCGTGTTCCCACCCGCGCTCGGGCTCGAGTGCCAAGCCGGTGCGTTGAACGCCGACCGGGATCCCATCGGTCACGATCAGCCTTGCCGTCCCGATCGTGGACCAGTCCCCCCTGGCAACCAGGCGCGGGAACAGAATCACGTTTCCTTCGGAGTCGCGACCGCACGCGGGGTTCAACACCCCCTCCTCCTCGCGAGGGTTGCCGACTTCGGGCTCCATGATGATGCCCATACGCGTCATGCGGTACGGCACGCGGGTGCTGATGAGGCGCTTGTCGCAAGGCCTCGCGGTGGCTGACATGTGGTTCCTTTCGATGACCGAACTGAATCTCGGGTTCAGCCCTTGACTGCCCCGGTGACTCCGTTGACGAGATAGCGCTGGATAAACACATAGCCGAGCATGAGGGGTGCGGCCACGATGAACGTTGCGGCGGCAAGGAGCGGCCACTGGTTGGAGTAGGTGCCCTTGAATGCGAACAGCCCGACGGTGACTGGGAATTTGGACTGATCCGACAGCAGGACGGTTGCCAGGATGATCTCGTTCCAGATCCACACGGCTTGGAGGATGAAGACTGTGGTGAGCGCAGGACGTGACAACGGGAGAACGAACCTCGTGAGATAGCGCCAGTAGCCGACGCCATCGAGAGCCGCCGCCTCGTCCAGTTCAAAGGGGATCGACTTCACGTAGCCGCTGAAGAGCAGAGGGCCGACCCCGACGCCTACACCGACCATGAGAATGTAGCCCAGCCGGCTGTCGTACAAGCTCAAACGCAGCACCAGCTGAAACTGGGTCACCAGGGCATTCGGCAGGAACAGTACGAGCACGAACAGCAACGACCACCATCTGCTCCACTTCAAGGGCTCTTCCCAGATGAGGGTGTAGGCGACGCAGCAGCCGTGGTGGGAGGGCGCGGCGCGTCGGTGCCCGGATAGTGGCCGAGGCCTTCCGAGGA
>NZ_FOGZ01000043.1 GCF_900111365.1 Propionibacterium cyclohexanicum
CTGCTTGTCCGTGAACACCCGATACCGCGAACCCGTCGACCTCACCCAGCCAGCATCCCGCGCGCCTCACCGAACATATGGGAGACACGCCCTAGTCGTGCCGGGTCGGATGCCCTCGTCGATCTCGGCACGGCGTACCCATTTCCGGACCGTCTCAGGGAGAAGGTCGAGTTGCTTCGCGATCCTCGTGATCGCACCATCACGGGTCGCGGGGTTCTGCCGGGCTTCGATTACGAGCCGAACCGCGCGTTCACGGAGTTCTGCTGGGTAAGGGGACGGGCATGATGCCGGGGGTTCCTTCCGGATAGATTCACCCTCCATCAAACACGACACGATTCACAGGCACTCGACGGGTCGCTGGTCGGGTGGGATGCCATCAAGATCGGGACCGCCTCGCAGGTGGGGCCTGAGGGTGAGTGGCTCGCCACGACCGGCGATGATGGGGAGTTGCTGTTCCCGTTGGTTGCTGGGGCGGGGATCCTGCTTCTGATGGGGGTCGTGATCCTCGTCGGTACGGGCAAGCGCCGCCGCGCGGCCACGAACGGCTCAGCTCTAAGCTGAACTAGTTGCAGGGTTGGAGGCTCAGGGTTGAGGACGCTCGCCCCGGGCCTCCAGCATGTCAGGCTGCCGTGTTTCTATGTGCTGATGGCCTTGCTGGTGCGCAGACCGAAGCCAGGTGGATCGTGGAGCACACGAACTTCTGAAACACTCGTGGTGTCCGCAAGTTCCAGATCTGCACCAAAGTCGTCGCCGTCTGATTGATGCAGTCATTGCTGTCGCCGGCGCGATCATTATTCGCCTGATGCCTGTTCCGAGAGATCAGGAGTCGCTCCCGTTGGGTCCCCGAGACTTCCGACGAGAATCACCCGTCGGCGTGTCCCCTCACACAATATGTTGCTCGCCCGTTCCCGGAGGTCACCTCTTGATCAGGAGACGATGAGAGCAGCACGGTTTGTTCGCACAGTTTGCCGGTCACTTGCGGTTCGTGAGAGATCACGATGAGGGCCAGCCGTTCGCGATCACATAGTTCTGCGTAGAGGTCGAGGATGCTGTGTTCGGTCGTCTCGTCGAGGGCTGAGGTCGATTCGTCGCTGATCAGCACGCGAGGATCGTGCGCGAGCGAGCGGGCGATCGCGACCCGTTGCGCCTGGCCCCCCGAGAGCAATGCGACTCGTCGGGTCAGCAGCTCCGGGTCGAGTCGCACGCGTGCGAGCAGTTCGCGCACGCCCTGCTGCACCGCGCGTCGTGGCGCCCTGGGCGTCGTGCGGCGCACCGCGATCGAGAGTACCCGTGAGACGGTGTGTGCGGGGTTGAGGCTCGCTGCGGGATCTTGGGGGATGAGTTGGATGAGACGCTTCTGACGTGCGGTGCGCTCGGTCAGGGGGAGTGCGACGGTCTCTCTATCGATGGTGAGTTGGCCGTGCGCCTGTGGGTGCGCTCCGAAGATGGCGCGTGCGAGGGTGCTTTTGCCCGAGCCCGAGGCGCCGAGGATCGCGAGCCCGGAGCCAGGGTGGATGTGCAGAGTGAGCCGATTCGCGATCCGGTGGCCGTCGGGGGTGGTGACGGTGAGGTCGGTCACTGTGAGGCCGTCGGGCCCGTGCACGGGGTCGGGGATGGCGAGAAGCGCGCGTGGTTCCTGGCATGCGGAGCAGGAGGGCGTCGCAGGGTTCGGTTTCGTGCGTGCTGTGCTGATGCTTCCGGCGTCGAGCGCCGTGCTGGAATCGGCGAGGCGGGTAGAGAAGCCACGGTCGTGGGTGGCGATGACCATGGTGACGCCGCGGGCGCGGTAGTGCCGCAGGGTGGACTCGAGTTCCGCGACCGCTGCCGGGTCGAGCCCGGAGGTGGGTTCGTCGAGGAGGAGCAGCTCGGGGTGCGAGGCGAGGGCGCGCGCGATCGCGACGCGGCGGCGTTGCCCGCCGGAGAGTTGGCCGGCGCGGCGGCTTAGCAGCCTCGCCCCGTCGTGCAGGCCCGCCTGGGCGAGAAGCGACACGATCGCGGCATCGCCTGGCCTGCGTTCGGTCGAGGTCTCTGCGATCAGTTCGCGCACGGAGAAGTGCGGGGTGAGGAGCAGGGCGGGGTCTTGGCCCAGCCAGGAGACGCGTCGGCGACGGACGGTCAGCAGCTCGGCCCGGTCGAGGCTGAAGATCTCGGCTCCGGCCACGGTGAGCTGCCCCGACACGTGCGGCGCGTCTGCTCGTCTTTGCCCGAGGAACGCCCGCAGCAAGGTGCTCTTCCCGCAGCCTGAGGGCCCGGTGAGCGTGTGAATGGTGCCGCGTGGGACCTGCAGGCTGATGCTGTCGAGCGCAACCCTGCCATCCGGGCCGCGCATGCTGAAATCCTGTGCGGTGATCATCGTGCCCCCGTTCCGCTGCGGTCGAGGAGCAGGTTCACAGGTATCGTGACTGCGGCGATGGCGAGGGCGGGCGCAAGGCTCGCCCAGGGGTTCAACGCGATCCCGGGCAGGCCTTCGGCGACCATCGTGGCCCAGTCGCTGCCTGAGTCGAGCGGTCGCAGGCCGAGGAAGCCTGCTGCGGCAACCAGGTAGAGCGAACCTATGAAGCGATAGCCAGTTTCAGTGAGTAGTGGGCCGGTGAGGTTCGGAAGAATCTCGCGCACGGCGATCCTCGGCGCGGAGTCGCCTGCGAGGCGCGCCATCAGCACGTACTCGCTTCCAGCGACCTGTGCGGTCAACGTGCGGGTGTATCGGGCGATGAAGGGGGCGGATACCACGGTCATAACCAGGATGATGGTCGCGAGCCCGCCGCCGAGACCGTAGATGAGCAGCATCATGGTGATGATCGAGGGCAGCACCACGAGCGTGTCGATGAGGATCATGAGCCACCGGGCAAGGCGATGGCTCAGGGCGAGCGCGAGCCCGAGTGCGATGCCGACGAGCATCGCGGCGAGCGTCGAGAGCGCGGCGACACCGAGTAGTTCGGCACCGCCGGTCAGCAGCCTTGCGGTCACGTCGCGCCCGAGCTTGTCGGTGCCGAGAGGCATGCCCTCGCCCGGTGGGGAGAACGCAGGCGCAGTCGTTCGGGCTCCATCGAGGCCGAGCGCTGCGGCGATCAGCGGACCGAGGAGCGTCGATGCGATGATCACTGCGGCGAAGCCGAGCAGCGCCCATCTCGCCCTGGCGGTGCCCGGCCCGGTTCTCGCGCGAGCCCAAGATCTCATCGTTCGTGTGCGGGGGCGCTCGCCGGTGCTGAGGCTCACCGTTTCGGGCCTTTCTTCGCGAGCAGATCGGCGGACAGAAACGCGATCAGCGAGAGTGCGAGGATCACCGTGGTGGCGGCCATCGTGAGGAACGGTTCGCGAGTGTTCACGGCTTGCACGAGCAGCGAACCGAGTCCGGGAAAGCCGAATACGCGCTCGACGACCACTGCCCCGCCGAGCAGGTACGGGGTGGTCCCGGCGATCAATTGTGCGGCGGGTGCCGCGATTCCGGGGAACAGGTGCCGGGTGATCACCCGGTGCTCGGGAATGCCCGCGAGCCGGGCGGCCTCGATGTGCGGACGGGCATACTCGTTGGCGACTAGGGCGCGGAACTGCCGCGCGAGCACCGCCCCCGCTACGAGCGCGAGCGCGCACACCGGCAAGACGAGTAGCTGCGGCTGCTGTAGCAGGCTGCTACCCGCAGGCAGCACCGAAACGGCGGGCAACCAGCCGAGCCAGCCCGCGAAAACGAGCACGAGCAGGGTACCGATGATGAACTCGGGCGTGCTGATCGTTAGCATCGCCCCCGTCATCAGGCCGCGATCGAGCCTGGAACCGCTGTTCACTCCCGCAGCGATTCCGACGGTGGTGCCGATGAGCAGTGCAGCTATGAGCGCGAGCGCCGCCAGCAGCAGGGTGCGGCTGAGCGGGCCGGCCATCACCTGCGTGACTGGAAGCCCGGTCTGCAGCACGTTGCCGAAGTCGCCGCAGAGCACCCCCCACGCCCAGTCGGCATAGCGGGTGAGCGGATGGCGATCGAGCCTGAGCTCCATGCGCAGCAGAGCCAGTCGCTCCTCGTCTTGCCGGAGCCCGAGCTGCTGCGATGCCGCGTCTCCCGGCAGCAGGGTCACCGCGATGAACACGACGAAGGTGATCGTGACCATCAAGAGCGTAAACCGGCCGATGCTGCGTGCCAGCAACAGAACCACTGGCGTCTGCTGGGTTCGGGGCCGGCCGCGAACCTCGAGGTCTGGCCGCACGTCAGCTTTCGTAGCCGACCTCCCAGAACAGCGGCAGCGACTGCGTCATCGGCACCGTCTCAAGCGCATCGATGGCGCCGTTGAGCTGTTCCTGGAAGCCCCAGATCAGTGAAGCGGTGCCGGACCACACGCGATCCTGTGCGAGCGCGAGTGCTTCCTGCCGTTCAGCGGAATCTGTGACGGTCTGCAGCGTGGTGATCGCCTCGTTGAACTCGGGATCTGCCCAGCCGCTCCAGTTGTAGGGGGAGTCGGCGATCATGAAGGTGACTGCGTGGCTGAGGAACGGGCGGTTGTGCACATAGGTGGCGAACATCTGCGCCTGCTGAATCTTCGGGATGTCCGAGTACAGCGTCGCCGGATCGACTTCTTCCAGCTTCAAGGTGACACCGATCTCGCTCAGCTGCTGCTGCAGCAGCTCAGTCGCGTCGGTGATGCCCGGAATCGTCTCAGCGACGAGGATGCCGATCTCCGTGATGCCCTTCGACTCGAACACCTGGCGCGCGGCTGCCACATCGGGTTCGACCTGGGCGAAGCGTGTGGGGTAGTCGGGAAGGCCGAGACCAGGGAGATCGTTGCCGATCGCCCCGTCGCCCCTGAACACGATGTTAACGAGCTGATCACGATCGAGCAGGCTGCGCAGCGCCTCCCGCACCTCAGGGTCGTCGAACGGGGCGATGCGGGTGTTCATCGAGAACTCGAACTGCGAGGAGTTCGCCGTGCCTCCGCGCTGCACCTCATATCCTGCAGTCGAGTCGATCGTCTCAGCGGCAGTCGAGTTCAGGCCAAGCGCGAAATCTACCTGGCCTCCGGTCAACGCGGTGGCCCGGGTTGCCGGGTCGGCGATGGGCACCAGCTCGATGCGGTCGATCTTCGGCTCGCCCCGCCAATACGATTCGTTCGCGACCAGCACCGTGCCGGAGTCTGCCGAGAACGATTCGAGCCGGTACGCACCAGTGCCGTTGCCCTCGTTCAGATCGGTCATCCCCTCCTTGATCACGTAGCTGCCCAAAGCGAGCGAGGTCTCGACGAAGTCCGCCCTCGGCCGTTTCAACACGACCAGCACGGTTCGCTCATCGAGCACGCGCGAGGCGGCCGCGTCGTAATCCGAGTACAGGGCGGCGAATCGATCCGAGGCCGCAATCCAGCCGAGACTGTAGAGCACATCGGCTGCGGTGAGCGGCGAGCCGTCGTGAAACGAGACGCCGTCAGGGAGTGTGATCGTCCACTCGCTGCCGTCCTCGTTCGGCGTGATGCTCTCGGCGAGCACCTGTTCGAACTGGTCGCCGCGCAAGAGCACCAGCGAATCCCAGATCTGCATCGCCGCGACCTGCGGCAACTCTGAGACCAGCTGATCGATATTGAGGGTGTCTGAGCTGCCGCCGAGGGCGGCGACACGCAGCACACGCTCGCCCCCAGGTTCCGGGTCGGGGGCGCTCGCCTGCGCGCAGGCACTGAGCGCGAGCGCCGCGGTCAGGGTCAGTCCGGTCAGGGCCAAGAATCGTCGAGAGAGTGAAGGCACGTGGGTTCTTTCTAAAGTGTTCCGCCGTGGCGTATTGAGAAGCAGTATCAACAAGCATATTACGACATGCTGTCGAATAATATGCAAGCCGGAGGGCGCTGATGCGGCATAGCATGGAGTGATGAGTGCGACACCCCCACAAGATCTCGGGCAGTCGAAGGTGGTGCGAGGCCGGGGCAGGCCCCGACTCACCACCCAGGCAGATGTGATCGAAGCGGTGCTCGCCGAGGGACTGGCCTCGTTCACCGTCACCGCGGTTGCCGAGCGCCTCGGCACCACGCACGCCACGCTCTACGGCTACTTCGAGTCTCGGGAAGACCTGGCGGTTGCCGCGGTCGACATGGTGGTCACGCGAACCGAATGGCCGTCCTCTAGCGACTCCTGGCGGGCGGTGCTGGGCGACTACGCACGCACGCTGTGGAAGCTCTGTCAGGAGACGCACGGCTTCGCGAGCTGCGTGCTCGGCCTCACCCTCACACCATCAGCAATCTCAGACGTCATCCAAGGCTATGCTGCACTGCTCGAAACTCACGGCTTCACGCGCACGGACGCACTGGTGCTGATCGACCTCATCGGCGAGGAGGTGCTGCTGACCTCGATGCTGCTCTCAAGAGAAGACGACCGGACAGTCGAGATACCACCGCTGCCGAGCGAGGACGCCGACGCTTCCAGACCCGGCAAGGAACTCTCCTGGGCGAGCGAGGCAGGCTGGTTGGCTCGCAAACTAGCGTTCATCTTCGACGGTGCCGACTACCGGCTGCAGCGCGCCAGCGTATGAGCCTCGCATGCCCAGTCAGGCACGGGCTTCGAGCCGCCTGAACGCGCCGCGCTCGGCTCGCAGTATCTAGGGCGTGTCTCCCATATGTTCGGTGAGGCGCGCGGGATGCTGGCTGGGTGAGGTCGACGGGTTCGCGGTATCGGGTGTTCACGGACAAGCAG
>NZ_FOGZ01000007.1 GCF_900111365.1 Propionibacterium cyclohexanicum
TCCTCGGAAGGCCTCGGCCACTATCCGGGCACCGACGCGCCGCGCCCTCCCACCACGGCTGCTGCGTCGCCTACACCCTCATCTGGGAAGAGCCCCATTGGCATGAAGTCCGCAACACGCAGCCTTCCGCATCCGCCCAGGTGATCGCCATCCTCCTTTGGTAGGAGGCCCGCACCCTTGACAACGACCCGGTCGAGTGCATCCGGAACGAGCACTGCGCCGTCATCTTCTCGTGGTGCACCGTCCGCGAACCGGGTCGAGCGGCCCGATCATGCCGGTCCTCCCGACAGGCGTCAACTGGACCGCCCACTAGGCTTGTCGCCATGACGCAGACGAGTGGCGCGACTCCCCGAACGGCGTGGGGCTGGGGCCTGACGACGATCCACGACTCGGGTCAGGTGCTCGATACCTGGTTCCCCGAGCCAACGCTGGGCTCTCCCGATGAGCGTCCCGCACCGGACTCGGTGGCCGCGGCGGTGGGCGCCGACGAATTGCGCCATGTGACGACGCAGGCCCGCCGTGTCGTCATCGACCTCGATGCCGCCCCGGCCAACACGCCCGACGCCTATCTGCGGCTGCACCTGCTCAGCCATCGCCTGGCCCAGCCCAATACGATCAACCTCGAGGGCATCTTCGCCGTACTGCCGACCGTCGTATGGACGAGCGCCGGGCCTTGCTCACCTGAGGATTTCGACCAGATTCGCCCAGGGCTGCAACAGGCCAGGGGCTCGCTCGTCGTCACGAGCATCGACAAGTTCCCGCGCATGGTCGACTACGTCATCCCCAGCGGAGTGCGCATCGGTGACGCCGACCGGGTGCGTCTCGGTGCCCACCTGGCCGAGGGCACCACCGTCATGCACGAGGGCTTCTGCAATTTCAACGCCGGCACTCTCGGCGCCTCCATGGTGGAGGGCCGGATCAGTCAGGGCGTCATCGTGGACGTCGGCTCCGACATCGGCGGCGGCGCCTCGACGATGGGCACGCTGTCAGGCGGCGGCAAGGAGCGGGTGCGGATCGGGCGAGGATGCCTGCTCGGAGCCGAGTCGGGCTGTGGCATCGCGCTTGGCGACAACTGCGTCATAGAAGCCGGTCTGTACATCACTGCCGGGACCAAGGTCACGATGCCCGACGGTTCCGTGACGAAGGCCCGCGAGCTGTCCGGCGGCGCCAATATGCTGTTCATCCGCGACTCGGTCACCGGAGCCGTGCGTGTGCTCGCCCGCAAGGGAAAGACAATCGAGCTCAACGCCGCCCTGCACCGCAACTGACCGTGTCCGGCCACGCCCGCACGACACGCCGGGCCCTGCTGGGGGCCGCCGGCGCGGGCCTGGTCGCCCTGGGCCTGGCGGGCTGCTCCACCACAGCGACCACCGTTCCCCCGGCCGCAGGCGCGATGGTCTCGGCGAACGGGGTGCGCGATCTGCGCGACGAACAACAGGCGGCGAATATGGCGATCATCACCGGCGAGGCAATCCGCCGGGGCCTGCCTCCTCGCGCGGTGTCCATCGCGATCGTCACCGCGATGCAGGAATCGAAGCTGTACAACCTCGACTACGGCGATCGGGATTCCGTCGGCCTCTTCCAGCAGCGCCCGAGCCAGGGCTGGGGCACCGCGGCGCAGATCATGGACCCCTGGTACTCCGCCGGCAAGTTCTACGACGCCCTGGTGCAGGTGCGCGACTGGCAGAACGACCCCATCAACGACGTCGCGCAGGCCGTGCAGCGTTCGGGAGTGCCCGACGGCTACGCCGAACACGAACCGCTCGGTCGCGCCTGGGCCAGTGCCCTGACCGGCCACGATCCTGCAGCGGTGACCATGGTGGACCGCAGCAACGCGCCAGGCGATCCCGAGGCGCTGCGGGAGTTCCTCGCACGGGTATGGCCGAGCGGGCTCTCGGTGACGCCGACAGCGTCCGGGCTGGACATCCAGGCTCCCGACCATACGACGGCCTGGTCGCTGGCCCAGCTCCTCATCTGCCGCGGCCCGGCGTCCGGCCTGGTGAGCCTGCAGGTGGGGCCGGTGACCTGGCAGAACAGCGGTACCGCGCGAAATCCCTGGCAGGGTACCGACGACGCCTCGGCCACCCAGGTGCAGATGGGCACACGCACCCCCTGAACGATCCCGCCAGGGTGAGCGGCCAGTCAGCCCCTGGTTCAAAGAGCGCCGATACCGGGAACCATGCGGGCCCCGTGCGGCACCGAGTCCGTCGTCAGTGGGTCAACCGGTAGACGGCCGCGCCGATTCGCTCATCGGTTGCGGTCAATGACAGCCGCACATGGTCGCCGGAGTAGGGACCATAGAAGTCCCCCGGAGCTGCCAGGATGCCTCGTTCGGCCAACCAGTCGACGCTGCGGCGCCCATCGGTGCCCTGGGTTGCCCACAGATACAGCGAGCCTTCCGAGTGATCGATGCGGAAGCCCGCCGTCTCCAGCGCATCCCGCAGCATCGAGCGCCGGGCGAGGTAGCGGGACTTCTGGGCAGCCACATGCTCGTCGTCTCCCAGCGCGGCAACCATCGCCGCCTGCACGGGAGCCGGGATCATGAGGCCGAGGTTCTTGCGCACCGCCAGCAACTCACCGACGACTGACGGATCGCCGGCGACGAAACCCGCCCGGTAGCCGGCCATATTGGAGCGCTTCGACAGCGAGTGCACGGCGATGAGCCCATCGAGGGAGGAGTCGTTGACCCGGGGGTCGAGCACGCTGTAGGCAGGCGCGTCATAGGCGAACTCGGCATAGCACTCGTCGGAGGCCAATACGGCCCCGGTGTGACGGGCGAATGCCACCCATCGCCGCAACAGCTCACGGCTCGCGATGGCCCCGTGCGGATTGGCCGGGGAGTTGATCCAGATCAGCGCCGGACGAGAGCTCACCTGCTCCGGGTCATCGCAGCGCTCGATGTGCACACCGGCCAGCGCCGCACCCACCTCGTAGGTGGGGTAGGCGACCCGCGGGAACACCACGGTGTCGCGGGGGCCGAGGGCGAGCACCGTGGGCAGCGAGCCGACGAACTCCTTGGTGCCCACCGCAGTAGTCACGCACTGCTCGTCGAGCCCGTAGGCATTCCACCGCCGTTGCAGATAGTCGATCACCGCGTGGCGCAGTGCAGGGCTGCCCCACGTGGTGGGATAGCCCGGCGCCTGACAGGCCCGGGCCAAGGCGTCGCAGACGAACTGCGGTGTCGGGTCGACTGGTGTGCCCACCGAAAGGTCGACGATTCCGTCGCGATGGGCCGCCGCGCGCGCCTTGGCGGACGCCAGGGAGTCCCAGGGGAAGTCGGGCAGGGACTGGGAGAGCTTCACGCCTGAGGGGGCAGTGCTGCGACGCTCGGCTCGTCGAACTCCTGGGGCCCGAGGCGCGCGGCCCCGCCAGGCGTGCCGAGCTCGCTGAAGAAGTTGGCGTTGATGCTCTTCCACGAGGCGAGCTCGCTGGGCAGATCGTCCTCGTAGAAGATGGCCTCGGTGGGGCACACTGGCTCGCAGGCTCCGCAGTCCACGCACTCATCGGGGTTGATGTACAGCGAGCGCGGGCCCTCGTAGATGCAGTCCACGGGGCATTCCTCGACGCACGCCTTGTCCTTCACATCGACGCATGGCAAAGCAATGACGTAGGTCATGGCCACTCCTGGGAAACGGATGGATGGGGTGCTTCAGCACCGGGCAGGGCCGATGCTGACGTCACAATACAACGGGCCTTACCACCCGGACACGGTCCTGGCATCCGGATGGACAAACCGAGCTGGCCCTTGACAGCGGCCCTGCCGGGGACTCATGGGCCCACAGCGCCGTCACGCGCGATAGGGTCGCAGCGCATGCCCACGGCAGCAATGAGGAGGCCCGGATGTCGAAGATCTGTATCACCGACGCGGTACCCGAGGCGGGGATCGCGAGGCTTGTCGCGCACGGTCACGAGGTGGTTCGCTGGCCCGGCGCTGAAGCCCCCCGTCGCCATGAGCTGCTCGATCACGTCCACGGCGCCGAGGGCGTGCTGAGTGTCCTCAGCGATGAGGTCGACGAGGAGTTCCTCACCGCCGCCGGCTCCCAGCTCAAGGTGGTCGCGAATGTGGCAGCCGGCTACAACAACATCGACGTGGACGCCTGCCGGCGCCACGGCGTTGTGCCCACCACCACCCCCGGTGTGCTGTTCGACGCAACCGCCGACACGGCCTTCGGCCTGCTGCTCATGGTCACCCGCAGATTCGGCGAGGCAGAACGTCTGGTGAGGGCCGGGCAGCCGTGGCGCTACCGCACCACCTTCATGCTCGGCCACTCCATCGAGGGCAAGTCCATCGGGCTCATCGGTGCCGGCCAGATCGGCACTGCGATGGCCCGTCGCTGCCACGCCTTCGGCATGTCGATCTACTACGCGCAGGAACACCCCATGAAGGAGCCTGCCCGAAGCGAGCTCGGGGCAGTCGGCCTGCCGGTGGACGAGCTGGTCGCCAGCTGCGATGTGGTGAGCCTGCACTGCCCGCTCACTGCCCAGACCCGCCACATCCTCGACGCCTCCCGGCTGGCCTCGATGAAGCCCGGGGCCTATCTCATCAACACGGCGCGCGGCGCCTGCGTCGACGAGGCAGCTTTGGTGGAGGCCCTCCGCAGTGGCCCACTCGCCGGCGCGGGACTCGATGTCTACGAGGACGAGCCCACCATCAACCCGGGCCTATTCGGACTCGAGAATGTGGTGCTTCTGCCCCATCTGGGCTCGGCCAACGTCGAGACGCGCACCACGATGACCCAGCTCGCCGCCGACAATGTGGATGCCGTGCTCGCTGGGCGCCCGGCGCTCACGCCCGTACCCGGTTTCTGATCAGCCCGCTGCCATCCCCTGGCCGCGCACCGAACCTGCCGGTCGCGTCATCGACCGCTGGGCCGAACCCGCGCCGAGCCCCCCAGATGCGAACAACTAGGGTGACCTCATGGCTGACAGCAACGGAGCGCGCAAGCGCACTGAATCCGACTCGATGGGCACCATTGACGTGCCCGCTGACCACTACTGGGGCGCCCAGACCGAGCGCAGTCTCCACAATTTCGACATCGGTCGCCCCACCTTCGTCTGGGGCCGGCCGATGATCAAGGCTCTGGGCACGCTGAAGAAAGCTGCCGCTCAGGCCAACGGCCAGCTCGGTGAGCTGCCCGAGGACATCGCCGGGCTCATCGTGAAGGCTGCCGACGAGGTCATCAAGGGCAAGCTGGACGACGAGTTCCCGCTGGTCGTCTTCCAGACCGGATCGGGCACCCAATCCAATATGAACTCCAACGAGGTCATCGCCAACCGTGCCATCGAATTGGCCGGCGGCACGATCGGCTCGAAGACGCCCGTGCATCCCAATGATCACGTGAACCGCGGTCAGTCCAGCAACGACACCTTCCCCACTGCCATGCACGTCGCGGTGGTCTGCGAGCTGGCCGAGATGTATCCGCGCGTCGAGCGGCTGCGCAACACCCTGGATGCGAAAGCCACGCAATACAACGACGTCATCATGCCCGGCCGGACACATCTGCAGGACGCAACACCGATCCGCCTGGGCCAGGTGATCAGTGGCTGGGTCGCCCAGATCGACTTCGCGCTGGATGCGATCCGCCACGCCGACTCCCAGGCCCGCGAACTGGCCATCGGGGGCACCGCCGTGGGAACCGGGCTCAATGCCCACCCCGATTTCGGGCCGCTGACCGCCCAGAAGATCAGTGAGCAGACCGGCATCGAGTTCACCCAGGCGAAGAACCTGTTCGCCGCGCTGAGCGCCCACGATGCCCTCGTACTGGTCTCCGGTTCGCTGCGGGTGCTGGCCGACGCGCTCATGAAGATCGCCAATGATGTGCGCTGGTATGCCTCGGGCCCGCGCGACGGCCTCGGCGAGTTGCTCATTCCCGAGAACGAGCCCGGCAGCTCGATCATGCCCGGCAAGGTGAACCCCACGCAGTGCGAGGCCATGACCATGGTGGCCACCAAGGTCTTCGGCAACGACGCCACGGTCGGCTTCGCCGGTAGCCAGGGGAACTTCCAGCTCAACGTCTTCAAGCCCGTCATGGCCTGGTGCGTGCTGGAGTCGATCAAGCTGCTCGGGGACACGTGCGAGAGCTTCGACAAGCACTGTGCCTATGGCATCGAGCCGAATCGCGAGAAAATCGATCACGACCTGTCGATCAATCTCATGCAGGTCACTGCGCTCAACCGCCACATCGGCTACGACAAGGCATCGAAGATTGCCAAGAACGCCCACCACAAGGGTCTGAGCCTTCGCCAGTCGGCATTGGAGCTTGGCTTCGTGAGCGCCGAGCAGTTCGACGCCTGGGTGGTGCCTGCCGACATGACCCACCCCTCCGCCGCGAAGGACTGAGCCAGCCGGTCGCCGGTCGGCCCGGGACTCAGCGCCCGGGCTCGGCCGACTGCTGGGCGGCCTCCAGTTCCTCGCTCGTCCACACATGAAGGTGCGGGGGCCAGCCGCGCTCGAGACGCACCCGCAATCCGCGATGGACCATGAGGAAGCCGAGCACTCCGAGCGTTGTGAGCCCGGTGGCCAACGGCCCGACCAGCACCATCTGGCGAGGTCCGAGCACATCGCCGACCCAGCCGATGATGGGCGCCCCCACGGGCGTTCCGCCCATGACGATCGCCATGTAGACGGCCATCACCCTGCCAC
The DNA here is from genome assembly GCF_900111365.1 of Propionibacterium cyclohexanicum. GTDB lineage: Bacteria > Actinomycetota > Actinomycetes > Propionibacteriales > Propionibacteriaceae > Propionibacterium > Propionibacterium cyclohexanicum. The sequence goes on from NZ_FOGZ01000007.1 coordinate 6,644, forward strand.
GCTTGGAGGCTTCGGTGCCCATCTGCACCATTGAGTTCGCGCAGGTCATCGTGACGATGCCGAAGAGCCCTGCGGGAATCAGCAGGATGGCAAAGCTCAGATAGCTGGGGGCCAGCGCCGAGGCGATCGTCGAGAGCGTGAATCCCGTCATGCCGATGACCAGGGTCGACAGCCGCGGACGACGTCGCCGGGCTGCGATGAGAGCAGCGGCCAGCGTGCCCACCGACATGATCGTGCCGAGCATCCCATAACCGGCCGGGCCTCTGTGGAAGACCCGGGTGGCCATCGCGGCATTGGTGATCTGGTAGTTGATGCCAAAGGTGCCGAGCATGAAGACCATGACCATCACCATGATGAGGTCAGGCCGGTGGGCGATGTAGGCAAGCCCCTCGCGCGCCGAGCCTCGTCCGCGACGGGGAGCTGCCGGATGCAGATGATGGGCGTTCATGCTGACCAGCGCGAGGATCATCGCGAGGAAGCTCACGGTGTTGATGAGCATTCCCGGAGCCACCCCGAAGGCGGCGATGAGCAGTCCTGCGATGCCCGGACCGATGAGCCGGGCAGCATTGAAGGACATCGAGTTGAGCCCCACCGCATTGGAGATGAGCGCGTCGGGCACCATCTCCGAGACGAACGCCTGGCGTGCCGGATTGTCGAAGCTGGCGACGATGCCCTGCACGAAGGCGAACAGATAGACATGCCACAGCTCGACCGTGCCGCTGGCCACGAGTGCCCAGAGCATGAGCGTGGTCAGCCCGAGCAGAGTCTGGGTGACCAGGAGCAGCTTGCGCTTGGGGAAGCGATCGGTGACGGCGCCGGCCAGCGGGGCCAGGAAGGGCATCGCCAGGAACTGCAGCGCCGAGACGATGCCCAGGGCGCTCGTGGAGTGATTGGTCAGCTGGGTCAGGACGAGCCAGTCCTGGCTGGTGCGCTGCATCCAGGTGCCGGTGTTCGAGACCAGAGCGCCGGCGAAATAGTACCGGTAGTTGCGCTGCGCGAAGGACGCGAAGGTGCGCGAACCGCTGCTCAGCGCGCGGATGGTTCCGGTTGCGGTCGTGGCGCTCATCGCCCCACCGTTCCGTCGGCGAGCTGTGAGAGCAGGTCTGCGGCAGCGCGCGCCAGCGCGAGGTCTTCGCTGCCCAGCTCGCTGAGGCGCCGCAGCATCCAGGTATCGCGCTCGGCGATGGTGCGTTCCACGAGCTCGGCGCCGCGCGGTGTGACGCTCACGAGGATCTGCCGGCGGTCGTCGGGATGGGGGCTGCGCAGCACGCAACCCTCCTCGACGAGGCAGTTGAGGGTCCGAGTGACGCTCGGCGTGCTCACGCGCTCCCGCTCGGCGATCTGGGTGGGGGTCTGCGGGCCGGCGTGGTTGAGCCACATCAGCACGCTCATCTGGTGGGGCGGCAGCTCGCTCGTGCTCTCGAAGCGCACCCGTCGCGCCACATGCTGGCAGGCGCGCCGCAGATCGTTGGCCAAGGTGTTGAGCTCCTGCTCGCGCAGCGCCGGGCTTGCGGCGCCCTGGCCCTGAGCACCGGGAGCGATGGGTGGCCTCGATGGTTCGGCAGGCCGTGCCGCCCCGTCACCCGATGCTGTGAGCGCATCGCCCGACGACCGCTTGATCATTAACACAGTTAATTATGATAACTCATTAACCAAGTGAACGAGTCGCGGGGGTTGGACGCGCCACGGGCCGTCGTCGCTCCAGTGCCCCCGCCTCCGGTCAGCCGGTGGCGGGGGCACTGGGCGCTTTGCCGTGGGCTCAGTCCTCAATGAGCAGGCCCTGCGCGGCGGCGGCGACGTTCTCGGGCGTGAAGCCGTACTCGGTCATGAGGAGGCTGCCCTTGGCCGAGGCACCGAAGTGCTCGAGCGAGACTGCCACTCCCCTGTCACCGATGTAGCGACGCCAGCCCATCTCGATACCGGCCTCGACACTCACCCGCGCCGTGATCTGCGCAGGCAGGACCTCATCGCGATATGACTGGTCCTGCTCCTGGAACCATTCCTGGCACGGCATGGAGACCACACGAGAAGAGATCCCCTGTCCGGTCAGGAGATCCTGCGCGCCGACCGCGACCTCGACCTCGGAACCAGTCGCGATGAGAATGACCTGCGGGACGCCCTCACCCGCATCACGCAGCACATAGCCGCCTCGCGCCACGCCCTCGGCCGACGCGAAACCCTCACCCTCACGATCCAGGCTCACCAGGTCCTGGCGGCTCAACACCAGCCCGGCCGGACGGTCCGTATGACGCAAGATCTCCCGCCACGCAATCGAGGTCTCGTTCGCATCCGCCGGACGCACCACGTCCAGACCCGGAATGGTCCGGCAGGCAGCCAGGTGCTCCACCGGCTGATGCGTGGGACCGTCCTCACCCACACCGATCGAATCGTGCGTCCAGACGAACACCGAGGGCACGCCCATGAGAGCGGCGAGCCGCACTGCAGGACGCATGTAGTCACTGAAGACGAAGAAGGTGCCACCATAGGCCCTCGTCAGCCCCGAGAGGTTGATGCCATTCAGGGCACCGCCCATCGCATGCTCACGGATCCCGAAATGCAGCACACGGCCTCCCGGCCCGCCCGGCCACTCCTTGGTCACCCGGTCGGCCGGCAGGAAGCTCGGCTCGCCCGACATCGTCGTATTGTTCGAACCCGCCAGGTCCGCCGACCCGCCCCACAACTCGGGCAGCTGATCCGCCAGCGCGCTCAGCACCGCGCCAGACGCCTTGCGCGTGCTCATCTTCCCCGGCTCGAACACCGGGAACTCCACCCCAGTGGGCAGGCGACCCGCCCGCACCCGGTTGAGCAGCGCCTCCGACTCCGGATTCGCGGCCCGCCACGCCTCGAAATGCTCGTCCCAGGCGGCACGCAGCTGCGCACCACGGCTCGCCAGTGCCCCCCGGGTGTACTCCACGATCTCACGATCGAACGCGAACGGCTCGGTCGGGAAGCCCAGCTCCTTCTTCATTGCGACGATCTCGTCCTCGCCCAGCGCCGCGCCGTGCACCTTGCCCGTGCCCCGCAGATTCGGCAGAGGCCAGCCGATCACCGTCGTCAGCCGGATGATGCTCGGCTTGTCATGCTGCGCCTTCGCGGCCTGCAGCGCTGCGAACAACGCCTCGACGTCCTCGCGGTACCCGGTGCCACCCTGCGTCCAATCGACGTGCTGGACATCCCATCCGTATGCCGCGAAGCGGGCTTCCACGTCCTCGGTGAACGCGATCTTCGTGCCGCCCTCGATCGAGATCCGGTTGTCGTCGTAGAGCACCACGAGGTTACCGAGCTCCTGTGTGCCTGCCAGAGAAGCCGCCTCGGAGGCAACACCCTCCTGCAGGCACCCGTCACCGACGATCGAATACACCATGTGATCGAAAACGCTGTGCCCCGGCTCCGCTGCCGGGTCATAGAGGGCATGCTCACGGCGAGCAGCCATCGCCATCCCCACGGCCATCGACAACCCAGCACCCAGCGGACCCGTCGTCGCCTCGACGAATCGCGTATGCCCGTATTCGGGGTGACCAGGAGTCAGCGAACCAGCCGTACGCAACGACTCGATGTCCTCCAGTTCCAGACCCAGACCGCCCAGATACAACTGCGCATACTGCAGCATCGAGGCGTGCCCGGCCGACAACACGAAACGATCACGCCCCAGCCAGTCCGGATCGCCCGGATCCACGGCCAGGACGCGCTGATACAGCAGATACGCAGCCGCCGCCAGTGAGATCGGAGTACCCGGATGCCCATTACCCGTCTTCTGCACGGCGTCGGCCGCAAGAATCCTGGCCACATCCACGGCACGGCGGTCCTCGTCGGTCCAGTTCAATTCACTCACGCACAACCCTCCAGATCATTCGCGCCGTGAATTGCTCATCGGCGAGATTCCGCGACCATCGTAGCCACGCGCGTACCCTATCCCGCGTGAGTGCCCCCGCAACCGTCCGCGATGCACAGCCTCGCGATGTCCCGGCCATCGTCGAAATCCACAATGCGCAGGGCGTGGCGGGCACCGCGAGCTATCGGCGAGAGCCGAGCACGCTGGCCGGGCGGCTGGGCTGGCTCGCATCTCAGGTGGAGGCCGGGCTTCCTGTCCTCGTGGCATGTGCGGACGAGCGGGTGGTGGGCTTCGCCAGCTTCGGTCCCTTTCGAGACGAGGAGGGCTACGACCGCACTGTCGAGCACAGCGTCTATGTGGCGGCCGGCTGGGAGCACCGCGGCCTCGGACGCGCACTCATGTCCGAGCTGATCCGGCGCGCACGCCGTCAGACAGTGCACGCCATGGTCGGCGTCATCGATGCCGACAACGAGTCGAGCCGCCGCTTCCATCGCGAGCTCGGATTCGTCGAACAAGGCCAGTTCACCGAGCTGGGGCACAAGTTCGGACGCTGGCTCGACGTGGTCTACTGCGTCAAGCTGCTCGACGAGGCTGCCGCCCCCGGCGATGAGCCAGGGCACAGCGTGCCACCGGTTCCACGGCTGGCCGAGCACCCACAAGCCGGGGATCTGGCGGCCAAGGAGGTGCTGAGCTGGGAGCTGTTCGGGCGGGCGCAGCGCGAACTGGCTGCCCAGATCGCCGCATCCGGTTTCCGGCCCGAGATCATCGTCGCGGTGGCGCGCGGTGGCCTCATCCCGGCCGGTGCACTGAGCTATGCCCTCGACGTGAAGCTGAGCGACGCCATGAATGTCGAGTTCTACACGGGCGTGGGGATCACACTGCCTGATCCGGTGCTGCTCGCCCCCCTGCTCGACACGGGCTCCATGGCAGGCAAGAGACTGCTCGTGGTCGACGATGTGGTGGATACGGGGCGCACCATGCAGCTGGTGATGAGACAGCTGCGCGGCTTCGGCGCCAAGGTGCGCAGTGCCGTGCTCTATGCCAAGCCCACAACGGTGGTGTTGCCGGACTACCTGTGGCGGCGCACCGACCGCTGGATCGTCTTCCCGTGGTCGGCGCTACCACCGGTGTCCACTCCCAGCGCCTGAGAGCCCGCATCGCTCAGTCTTCGTCGCGCTGCGACAAGGCGCCCTCGAAGCCGCCCTGCGACGAGGCACCCTCGAAGTCGCGCTGTGACGAGGCACCCTTAAAGGCCAGGGCGGCCAGCAGGGCTGCTTGATCGCCCAGCACCGCGTCGTTGTAGCGAGCCAGGGGCGAGTGCAGTTGCGGTGCACCGGCCGGGTCCACCCCCTCGGGCAGGGCACCGAAGAAGAAGAAGGCGCCAGGCACCTGCTCCAGGACATAGCTGAAGTCCTCGCTGGCCATCACGGGATGTTCCATGCCCACGACACGCTCGGCGCCGAACAGCTCCTGCGCAGTTGCGGCCGCGATCCGGGCGGCCCGCGGATCGTTGATCGTCGTCGGGCAGTTCACCCGGAAACCTGCCTCGACCTCGCAGCGATGGGCTGCGGCAACCGCCCTCGCAAGCTCGACGCTGCGCCGGGCGAAGCGCTCGGTGGCCTCGCGCGACACTGCCCTCACGGTGGCTCCAAGGCTGGCGGTGTCGTGGATGACATTGATCGCCTCACCGGCCCGCAGCTGGGTGACGGTGCACACGACCGGGTCGAAGACACTGAATTCCCTGGTCACCAGGTTCTGCAGCTGTTGACCGAGGTCGAGCACGGCCGGCACCGGGTCGATGGCGGCATGCGGGGCGGAACCATGCCCGCCCGAGCCGGTGAAGGTGGCGGTGAACTGGCAGTTGCTGGCCATCTGGGCCCCCTGGCTGATGTGCACGGTGCCTGCCGGATAGGGCATCTCGTGCAGGCCCCAGGCCACCACAGGGCGCTCGCCCGTGGCGTCGAGCAGCCCCTGCTCCAGCATGAGACGCGCCCCGGCCGGCGTCTCCTCGTTGGGCTGGAACATGAACAGCACCGTTCCGGCGATCTGCTCGCGCAGCTGGCTGAGGATCTTCACTGCGCCCACCATGCCGGACATGTGCAGATCGTGACCGCAGGCGTGCATCGCCCCATTGCTGGACGCGAAGCTCTCGCCGGACTGCTCGGTCACCGGCAGGGCGTCCATGTCGGCGCGCAGCAGCACGGTCGGTCCGGGCCGCCCGCCGCGCAAGGTGGCCCAGAAGCCGCTCACCCCGTCGAGGGGGTGGATCTCCAGCGGAAGACCCTTGAGCGCCGCCAGCAGGCGAGCCTGGGTTCTCGGAAGCTCGAAGGCCAGTTCGGGGATCTGGTGCAGCTCCCGCCGCAGCGCGATGAGTTCGCTGCTCAGGGCAGCTCCCATCGCCACGAAATCAGGTGTGGAGTCTTCGCGGGTATCGCTGTGCATACCGCCATGGTCGCACCTGGGGTCCGGCGGGCGGACGGCTCGGCCGCACAGTGGGTGGGAGAATGCCGATATGACAGCCGCCGATTCGGCCGATGGCTGGGGTGGCTGGCGCTCGGCGCGCTGCGTGGGCTCGGGGCGCCAGGCATTGGCCCTGGTGGCCCGCTGGTGCCGCGCCCACGCCATGACGACGGCCCTGTTACCGGCCTATCACTGCGAGACCATGGCGTTGCCCTTCTGGCTCGAGGCGATGGCCGTGCGTGCCGTTCCAGTGGACCATCAGTTGCGCACCGATCCCAGGGCGCTGGCGCGGGCCCTGGCGCAGGAGCCCTCTCCCGTCGTCATCCTCATCTGCCGGACCGGCGCCATCGACGTGGCACCGGGCCTGGTGGAGGTGCTCCGCAGGGCTCGCGCCGCCGGACATCTCGTCGTCGAGGACGCCACGCACTGCCTGCTCGATGAACTGGTGAATCCGGCTCCCGCACTGCCGGCCGACATCCGGATGGCCAGCCTGCGCAAGCTCCTCCCGGTGCCCGAAGGCGCCTGGATCGCCACATCGCCCGACGCCGCGGCAGCTGCTGGTGCCCGCCACGGCGCCGGGATCGACCTTGGCCCGCTGCCTGGGCGCCGGACCTGCCACGAGCAGATGACTCTTGGGGGCGCGCGCCTGCTGCGCGAGCAGCAGCTGTGGGCACAGCGCGAACAGCTGCCCGAGCGCGGCGGCAAGGGGGCGCCCGGCGCGACGCACGCGCTGCGGCTGGCCATCGCCGCAGCTGACGAGGCATTCGATGCAGCCCTGGCACCGGCCGCACCCGCGCCCGGAACGCTCGCCGCCCTGGCGTCTTTGGATCTGCTCCACTGGGCTCGGCGCTGGCGCGACGCCAATGCGCAGTTCTGCGCCCTGCTGGGTCCACAGCTGGGGGCACTCAACCCTGGGCGGGCCTGCTTTCCGCTGCTGCGGCACCAACTGGCCAGCCAGATCGACGAAGAACTGGGCAGGCGAGGCGCCTTCGCGCCTCAGTACTGGCCTCGGCCGAGCTGGTTTCGCGCCGATGCCGGCTGGCCCGAGGATGTCCTCAGCATCGACATCCGGCCCGACCAGTCCTGCCACCGGGCAGCGGCGCTGGCCGACATCGTGCACGCCGCCGTGCGGGGCGGCTGAGCTGGGCTCATCGATCGTCCGCCCAGCCGATCAGGCCACCCGCAGCCTGATCCGTCCAGCGATCCGGGCCCGGAAATCGACGCAGCGTGCCGAGACGATGTCCCCATCGGCCTGGACAGCCACCGGTTCGGGCGAATGGACCTGAATGGTGGGCCCTTGGGCATAATCCAGGCCCGGCACCCGGGCAGGGCTGCCGAACAGCCCCTTGACCGCGATACCGGCCCACTCATCGGGCCGCTGCGGCGCCACGGCGACGACGTCGAGCAGCCCGTCGTCCATCCGGGCCTGTTCGGCGAGCAGCACTCCGCCAGGCACGATATGAGCGCCAGGAACCAGCGGTGTGTTGGTCGCGAGCACTGTCCAGTGCCGTCCCGTCTGCCAGTGATCCGTGTCCACCCGCCAGCTCATGGGCCGGGGTCTGCGCAGCACCTGGCCCAGCCCCACCACCCCATAGGCCGCCGGGCCGAGGAGCTTCTTGAGAGTTCGCGAGGTGGCTCGGACCGTCTCGGCGTCACGGCCGATCCCGGCCATACAGCAGAACAGCGCGGGCCCGGTGGTCCGGCCGGTGTCCTCGGTGCACACGACCTCTCCGACGTCGATGTCGAGGAGTCTGCCCGCGATGGCTGCGCCCACCTGGTCGGCCAGGGACCCCGGCGCCAGGCCGAGTGCCGCGGCGAGAACGTTCCCCGAGCCCACCGGAATGATGCCCAGGGGAATGGGGCTGCCCAGCAGTTCGGGAAGGACCTGGCGTATCGTCCCGTCGCCGCCGGCCACCACCACGAGATCCGCGCCGCGCTCGATGAGGCGTACCGCCTGCAGATGGCCGGGGTCAGCGAGCGAGGTGAACTCCACGAGCAGGCGGGCGTGCAGCTGTGCTGCGATGTCTTGGGCCATCGACACGATCCGGCCGGGCCGCGAGGCCAATGAGTGCATGATGAGCCCCACGCAGCGCGGGCTGTCAGCGCGACGCGGATCGGCCAGCGTGGGGCGCCGGCGGGTGGCGGGAAGACGCACGTCGGCGAGGACCGAGTTCCTAGTCATCGGTACATCCGCCACTCCTCGATTGTGCACCTCGACCCTGCACCGCATGCTCGCTACCCTCCTGCCCGGTCCACGAAACGATTGATTCTTGGGTGTTTCTCCCAGTTCTCAGGAAGCGGAACAGGCTGATCAACTGTTAGTGCATGCTACCGTTACGTCAATTCATGGGCTCCGGCATGGAGCAATGGGCATCGCCCACGCTACGGATGTATCACGTGTCTCCGGCAGCCGGATCATGGTCTGGAGTCTGGAGATTCTCCTCCCGTCCGGGAGAAGCAGGTATTCGACCAAGGGTCCACAGCCTTTCGGCTGTTCATTCACCCCTCGATCGACGGATGTGATGACACGTGTCTTTAGGATTTGAGCAGCACTTCAACGAAGTCACCGCGGACGCGATCAGTGCGGAGCGGGAGCGGACGCACCTCATGTATCCGCCGATCATGCGCCTCATCTCGCTGCTCGCCATGATCGGAATCCTTGCCTACGCGGTATTTCTTTTCAATCCGATGAATCGCGGCGATGTACTGCCCTATTCGTTGGTCATCATCGCCGAGACAATCCTCATCTTCCATGCCCTGATGGCCATGTGGATCATCCTTTCCGGGGCCCGGGGCAGCCGGCCGAGCTATTTCTACCCGGTCCAGCGCGCCATGTTCGATCCCGCGGTGATCGGTGCCACTTCGGCAAACCCTGGCGATCCGCGCAGCTGGCCCATCACGATCGGCGGCCGGGTGCGCTCGGTGGACGTGCTCATCACGGTCTACGGCGAGGCCCTCGACGTCATCGAACGGACGGCTCGGGCGGCACTGGACATCAGGGGCCGCCACGGCACGTACATCCTCGACGACGGCGACTCCGACGAGGTGCGCGAGCTGGCGCAGCGACTGGGCTGCTCGTATCTGCGCAGGCTCACCCACCATGGGGCGAAGGCGGGAAACCTCAACAGCGCGCTCACCGTGGCCAAGGGCGAATTCTTCGTCATCGTGGACGCCGACTTCGTGGCGCGCCCGAACCTGCTGGAGGAGACCCTGCCCTTCATGCACGACGACCGGGTGGCCTTCGTCCAGACTCCCCAGGTGTACGGGAACATGCACAACATTCTGTCGCGGGGCGCCGGATTCATGCAGACGATGTTCTACAAATACATCCAGACCGGCAGGAATCAGTTCAATGCGGCGTTCTGCGTCGGCACGAATGTCGTGTTCCGGCGCGCTGCTGTCATGGAGATCGGCGGAATGTACACCGGATCCAAGTCAGAGGATGTGTGGACCTCGCTGTTCCTCCACGAGAAGGGCTGGCGTTCGGTGTACACCCCTATCACGGTGGCCGTCGGCGACGTGCCCGATACAGTGGAGTCGTACAGCAAGCAGCAATTGCGCTGGGCAACCGGCGGTTTCGAGATCTTGTTCACCCACAACCCGCTCGCACCGCGGCGCACCCTGGATCTGGGCCAGCGCATCATGTACTTCGTGACGGCCAGCTATTACCTGCTCGGCATCGCACCGGGACTGCTCATGGCCGTACCTCTGCTCGAGATCTTCTTCGACCTGCATCCTATGAACATGATGTCGGTGACATGGTGGCAGTGGGCGCTTTTCTATTCCGGTTTCTATGTCTTGCAGATCGCGCTGGCCACCGTGGTGCTCGGGAAGTTCCGCTGGGAGGTGCTGGTGCTGTCGATGTGCTCGTTCCCGATCTATACCAAGGCACTGTTCAACGGCCTGCTCGGGATCGACACCCGATGGTCGGCCACCGGTGCGCTGCGCAAGCGGGCATCGGCCTTCAATTTCATGATCCCCCAGATCTACATGTTCGCCATCCTGCTCATCGGTCTGGGCACCTCCATCTGGCGCGACGTCACACTCGGGTTCTTCAATATCGCCACGATGTGGCTCGCCATCAATACGGTGGCACTGGGAGCGTTCCTGTCCATCGGGATCCAGGAGTCCGCGGAGGCGCGCGCCCTGGCACGGGGACAACTCGCACGCGAGCCGCTTCGGCCGGGGGATCCCTTCATCGAGCCGATGCCCGAACTCGATCGCAGTGCCATCGTGCGTGCCAAGGAGTCCATCTCGATGGCGGCCCAGGAAGGTTCGTGGGCACCCGACGACCACGCCGAGCTCACGGCCGCCGAGGGACACGCGCAGCCCGCGCTCACCGCCGCACCCGGCACGCTCAACAGCCAAGGAGAGTCGGATCCGCTGCTCAGATCCCACGATGAGGGGCCCCCTCGTAGCGCACCGGAGCACGAAGACCCCGCGTACCGGGGGTCTGGACCGCCCGACCAGGGTCACCCCGAACAGCCTTCCGAGTACAGCCCACGAAGGGGGAACTGACGATGACCATCGCAAACCGCCTCAAGCTCGTCATCGGCCTGGTGGTCATCCTCCTCATCGGAGGCGCGCTCGTGCTCCTGTTCAACCACCGTCAGGCGCGGGTCACCAGCGAAACGGCCCGGGTGGTCGCCCCCGCGGCCGCCGTCGGCGCCGCATACGGCGGTGTCGTCACCGACCTGATGGTCAGCGAAGGACAGCGCGTGAGCGTCGGCCAGCCTCTGCTCACCATGGTGAGCCAGGAGTTGAAGCAGGACATCGCGCTGGGAGCTCAGCCGAGCGACAACATTGCCTTCGCCGTCGACCGGGCGAGCGCGAGCGTCACATACAAGGCCGTACGCGATGGATACGTTCACGATCTCAACGCCACGGTGGGTTCCTATCTGTCCGCAGGAGCCCAGCTCGCAACCGTGATTGGCGATGGCGACCGCAGTGTCGAGGCCATCTTCAGCCTGGACCCGACCCAGTATCAGCGCGTCGAAGTAGGCGCCAGCGCGGAGATCGTGCTGCCCGACAACACGATTCTGGGCGGCACGGTCCGCGACATCTCGGTGACGACGAGCGAGGGATACCGCACCACCACGCACGTGACCATCGCCTGCGAGGACCTCAACCATCCTCGCTATGCTGCGATGGCCCGGCAGGGCAGCCCCGTGACAGCGATCGTCTCACTGCGCGACGACGGGTTCCTGGCCGGGCCGACCGACAGCTTCATGAAGTTCCTCACGAAGATAGGTCTGCGGTGACCTCTGGTCGGTTCGGCTCCGTGCTCGGGCGCTGCCTGGCCCTGGCGATGCTCGTCTACGGGTGCGCAGGCCCTGCTGGCTCCACGCGCACCCCCTCGGGGCGCACGGGCTCCTCGACCTTGGGGGGCAGCCTCGGGCCGGCGGCGACGAGCCTGTCGGCAGCGCAGCTGAGTCCGTTGATCACCATGCTGGGCGCCAGACCGGGAGCAGATCTGGCGCCCGCCCGGCTCGGTGAGGGACTCACCGAGCCGACGAACCGCTGGTTCTCCGGCCTGGTGTTCGGTGCCGATCCGCAGCCGGTGTTCCCGCTACCGCTCAGCTTCGCGCTGAGTGGCACCGGTTTCTCCTTCGGTCTGCCGACAGTGAGCACCTCGGCGAAATCGATCGTGGGCGGCCATGAACCCGCTGTCCGCGTCGACCTCGGCGCCGACAGCTGGAAGCTCACCCGATATGACGAGATGTCCATCACACTCACTGCGAGCCGCAGCACAGCCGAGCTCGGCACCGTCGTCATTGCCGAGGGCTCGCCCTTCGTCAGCTTCACGGCCCATGGCGCCCAGCGCATCTCGCCGAATCCGGCGGGCCAGATGAGGCAGCTGGCCCAGAATCTGTGGACCTTCGGCGCCGGACCGCACGAGTATGCGCTCACCGGCACCGGCTTGGAACTGTCGGGCACCGGGCTCACCATTCCCGACGGTGCGCACGCCACCTGGTTCCCGGTGCCGGACGGTGGCGATGCGGCGAGCGTCGCGGCACTCGCGGCAAGTCCGCTGGTCTCCACGAGCACCGGGTTCTCACTCGATGAGTCCTCGGTGACGACAACCCTGGGCTATCTCACTGCCGATCATTCGCCGACGGCGATCGCAGCCATGCCGCACCAGCAGGCGGCGCTGACCAGCACCAGCTGCTCGCTCGGCAGCTATGACAGCATCTATGGCCTCCTCACGCTGTGCCGGGGCACCTCGCTGCAGTGGACGACGACGCGGCGCCCGGCCCGCGCCGCGCTCGACCTGTCGGGCCTGTCGGACGACGAGAGGGCGGCCCTGCGCCAGCAGGTGGGGGTGGACACGGCAGCCCTGCCGCCCTACCCGTCCGACACCTACTTCGGCTCCAAGGCGCTGTATCGCGATACCCAGCTCTACGAGGTGGCCAAGCAGGTCGGGGCCGAATCGCAGGCGGCAGCGCTGAAGACCCGGATCATGGCCCAGCTCGGCGCCTGGACGGCACCCTCGGGCTGCACCGGGCGCACGAGCGAGTGCTTCTTCTACGACTCCACCAACAAGGGCATCGTCGGCCTGAGCCCGTCATTCGGTGCCGAGCAGTACAACGACCACCACTTCCACTACGGCTACTTCCTCTATGCGGCAGCGGTGATGGCGCTCGACGATCCGGGGCTCGTCGAGGGTCTGCGTCCGGTCATGACGCTGCTGGCCGCCGATATTGCCTCACCGGCGGATTCCGGCACCTTCCCCCAGCGCCGGGTCTTCGACCCCTACGCCTCCCACTCGTGGGCATCGGGTACAGCCCCGTTCGCCGACGGGAACAATCAGGAATCGGTCAGCGAAGCGGTCAACGCCTGGGCCGGCCTGAGCCTGTGGGCACAGGCGAGCGGCGATCCGGGCCTTCACGCGCAGGCGCAGTGGATGCAGGCCCTGGAGGTTTCCTCGGCACTGGCCTATTGGACCAATATCGACACATCGGCCCCGCTGTATCGCGGTTTCGAGCACGAGATCACCCCTGTTAACTGGGGCGGCAAGCGCGACTACGCCACCTGGTTCTCACCCGAACCGGCAGCCGCGCTGGCAATCCTGCTCCTCCCGATCAGCCCCTCGTCGGGCTATCTCGGCGCCGATCCGGGCCGAATCGGGGCCAATCTCACCGAGGCGCTCGGCACGAAGGGCTACCAGCAGACCTACGGGGACCTGCTCCTGCTCTATTCGGCGCTGCAAGGCCCCAGGCAGCGAGACGAGGCGCGCGCAATGCTTGGTACCCTGCCGAGCATCGACGACTCGATGACGCCCAGCTATGTGATGGCCTATCTGGATGCCCTGAGGTTCTGATGCCGCCATGGCCGAGCGCCACGATGCAAGGGTCCGGATCGCACAGCGAGGGTCCGGATCGCATGGCGTCGAGGGCCCCTCGAGCATTCACCTCGGTGGGCAGAATCCGAGATGATCGGGACGGACGCGCAGCTGCCTCATCATGCGGCACACCATGCGAACCTGCCCTGACAACACCCCTCGAGCACGAGGAAGACCCATGACCACTGCCCCGCGAACGAAGTCCCCGACGAATCGGCCTCGTCTCCTCCTGCAGCCGATGCGTCCACGGGACCCCGATGAGCCCCACCGCGCCGCGAGCCCACTCGAGCTGTTCTTCGACCTCGTCTTCGTCGTCGCCGTGTCATTGTCCTCCCAGACGCTGCACCACATCGAGTCCGAGGGGCACGTCGCCGCGGGAGCCCTCTCGTATCTCATGGTGTTCTTCGCGATCTGGTGGGCGTGGATGAACTTCACCTGGTTCGCCACCTCATTCGCGGTCGACGACTGGCTCTACCGGATCATGACGATCCTCCAGATGGGCGGTGTGCTCGTTCTGGCCGCGGGCGCGCAGTCCGCGATGGCGCATCACGATTTCACTCTTGTCACCTTCGGCTATGTCATCATGCGGCTGGCCCTTGTCGGGCAGTGGCTCCGGGCCAGCCACGGCGACCCGGCCCTGCGGGGCACGGCCCGCCGATACGCTCTTGGCATTGCCGTAGTGCAGGCCGCCTGGATCGGCCGGCTGGCGTGTCCACCGGCCGTTGGATTCGCCGTCTTCTTCGTACTCGCTGCGGCGGAGGTGCTCGTCCCGGTCTGGGCCGAACGACGGGGCAACACTGCCTGGAATGCGCGCCACATCACGGAGCGGTACGGGCTGTTCACCCTGATCCTGTTGGGGGAGTCGATCCTCGCTGCAACGAATGCCGTCGTCGAGGCACTCAATGAGGGCCACTCCCTGCCACGTCTGCTCGCCATCTCGGCAGGCGGGCTCGCGACAGCTGCCGGGATGTGGTGGGTCTACTTCGCCACAGAGCACGAGCTCGGCGATGGCCTGCGCGGATCGCTCCTGTTCGGCTACTTCCACTACGTCATCTTCGCCGCGGCCGGCGCCTTCTCTGCCGGGATCGAGGTCGCCATCGACGCTGCCGACGACCGGACGCACCTTTCGGCACCGGTGGCTGCCGGGACTCTGACAGTCCCCGTGGCGCTGTTCATCGCCAGCGTCTGGTGGCTCACCTTGCGCCGGGGGCTCAACAGGACAGGTTCCGCGCTCGTCATCGCCGGCGTCCTCGTCATTGCGGCCGCCACCGTCATCCCCTCGGCGCCCATCCCCGGCACCACGCTCGGCGTCACCCTCGCAGTGCTCGCCTGCGAGATGTGCCGCCGGCCGGCGCCGTGAAGCCCCCCACAGACCCGCTGTAGCCCGCGTGCGATGCTCGCTCACGAGGCGGATTCACCCAGCAAATGCCCCCAGGCGCTGCGCTTCGACCCGTCGATCACCAGCCCGAAGGACTTGCGGCCACCTCTCGTCGACCAGCACGCCACGCCGCGTTATCGCTGAGCACGGCCGACCCGCGGCGAGCCCTGGATTGACATCGCCTTGTCGTGGGCTAGTATTTCGGGCATGGCTAATGTGAATGCCCGACGCCACATCGTGCTGGTGCGTGTCGAGGCTGCCATGATGTGTTGTCGCTGCCTCTGATCGCAGCCGCGGTTCCTCTCTCGGGCAGTTCTCACCGCCTTGGGCAAACTCCACATTCCGAGGCCCTTGACGCCGGACCCGATCGGTGATTCATACCGCAGGGAGTTCATCGGCTGAACGGTCGATCGCCAGCCCGCTCCGCGTGCTTGCACACCCGGGGCTGAGCTCATGTCGCGAGGAACCGACACAACCACTGGTCCTGTTCACAGCCCACAGCTCGATCCTCGTGGTGCTGTGACACTCCCCCCCAATGCTTCACAAATCGCTGAATACATTTCGAAAGGTTACGCATGTCCGGAATTCACGAATCCATCACCGAACTCATCGGTAACACCCCGCTGGTCCGTGCCCCGCACTACCTTGAGGCTGCTGGTGTCCCGGAGGCCGACATCGCTTTCAAGCTGGAATACTTCAATCCGGCGGGTTCGGTAAAGGACCGTATCGCTCTCTCGCTGATCACCGATGCCGAGGAGCGTGGTGTTCTCAAGCCCGGTGGAACTATCATCGAGCCCAGCTCCGGCAATACCGGGATCGGCCTGGCTGCCGTTGGCACCGCCCGTGGATACAAGGTCAAGATCGTGCTGCCGGCCGGCGTGAGCGTCGAGCGGCGGGCACTTATCCAGGCCTATGGCGGCGAGGTCATTCTCACTCCCGGACCGCTGGCCATCAAGGGCTCCATCGCCTACGCCCAGAAGCTGCACGAGCAGGATCCCGATTCCTTTGTCCCCGATCAGTTCAGCAACCCGGCCAATCCGAAGATCCACTACGAGACCACCGGTCCGGAGATCTGGAAGGACACCGAGGGCAAGGCCGACGTGCTCGTCTCCGGAATTGGCACCGGCGGCACGTTGTCCGGCGCCGGAAAGTACCTCAAGGAGCGCAAGCCCAGCTTCACGGTGATCGGCGTCGAGCCGGCCAAGAGCGCCATTCTCAACGGCGGCAAGCCCGGCCCGCATGGCCTGCAGGGCATCGGCACCGGCTTCGAGCCCAAGACCCTCGACAAGTCCGTCTATGACGAGGTCCTCGATGTCAGCGACGAGGACTCCTTCGCCCACGCCAAGCTGTTCGGCACGGCCGAGGGCATCTTCGTCGGCATCTCCTCGGGCTCCGCGCTCGTCGCGGCCGTCGAGTTGGCAAAGCGCCCGGAGTACAAGGGCAAGCAGATCATCGTCGTGCTCCCCGATTCCGGCGACCGCTATCTGTCCACCCCCTTGGGCCAGTTCCCCGAACTCCCCATCCACGAGGACGTCGAACTCTGATCTGCTCGTCTGGAAACTCTTGATCGCAGGGCGCCGCATCCGGGGGGCGTCACCCCTCTCCGGAAGCGGCGCCTTTGCCGTGGCAGGACCTGCCGGGAATGACCGCCGTCAAAATGTGATATCTAGTTGTTAACACTTCGACGAAAGGTCCGTCATGACCCATCCCACCCCGGCGACAAGCCAGGCACCACACAGCCACCCGAGCGCCGGATCCCAGGCCCCCGGCGGCGTCGAGATCGCTGAGCGTACGGCATGGTCGGTCAATGGTGCCCTCGCCCTGCTTGTCAGCCTCGTCCTCGTGGTGGTGGGCGCCTGGCTGGCTGCTTCGTCGGGCACCGGGCTGGGGGTTGCCCTGCTCATCCTCGGGGTCTTGCTGCTCACCGGCATCACTGTCATCAGTCCAGGCGACACCCGTGTCGTCCAGCTGTTCGGCGCCTATATCGGAACGATCCGGCGCACCGGCCTGCTCATGACCGTTCCGTTCACCACCCGCCGCAAGGTCTCGGTGAAGGTGAACAACTTCGCCACCAATGATCTGAAGGTCAACGATGCGGACGGCAACCCGGTGAACATCGCGGCCATTGTGGTCTGGCAGGTGGCCGACACAGCGAAGAGTGTCTTTGCCGTGCGGGAGGCCGAGGAGTTCGTCGCCGTGCAGTCGGAATCGGCGCTTCGCCGAATTGCCGGAGACCATCCCTACGACAACGCGGAACACGGCGAGGAGACGCTGCGGGGCGCCACCGATTCGGTGGCCGATGAGCTGGCTCACGAGGTCGGGGCCAGGATCGCGCTGGCGGGGCTGAGAGTGGTGGAGGCTCGCATTTCGACGCTCGCCTACGCACCCGAGATCGCCCAGGCGATGCTGCAACGCCAGCAGGCATCCGCTCTCATCGCGGCCCGCGAGCGCATCGTCGAGGGCGCGGTGTCCATGGTGGAGAACGCCTTGGAGCGCCTGGAAAACCAGAACATCGTCAACCTGGACGACGAGCGGAAGGCAGCGATGGTCTCGAACCTGCTCGTGGTGCTGTGCTCCGAGTCGCGGGCCACGCCGGTCGTCAATGCCGGCACTTTGTACCAGTGAGGCGGACCAGGGGTGAGCGAGCGCAAGGCCGTTCTGGTCCGCCTCGACCCGAGAATTCACGAGGCACTCCAGCACTGGGCGTCCGACGAGATGCGCTCGGTGAACGCACAGGTCGAATATGCGCTGCGCGATGCCCTGCGCCGCGCCGGCCGGCTGCCCAGCAATGTGCCACCGGTGGCCAGACCGGGACGACCGCCGAGCACTACCAAGACCCCGGCCGCTGATACGGACCACGACGGGACCGGCACGCACCCGGACCGGGCAAGCGGAGAATCTGGCCCCGGGAACTGACCTCGGATGCCAGTCCCAGAACTCAGCCGAGATTGTGGGAACTCAGCCACGCCTTCGCGATCTCGGAGGATTTCTTCTGCTCAGTGGTGCTCTGGGCATTGAGGGACTGGAGCTCGGCCGTCGTGAGCTTGGCCGTGACGGACCCAATCGCCTGGGCAGCCTTGTCGTCGACCGCCGTCGAGACCAGCGGGGTGACATTCTGAGGCAGGATGAGGTTCTTGGGGTCCAGGAGCACCAGGAGGTTGTTGCTGGCGATGGCCGGATCGGAGGTGTAGATGTCGGCAGCGTCCACCTTTCCGTCCAGGAGGGCCTTCACGGTGAGTGGGCCGCCTGAATCCTCGACACCGGTCACCGTGGCCTCCACCCCGTAGACACGTCGGAGCCCATCGGGCCCGTAGGGCCGGGATGCGAACTCGGAGTTCGCTGCCACGGTGACAGTGCGCCCCAGCTTGGCCAGGTCGCCGATCGAGGCGAGCTGATATCTGTCGGCCGTCGCGCGGGTGACGGTATAGGAGTCCTGATCGGTCGCCTCCGCCCGGTCCAGGACACGCAGGCCCTTGGGCAGCACCGAGGCCAGGGCGGCGTGAACGCCATCCGCATCGGTGGCCGTGGCGTTCTTGTCGTAGAACTGAAGCAGATTGCCGCCGTATTCGGGCATCACATCGATCCGACCCGCCTCCATCTCGGGCAGATAGACCTCGCGCTGACCGATCTGGTACTGACGGGTCACCGTGAAACCGGCAGCTTCGAGGCGCTGGGCGAACAGCTCGGCGATGATCTCGTTCGAGTAGTACTGCTGGGAGCCGACGACCAGCCCCGCCTTCGATGCGCTGGTGCCAGCCGATGCTCCGGTCACGGGATTCGAGCTGGAGCAGCCGGCAAGCGTCACCAGGGCCCCGGCCATCAACAAGGACCGTCGATCGAGTCTCATGGTCGAACCTTTCGTTCGGGGGGTTCCCCTCGAGCCTAGAGGGCGTGCGGCGCCCGAGGGCATCTGCCGGCACACGGCATGGGCCGATGAGTACGCTCTCAGCAGATGCCTGCGAGCACGACCCTCAGCGCAGGCTGGCCCGCCAGCTGGCACGGGTGGTTTCGGCCGGACCGTCCAGTTCGGTGAAGCCGGCGTCGACGATGCTCACCTGCCGTGACGAGCGGTCCCACTGCCCTGCCCCCGGGTGACGGACCTCGACCCGGAAATCGTCGGCGCGCCAGCTGGCACGCTGCGCCGCATCGGCGAGCTCGTACAGCCCCTGGGCGGCATGCCCGCACTGGGCGGCGAGTTTCCCGCTGGTCATGTCCTCATGTGGGGTCACCTCGACGACGGCCAGCGCCGTGGTGGCGAGGCTGAGACCTTCTGGCGGGAAATGGGTGCCCGAGACCTGGAGCTTGTCGAGCGCCTTGACGAGCGGACGCACCGGCCCCGGCACGAAGGCCCGCACGCGCGCCTCGCCGTATCCCCGCGCTCCGGGCTGGATCACCGTCACACCGTCCAGCTCCTGCACATCGGTCCAGCGCTTGCCGTCGGCGCGACGCACGAGCTTGCGGATGCGGCCGTCCGACCAGTGCTTCACGGACTCGTACCAGGGACCTCCGGGCTGGCTGCGCGGGTCGTCGAGCACGCGGACGACGGCGCGAGCAGCAGCTTCGCAGACATCGACCTCACGGGCAGGTAGATGCCGGTCCCGGTAGACCACCAATTGCATTGCCCAGGGAATCTGTTCGCCGAGCTGCCCAATGTCCTCTCGGCCTTCCTGCTCATCCACGCTTAGGCAGGCTACGTCGCCGTCCGGTGTCGCGGCGAATCAAGCCACGCTGGTCCGGCGTGCGGTGGGCGAATCGGGGCCGGGATAGCCTGATCCCCGTGTCAGCTCTCACCTTCCTCCTGCTCATCGTCGCCGGTGTGGGAGCTGGCCTGGTCGGCTACCTCGCAGGACTGGCCTCACTCGTGAGCTATCCCGTGCTGCTGGCAGTGGGGCTGCCTCCTATCGCTGCGAATGTCACCAATACGGTGGCGCTGGTCGGGGCGAGCGCCGGGTCGACGATACGCGGGGCGCGCTTCTATCTCAAGACGGAACGTCGCCAAACACTTCGCGAGTGCGGCATTGCCGCTGTCGGCGGGCTGGCCGGGGGCGGGCTGCTGCTGGCAGGCGGGGAAGCCAGCTTCCAGAGCATCGTGCCATGGCTCGTCCTGCTGGCCTCAGGGCTGCTGGTGTTCTCGCCAGCCATCCTCACCCTGCACGGCGAGCGTCCCCTCCCCGCCTGGATCTACCCTGCGTTGTTGTTCATGACGTGCATCTACGGCGGCTATTTCGGCGCTGGTGCAGGTGTCATCTACCTTGCGGTCACGGCCCTGGCCTCGCAGATGTCCTTCGACAAGTCGGTCTTCGTGAAGTCCCTGCTGCTGGGAATCAGCAATTTCACGGCGATGCTGCTGTTCGTGTTCTCGGGCTCGATCAACTGGTGGGCGGCGCTGGCCCTCGGTATCGGGTGCACGGCCGGAGGCTATCTGGGGCCGATGGTGCAACGGCTCATCCCCGAGCCAGCGCTGCGCTGGAGCATCGGGGTGGCTGGGCTCGGGCTGGCCGTGTGGCTGTGGGTGCGCTGATTCCTGCGAAATCAGCCAACATTTATCGCCGTCACACCGATGGCCCGGCATGTCCTGGGTAACGTCACCGCATGCCCCAGAAGATCATCCCCAGCCTGTGGTTCGACCACACCGCCCGCGAGGCCGTCGACTTCTACCTGCGAGCCTTCCCCGACGCCGAGGAGATCACGGTCACCCGCTATCCGCACGAGGGACTCCTCGATTTCCAGCAGGAGTTCGCCGGGCAGGAACTCGAGATCACCTTCCGCCTCGGCGACATGACGTTCTCCGCGATCAATGCCGGCCCGGAGTTCGCCATCAATCACTCCATCTCGATGATGCTTCACTTCGATCCCCGCACCGACGCCGATGCCCGCCGTCATCTCGATGAGTTGTGGGCTGCCCTCGGGGAGGGGGGCACGGCGCTCATGGAGCTGGACTCCTACGATTTCTCAGCCCATTACGGCTGGCTTCGGGACCGCTACGGAATGACCTGGCAGCTCATCCTCAGCAATCCCGACTCCGAACCGCGTCCTTTCATCACCCCGAGCCTCATGTTCCCCCACAACAAGGCCCAGGGCCACGAGGCCATCGAGCTGTACACCTCACTGTTCGAGAATTCGAGAGTGGGTACCGTTGCGCCCTATCCACCCGAGGCCGAGATGGCGGACGGCTCGATCATGTATTCCGACTTCCAGCTCGCAGGTCAGTGGTTCGTCATCATGGATGCCGGCGGCCCCCAGGAGTGCACCTTCAACGAGGGAGTCTCGCTCGTCGTGAACTGTGCTGACCAAGCCGAGATCGACAGGCTGTGGGATGCCCTGTCAGCTGTGCCGGAAGCCGAGCAGTGCGGCTGGTGCAAGGACCGATTCGGGGTGAGCTGGCAGATCGTGCCGCAGAACATGGATGAACTCATGGCGATTCCCCATAGCTACGAGGCCCTGCTTCGGATGCACAAGATCGTCATCGCCGACTTCCGGGCCGGCGGTGCCGATACGGCGCAATGACGCGCACTGTGATGGAGGCACGATGAGCAGTAATCGCACGTGGCAGGGCTGTGTTTTTGTCGGCGCGAGTCTGGACGGTTTCATCGCCCGCGATGACGGCGACATCGCGTGGCTGAGCCGGCCACGCCCGAGGATTCATGCCCAGCCCACGAGCAGTCTGCCGGCCCTGACCTGGGAGGACTTCTTTCCGAGCATCGACGTGATCGTCATGGGACGGGCCACCTATGAACTGGCGATGAGCTTCAGCCAGTGGCCCTATGAGGAGCGGCCGATGATTGTGCTCAGCCACGGTCTCGCCGAGCAGGAGGGTCACGTCGAGGTGGCGCGCTCGGTGGACGATGCGGTGCGCGCCATCGAGCGTCACGAGGGACGCCGGGTCTACGTGGACGGCGGCCAGACCATTCAGTCATTCCTGGCCGCGGGGCTCATCGACGAACTCACCGTGGCCTTCGCGCCGGTGCTCCTAGGAAAGGGGATCCGGTTGTTCGGCGAGGTGAGCTCCGACATCCTGCTCACCGTGCGCGGAAGCCACGTGAGTTCACCCGACGGGTTGCTGCGCGTCACCTACGACGTGGCATGAGCCAGGCGCCGTGAGCGGGCTCCCCGCCCCCTGGCAAAGACCCGGATTGTCTTCGACCGGCCTGCTTGCCGGCCGCGTCGCACGCTGGCATCAGTAGGGTGTCCCTCATGCCACCACGCAATCCCTTCCGCCGCTCCAGCCCGGGGCGCGCCTCGGCCCGCCCCATCACGATTTCGCGGGTGACGAGGCTGCTGCTCGTGACGGTGTGGATCTGGTTCATTGCCGCGCCCCTGTTCGCCATCCTCATGTTCGCCATCGGCAAGTGGCCGATCGGCTTCCTGTTCGCGGTGATCACGCCGTTCTCCTGGTGGACCTTGCCGGTCGCCCGGCGCCAGTACCGCGCCTGGCCGCGCCGCAGCGTCGATGCGCCGAGTGCACAGCTGGGCGATGCACTGGCACTCACCGAGGGGCTGGTCACCGACGGCTTCCGCGCCATCGCGCCGCGCGACTGTCGAATCACGGTGGCGCTCGTGGACTCCGGTGGGACCCGCAGCTATTTCGTGCGCTGCGTGGGTGGCGGGGAGACGATCGAGGCGCGCGTCCCCACCGAGGCCGGGCCCCAGACCGTGGCATTCCTGCGTGCCGCGCAGGCGGCAGGTGCCCAGACGCCGGAGGCACTGCCGCGGCAGTGAGCCCCTGAGGGCGGTAGGCCACGGGCTCACGGGATGGCGCGCCGCTCCTGGTGGCGTCGTTTCAGCTGATAGGCGAGCGCCAGCGCCCCCACCCACAGTGGCCCGGCGATCACGGCGGGACGATAGCCGGGGGACTGCGCCATGAGGACGATGACGAAGGCGAAGAAGAGCAGGACGAACACCGTGGAGCAGCGGCCGCCGGGCAGCCGGAAGCGAAGTCCGGCGGCCTCATCGGCAGTGAGGCTGTTCCGGAATTTCCACTGCGTGATCATGATCATCGACCAATTGATGATCCCGGCGATCACGGCCACGGACATGAGATAGGTGAACGCGAAATCGGGCCAGATGAGTATCACCGCCACCGCGACCGCGGTTACCCCCGATGAGCTGAGCACGCCCGCCACCGGAATGTCGTGGCGCGAGAGCCTGCTGAGCCAGCGCGGCGCATTGCCCTGCTCGGCCAGGGAGTAGAGCATCCGCCCATTGGAGTACAGCCCCGAGTTGTACACCGACAGCGCGGCGGTGATGACCACGAAGTTGAGCACATCGGCGGCACCCGGGACACCCACAGTGCCGAAGATCTGGACGAACGGGCTCATCTGGCCAGTGATCTGGCGCCACGGCACGACCGCCATGATGACGCCGAGCGCCCCGACATAGAAGATGAGGATGCGCCAGATCACCCGATTGACCGCCCGAGGGATGGTGCGCCGGGGATTCTTGGCCTCCCCTGCCGTGATGCCGATCAATTCGACGCCCCCGAAGGCGAACACCACCACCGGGACGGCCAGCAAGAGTCCCCTTGCCCCCAACGGGAAAAACCCGCCGTCGGACACCAGATGCGCGAAACTGGGCCTTGGCAAGTTCGGATTCCTGGTGATCCCGAAGACCACCACGACAAGACCGAGGATGATCATGCCGATGACCGCGACCACCTTGATGACGGCGAACCAGAACTCGAATTCGCCGAAGGCCCTCACCCCCAACAGGTTGACCCCCGTCATGACAACGAGGAAAAACCCCGCCGTCGCCCACCGCGGCACGCCGGGCAGCCAGTAGTCGATATAGATGCCTACCACCGACAGCTCGGCCATCGACACGGCGATGTAATTGAACCAGTAGTTCCAGCCCGAGACGAATCCGGCACGTGGGCTCCAGTAGGTGTAGGCGTAGTGGCTGAAAGCCCCCGCCACCGGCTCGTG
Source organism: Propionibacterium cyclohexanicum (assembly GCF_900111365.1). Taxonomy (GTDB): domain Bacteria; phylum Actinomycetota; class Actinomycetes; order Propionibacteriales; family Propionibacteriaceae; genus Propionibacterium; species Propionibacterium cyclohexanicum. Next base: position 30,577 of record NZ_FOGZ01000007.1, read on the forward strand.
CACGGACATTTCACCAAGCGCCCGCACGACGAGGAAGATGACCGCTCCAGACACCAGATAGGCGAGGAGCACCGAGGGACCGGCCACCGAGATGGCATCCGATGAGCCGTAGAACAGGCCGGTGCCGAGGGCGCCCCCGAGCGCGATCATCTGGATGTTGCGGTTCTTCAGCCCGCGCCTCAGCTGGGTCCGGTGAGGTACAGGCGGGGATGTGGTCATTGCTGTACGGTCCTGCTCCGCAGTATTGCCCTGCTCCGGAGTATTGCCCCGCTCCGCTGTACTGTCCTGCTCCGTCGGGTGGTGCCTGGACATCCGCCCCGGCGGCGCTCTGGCGCGTCCCCGGGCGTGCTCACTCGCTGCTGGTCTCGGACAAGGCCTTGAGTCGAGTGAGCGAGGCCTGGAGGTTCTCCGGGCGGGTCCTGGCCGCCCGCTGCCTGCGCGCTTCCTCGCTCGGGGGCAGACCGGACCAGTCATAGCTGTGGCGCACGAGGGTGTGATCTGCGTCGATCGGCTCGAGTTCCCAGCGCCACAGCTGACCGAAGGGTGCCCCACCGACAGGACCGGGGCACCATGCGATGCGCCGGCCTTCCTCGAATTCCACGATGTGGTTCTCGCGGGCATCTCCTGAAGTGATGAGCGTCACGAATGACTCGCCGAGCTGGTAGATCCGCTGGCCCGGGTCTGCGGACTCGAGATTGTCGTTGCCGTCCCAGGACGGCTGACGAGCCGGGTCCGCAATGAACTCGAAGATGACGCCAGCAGGCGCCGCGATCTCGGTCTCAGCGGTGACGAGCTTGTCGGTGGGCATCTGTGGTGAATCCTCCGTCGCGTGTCCGGGCGCAGGCCATCCGCGTCGGGTGCCGGGGCCGTGGGGCCTCGAGAACTCATGGTTGCCCTCGCCCCGGCGGGCGTCAAGGGCGGTGCCGGGGGGCGCCCGGCTCCAGGCGCGAGCCGATCACCGGCGGAAGCCGCCCTCGCTGTTGATCACCTGACCGACGATCCACTGCGCGTCATCGCTGACGAGCCATCCGATGAGCCGGGCGGGATCCTCGGGAGTGCCGAACCGCCCAGTGGGGAATCGGCGCTTGAGGGATTCCAGGGAGGTGTCGTCGATACCCTGCCCCGGATCGAGATAGCCGGTGTTCACAGGCCCGGGATTCACGGTGTTCATCACGATGCCCTGCTCGATGAGCTCGTCCGCGACCGTGCGCGTGACTCCCGCCAGCGCGGCCTTTGCCGAGGCATAGCCGATCTCTGCGGGCATGATTCCCTGCTGCTGCCCGGAGGTCATCCAGATGACCCGTCCGCCGACGCGATGGGGGTCATGGACCTGCATGAATGCCTGCGTGAGGAGCAGCACCGAGCGCGCATCGACATTCCAGTGCCCATCCAGCTGCTCGGCCGTGATCTCGGCCAGGCAGGCGTCGCCCCCGGATCGAGCGTGGACGCAAACGAGGATGTCGAGCGGGCCTGCGAGCTCGCGGGCGTGCTCGATCAGTTCGCCGGCAGCGTCCGGGGCGGCCAGATCCGCCGCGAGATGGTGCAGGTCGGCGCCCGGAACGAGGTGGTCACGAAGGTCCGCGAGTACCTCGCCGAGATCATCGGCACCCCACGGCTGTGCCATGTCGTGGGGCCGATGATGCTGCACGACAAGGCTGGCCCCCATCTCGGCGAGCACTCGCGCCACCGCTGCGCCGATCCCGCGGCGGCGACTGACGCCGGTCACCACTGCAACCCGGCCATCCAGGGGTAGCTGCATCCGGCAAGTCTAGACAGGGCGAGCTCGGCCACGCGAGCATCGCTTTCTCCAGGAGGAACGAACAGTGCTCAGCCAGGGTCGCGGCGCTGTCCTCGTCGGCCAACTCGCGCAGGTGCTCGGGAGCGCGTCGAGGCGCACAAGGAGCGGATGCTCACCGAGGTCCGCGCCTACCGCCTCCGCGAGCTGCGTGAACAAGCCGGGCTCACCCAAGCACAGCTCGCCGAGCGCATCGGCGTCGGCCAGCGCCAGGTCTCCAAGATCGAACACGGTGACCCCGACAGCGCGAAGATCGGCACGATCCGCAGCTACCTCGAGGCCGTCGGCGGCGGGCTCACCATCGAGTACGTGATGGGCGATCAGCGCGTACAGCTCGCCTGACGAGACATAGCGAGTTCGTCGTGAGCGAGATATACTTGAGGGTCGACACCTTACCTGAGCCGCCCGGCGAGTGAACGCCTACCCGCTGAGCAGCGGCCTTCGCGAGCGCGGCCTGCCCCCCGGCGAGGATCCCGCGTGAGGCGATCAAGTTCGGCGCTCGGGCCGCACTGAGATCGCGGTCAGCCGAGACCGGAAGCGCTGGCATTGACCGGGACGGGATGGAGTAGATCGTAATGGACGATGATCAGCGCTCACGGGACGCGCCGCTGTGGTCGACTTCGGCCGAGGACCTCGCTCGGGTGATCGCCAAGCGTCCGGGGATGTATCTCGGCGGAGCCTCATACGAGCGCGCGGTCGGCTTCCTCACAGGAGTGGCCAGCATCGTCTCCACGCCGAGCTCATCAGCTTCTCCGGACGTTGCTCCCGACGAGTTCAGTGCCGGGAGGAGTTCCGATCTGCTCGTGCGCCTGTCTGCCCTCGAGCACGGCGCGGGAGTCGACGACCACGAGGCGATCTTGACCCTCGAGCCGCTGCTCGCAGAGGTACTCACCGCGCTGCAGCATCAGGACGAGGCCTCGCCTCGTCTCTCCTCGGCAACCGGTCCGGACATCACAACCAGGGGTTGAAGCGGAACTCGATCAGACTGCCTCAGCGTGAACGGTGTGCAGTCGTGCCCGGAGCGATGACATCTAGCCCCGCCGCCCGTGCCGCGTCGCCAAGACGTGAGTCGTATGTGAGAACGGCCTGGGCGTCCAGGCGTATCGCCGCCTCCAGGTGCAGGGCGTCGAGCGTACGCGCATAGCGATCGGCAAGAATCCTGCCGAGCGGTATGTGGCCCTGTCGAGGACAGCAAGCCCCACGCCGTCGAGGATCGCGCTGACCTTCGCCTGGTCCCGCCCCTCCCGCACGGCCATGCGTCGCAATTCGGTCTCGAGCAGATCGCTCGAGACGAGCCGCACGTTCGCCTCGTCGAGCCAAGCCGCCAATGCCTCAGTATCCGGTTGCGCGACGAGAAGCGCCCCGAGCGCCGAGGCGTCGGCATAGACGAGCGGAACGTCGCTCACACTCGATCCTCACGCAGCTCATCGGGGATCTGCGCCATCGCGCGATCGCTCTCGGTCTGCGGAGGCCTCAGCGCCGCCCAGCCACCGAGACGCTTCGCTGGCCGCGTGATCGGCAAGGTGGGGGCCGGAGCATCGAGCGGAACGATCCGACCGACCGGTACTCCGCGATTGGTCAGCACGAAGGACCGCCCCTCACTGACAGCCCGGAGCACGCGACCGGACTCGTTGCGCAACTCGCGCTGCGAAAGGCTCTCCTCCGGCGGCACCGTCGCACTCATGACTAGGACGTAGCACGTGCGCTACACCTTGGCGCGCAGCTGCCTCGCGTTGCGTCAGTCGAGACGGGCGTCAGCAAGATGACGCTGGACGGTGACTGGGCGACTTGAGATCGGAGATCGTCTGCATCTGTGACTCTGTCCGGCTCTCATGCTCACGCCAACGTCATGCCGATCTCCCTCCCCGATCCGCCTGGCCATGGTTCCACCTCGCATCCGAGGGCGTCATCCTCACAGCGCAGCTATACATTGAAGCGGAATTCGACCACGTCACCGTCGGCCATCACATAGTCCTTGCCCTCGAGCCGCACCTTGCCCGCAGCCTGGCATTCCTTCATGCCGCCGAATTCGACCAGATCGTCGAAGCTGACCACCTCGGCCTTGATAAAGCCCTTCTCGAAATCGGTGTGAATCACGCCGGCAGCCTGCGGGGCGGTCCACCCCTGGTGGATCGTCCAGGCGCGCGACTCCTTCTCCCCCGCGGTGAGGAAGCTCTGCAAGCCGAGCGTCTGATATCCCACGCGCGCCAGCTGGTCCAGGCCGGGCTCCTCGACGCCGGAATCGGTGAGGAACTCGCGGGCCTCGTCCTCGCTCATCTCCACCAGCTCAGACTCGAACTTCGCGTCGAGGAAGATCGCCTCGGCTGGCGCCACGAGCGTCCTCATCCGGTCCTTGAGTTCCTCGTTCGCCAGCTCGTCCTCGTCGCAATTGAAGACATAGATGTACGGCTTCGCCGTGAGCAGCCACAGATCATGCAGCGGCTCGGGGTCGAGGCCGGCCTGGAAAATGCCCGTGCCCTCGCTCAGCGTGTCGTAGGCCTGCTGGTATGCCTCGTAGCGTGGCCGCGAATCCTTCTTGATCTTGGCTTCCTTCTCGATCTTGGGGAGGGCCTTCTCCACAGTTTGAAGATCGGCCAGCACCAGTTCGGTGGTGATGGTCTCCAGATCGGAGGCCGGATTGACCGAGCCGTCGACATGGCTCACATCTGCGTCCTCGAAAACCCGCGTCACCTGGCAGATCGCATCGGCCTCGCGAATATTGGCGAGAAAGGCGTTTCCCATCCCCTCACCCTTGCTGGCACCTTTGACGATCCCCGCGATGTCGACGAAGCTCACCGTGGCCGGCACGAGCCGCGCCGAATTGAACATCTTCCCGAGCACGGCGAGCCGGTGATCCGGCACGCCGACCACGCCGACATTCGGCTCGATCGTGGCGAAGGGATAGTTCGCCGCGAGAACGTCGTTGCGGGTGAGCGCATTGAACAGGGTTGACTTGCCGGCATTGGGGAGACCGACGATTCCGATGGTGAGTGCCACGTCGGACTAGGTTACCGTTCCCCCGCCCCGTCCACCCGGGGCGCTGGGCGACGCCGAAGCCGTGCCCGCAACGCCAAAGCCATCGTGCCCGCACCGGCACCGCTCCCGTGCCCCGCACCGGCACCGCTCCCGTGGCCCGCTCAGGCACCCTGCCAGTACGCCCCCAGCTCGCCCGAGAGATATCCGGGGTCAGCCGTTCCGCACATCTCGCGGGCCGAGTGCATCGACAGGATGGGAATACCGACATCGACTGTGGAGATGCCCAGACGGGTGGCCGTGATGGGCCCGATGGTGGAGCCGCACGGCACGTCGTTGTTGGAGACGAAGACCTGGCTCGGCACGCCCGCCGCCCGGCAAGCCCGTTGCCACAGTGCCGCGCCGGGCCCGTCGGTCGCATAGCGCTGCTGGGCGTTCACCTTGAGCGCCGGGCCCTGGTTCATCATCGGCCAAGTCTGCGGATCGTACTTCGCCAGGTGATTCGGGTTGACGCTGTGCGCGGCATCCGAGGAGATGCACGAGCTGCGGGCAAGCATGGCGTACCACGCATCACCGCTGACCCCCAGCCCGCGCGCGATCCGTGCCAGCGCGTCGGCAAGGATCGGGCCAGCGGCACCGCTCGCCGTCGCCGAGCCCACCTCCTCGTGATCGAAGGCGGCGAGCACCGCCACATCAGAGCTGTCGGTCATTCTCTCGAGGGCGACCAGCGCGGGATACACCGACGACAGATTGTCCAGCCGCGCCGAGGCCAGGAACTCCTCGTGGTTGCCGAACACGGCGGGCTCCTGGGTCGGATAGCTCAAGACCTCGGCAAAGGCGAGATCGCCGACCCCAATGCCCGCCTGCCCGCACAACAACTCGATGATGTCGGGCTCCTCGCCCAGCCCGAAGGATGGCATGAGCTGGAACTGCCGGTCGATGCTCAGCTTGTCGTTGACGCTGCGATCCAGGTGCGGCGCCAGCTGGCTCACCCGCATGATTGCCCCGGTACGGACCAGGTGCTCGCTCCCATCGCGCTCGACGATGCGTCCGGCCAGACCCAGCTCGCGGTCGAGGAAGCTGTTGAGCAGCGGCCCGCCGTAGACCTCCATATTGAGCTGCTGCCAGCCCGCAGCGGTGTAGCCGGGATCGGGCTTGAGCTTGAGAGCCGGGGAGTCGTTGTGTGCCCCCACGATCCTGAACGCCGCCCTGCCCGAGAGCTGCTCCGGGGCCACCCAGGCCAGCAGGGCACCACCACGAACGAAGTAGTGTCTCCCACTCACCTGGCCCCAGCCCTGCTTCTCGTCCAGCGGAGTGAATCCGGCCTCATCAAGCCGATGCGCCATGGCACTGGCTGCGTGAAAGCTGGTGGGACTGGCCGCCAGGAAATCGATGAAACCTTCGGTGAACTCGTTGCGCGGTGCCATGGCTCCCATTGAAGCAGCCCGGCCGAGTCGGCCGACAGCGGAAACTGTCGGTGCCGCCTGCCAGGCTTGAGCCATGAACACCACGTCATTGGTCATCGCGCTGGTCGTGCTCGTCATCGGTGTCGTGCTGGGCTATCTGCTGGGACGCCTGCAGGCGCAGGCCGGTGGCACCTCGGGAGCGGCCGAGCTGGCCAGTGCCCGAGCCGAACGCGACGCGGCACGATCCCAGCTCGACCAGCTGCGTGCCGACCGGGAGGCCATGTCGAAAGAGTTCCAGAGGCTGTCCGCCCAGACAGCCGAGCGCCAGGCCGAGTCGGTGGATCGCACGGCTCGCCAGCGGCTCGACGAGACCCGCGCAATCATGACGCCCCTCGCGCAGAGCGTCACGGCGATGACCGAACGGCTCTCCCAGCTCGACCGGGAGCGAGCAGCCAGTGCCGCCGACCTGCGTCGCCAGGTGGACACCGTGCGACTCAGCAACGAAAGCCTGCGCCGGGAGACCCAGGCGCTGGTCACTGCCCTGCGCAGGCCGCAGGTGCGCGGGGCCTGGGGAGAAACCCAGCTCAAGCGAGTCGCCGAGATCGCCGGCCTGGTGGAGCGCTGTGATTTCGACACCCAGGTGGCCTTCGACACGGACGACGGCGGACAGCGACCGGACATGCGGGTGACGATGGCTGACGGGAAGGTGATCTTCGTCGATGCGAAGACCCCGCTGGGCAACTTCATCGACGCCTTCGCCACCGACGACGAGGACCGGCGCGAGGCGCTGCTCGACCAGTACGTGAAGAACGTCGTCGCGCACATCAACCAGCTGGGCGCCAAGAATTACTGGCGCCTCGACGCCGCCAGCCCGGAGATGGTGATCCTCTTCCTTCCCAGCGATGCGCTGCTTCAGGTGGCACTCGACCGGCGGGCCGATCTTCACGAGTACGCGGCCTCCCACGGCATCTTCCTGGCCTCACCTTCGATTCTCATCCCGATGCTGCGCGCCGTCCAGCACGGCTGGCGCCAGGCGGCATTCGCGCAGTCGGCCCAGCAGGTGGCTGCGTTGGGCCGCGAGGTCTTCGAGCGGCTGGCCGTCATGGGCAGCCACCTCGACAAGCTCGGACGCTCGCTCTCTGGCGCAGTCAACGCCTACAACTCCACTGTCGGTTCGCTCGAGCAGCGGGTTCTGGTCACCGCCCGGAAATTCACGGATCTGGACATCGCGAGTGGGGAACTCGCCCAGCCTTCCCCGGTTGAGGCCTCCACAAGGGTGCTCACTGCACCCGAACTCGTCGAGAACGCGAGCCTCCTCGAAGACACCATTGGCCGATTGCCGCGGGCGGCGCACAGCGCCCGGCACGAGAGCGCCACCGGGGATGGTCCTGTGCCCAGCAGCGTCGAGCACGCCACCACCCCCGGGCGCGCCCAGGACGCATCGCAGGCCGGTTAGCGCAGCTGGGCGGCAGGGTCGGGTCGGGCAACCCCGCGATGACGGTCCCCTCGAGGAATGGGCGGGCGCACCTGGGTCGGGAGCGCGAAGGCGATGGTCTCCTCGGTGAGGACCTCCTCGGTGGCCGGCGGGTAGCCGAGTTCCACCAGGCGCATGAGCACTGCGTCGAGCAGTTCCTCGGGTACCGAGGCACCGCTTGTCACCCCGACCGTGGCGACTCCCTCGAACCAGGCTGGATCGAGCTGATCGGCATCGTCGACCCGGTGTGCCGCTCCCGCCCCGGCATCCAGTGCCACGTCGACCAGCCGCATGGAGTTGGAGGAGTTGGCCGAACCCACCACGATCACCAGTTCGCAGCGCGCCGCGATCTGCTTGATCGCGGACTGGCGATTCTGGGTGGCATAGCAGATGTCGTCGGTGGGGGGATCGAGCAGCTTCGGGAAGCGCGCCCTCAGCCGCTCCACGATCTCTCGGGTCTCGTCGACGCTCAGCGTGGTCTGGCTGAGCCAGATCAGTGGCTTGTCGGGGTCCAGGCTCAGGGCGTCGACGTCGCCCACGTTCTGGACAAGGGTGACATTGTCGGGCGCCTCGCCGCTCGTCCCCTCGACCTCCTCGTGGCCGGCGTGGCCGACCAGCACGATCGGCAGTCCCCGCCCGGTGAAGCGCGTCACCTCGTGATGCACCTTGGTGACCAAGGGACAGGTGGCGTCGATCGTGCGCAGGCCGCGCTGTGCAGCCTCGGCACGCACTGCCGGGGACACGCCGTGCGCCGAGAAGACCAGCAGCGCCCCGCGGGGAACCTGCGCCAGCTCGTCGACGAACACGGCGCCCTTGCTCTCCAAGGTCTCCACGACGTGCTTGTTGTGCACGATCTGCTTGCGCACGTACACGGGAGCCCCGAAACTGGCCAGCGCTCGCTCCACGGTGGTGACGGCGCGGTCCACCCCGGCGCAGTAGCCCCGTGGCGCAGCGACGAGGACTCGCCGGTCTGGGGGCAGCCCCGTCTCATCACTCATGGGCCAAGTGTAGGAGCGCCGCCGTATCGTCCCTGCTGCTCGCCCCAACCGCTCGTCCCAACTGCTTTGTCACAGCGGCCCGCTAGCGTGGGGTCATGGTCGATCTCGGATCCTTGCGTGCCCAGGCACCCAAGAACACCCCGGAGACCCCTCAACAGCTCAGCGCCGTGGTGGGAATGCTCAAGGGCTGGGTCGAGCGGTGCGGCTGGGTTTGGGTGGAGGCCCAGGTCATTGAACTGCGCCGTCGCGCCGGGGCCTCGCTGCACTTCCTCACCCTGCGCGACGTGAGCACCGAGGTGTCCGCGAGCATCACCGCCACCACGGCGGTGCTCGACGAGGCGGGACCGCTCACCGAGGGGACCACGGTACTGGCGTGCATCCGTCCCCGGGTGTGGAACAAGTCGGCGCGTCTCAGCTTCGAATGTGCCCAGATCCGCATCGCCGGGGAGGGTGAGCTGCTCGCCCGGCTGGAACAGCTCAAACGCAAGCTCCAGGCCGAGGGACTGTTCGATCCGCGCCGCAAGAAGCGTCTTCCCCTCGTGCCGCATGTCATCGGGCTCATCACGGGCGCCAACTCCGCGGCCGAACGCGATGTGCTCACCAATACCGCCCGCCGTTGGCCTGCCGCACGGTTCCGGGTGCGTCACGCTCTCGTGCAGGGCCCAAACTCCGTCTCCGATGTGCTGGCCGGCCTTGCCGAGCTGGACGCCGACCCGCAGGTGGAGGTGATCATCATCGCCCGCGGCGGCGGGTCCCTTGAAGACCTGCTCCCCTTCAGCGACGAGTCCCTGGTGAGGGCTGTGGCTGGCGCCGACACTCCGGTGATCAGCGCCATCGGCCACGAACCCGACACCCCGATTCTCGATCTGGTGGCCGACCTGCGCGCTTCCACTCCCACCGACGCCGCCAAGCGCGTGGTGCCCGACGCCGCCGAGGAGTCCCGCGAGCTGACCCAGCACCTCAACCGATTGCGCGTCGCCATCCTCAACCACCTCAACGCCGAGCAGCAGGAATTGTCGCGGCTCAAGTCCAGCCCAGTGCTGCGAGACCCCGGCGCGGCGCTCGGTGGCCACGTCGAGCAGCTGTCCATGGCGCGTTTCCGGCTGGAGGCCGCCATCGACCGCGCGCTCTCGGGCGAGCGTACCGAGCTCGACCATGCGCTGGCCCGGATCCGGGCGATGTCGCCCAAGGCCACCCTTGAGCGCGGCTACGCCATCCTCACCGACCCCGACGACCATTCCATCGCCTCGGTGGCCGATGCCGAACCCGGCGACCAGCTGATGGCCTATCTGTCCGACGGCCGGCTCGTCGTCGAGGTCGACCAGACCATCGCCGAAGACCCCTCATCTCCCATCCGCTGATCCCATTTGCTGATCGCGGCCGAAAGGACTGCTCATGTCACAACCCCCAACACCCCATTCACCGGCATCCGAACCAGCCGATCCCGAGCTCAGTTACGAGCAGGCCCGGGCCGAGCTCGCCGAGGTCGTGCAGCGCCTGGAATCAGGCGGTGTTCCGCTCGCCGAATCCATGAAGCTGTGGCAGCGTGGCGAGGAACTGGCCGGCATCTGCCAGCGCTGGCTCGACGGTGCGCGGGCCACCATCGACGAGGCCCGCAGCGCACAACACGGCCCCCACGACGAGCTGCCGCGGACCGGCGACGAGAGCTGATCCACCAGGCTCAGTTCTCGGTGCCCAGCATCTCGGTGACCAGCGCGGCGATCGGCGACCGTTCGGCCCGGGTCAGCGTGACATGGGCGAACAGTGAATGGCCCTTGAGCCGCTCCACCACGGCCGCCACCCCGTCATGGCGACCCACCCGCAGGTTGTCACGCTGGTCGACGTCGTGGGTGAGCACGACGCGGCTGTTCTGGCCGATCCGGCTGAGCACGGTGAGCAGCACATTGCGTTCCAGCGACTGGGCCTCGTCGACGATCACGAAGGCATCGTGCAGGCTGCGCCCCCGGATGTGGGTGAGCGGGAGCACCTCGAGCATCTCCTCGCTGATCACCTCATCGATGACGTACTTGCTGGCCACCGAGCCGAGCGTGTCGAAGACGGCCTGGCCCCATGGGTTCATCTTCTCCGACTCGGATCCGGGCAGGTAGCCGAGATCCTGGCCTCCCACGGCGTACAGCGGGCGGAACACCATCACCTTCTGGTAGCGGTGCGTCTCCATCACCTGCTCCAGGCCAGCACACAGCGCGAGTGCCGACTTCCCGGTACCGGCGCGTCCCCCGAGGCTGACGATTCCCACCTCGGGATCGAGCAGGATGTCGAGCGCCACCCGCTGCTCGGCGCTGCGTCCCTTGAGCCCGAACGCCTCCAGGTCTGTGCGGACCCGCCGTGCCCTGCCGTCCGGCATCCGGCGCGCCAGCGCGGAACCGTTCGGCCCATGCAGCACCAGCCCGGCGTGAACCGGCAGCGAGGCCGCCTCGGGAATCTCGGCCCAGTTCTCGTCGAACAGGGCGTTGATCGTCTCGTCATCGACCTCGAGTTCGGCCATTCCCGTCCAGCCGGAGTCCGTGACCTGGTCATTGCGGTATTCCTGGGCCTCAAGACCCATGGAGGCCGCCTTCACGCGCATCGGCAGATCCTTGCTCACGAGCACGACGCGATCGACCTCACTGGCGTAGTTCAGCGCGACCGCGAGGATGCGTGTGTCGTTGTCGCCGAGGCGAAAGCCCGCCGGGAGCTTCTCCTGGCTCGTGTGGTTGAGCTCGACATGCATGTGCCCGCCATGGTCGTTCACCGGGATGGGTTCGTCCAGACGGCCGAACCGTTGGCGCAGTTCGTCGAACAGCCGCAGAGCGCTGCGGGCGAAGTAGCCCACCTCCGGGTCGTGGCGTTTGCCCTCCAGCTCGGTGATCACCACGAGCGGCACGACAACATCGTGCTCGGCGAAACGCTGCAGAGCGCGGGGGTCGGCGATGAGCACAGAGGTGTCCAGCACATAGGTGGTGGTGACCTGCCCTGCGGCGGCCGTCATGGGGGCAAGGGCATCGACGCTGACGGTCGAGTCTTCGGCGAGCACGGTGACTCCTTCTGCGCTCCCGAAGCGACCTGCGCATCGGCTAGCGCGATCGGTGGCGTGGTGGAGACTGGCTGCCTCCACACGTCGACGGTAAGCGCCGGGAGGCGTCGAGGGGAAGTGTCCACGGCGGCACTGTCCAGTGTTCACATCCCGGACCCGCAGCGTTCACCCCTGTCCCGGACCCCTGCGACCCAGGGGTTATTGCCCATCGGGGCACTCAGCGGCCCACAGCAACCCAGATGGCGGCGAAGTGGCACAGCGCCCCGATGACCGTTCCGGTGTGGAACAGCTCATGGAAGCCGAACCAGCTGGGCCACGGATCGGGTTTCCGCAGGGCGTACACGATCGCACCGAGGATGTAGAACAGCCCGCCGACCGCAATGAGCAGCACCACGGCAGGTCCGCCCGCCTGCCACAACTGCGGCAGCCAGCCCACTGCCGCACATCCCATGGCGATGTACAAGCCGGTGTAGAGCATCCGCGGCGCTTCCATCCACAGATTGCGGCTCACCACCTCAGCCAGGGCACACCCCCAAACCACGCCGAGCAGAGTGACGCGGGGGGCACCGGTGAGCAACAGCACCGCCAGCGGCGTGTAGGTGCCCGCGATGAACAGCGCAATGTTCGAGTGGTCGAACCGCCGCAGCAGCGCCGAGACCCGCCGGCTCCATACGATGCGGTGGTAGGCAGCCGAGTTCCCGAAGAGCAGGAGCGCCGTGACAAGGTAGATCGCCAGCGCGGCGCGCCCTGGGCGGGAATCGGTGCGCACCATGAGAGCGAGGATCGCCACCAGCATCACAGGCGTCATCGCGGCATGCAGCCAACCCCGCAGCCGCGGTTTCGTGGGCACCCCGCCGGCCGTCACCGGCACCGCGGCAGGCTTCGTTCCGGTGTGGTGGAGCGCACTCCTGGTCATGGCACTTACGCTAGCGTCATCGGCCGCCGGCCAGCCCTGCCGGCGACTCACGGCAGGCCCGCCAGCAGGCCTGCATCACGATGCTGCGGCTAGGCTGCTCCCATGGCGAAGCGGGAACTGGTGAATGAGGCATGGACCCGCCTCACGTCCAGCGGGCTGGTATACGCCACCTACGAGAACCGGCTGCGATCCGAGCTCGACCCGGCCCGGATGCCCCAGCACATCGCCGTCCTGGCCGACGGGAATCGCCGATGGGCACGCACCAATGCCCCTGGTCAACCCCTCGATGTCGGATACCGGGCCGGGGCGGACAAGCTTCTGGAGTTCGTGGATTGGTGCGACGAGCTCGGCATCGCCGTGGTCACCTTGTGGGTGTTGTCCACCGACAACCTGAGCCGCTCCGCGAAGGACGAGCTGGGGCCGCTCATGGAGGTAATTGCGCACCTGACCCGCGACCTCGTGGACCGAAGCAACTATCGCGTCATGCCGGTCGGCGACCTCGAACTGCTGCCGCCAGCGCTGGCCCAGACGCTGCGCAACGCCGAGCAGGCCAGCCGCGGGCGGGCGGGAACGCACGTCAATGTCGCCGTCGGTTACGGCGGACGCCATGAGTTGCGCGATGCTGTGCGCTCGCTGCTGGCCTGCGAGGCGCAGAAGGGCACGACCCTCGAGGAGCTCTCGCGCACTCTCGAGGTCGATCAGATCGGCGATCACCTGTACACCAAGGGACAGCCCGATCCCGATCTCATCATCAGGACCTCTGGTGAGCAGCGTCTCAGCGGCTTCCTTCCCTGGCAGAGCGCCCATTCCGAGCTGTACTTCTGCGAGGCCCTGTGGCCCGATTTCCGCAGAATCGACTTCTACCGAGCCTTGCGCTCCTATCAGCGCCGCGAGCGGCGCTTCGGCAAGTAAGCCTCCAGCAGGGCTCAGGCCGAGGGCAGCTCGCCGGACGCCGGCCGGTTCGGGTTGAGGGTGGCCGCAGCCTTGGCGCGGGCAGCCACCAGATCGGCAATCCGGCGTCCGCGCACGGAATGTCCCGATAGCGTCGCCTGCACGACGCGGCGCCACAGCGGGTCACGCAGTGCCGTGTAGTCGGTGATCGGCTCGAAGCAGGTCTGGTTACGGCACACATAGACGGTGGGCCGCCCCCCGATTGCCTCGCGCTCGGCGAAGAGCCCCCCGAAGCCTGGTGTGCCGGGACGCCCCACGACGATGGCCGAGCCCTCGGGCGCGAGTCGCCAGGCGGCCCGGGCGAGCAGGCCGTGGGTTTCGGCGGACTCGTCGACGACAACCACCTGGGCCCTGCCCATGCCGGCCTGTGCGGCCTGCTCGACTGCGAGGTCGGCAAGCCCCCAGCCGCTGGCCAGTGGGCTCATCCGCAGGCCCGGCCACAGGCTGCGCGAGGCGGCCCGGGCGCGCTGCGACCATTGCCTCTCGCCGCTGAGCAGCGCGACGAGTTCCAGTGCCGTCACCATGATGCTGGTCGCCGAAGGCGTCCCCTCGTCGGTGCGCTCGGCAGCCCTGGTGTACAACGGGCCGCCGGCCGGGGCGTCGAAGAAGGTCCCGTCCTCGGCGCCGAACTGGCGGCAGGCTGTCTCCACGGCGTGCCTGGCGCGCTCGAGCAGCTCCTGGTCGCCGGTGGCGCCGGCCAGCCGGGCACAGCCCAGCGCAAAGCCAGCCCAGTCGTCCAGCATGGCCGGCGCTGTCCCGGCATGTCCGTCCAGCGATGTGCGCGCCGCCTGCTCGCCGCTGAATCCGTGCAGGGTCCACAGCAGGTCGACGATCCCCCGCGCGCAGCTCAGCCAGTCGGGTTCCCCGAAGACCATCGAGGCCTGCACCAGTGAGTCCACGAGCAGACCGTTCCAGGCGGCCACGATCTTGTCGTCACGGTGCGGGGCGGGTCGCCCATTCCTCGCGTCGCGGATCGTGTCGAGGATGCGTGCGAGACGGGGCATGTCCGGGTCGCCGTGCAGACGCAAGGTCGAGCGGTGATCGGGCATCGTGCCCTTGGGAGTGAGATGGAAGCAGGCCTGGGCGAACAGCGAGTCGCGGCGGTCGAACAGCTCGTCCATCTGCCCCGGGGTCCACAGATAGTAGCCGCCCTCGTCGTGTTCGCCGTGCTCGTCGAGGGAGTCGGCGTCTAGGCTGGCTGCGAATCCGCAGCCGGCCTCGGTGTCGATGCGCATCTGCTCGTCGAGCCAGCGCACGATGCCCCGCGCGGCCATCTCGATGTGGTCGCGAAGGTCAGTATTGTCCAGCTCGGTGCGCCGCCAGGTGCGGGTGAGCGTGCCGAGCATGAGGGCATTGTCGTAGAGCATCTTCTCGAAGTGCGGCACCTGCCATGCGGCGTCGACCGCGTAGCGATGGAAGCCCCCGCCCACGAGGTCATGGATGCCACCGCGCAGGATGTGATCGACGGTGCCCTGCACCACCTCCACCTGATGGGGATCGCCGGTGACGAGCAGCGCATCGAGCACCGGGGCTTGGGGGAACTTGGGGCCGGTACCGAAACCGCCGTTCTCGTGGTCGACGCCGCCGACCAGCTGGCCAAGGAGGATCCCGGCGTCGGGTGCCTCGTCCTCGTCGTCATGCGTGGCCTGGCCCGCCTCGGGAGTGGGCGTGGACAGCGCCGTGGCGATCCGCGCCCCCGTCTCCAGGACCTCGTCGCGGCGCTCTTGCCATGCCTGGGCCATCGCCTGGCACACCTGGCCGAAACTGGGCAGGCCGTCGCGGGCGGTGGGCGGGAAATAGGTGCCGGCGAAGAAGGGCTGGGCGTCGGGGGTGCAGAAGACCGTCATCGGCCAGCCCCCTTGGCCGTTGAGCGCCTGGGTCGCCGCCATGAAAACCTGGTCGACATCGGGGTTCTCCTCGCGGTCAACCTTGATGGCCACGAAATGCTCGTTGACGAACGCCGCTATGCCGGGATCGCTGAAGCTCTCTGCTGCCATGACATGACACCAGTGGCAGGCCGAGTAGCCGATCGAGATGAGCAGCGGCAGCTGGCGGACACGCGCCTGCTCCAAAGGCTGGGGGCCCCATGGCCACCAGTCGATGGGGTTGTCGCCATGCTGACGCAGATAGGGGGAGGACGCCGCAGCGAGTCGGTTGGCCATGGGTCAAGACTAGGGCTCGTGGGCGGGGATCAGGAGTTCGCGATTCCCGCCCACGAGCCGCCCACGACCGGCTCAGGAGACCAGCAGATCGGCCAGCTGGGGACGTCGTGACTGCGAGCGCAGCCCGGTGAACAGGTCGTCCTCGGGCAGGCACACCGGGACAAGGGAGTACACCAGCTGGTAGTCCTCGGTGGGCCACACCGCCTTCTGGATGTCGAGTGGGATGGCGAACCACTGGCCGTTCGGATCGATCTGGGAGGCGTGGGCGCGCAACGCGTCGTCGCGCACCTCGAAATAGTCCGCGCAATCCACCCGGGTGGTGATGCGCTGCTCGTAGTCGAAGTTCTCCCAGGCAGCCAGTCGCTCGGAATAAGGCGACTCGAGACCACGCCGGCGCATCTCGGCGTCGAGCGCAGCGAACCGCTTGCGGTTGAAGCCCAGCTGGTAATAGAGCTTGTCAACCGTCCATGCCGGACCGTACTCGGGAAACAGCTGGGGGTCGGCAGCCTGCCGCAGCGCCGCCATCGTCACCCGATGGCACTGGACGTGATCGGGGTGGGGATAGCCGCCGTGTTCGTCGTAGGTGGTGACCACCTGAGGACGGAAACTGCGGATCGCCCGGACCAGGGGCGCAGCCGCCGCCTCGGGATCCATCAGCCCGAAGCAGCCCTCGGGCAGCGGATCGGGATCCTCGCCCTCGGGCAGCCCGGAATCGACATATCCGAGGCTGACCTGCTGCACGCCGAGGATCGCCCGCGCCCGCCGCATCTCCTGCTCGCGGATGCGCGGCATGTCCGCCCAAATCTCCGGCCGGTCCATCGCCGGATTGAGCACGCTGCCCCGCTCGCCCCCGGTACAGGTGGCGACCATCACCGCAACGCCTTCCGCGACATACTTCGCCGTCGTCGCGGCACCCTTGCTCGACTCGTCGTCGGGGTGGGCGTGCACGTGCATGAGCCGGAGGCCGTCTCCGTCTGGGCTGAGGGCACTACGTGACATGGACCCATTGTGCCTTCCTTGGGCGGGGCCCTCCTACCGATACCGATTCGAGGAGACGAATCAAGGAGGGAGACGGATCCCGGTCTCGTTAAACTGGGGCAATGACCGACAAGCAGACCGTCTGGATGACGAAGGACGCGTACGACAAGCTCGTACAGGAACTCGACTACCTCAAGGGCGATGGTCGCGTCGCGATTGCCAAGAAGATCGGTGCGGCAAAGGCCGAGGGCGATCTGTCGGAGAACGGTGGCTACCACGCGGCCCGCGAAGAGCAGGGTCAGATGGAACTGCGCATCCGCCAGCTCGAGCAGATGCTGCGCGAAGCCCAGGTGGGCGAGCCGCAGGGAGCTCCCGATGTGGTGTCAGCCGGCAGCACGGTAACAGTCGCCTATGACGGCGACCCCGACGACTCCGATGTCTTCCTGCTGGGCAGCCGCGAGATGATGGGTGTCGACCATTCGCTGACCACCCAGGTCTTCAGCCCGCAGTCACCCCTGGGACAAGCAGTGATGGGCCATAAGGTGGGCGACGCCGTGAGCTACGAGGCCCCGAACGGCAAGGAGCTGTCCGTGACCATCATCAAGGTCGAGGCCCTCTCCCGGTGAGCCGGGAGCGAAGCCTGCCGATTCGTCCGAACTCGGCTTTCCAATGTGCCAGAACGCACGGCAGGATTGTCCCGTTCACCTGAGAAGGAGATTCTCCATGTCATTTCCCCGGTTCGCGGCTCGCTCGATGCTGGCCTCCATGTTCGTCACCGGCGGCCTCAATGCCGCCCAGCACGCCGAGGCGATCGCACCGGCCACCGAGGCACTGTTCGCCAGCCTGCCTCGCGAGGTGACCGACGCGCTTCCCGATCTGCCCGCCGCCCAGCTCACCAAGATCAACGGAATCACGATGACGGTGGCCGGGTCTGCCCTGGCCCTCGGCGTGTTCCCGCGCGCCGCAGCGCTGGTGCTCGCAGCCCAGCTGCTCCCGACCACCCTCGCGGGCCACCGCTTCTGGGAGAAGGAGGGCTCGGAGAAGGTCAGCGAGCGGATCGCATTCCAGAAGAACCTCGCCCTGGCTGGCGGCCTGCTGCTCGTCAGCCTGGGTGGCGCGAGCAAGCCCAAGAAGCAGGCCTGACCAAGACAAGCAGGCCTGATCAAAACAGAGGGGGCCGGGTACTCGGTCACCGTAGGGCGTGCACCGCGATCACGGCCGGGTCCTTGGCCGATTTCGCAAGGGCCCCGACAGGCCACCGGACCGGGAGGCAGACGGCTCCCGGTCCGGTGGCGCTCGTCCTCAGTGCCGCCAGACCTCCCACCACTGATGCTGGGACTCCTGGTCATCGGTCTCGGCCTGGGGCGCCTGCTCGTCGCGGACGCTGATGTGGCCCATCATCACGCTCAAGTCCAGGCGGGCGGCGCCATTGCCCGCAACGTACTCGTCGAGTTGCTTGGGCTGGCCTTCGGGCCAGCTCACCATGCCCAGCCGAGCCTGTGCCGTGACGGTCACATTGGCCTGCGGGTACAGGCCCACGCTGAGACTGCCCGATTCCACCCTCACCCGGTTGCGTCCTTCGCTGATCGGACCCCGCACCGTCGCCCCGCCGGCCTGCACGAGGGCATCGCGAACGGCCACGACATCTGCGAGATTCGCCCCGCCGGCCGTGACCCGGATGCGTCCCAGCCGCGGTACCTGGACGGTAGTGAGGCCGCCGCCGGTGATCTCCGCGTCGACGTCGATCTTCGGGTTGACGCGCACCACGAGCTCAGGGCCGAAACCGAGCCGGCGCAGATCCTCGGCAGACCTGGGGGGATTGACGATCGAGAAACCCCGAAGGCTCGGACCGATGTCGGACTCGCTCGTCACCTCGAGCAGTTCACCATTTCGGCGCAGCGTGTGCGGCCCGTGCGCCTCGGCGCTGGGCACCGAGGGGTCGCCGATCACCCGCACGAGACGACCGGTGGCGCGGATGACGATGCGGCGCACTGTGCCCGCCGAGGTGCTGGCCGCCGGGCTCGGCGCTGCCTCGGCGGCGTGCTGCGCCTCGGGCCGTGCGGTGCTCGCCTGCTGGGCCGCCGGCTCATCGGAGCCGTCCGTCTGCCTCTCGGACTGGTCCCGTGCCGGCTGTTGGCCGGCCTGCCCTGCACGCTCGGTTGCGTGCTGGGCGTACTGCGCACGCCCAGCAGCATATTCGTCCCGGGCTGGGGCCGGGTCGTCGTAGGGATCGGTGTCGGGTGCGCTCCTGCTGCTCAACGCCTCAATGCGTCGGGTAGCTTCGGTGGTGTCGATGACTCCAGCGGCAAGATCGGCCAAGATGGCTTCCAGCCCGGGCGATTGGCTCATGGCGCCAATATAGGGCCCACCACTGCCCCTACCCAGCAGCAGGCGGGCGTTCAGGGTGGCCTCAGGGCGAGGTCGCCGGTGGCGCAGCGGGCGTGTCCAGATCTGCGGCGGACGCCGGCCGGGCAGTGGAATCCTGTGGGGTGCCGGGTGGTGCAGCGCTGCCGATCGCCGTATCGGATGCCGGACTGTCGGGATCGCCATTGCGCAGCGAGCGCACGACGCCGGTTGCGAAGGCAACGATCGGAATGGCGAAGACACCGCCGACGATGCCCGCCACGTTGATGCCCACCGCGATGCCGACGAGCACGAGGAGCGGGTGGATCGAGACGGCACGTCCCAGCAGCAGCGGCTGCAGGATGTGGGCCTCCAATTCCATCACGCCGATGAAGACGACAAGCATGATGATCGCCTTCACCAGCCCCAGGGTGACGAGCGTGACAAGGACCGCGACGGCGCCCGACAGGAGGGCGCCGACGATGGGGATGAAGGCGCACACGAAGGTGAGCGCCGTGATCGCCAGCCATAGGTTTGAGCCGAGGAACAGCGCGCCCAGTCCTGCACCGACACCGTCGACCGCTGCCACGATGACCGCGGCATGCACATAGCTGACCAGCGAGTGCCAGCCGGCGTCCAGGCCGGGGATGAGGGCCGCCCGCGAGCCCTTCGGCACGCTCGCCTTGATCCCGGCCGACATCATCGGCGCGTCCTTGAGGAAGAAGAAGGTGGCGAACAGCGCCATGGCCAGGCCGGTGAAGAACCGTCCGATGCTTGATCCTGCCGCGGCTGCGACCTTGGCAATCTCGTTCTGCGAGGTCACGAGTCTTTGGCGGGCCTGTTCGAGCCAGCCGTTGACCTGCTCATGGCTGATGTGCAGCGGGCCCGTGCCCAGCCAGGTCAGGAAGCTCTGCAGTCCCCTGACCGCCTGCTGGGTCAGTTCCCTCCACTGAACGGCGATCTGGGTGCCGACCAATGTGAGCAGGCCCCCCAGGATGAGCACCAGCACGAACAGGCTGAACAGCGAGGAGGCCCAGGCGGGCCAGCGGTGCTTGCGGAGAAAGCTGTTGAGCGGCGCGAGGGCAGCACTGAGCAGGAGGGCGGCCATGAGCGGCACGACCACCTCGGACAGCTCACCGCCGACCCACCACACCAGCCCCACCGCCGCCGCCACGGCGAGCAGGCGCCACGACCACGCCGCCGCAGCGCGCAGCGATCTGGGAACCAAGCTGTCCTCGCCTCCGGGATCTGTTCCCGTCCGGCGCCGTCCTGCAGGAGACAGAGCGGGATCATCCGGGTCGACCGCGTCATCGAGGCGAGCCAGACGATTACGCCAGTTGTTGCGCCGGCCCAGAGAAAATGCAGGCATGGGTTTCCTCGCTTTATGACGGATGGTCGTTCCCCAGTGTGCCCCACCCTGTGCACGGGCCACGTCGACGACGCCAAGGGGCATCGCGGCGCAGCGCAGGCGCTGCGAGAGACTAGCGTTGTTCGGGCCCAGTACCCATGTCAGCGCCATTCCAGCCCCGTCCGCTCCTCGGGGCGGCCCACCAGGAGGTTGCGTGTCTGTCCAACCGATCAGCTCGTTGATGGCCGCTGACTGGGCGCAGGCATTGGCCGGCCAGGAGGACCAGATCCACCGGATGGGGCAATTCCTGCGTGCCGAGATCGCCTCCGGAGCGGGCTACCTCCCGTCGGGCGACAAGGTGCTGCGCGCGTTCAGCCGCCCGATGGCAGCGGTGCGGGTGCTCATCGTCGGGCAGGACCCCTATCCGACACCAGGTCATGCCATCGGGTTGAGTTTCGCCGTGGAACGCTCCGTGCGTCCCCTGCCGCGCAGCCTGGTGAACATCTACCAGGAGCTCCAGTCCGATCTTGGCATTTCCCCGGCGCCCCATGGCGACCTCACCGGGTGGTTCGAGCAGGGTGTCCTGCTGCTCAACAGATGTCTGACAGTGCGTCCAGGCCGGCCGGCGTCGCACCGCAACAAGGGCTGGGAGCCGGTCACCGAGGCCGCCATCAATGCCCTGGTGGCCCGCGGCGGCCCGCTCGTCGCCATTCTGTGGGGACGCGACGCCCAGTCCCTGTCGGGGCTGTTGAGGGCAGGCAACGTACCGATCATCGCATCCCCGCATCCCAGCCCCTTGTCCGCGAGCCACGGATTCTTCGGCTCGCGCCCCTTCAGCCGGGCCAATGCTCTCCTGGGCGAACAGGGCGGCGCACCCATCGACTGGGACCTCAACGGAAAGTAGCCCACCGCACCCCTGGGGGTGCCTATGCTCAGTTCAGTATCACCGCAGCCTGTTCCGGCCAGCTGACGGGCAGGCGCCCGGGCGGCCCATCGCCCGCAGTGGGCGGTGCCGGTGCCCTGAAGTGGATCCGGTTGCGGGACATCGGTCCCGATCGCATCGACGACAGGGGGAAGGGACATGATGAGGTTTCTGCTCACCGTCGCGTCACATCTGGTGACCTCGGCGGTGGCCTTGCTCCTCGCCGCCTGGCTCATCGACGGTGTGAGCGTTGCGCTGGCGGGCTTCCTGCTGGCGGTCGGGGTGTTCACCGCATCCCAGGCTATCTTGTCGCCGTTCATCTTCAACCTCGCCCGCAAGCACGCGCCTGCCATCCTCGGCGGCATAGGGCTCGTATCCACCCTGCTCTCGCTGTTCATCGCCACCCGCTTCCCAGGTGGGATGCGCATCAGTGGGCTCACGGCCTGGGCGGCAAGCGTTCTGCTCGTGTGGTGTGTCGGGGCGCTCGGCAGCTGGCTGCTCGGGGCGTTCGTCATCAAGCGGGTTCTCGCCCGCCGTGAAGCGGCTGCGCGCTCGCGCGCGTGATCCCGGCGGGCCGCAGGGCGCGGGTTACGCTTGTCGAATGCTTCGTTTTGAGAGAACCCATCCGGGTGATGCTGCCCACGCCCTGCCCGGGCGCGCCACCCCGGTGCTGGCCATGCCGGTCTTTCACCGGGTGACGGGTGATCCTTTGGACAAGGCCTTCCCCGGATCCCAGACCGCCTACTTCGCGGCAGGCTGCTTCTGGGGCGTCGAGAAACTGTTCTGGCGCCAGCCCGGGGTGCTGAGCACTGCCGCCGGCTACATGGGCGGGACCACACCCAATCCCAGCTACGAGGAGGTGTGCACCGGACGCACCGGGCACGCCGAAACGGTGCGCGTCGTCTTCGATCCCTCGACGACGACCTATGCGGCCCTCGTGAGAGTCTTCTTCGAGAACCACGACCCCACCCAGGCCAACCGGCAGGGCAATGACGTGGGTACCCAGTACCGCTCAGCCCTGTTCACCACGAGCGAGGAACAGATGGCCATCGCCGTGCGCGAACGCGACGCCTATGCCAGCAATCTGGGCGCGGCTGGATACGGCGCTCCGGTGACGAGTATCGAGCCGGCGCCGACCTGGTATTTCGCGGAGGACTATCACCAGCAGTATCTGGAGGCGAACCCGAACGGTTATTGCCCGGTGCACGCCACCGGCGTCAAGTGCACAGCCTGAACTGGGCGCAGCACAGCCCGGCATCCGATCGCAGAATCCGCCGGATGCCGGGCCGCCGATTGATTCAGCTCACCGAGACGGGGACAAGAGAGTCCAGGACACGGGTGAGCTCGCCCGAGCGGCGCTCCTGCGGAGCAAAGCCGTTCTCGTTGAAATCGGTGAACAGGCCGAGGGAGACCTGAGAGCGGATGTCATGCATCTCGAAATTCGCCACGATCTGGCGCCAGTGCTCCACGGCGCGCACGCCGGCATCTGCGCCGTAGGAGACGAAGCCGACCGTCTTGCCGAGCCACTCGGGCCCGAGGCTGTCCACCGCGTTCTTCAATGCGCCCGGCACCGAGTGGTTGTACTCCGGAGTCACGACGATGTATCCATCGCACGCGTCGATCGCGTCGCTCCAGCGCTGCACCTCGGGCTTGGCGTACTGCTTGTGCGAGCGCATGGGCGAGTCGCCATCGAACACCGGAAGCCTAAAATCGGCGAGATCAATGAGTACGTACTCGGCGTCGCCCCGTTGACTTGCGAGTTCGTACACCCATTGGGCCACGCTCTCACCAAGACGCTCGGTACGCACGCTTCCGACGATGATTCCGACCTTCATGCCATTCCTCCTGACGTTGACCTCAACCGGTCATGACAGCGCTCATGCCGTGTGCCGGCGCCGAGCCTATATCGTTGAAACGTAAACTTTCTAGTGTTGTCGGCTCGATTCTCCTGTCAGCGCAACACCGCTTGGCGATCACCTGCCACCCGGGAGCACGGCCTCGGCGAGGGGCCGGCAGGTGCGTGGCCACGGGCTTCCCCGGCGATGCGATACTGCCCCCATGCGTGCGCTGCGTCCTCCTCGCCCGGTCACGATCCGCATTGCCGGGGTCGCCGAGATCACAGCCGGCGCGATCCTGGTCCTGGCGTGGGCCACGAACCGGGAGGTGCTGGGCCTGGTGCTGGCAGCGGCGCTCATCGTCTCGGGGATCACCACTGTGTGGGCAGCCCGCGCCGGCCAACACGGCGACACCCCCGGCACCGCTGCGGACGATGAGGATGACGAGGAGGACTGGCGCCGAAGAACGGTGAGCCTGGACCGCTCGACGATGCCCGACGAGGCGCAGGACGACAACCGCGCCGAGATCGATCCGGCACTGGTCCCCACGCTCGAAGCGCTGGTGACATGGCTGGACGAGCACGACTACCTTCCAGTGGACCGCAGCGCACCGAGGGCCTCGTGGACGCTACGACTGCGCGGTCGGCGCGCAGCGGTGCTCGAGGTGAGCGGTGAGGTGCACTACCTCCTGCCCGCCGACACGGCCCTGCATGCCGGCAGTCATCTCACTGCCCAGTACCGGGCTCGCGGCTGAGTCGTTCGACAAGGCGCGCCACCGACGACGGCAGCGGCGCAGTGGACCACGGCGCCCGCTCGGGTTCTGCCGGCAGGGTGCGCAATCCGACGACGCCTCCCCACACCTCGCTCGGTTCGCCCGGATCGCTGGCCTGACCGCACCGCTGCTTGAACAGCCAGTTCTCCCCGCCGATCTGCAAGGTGAGCAACAACGTGGCGGCGAGCTCCTTGGCGGTGTGGGGACGGACCTCGGCCATACGACCCGGGAAGTAGAAATCGGTGTAGGCGTCCAGCAGCGCGGCCTTCTCGTCGCCGGTGACGCTGACCAGCTGCCCGCGGATGGTGGCCGAGCGATAGTTCACCGAGCAGGCCTGTGCACTGTGGCCCACGACATAGCCGTCCATGGCAGCCACGGTGAGCACCACCGGAGCACCCGCCGCGGCGAGACGCAGCAGTCCGCCACCGGTCGAGCCATGCATGACGATGAGATCACCGACTCTGGCATAGCCCATCGGAACGGCCCAGGGATCGCCGTCCGGCGAGACGGCGGACAAGGTACCGAAGCACTGCGCGTCCAGCA
The DNA here is from genome assembly GCF_900111365.1 of Propionibacterium cyclohexanicum. GTDB lineage: Bacteria > Actinomycetota > Actinomycetes > Propionibacteriales > Propionibacteriaceae > Propionibacterium > Propionibacterium cyclohexanicum. The sequence goes on from NZ_FOGZ01000007.1 coordinate 55,027, forward strand.
GGGCGTCGAGCCGCGTCCGATCGTGGCTGGCGCGGTCGGCGTGGCGGTGGATCTCGTGCCGCATGGCGGGTCCTCTCGAGAGTTCTCGCAGGCACTCTACCGATGAGCGCAGGCCCGCCCCAGAACATCTGGACACTCCGGTGACTGCGCACAATGGGTTCATGAGCATCGACGCGATCGACATCATCACTGACGCATTCGAACGGGTCCTCGAGGGTCTGCCCACCGCACTGCAGGGACTGGACCGCGATCAGCTGCTGTGGCGTCCGGGGCCCCAGGCGAACCACATTGCCTGGCTCAGCTGGCACATCGATCGCTGCATTGACACCCAGCTGGCACCGCTCGACGGCCACCAACAGGTCTGGAGCCAGGGCTGGCGCGAACGTTTCGCACTGCCCTATCCACCCGAGGCGATGGGCTACGGCCAGTCCCCGGCCGATGTGGGCGACTTCACAGTGTCCGATCCCGAACTGCTCATCGGCTACCACCGCTCCGTCTCGGCACTCGTCCATGAGGTGCTCAATGCCGAGCGGGGCAAGGATCTGGCACGCGTCGTGGACGAGCGGTGGGATCCCCCGGTCACGGCCGCCGTGCGGCTCGTCTCGGTCGTCGATGACGCCAGCCAGCACCTGGGACAGCTGGCCTATGTGAAGGGCCTCGTGACGACGGCACGCTGAGCGGCGAGCGTCACCGCAGGTCCGGGGCGGGATCTGGCCCCGCCCCGGACCTGGAGCGCATCAGAAGCAGTCGCTCTCGATCCGTTCCAGCGCTGCCTCCCAGCGGCCCCGCAGATAGCCGGGATCGAGATCGGGGCGCAGATCGCTGTGTTCGACGCTCAGCAGCGTCGTGCCCGGCCCCTGCTCGCGCACGCGCAGGTCGACCGACGAGGCCGGCGTGTCGTCGTTCTTGCGCCAGCGGAAACGAATCTGCTCCTTGGGGTGGAAACTGCGGATATAGCCGGTGCGGCCGTCCTGCGCAGTCCAGCTGTGACCCTTGTCACCGAGCATCGCGCCGCGCCCCAGGAGGGCTTCGGCACCCTCACGTGTCATGAGCACCGCCCATACTGCATCGAGGGGCTGGGAGATGACACGGCTGACGACGACGCAGGCATGCTGCGATCCTTCGGGCGCCTCGGTGATGGTCTGTTCCGACATGGGGAACCTCGTTTCACTCGACAGATTCTTCAGCTGTACCGGTCGCGGCGGTCAAACCCTGCAGCGTCGTCGCAGCCCGGTTTCAGCACACCCTAGTCCGCAGTGACACCCCGTTGAAGAGAATGCCCCGAGGTCGAGGGCTTCATGGGGGAGCCACGTCGATAGGCCGACACCGAGGGCTCACCAGGAAGCCAGAATCGCCACTGCCGCTCGGCCGCACGGCTCACTCCCACACGTGGCCCGACGAGCACCGAGGAGGCTGGTTCGGCGGGAATGAACTCGAACTCGTCATCGGGTCCACCCAGTGGGGCACCGGAGTCCGCCAGATCGAGGCCGAGTGCCCGGCCAAGATTGCCCGGCCCCTTGGCGAGCAGATCGTCGGGGCGTCCTGGCGCGAGAGCGCGGCGTGCTCGGGCCAGATCGAGGCCGGCGACCACCTCTCCGGCCCGCATGAGCACTCCCGAGGCCTCCCCGACGGGCGAGCACACCAGATTGCCACAGCGGTGGATGCCGTAGTTGAGATACACGTAGAGATGTGCGCTGGGGCCGTACATCACTGCGGCCCTGCCACGATTGCCCCGGTAGGCGTGTGAGGCGGGATCCAGTGGCCCCAGATAGGCCTCCACCTCTGTGAGCCGAATGGCCACATCGCCCTTGCGCACCACTCCCCCCAGCAGTCTGGGCGCCACCACGTCAGCCGGACGGTCGAAATCGAGCACGGCTCCAGTGTGCACCGGCGCCTCAGGCAGCGCCGTGTGGACACTGACCAGCCCAGCGCAACCGCGTAACGTGTGGGCGTGACCATGCCCAGGACGAGGAAGCTGACGCGGGCGTTCACCGGCCTGGCGTTCAGCCTCCTGCTCATCCTGGTGGGCTGCTCACCGGCCGGGGGGCCGACCGGTGAGCCCTCGTCCCCCAGTGCCTCGCCGAGCCCGGACGCGCCCACTGCGCCGGCCTTCGATCTGACGGCGCCCGGGAATGCCCGCCAGATTGTCGATCTGCTGCGTACCGCTTCGGGAAACCGTCCGATCCTCCGGGTCGAGATCACCGACTCCACCGCGAACATCACCTATCTGGACAATGAGACAGCCCAGACCATCGGTTTCGCGAACGGTGCGGTGAGCAAGCTGGATTCCACGATCGCCTACATCCACCAGGCCGAATTCGATCCGGATTCCTTCGCCATCGACGATGTCGGAAAGCTGTTCGACGAGGCGGGCGCCATCTCGGGCTCCCGCGAGCGTCAGGATCTGCAGATCAACGAATACGACAAGGGCAATGTCATCATGACGGTGACGACGACACCCGAGTCGAGCACCGTCTTCTTCCGCGCCGATGGCAGCGCCATCCATCCGCTCGACTTCCGGACCACAGCAGGCATCGCCGAGGGTCTGTCCGACACCGTGCGCACTGCGCCCCAGGTGACGGCCATCGTCATCAAGCCGGACAGCCTCTCGGTCGACGTGCGCGCCGAACCGGGGACGATCCAGCGCCGCACCCGTCAAAAGGCGCTGCCCACGATCATCGCGACCCTCAAGGACTCGGGTTCGGGCACGCAGTTCTCCCCCAGCCTCGTGCAGCCGGCGGTCATCGCCCGGCTCACCGACGAGCTGCCCGCCAGGCTCAACAAGCCTGCCTCGACGAGCGTTCAGGTGACCATTGAGCAGCGCAGCGGCGAGGACGCCCCCCGAATGCGCTTCCAGGTCGGTGGGACCGAGGTCGACACGACACTGGCCGGCGAGATCCTCGCGGGCAAGTGAGCTCGTCTGCCTCGGCTCCGAGCAACTCCACGAGCAGCGTGCAGGCCAGTCGCGGTAGGCCTCCTTGGGAGGCGCCCCCGCACGTGGGATGATTGACGGATGCACATCACAGGGTTCCATCGCCTGGATGAGGGCCCTGCTGTGCAGGTATCCGTGCATCACGGCGATGATCCGCGCATGCTGCTGTGGAGCCGCGGGTGGGCGGTGACGCACTGGCTGTCGGCCACCGGCCGCGATGAGGACATCTGCCTGGCCGCCCAAGTAAGGCGCCGCACCCCCACCACGAGACTGCCCAGACGACATGGACTGCATGCCCTCTCGGACGCCTGCCCGGCACCCGGAGAGGTGCCTGTTCCCCATCAGCGCATCGCCGCCTACGCCGTCGTGCGTTCCAATCGGGGTTTGCTCGGCACGATGTGCAGCGACCGGACGGCAGTCCCCGGCCGCTGGCAGCTGCCGGGCGGAGGCCTGGAACGCGGCGAGACGCCCAGCGAGGCGGTGATCCGCGAGATCGAGGAGGAGACCGCCCAGCACGTGCATCTGTTGCGGGTCGTCGACCTCCAGTCGGATCACTGGGTCGGGCGCAGTCCGGAGGGCAAGCTCGAGGATTTCCAGGCGCTGCGCATCATTTACACGGCGGTGTGCCCGGATCCCACCGCCCCGCGAGTACTCGACGTGGGTGGAACGACCCAAACGGCCCGGTGGGTGTCGATGCGACACTGGCGGGCACTGCCGTGGACCTCCGGGGCACGGTCGGCCCTGGACAAGTATCTCGACACGGTGCGCGATCCGCGGCTTGCGTCCTGAGCGATCTGGGCTTGGCCCGGACCGGCGTACCTTCACGGGTGGTGCGAAAGTCCCCGCACGCACCCGGAGGTCGTTCGCCCGGGCTCGGCGCCAGTGGCCTGCGCCCGCTCAGTTGCGCAAGAAGCTCAGCAGGCGCAGCAGGTTCGTGTAGAGCCACACCATCGTCACCATGAGACCAAAGGCGGCCCGCCAGGATTCCTTGGCCGGTGCCCCCATCGCCACACCGCGCTCGCACTCCTCGAAATCGAGCAGCAGGCTGCCCACGGCGAGCACGACACCGAGTCCGGCAAACAACCAACTCAGTACTCCAGCGCCCGGGCCGACGTTGAAGAAGCCGAGATTCGCGCCGAACAGCAAGAAAACGAGATTGAGGGCCGCGACAACGGCGAAGGCGATGATCGAGAAGACGAGGATCTTGCGCACCCGGCCCGATACCCGCACACCGAGATAGCGGTAGCTGGCCAGTACGACGGCGGCCGCGGCGAAGGTGCCGAGCACCGCCTGGGAGACGATCCCGGGGTAGAGGAACTCCATCACGGCGCTCCATGCGCCGATCAATACGCCTTCGGCAACCGTGTAGAACATGATCGCCGGCACCGAGGTGCTGTGCCTCATGGTAACCACGACGGCCGCGACCAGGGCGGTGATCGAGGACACAATGGCGACCGGGTAGAGCAGCGCTACGGGAGTGGCGAGCCAGGTGAGGGCCGCCACGGCAACGAGGATGACGAACAGGGTGCCTGTCTTGGCGACGACATCGTTCATCGTCATCCGCCCGGTGGGCGCCTGGCTGACCGGCGCGCCGTATCCGGAACCCCTGAGCTGACCGATGTCGCCGTAGCTGGCTTCTCGATAACCCGGAGTGAACGTGTCTGATCTGGTGAGAACGGGATTGCTGCTCCGCACTTCGACTCCGATCCTTCGGTGGGGCGCCCGATGCTCCCGGGCGTACACGGCCATGCTAACGGGCCGCACTGTCAGATCCCTGGGCTGGCGCCCCGGATCCTCCCCGGGATTGCTGCGCAGGACGCACCGCGAGGAACGACGCACGACGCACCGCGAGGGGGCATTTGGCTCCCCCTGCCACCATGGAGAGAGGGGCAGGCTCTACCGCCCGGCGCAGTGCCGAAGCCACGGATGGCGACAGGCCGCACAGCATCCCGCCCGAAGGACCCCCACCGCGCCAGCCAGCAGCGTCGCAGCACCGACACGGACGAGACCGATTCGGACAAGGAGGAGATGTCCCCCATGACCCCGGGCACACTCACCATCACCCGCACATTCGCCGCTCCCCTCGAAGCAGCTTTCGATGCCTGGATCGTGCCCGCCCATTTCGCGAGCTGGTTTGGTGGCTCCGAGATCGACGTCCCCCTGGACACCGTCAAGCTCGACGTGCGGGCGGGAGGGCACTGGCAGGCCGACATGGTCCTGCCCGGCGGCGACGTCGTTCACTGGATCGGTGAGTACACGGCAGTGCAGCGGCCCCGCCACCTCGCGCTGACGCTGACCGATGAGCCCGACCAGCCCGAACGCGCACCGCTCACCGTCGACTTCGCTGCCGTCGACGGCGGGACCCGAATGACATTCACCCAGGGCGAGACCTCCCGGTTCAGCCCAGAGCAGTACGAGACAACCCGCGCCGGTTACCAGCGCTTCTTCGACACCATGGCCTCAATGCTCGAGATCTGTCAGAAGCGCCATCGACACAGCGCCTCGGCAGATCCGCAGATCAGCCAACCGGAAGCTCCCAGATGATCTCGAGGCCGTCCTCCTCGTCCCACTGCTCCCCGACCCGGGCGAAGCCGTGGCCGGCGATCACGGCCCGGGAGGCCTCATTGTCGGGACCGATGGTTGCCCTCAGCACCCTGACATCCGGGTGAGCGCGGGCCACGGCGAGCAGGGTCTCCACCGCGCGGCGCCAGGGCTCGCCGCTGATGGCCGTTGTCACCACTCCATGATGGCGCGGCCCGGCCAGCCGTACCCCCGACGAGAGTCGAACTCGCACTTGGGCGGGTTTAAGCCGCCTGCCTCTGCCATTGGGCTACGGGGGCCCACCGCGCCCTTGGCGCGGACCATCGGGTTCAGCGCGGCGAGAGTACCTGGCCGGTTCCGTCGTTGAGCATCCCCAACGCAATGCCGTCGAGGATATCGGCCTCGCTGGCCACCAGCTCTGCGGCACCAACACGTCGGGTCACCTCGGCCACGATGAGGGCGCCAGCGCACAGCACCTCGGCCCTCTGTGGCTGCACCGGCCCCCAGCTCGTCACCTCGGCCACCGTGGCACCGAGCAGTCGCTCGGCGGTCCGGCGCACCACATCGCGCGCGATCGCGGCGCCGTGCACGCGCGAACGGTCGTAGCGGCGAAGGCCCAGGGCCACGGCAGTCATCGAGGTGACCGTGCCGGCAACCCCGATGAATGTGCCGATGTCGCCCAGCCCGACACCGCACCCGTCCAGCTGCTCGTCCACGAGGGCCCGGGCGCGGGCGATCTGCTCGGCGCTGGGAGGGTCATCGTGCAGGATCCGCTCGCGCAACCGGCGCGAACCGATGTTCAGGCTCACCCCGGTCTCGATACGGGCTCCCGCGGCGTCCACCGTCCCCCTGACAAGTTCCGTCGACCCGCCCCCGGAATCCATCACGAGCACCGGACTGCGCGGGCAGCGAATGCCGGAGAGCGCGCCGCGGAAGCTCAACTGCGACTCCTCGAGGCCACTGATCACCTCGGGCTCGATGCCCAGCCTGGCCCGCACACCGGAGAACAGCTCCTCACGATTCGAGGCGTCTCTGGTCGCCGAGGTGGCCACGAAACGAGCCCGCCGACAGTCCAGATCGGCGATGACCTCCGCGTACTGCTCACAGGCCACGAATGCCCTGCTCAGCGCATCGGACGCGAAGGCACCCGTCGCATCCACGCCCTCCCCCAGCCCCACGAAGGTGAGCCGTCGGTCGTACTCGCGCAGGGAGCCGTCGGCTTCCTGACCGGCAACGAACAGCCTCATCGTGTTCGTGCCGCAATCGATGGCAGCGACCTTCATCATTGCTCCCCTGTGCGCGCACACTCATGAGGCGAGCTCCAGAACTCCCCGACCAGGCGCACCGTCTCGTCGCCGAGCTCGTTGACGCCCGGTCCGGCCGCCAAGGCATGCGCCAGTAGCGCATGGAGGCACTTCACCCGGGTGGGCATCCCGCCGGCACTGATCCCGGCCAGCTCCGGCACCGCGCCATAGCGGGCGCGATCGGCGAGATATGCCTCGTGGGCGTCATGATGCGCGCGCGCCAGATGCGGATCCCGAGCAATCTCAGCCGTCCACTCGGCCATCAGGCCGGAGGCCTCGAGGCGCGAGCAGGCCGCCACAGCCTGTGGGCAGGTGAGGTAGTAGAAGGTCGGGAACGGGCTGCCGTTGGGCAACCGTGGTTTGGTGGCAATGACACCCGGGTGCCCGCAGGGGCAGCGCCACGCGACACCGACGACGCCGCGGGGCGGGCGACCGAGCTGCTCGGCGATGACGACCTCGTCCTCGCTGCTCATCGACTCCAGCTCTCGCACCCCACCATTCTTCCACGCCGCCACGACGAGCATGCCGCCAGACGAGCACGCCGCCAGACGACATGGTGCAGCTGCCTGCCCGTCAGGGGGTGGCCGCACCCGAGGGAACCGGCGTGGGCTCAGGACTTGGGGAGACCGAAATGATCCGGTCGCCAGCCGGCACCGATGGGGTGGCTGTGGGTTGGTCCGCAGCCCGCACCGACGACCACAGGCGCTGCCACCAACTCTGGTTGGCCGCCTCGCCGGACGTCGTCCGGTCAATCGTCGTACCTCCGCCGTACGGCTCCCCCTTGGCATCGACGACCCGATAGCCCGACTCCCCCGGCATCACCCAGCCGAGCCGGTCACGTGCCTGGGCGCGAACGAAGTCCGGGTCGTCCCACTGCTGCTTCTGCTGCTCCAAGGCAGCAATCTGCTCGTTGCTCTGCGCGATCTGGGCCCGCGCGCTGGCCATCTCGGAGCGCTGGTCCACATATACCCGAAGGCTCGACACGAGCGAGATGACGAGAATCGCCAGGACCACCATGATCGCCGTCAGGCGCCGTGTCGCGCGGACTCCCGAGCGCACCACGGGACCGGTCGCGGTGGACTCTTCACCATCCGGCTGGCCTGCGCCGGCCGACGCGGACTGCAGATGCGTGGCGCCCCGCGAGGCCCGCCGCTCGGCGCGGGCACTGGTACGCCTGCTGGGCGTGTCCCCCGCCGAGCTGTGGCCGCGCGGGGGCCTGCCTGATCGAGGGGAAGCCATGGCCCCATTCTTGCTCACCCACCCGGATGCCCCAAGGACGGCGCAGGACTCACGGCGGCCGCCCTTGGGGGGCACAAGACAACAGGGGCGCCGCCCTGTGGGCGGCACCCCTGTGCATCGTCAGCTCAAGTGCATCGTCAGCTCAAGGGCTGCTCTTTCACCACTTCGAGGAATCGAAGCGCGGGAAAGCGCTGGCGCCGGCGTACACGGCTGCGTCATCGAGGTCGGCCTCGATACGGAGCAGCTGGTTGTACTTGGCGATGCGCTCGCCACGGGCCGGCGCGCCGGACTTGATCTGCCCGGTGCCGAGGGCCACCGCCAGGTCGGCGATGAAGGTGTCCTCGGTCTCGCCGGAACGGTGGCTCATCATGGTACGGAAGCCGTTGCGGTGGGCGAGCGTGACAGCGTCGATGGTCTCGGTGAGCGAACCGATCTGGTTCACCTTGACCAGCAGGGCGTTCGCGGCCCCGGTGTCGATGCCCTTCTGGAGGCGCTTCACATTGGTCACGAACAGGTCGTCGCCGACGATCTGCACCTTGTCGCCAACCTGCTCGGTGAACGTCGCCCAGCCGTCCCAGTCCTCCTCGTCGAGGGGATCCTCGATGGAGACGAGCGGGTAGTCCTCGATGAGCTTCTCGAAGTACTCGATGAGCTCGGCGCTCGACTTCTGCGAGCCCTCGAAGGTGTACTTGCCGTCGGAGTAGAACTCCGAGGCTGCCACGTCGAGAGCCAGCGCAACGTCCTTCCCGGGAACGAAGCCGGCCTTCTTGATGGCCTCCTCGATGAGATCGAGGGCCTCGCGGTTGGAGTCGAGATTCGGCGCGAAACCGCCCTCGTCGCCGAGACCTGTGTTGAGACCCTTGTCCTTGAGCACGCCCTTGAGCGCGTGGTAGACCTGCGCGCCGATCCGCAACGCCTCGGCAAAGCTCTTGGCGCCGATCGGAGCGATCATGAACTCCTGGATGTCGACATTGCTGTCGGCGTGGGCGCCGCCGTTGAGGATGTTCATCATGGGCACCGGGAGCACATTGGCGGTCGGGCCACCAAGGTACTTGTAGAGCTCGAGTCCTGCGAAGACCGCAGAGGCCTTCGCCGCCGCGAGCGAGACGCCGAGGATGGCGTTGGCGCCGAGCTTGGCCTTGTTGTCGGTGCCGTCGAGAGCGATCATGGCCTCGTCGAGAGCCCGCTGGTCGCTTGCCTCCATACCCAGGACCTCTTCCTGGATGGCCTCCTCGACGTTCGTCACGGCCTTCTGGACACCCTTGCCGCCGTAACGGGCCTTGTCGCCGTCACGCAGCTCGACGGCCTCAAAGGCACCGGTGGATGCACCGGACGGAACGGCTGCACGGGCCGAGACGCCTGGCTCGTCCAGATAGACCTCGACCTCGACGGTCGGATTGCCGCGCGAATCGAGAATCTCGCGAGCCTCGATGTGTTCGATAGCTGCCACGGGTTTTGACCTTTCGTTGACTCGGGGAGCAATACGCTCCCGGCGCTCAGCCTATCCGCTCGGCACCGGCTCGCACCCGCCAGATCCGCCCTCGGCTTGCGGGCCACAACCGACTCAGTGCCGGGGGTCCGCCGCCGGCCTGCTCAGGCGCTTGCCAGTCCCTGTTCGCGGGCCCTGACCTCTTGCTCCCTGATCTCTTGCTCCCAGGCACGCACTGCCGTCCGGGTCGCCTGGTCAACGTCGACTCCGCCGATCTGGGCACGCCGCACGATCTGCAGGATCTGCTCCCCGGCCTGCTCGGCGGTGATCGGCTCGGCGCCTGCGCTGGCGCGGTCAGGGCCGCCATTGTGTTCGCGCTGGGCAACCTTCGCCGCCCTGGCGAGGGTCGGCAGCGAATCGGCAATGCCGTCGAGGCAGGATTCCCGATGCTTGGCCGCCCTCTTGCGCCTCTCCCAGCTGGCATCGAAATCCGCCGGGAGCTCAGCCCCCTCGTAGACATGGGGATGGCGGGCAATCAGCTTGTCCGCGGTGGCATTGATCACGTCATCGAGCGTGAACCAGCCGTCCTCGCTGGCAATGAGCGCGTGGAAGACCACCTGCATGAGCACGTCCCCGAGTTCCTCGCGCAGATCGGCAGGTGAGCCGGTCTCGATCGCGTCAACCGTCTCGGCACACTCCTCCACAAGGTGCTTCACGAGACTCACATGGGTCTGACGGGCATCCCAGGGGCAGTCTGCGCGCAGCCTGGCCATCACCTCGGCAAGCCGGGGCAGCGCGCTCCCTGCGGGGGTCTCGGGCACCTCGGTCACGATCCACCCGTCCCGGGGCTGGACAGCGATCCGGTGCCGCTCACGATTTGCTCCGCGCCGTTCCACGTGCCATAGCGGGGGTTGACGATCACCGGTGCCGCGGCGGCGTCACGACTCACCTCGCCGACATCGTGGCGCATGGCCAGCGCGAGCAGCCGCACCCGCCCGTCCAGGGCCCGGCCGCATTCGGGGTTCTGGGCGAACTGGGCGCCGTCCTGCAGGCTCGCGAGTGCCGCGCGTTTGTCCGCGTCCTCAATGGTCACGCCATAGCGTGCGGCCAGCTGGTCGGCGATCAGTCCCGAGGCCGCCCAGGAGACCACATTGCGCCGCACGTCGCCATCGGTGACGTTGCCGGCGATCCCCATCTCGTCGAGCACTTCGACGCATCCCCTCGAGTAGGCGTCGACAGCAGATTCGCTGACCCGCACCCCGCCGAGTTCTGCCGCGACACCCGGGTTGGGCGCGCAGCTCGCCAAGGTCCCCATCGCGGCGAGTGGCAGGCCGAGCCGCACGAGCAGCGAGCGGTGCATCATCGGGAGACTCCTTGGTTTGCACGGGCGCGCGGGCGACGTCGCCCATCCGATGTCGAGCCTAGCCCAGCGGGCTGGTCGGTTGGCGCGTCACCCGCACCGGGACGCGGCGGCAGCAGGATGTCGGTGACAAAGCGTTTCGCCCACTCCACGAGCTCGTCGTCGGCGATCGGCTGGCCCATCACCGTGGCGGTGCGCGGACGTGGCACGAGCAGCATATTGGCGGCGTTCTTCACGACGCTGCCCGGATAGAGCCGCTCCAGGCGCATCCGGCGGCTGTCGGGGATGCTCAGCTCGGTACCTTCCGGGCTGCGTCGCCCGATGAGCGGAGCGAACCGGATGTTGTTGCCCTGCGCCATCACCTCGGTGAGACCGGCTTCGCGACACAGCCTGCGGAAATCTGCCAGGGTGAGCAGCGATTCGGCCTGCGCCGGCAGCGGCCCGTAGCGATCGACCAGTTCCTGGCGCAGCGCCCCGATCTGCTCACGGGTGCGGATCTCGGCGATCCGCTTGTACATCTCCAGTCTCAGCCGCTCGGACTCCACATAGTCGATGGGCAGCCTGGCGTCCACCGGCAGTTCGATACGGATGGGGGCCTCGCCCTCGGAGGGCCCATCGCCCTTGTACTCCGCCACTGCCTCGCCCACCAGGCGCAGGTACAGGTCGAAGCCCACATCGGCGATGTGCCCGGACTGCTCCTCGCCCAGCAGATTCCCGGCACCGCGGATCTCCAGGTCCTTCATGGCGATCGCCATGCCGGCGCCGAGGTCGTTGTTGGCGGCCAGTGCGGCCAGCCGGTCGTGGGCGGTGGTCGTGAGGGGCTTGTCCGGCGGATAGAGGAAGTAGGCGTAGCCGCGCTCACGTCCGCGCCCCACCCGTCCGCGCAGCTGGTGGAGCTGGGACAGCCCCATATGGTCAGCCCGGTCCACGATGAGCGTGTTCGCGGTGGAGATGTCGAGCCCGGCCTCGACGATTGTCGTGCAGACCAGCACATCGGCACGCCGCTCCCAGAAGTCCACCATGACCTTCTCCAGCGCCTTCTCGTTCATCTGGCCGTGCGCCACCGCGACACGGGCTTCGGGCACCAGATCGCGGATCCGGGCGGCCGTGCGGTCGATGCTCTGCACCCGGTTGTGGACGAAGAAGACCTGGCCCTCGCGCGCCAGCTCACGGCGGATCGCCGCCACCACCTGGCCCTCGTCATAGGGTCCGGCGAAGGTGAGCACCGGGTGGCGTTCCTCGGGCGGGGTGGCGATCGTGCTCATCTCCCGGATGCCCGTCACGGCCATCTCCAGCGTGCGCGGAATGGGCGTGGCGCTCATCGACAGGACATCGACATTGACCCGCAGCTTCTTGAGGGCCTCCTTGTGGTCGACGCCGAAGCGCTGCTCCTCGTCGATGATCACCAGGCCCAGATCCTTGAACTTCATCTGGTCCGAGAGCAGCCGATGGGTGCCGATGACCACGTCGACACGGCCCGATTGGAGCCCCTCGACGGTCCTCTTGGTCTGGACCGGCGTGGAGAAACGGCTCAGCTGTTCGACGACCACCGGGAAACCCGCGTAGCGGTCGATGAAGGTCTGGGCATGCTGCTGCACGAGCAGCGTGGTGGGCACGAGGACCGCAACCTGCTTGCCGTCCTGGACGGCCTTGAACGCGGCCCGCACCGCTATCTCGGTCTTGCCGTAGCCGACATCACCGCAGATCAGCCGATCCATCGGGACGACGCTCTCCATGTCATGCTTCACGTCCTGGATGCATGCCAGCTGATCGGGCGTCTCCGTGTAGTAGAAGGCGTCCTCCATGTCGCGCTGCCAGGGAGTGTCGGGGCCGAAGGCGTGGCCCCGGGTGGCCTGCCGGGCAGCGTAGAGCTTGATGAGGCCGGCAGCGATCTCGCGCACTGCCCTCTTGGCGCGTGACTTGCGCTGCTTCCAGTCCGCTCCGCCCATCCTGTCCAGCGCCGGCGTCTCGCCGCCCACATAGCGGGTGACCTGATCCAGCTGGTCCATCGGCAGATAGAGACGGTCGCCGGGCTGCCCGCGCCGCGAGGGCGCGTACTCGATGACCATGTATTCCCTGGTCGCCCCGGAGACGGTGCGCTGCACCAGCTCGACGAAGCGGCCCACGCCGTGCTGCTCGTGAACGAGCGGGTCCCCAGGCCGCAGCTCCAGGGGGACGACCTGATTGCGCCGTTTGGCGGGCATCCTGCGGCTGGAGTGGGTCTCGGCGGGCTGGTGCGAGAGGTCACCGGAGGCGATCACGGCAAGCTCGATGGCGGGAGCGCGCAAGCCGTGCTGCACAGTGGAGACGACCACCTCGACCACCCCGGGCACCGGCTCCTGGGTGTCGAGATCCGCGATCCGGGCTGGCACATCGCGATCGCCGAGCAGCTCAGTCATCCGCGCGGCCAGGCCCTTGCCGGGGACGCTGAGCACCACCCGCCAGCCCCGCCCGAGATCGGCCTTCATGGCGGTCACTGCCGCCTCCGCATCGCCGCTCCAGCTCGGCATCGCCTCAATGTCCAGCCGAAGGGAAGCCACCGGGGAGGACGCGCCGCCGGTGATCTCCTGCCGCAGGGCCGGACTCGCGGCATCTTCTGGCGGGCCGGCGGTGAACTGCGAGAGCGACCACCAGGCCTGGCCCCGCGACAGCGCCCGGGCCCGCACCGCGGACAGTTCCCGGTAGGCCGAGGACTCCAGATCGATCGGTGCCTTGCCGCCCGTGGCGGCGGCCGCCCACGATGCATGGAGGAATTCCTGGCTGGTGCGCACCAGGTCTTCGGCACGTGAACGGACGAGCTCGGGATCGGCCACGAGCACGAGCGTGTTCGCTGGCATCACATCGACGAGCAGTTCGAGCTGGTCGACCAGGGCAGGGATGAGGGCTTCCATTCCCTCGCAGGCCTGTCCCTGGCTGATCTTCTCCAGCATCTCCGAGAGCTCGGGGTGGGTGTCGATGAGTCGCGCTGCCCGCTCGCGCACCGTGTCGGTGATGAGCAGTTCGCGGCAGGGCACTGCCACGAAGTCCTGGAGTGTCTCGTCGGTGGACCGCTGGTCCGCGACGGTGAAATAGCGGATCTCCTCGACCGTGTCGCCGAAGAAGTCGACGCGGACCGGGTGCTCATGGGTCGGGGAGAAGATGTCGACGATGCCGCCGCGCACGGCGAACTCGCCGCGCCGCTCCACCAAATCCACCCTGTTGTAGGCCGCGCCCACCAGATCGGTCTCCAGCTGGGCCAGCTCATAGTCCTGGCCCACTGCGATGTGCACCGGCACGAGCTGGGACAGCCCCTTGACCTGGGGTTGCAGCACCGAACGGACCGGGGCGACGACAACCGACGGCGCCGGCTCCGTATCGTTCCCGGCGAGCCGGCGAAGCACCGTGATCCGGCGTCCGACGGTATCGGAGCGCGGGCTGAGCCGCTCGTGCGGCAGCGTCTCCCAGGCCGGATAGTAGGCGACGGCCCCGGACCCGAGCAGCCCGGACAGCTCGTCGGTGAAGGCCTCGGCCTCGCGGAAGGTCGAGGCGATGACGAGCAGTGGCCGATGGGTTGACGCAACGAGTTCGCAGCACAACAGCGAACGGGCCGAGGCCGGGCAGGTGATGTCCAGTGCGTCAACTCCGGCGCCCGCCTGGTCGATGGCCTCCGCCACGCCAGGATCTCGGCCAAGAGTGGTGAGAAGGCCACGCAGATTCACTTGATCCAGACTACCTGGCGTGCCCAACCAGTTCGGCGCCGGTGAGCCGGGCTGCCAGCACTGCGCCTTGTGGCAGGTCCAGGGCAGGCCCGAGCCCGGTGAGCCGCGCGAAACCGCTCGGCGCTGTCATGCATTGAACCGATTCTGGGCAGCACCCAAACCCTCGGTGCACAGCATGACCACGGCGTCGGCCGCCCGGGCAATGTCGAGCGCCAAGTCCTCGCGCATCGCCGGGGGGATGTGGCCGAGCACATAGTCGGCACCGGCCCGGTGCCCACCCGGGCGCCCGATGCCGATGCGCACCCGATGGAATTCACCGCCACCCAGGTGCGCCCGGATCGAGCGCAACCCGTTGTGGCCGTTGTCGCCGCCACCTTTCTTCATGCGCAGCTGGCCCGGTGCCAGATCGAGCTCGTCATGGACGACAACGATCTGCTCGGGTCCCAGATGATGGAAGCGGGCGAGGGCGCTGACAGCCTGACCGGACTCATTCATGAAGGTGACCGGTTTGGCAAGCACGAGCGCCTCGCCGCCGGGCAGCCCGATGCCGCGTGCCCCGATGCGCGTATCGGCTACCTGGGCGTGCATGCCGCGACCGTTCTTCCAGCGCACCCCGGCGCGACGGGCCAGCTCGTCGAGCGTCATGAAACCAACGTTGTGTCGGGTGTCCGCGTACTGCGCGCCGGGGTTACCGAGCCCCACCACCAGCCATGTCATCGCGTCTGCACCTCACAGCACCTGGCGCCGATCAAGCACGCGCGCCCGATCGGGGCCAGCTGCCTCGCGAAGAAGGCGATCACGCCTGGGAGTCGGACTCCGCGCCCTCAGCTGCCGGCTCCTGGTCCTCCGCCCCGCCAGCCGTCTCGGGCTGGTTCTCGTTGAGCTCGGCCTCCAGAGCAGCCTCGCTGATCTGGGCGGTGCCGGACGCGATGAGCTGCTCGGGATCGTCCTCGAGCTCGCATCCCTCGGGCAGTGTCACCTGGGCAGCCAGGATCTGCTCGCCGACGGACAGACCCTCCACCGAGACCGTGATGAGGTTGGGGATGTTCGTCGCCTCCGCACGGATCGACAGGTGGGTGCGCTCCTCGTTGAGGATCGAATCGGGAGCAGGCTCGCCGAGGAACTCCAGCGGCACATCGACGGTGACCTTCTCGCCACGCTTCACGAGCAGCAGATCGACGTGCTCGATGAACTTGGTGATGGGATCCCGCTGGATCTGCTTGGGCAGGGCCAGGTGCTCGATGCCGTCGGCCAGATGCAGGTGCAGCAGCGCGTTCTCCTGGCGCAGGGCCAGCAGCGTCTCGTGGCCCTTGAGCGTCAGATGCACCGGATCGGTGCCGTGCCCGTACAGCACGGCGGGGATCTTGTCGGCGCGGCGGATGCGGCGGGCCGCGCCCTTGCCGAACTCGGTGCGGGCCTCAGCGTCGAGCTGAATCTCAGCCATCGGTACTCCTTGTCAGTATCCGTTCACAGTGTCATGGTGCGCCGACGCCAGCGGCGGGCAGGGATCCCGGCCGTGCCGCTTCCCTGGCCGTCCTCGTGCGTGTGCGTGAGGGCACGGCGCGGGCGCGTGGTTACGCGACTCGGGACATTTCTGGAGGTGCCCGATGGACCAGGCACCGAAGGGGGAGAACCCACCTCGTGCCAGTCGATCACGGATCAGCGCCTTCTGAGCCCTCGCCAAGCAACCTGCTCATCATAGCGAAGCGGCGAGCAGGACGACAATGCGCTGGCGCGCCGGTGTACTCAGTGCACGTTGGCGCCGTTGGTGAACAGGCTCGTCACCGAACCGTCCTCGAAGACCTCATGGATGGCGCGGGCCAGCAGCGGGGCGATCGACAGCACGGTCATCTTCGGAATGTCGATGCCCTTGGGCACCGGCAGCGTGTTGGTGACGATGATCTCCTCGAACGGCGTGGCATTGAGCCGCTCCTCGGCCGGGCCCGACAGCACCGCATGGGTCGCCGCCGCGATGACCCGGGCGGCGCCGCGTTCGAGGAGGGCGTTGGCCGCCTGGCAGATCGTGCCGCCGGTGTCGATCATGTCGTCGACGAGCATGCAGGTGCGTCCTTCGACGTCGCCGACCACCTCGTAGACCTTCACGAGGTTGGCCTGCGTCGGATCGTGACGCTTGTGGATGATCGCCAACGGCACCTTGAGGCGGTCGCTCCACATATCGGCCAGCCGTACTCGCCCGGCGTCGGGGCTCACGACGACCATGTTGTCGTCGCAGTACTTCTTCTCGACATAGTCGGCCAGCACCGGCAGGCCCGAGAGATGGTCGAGGGGGCCGTTGAAGAAGCCCTGGATCTGGGCGGCATGCAGGTCGACGGACATGATGCGGTCGGCACCCGCCGTGCGGAACAGATCGGAGACCAGCCGCGCCGAGATGGGCTCCCGGCCCAGATGCTTCTTGTCCTGGCGGGCGTAGGGGAAGCACGGCGCGACGACGGTGATGCGCTTGGCCGAGGCGCGCTTGAGGGCGTCGACCATGATGAGCTGTTCCATGAGCCACTCGTTCACCGGTGCGGGATGACTTTGGATCACGAAGGCGTCGCTGCCCCGGACCGATTCCTCGTAGCGGACGTAGATCTCCGAATTTGCGTAGGCGATGAGGCGACTGGGCACCAGCTCCACCCCCATGAGTTCGGCGACGCTGTGTGCCAGCTCCGGGTAAGCCCTGCCCGAGAACAGCATGAGATGCTGCTCGCTGTTGCGCTTGAGGCCGCTCATTCGGTTATTCCCCTTGGTGTTGTGGTGGATCCGTGATTCGGTGCAGATCAGTGATGGGCAGATCAGTGATGGCCGGGGCCGCGCTCGGCGTCGAGGATCTCGCGGCTCGCCTGGACGGCAGGATGGATGGCGCCCTTGTCATGCAGTGCTGCCACGTCGGCCCCGGTTCCGGGACGACGCCTGTGGACCCAACCCTCGGAAATGTGCAGACGCCCCCGTGCCACTGCCAGCGCCCCAGCCGGGATGTCCTCGGTCACGGTCGACCCGGCCGCGACGAAGGCCCCCGAGGCGATGTCGACAGGCGCGACCAGAACCGAGTTGGAGCCGATGAACACATCGTCGCCCAGATGGCTCGTCGACTTGTGCTTGCCGTCGTAGTTGGCGAAGATCGTGCCGGCGCCGATATTGACAGCCTCGCCGAGGATGGCGTCCCCGCAGTAGCTCAGATGAGGCACCTTGCTGCGCGCGCCGATCTTGGCGTTCTTGGTCTCCACGAATGTGCCGATCTTGCCGTGCTCCCCCAGCTCGGTGCCCGGGCGCAGCCGCGCCCACGGCCCCACATCGGTATTGGGGCCGATCACCGAGAGCTCGCCGTGGGTGCGCAGCACACGGGCACCCGCACCCACCTCGACATCCTTGAGGGTGGTGTCGGGTCCGATCACCGCCCCGGCGGCCACGCTCGTGGCGCCGAGCAGCTGGGTGCACGGCAGCAGCGTGACATCGGGCTGGAGAGTGACATCGTCCTCGATCCAGGTGCTTGCCGGATCGGCGATGGTGACGCCCTCGAGCATCCACTTCTCGCAGATCCGCCGGTTCACCTCGGCGTTCATCCGTGACAGCTGAAGCCGATCGTTGACGCCCATCGTCTGCCAGGCGTCGGTGGTCTGGAAAGCACCCACGCCCCGTCCGATCCGGTTGGCGTACTCCACGACATCGGTCAGGTAGAGCTCACGCTGGGAGTTGTCGCGACCGATCTGGGCAAGCCCCTCACGCAGCAGCTCGGAGTCGAAGACATAGATCCCGGAGTTGACCTCGCCGATCTCTCGCTCGGCGGGAGTGGCGTCCTTGTGCTCGACGATGCGCAGCACGCGCCCGTGATCGCGCACGATGCGGCCATAGCCGGTGGGGTCATCGAGCTCGGCGGTGAGGACGGTGACGGCATTGGCCTGGCGGGCGTGGGTGCGCACCAGCTCGCCGAGTGTCTCGCCCGAGAGGAGCGGCACATCCGCGTAGGTGACGACCACGGTGCCGCGCACCTGGGGCGGAAGGGCTCCCAGACCACAGCGCACCGCGTGGCCGGTGCCGAGCTGCTCCTCCTGGACGGCGATGGTGGCCTCGGGTGCGATCTCGCCCAGGTGAGCCTGGACCTGTTCGCGCCCGTGCCCGACGACGACCACGAGGTGCTGGGGCGAGAGGGCCTTGGCGGCCTGCACCGCATAGCTGAGCATCGACTTGCCTGCCACCTTGTGCAGGAGTTTCGAGGTAGTCGATTTCATCCGGGTGCCGTGCCCCGCTGCGAGCACGATGACGGCGCTCACATCGGCGGCCCCGGGGTCGAGATCTTCGGTGCTGGTGCTCACTTTTCCTCCCGGTCGGACACACCTCATTGAGCGGCTCCCTGGGCAGGAGTCGAACCTGCGTCGCTAGTCCTGATTCAAAGTCAGGCGGGCCTTGCCGGCAGACCAACCAGGGAACGATCGCCATAGGCGACCCATTGATTCTAGGGTCTGGACGGCCCGCGGGGACAATCGCATCGGCGCATGCCCCACCGCGTCTGGGCGACCCGGGCTCCGGGCCGGCCGGGGCACGCCCTGAGCGGCGGCGAACGGTCCCGGCCCGATCCTCTAGGCTTCAGCCGTGAGCACCGAGGTCACGAACCCGCCATCCGCACTCCCGCCCTTCGACACCGGACAGCATCTGCTCAGCGTCAGCCAGCTGGACCGCGCCGCCTTGACAAGGCTTTTCGCCGTCGCCGAGAGCTTGAGGCCGGTTGGCGAGGGGAGGATGGTGTGCCGCATCCTGGAGGGAGCGGTGCTGGGCAGCCTCTTCTTCGAGCCGAGCACCCGCACGAGACTCAGCTTCGAGTCGGCCTTCCGCCGCCTCGGCGGATCGGTGGTCTCCACCACCGGTTTCACCTTCTCGTCGATGGCCAAGGGCGAATCAATCCACGACACCGCACGGGTGGTGTCGGGCTACTCCGATGCGATGGTGGTGCGTCATCCCGACACCGGATCGGTGGCCCAGTTCGCGCAGGCCTCGGTGGTGCCGGTCATCAATGCGGGAGACGGCTCGGGCGAGCACCCCAGCCAGTCGCTGCTCGACCTGTTCACGATGCGCGAGGAGCTGAGTTCCCGCGACAAGAGCATCGACGGGGCAACCATCGCCGTTCTCGGCGACCTGCGCTACGGCCGCACCGTCCATTCCCTCTTGCAGATCCTCGGTCTCTACGACAATGTGAGCTTCCGTGTCTTCGGACCGCCCGCCCTCGCCCTGCCCTCCGGCTTCTTCGACCTCGTGGCATCCACCGGCAACCGGATCGTCGAGTGCGATTCGGTGGATGAGGCGATCGCCCCCGCCGACGTGATCTACTGCACGCGCGTGCAGAAGGAGAGGCTCAGCGAGGAGGACGAGCAGGCGGTGCACCTGCACGGTGACCTGCTCAACACCGCGATCCTCCAGGAGCACGCCAGCCCAGATGCGATCGTCATGCATCCACTGCCCCGCGACTCGCGCCACAACTCCTTCGACCTGTCCCCCGATGTGGACGGCTTCCCGGGTCTGGCGATCTTCCGCCAGACCGACAACGGCCTGCTGGTGCGCATGGCAATCTTCTCCATCGCGCTGGGCGTGGCCGACCGGGTCGCCGACGAGCTGCGACCCGCCACCTGGCGTCGCCGCTGAGCACAGGACCTGCCCGCAGCGGCGGCCGGAAGGCGCTGTGGGAGACTGGGCTCTGTGACCTCTGGCACGGCAGGGCGACGACGGGGCCGGACCCGGATGAGCAGCGGCGAGCGCCGCGAACAGCTCATCAGCGTGGCGCGCGCGCTGTTCGCCGAACGCGGCTTCGACGGTACGAGCGTCGAGGAGGTCGCAGCACGGGCCCAGGTGAGCAAGCCAGTGGTCTACGGCCATTTCGGCGGCAAGGAGGGCCTCTACGCGGTCGTCGTGGATCGCGAGGTGACCACACTGGACAATGCCATCAAATCGGCCATCTCCCAGCCCTCCAAGAGCTACCGCGAGGTGATCGAGCGAGGCACGCTGGCGCTGCTCGACTACATCGACGACCGTCCCGACGGCTTCCGGATCCTGTCACGCGACTCGCCGGTCGGCAGCACCACCGGTTCGTTCGCCTCGATCCTCAATGACATCGCCACCCGCGTCGAGGACCTGCTCGGCCCTCCCCTGGTGCGGCGCGGATACGATCCGGTGATTGCCGGGGTCTACAGCCAGGCCCTCGTAGGGCTGGTCAGTTCCGCCGGCCTGTCGTGGGTGGACACGCGCCGCCCGGACAAGGCGAAGGTGGCGGCCGAGCTGGTGAACCTGGCCTGGAACGGGCTGTCCAGCCTGGAGCACCGGGCCACGCTGCTCACCGATCCGCGCGAGACCGCCCAGATCACCCGCGACGCCGGCGCCGCGGGTGCTCAGCCCCGGTGACTGCGCGGGCAGTCGCCACAGGCAGACCGCGGGTCGCCGCTCATTCCCACCAGTCCGCAGCAGGCCGGACGGCGGAACTGCCCGCTGCCCGGGCGCCCGGACAGGCGTGCCGGCGCCCGGACCAGGGCCTCCCACAGCCAGGAGACGAGTGCCTCGGTGCCCCCCAGGTGGGCGGGCAGCTCGGCCGCCAGGGTATTGAGCGTGCTGGCAAGTGCGCTGGTCACCTGGATGCGGGGGGCGCCGGCTGCCTGCAGGCCCGCTGCCAGCAGTGCCGCCAGGTCGGCGAGCGCCGGGCCCGGAGCAGCTCCGCCGGCTCCCACCGGATGCTCGACCCGGTCGGTGCAGATGCCCAGTTCCAGGGGGCCGAGCCGTTGAGCCCGTACCCGGAGAGCGTCTGGCCAGCTGCTGCGCGGTCGTAGCCCGTCCAACCCATAGGCCGTGGCAGGCGCGAGGATCCAGCCGGTGAGGTTGAGCGCGACGAGGGCCCAGGCGCACTCCTCGCCGGCCTCGGGCCGGGCCGCCAGCGGCGAGAGCTGCTGCGACACGGCACGCTGGCGGGCCTGCAGCTGATCGGGGGCGAGCAGCTCGTCCAGACGCTGCCAACCGGGCTCGGTTCGTTCCTGCCCCGCTGTCAGGAACACCGTTGCCCCCAGCCAGCTGGGCCCCGATGCCGCGCCTTCGCCGGCCGCGGTCCTGCCGAGTGTGCCATCCGTCGCCCGGCCCGGCGTCCCTCCCGCTGGCGTACCGGCAGCCTCACTCATCGCCATCCTGGCTGGCCAGCAGGGCCCGCAAGCGGTCCTGCAGCACGCGTCGATCCGCCTCGTCGATGCCGGCGAGCATCCGCGCCTCCGCGCGGGCGAGGCTGCTCAGTGCACCATCGACCCGCTCGCGCCCGGCGGCGGTCAGCTCCACCAGGACGCTGCGCCGGTCGTGCGGATCGGGGCGACGACGCACGAACTGGCGTTCGGCCAGCCTGTCGACCCGATTGGTCATCGTCCCGCTCGTCACATGGTTGTCGCGCATGAGCTGTCCGACGCTCGCCCGATAGGGCAGACCCAGCTTCCGGAGCGCGGAGAGCACGTCGAACTCCCACACGGCCAGGTCGTGCTCCTGGTAGGCCCCGGCGCGCACCCCGGACAGGATCTGGGAGAGCCGCCAGACGCGCGACCAGATCTCCAGGCTGGAGACGTCGACATCGGGGCGTTCGCGCGACCAGCTGGCGACCAGGGCATCCACCTCGTCGCTGTCATATCCGGGATCCTCGCTGGTCATGATCCCAGTGTTCCAGGCCGGCGCCGCGCCCCACCGCGCGGCGTTCCTCTGCGTGACGACATCGCTGCGGCTCCCTCAGCTCACGAGCTGGGCTCCGGGGACTGGGCCGCTGACGCGGTGCACCTCGAGCACCTGGTCCAATCCGAGCAGCACGGCCTCGACGTTGCGGGCATCGGCCTGGTTGGCGCACAGGAAGGCGCAGGTGGGGCCCGAACCGGACACGATCGCCGCCAGTGCCCCTGCCTGCGTCCCTATGTCGAGGGTGCGGCGCAGTGGCGGATACAGCTCGCAGGCTGCCTCCTGGAGGTCGTTGCCGAGGTGGGCGGCCACACTCTCGGCGTCCCCGCCGGACAGCGCATTGAGAAGCTCGCGAGGGGGTTCCGCGCCGGCCGAGGGCATCGGGCTCACCGCTCCGCGCGCCAGCTGAGCATCGAAGTGGGCGAAGACGCTCGGGGTGGACAGGCCCTCGGGTGCCACCGCCAGGACCCACTGGTAGCTGCCCCGGGTAAGGGCCGGGACCAGCTGCTCGCCGCGGCCGTGGCCGATCGCCGTGCCCCCCAGCAGCGCGAAGGGCACATCGGAGCCGAGCCGGCTGGCCAGCTCGTGGAGGTCATCGGGGGTGGTGTCCAGGTCCCACAGCACCGAACAGGCGAGCAGCGAGGCCGCGGCATCGGCCGAACCACCCGCCATACCGCCCGCCACCGGGATGGCCTTCGTGATGTCGAGGTGCACGCCCAGCTCGGGATCTCCCCGTTCCGCGCGCAACAACAACGCTGCCCGCACGGCAAGGTTCGTCGTGTCATCGCTCACCCGGTCGGCCTGGCCCCCGTGCATGAACACGTCGACGAGCCCGCCGGTGCGCCGTTCCGCGACGACCTCGTCGAACAGCGATACGGCCTGAAAAACCGTACTCACCGGGTGATAGCCATCGTCGTCGCGGGGCGCGAGGCGCAAGCTGAGATTGACCTTCGCCGGGACCCTCACCTTGACACGGGTGTCCTCCGCGCTCAGTCCGGGGCCGGTGCTGTCATCCGCCGACGTGCCACTCTCGCTCACAGGCCCAACGTATCGCGAGTTCTTGCAGCGGGGCGCTCGCGCGGCAAGGCTCGGGCAGCTGCGGATGGGGTGGCTCTCATCGGCGCGGCCCCCGGCCGGCCGGCCGCGCCAGCTGCTCGGCGATGGCCGCGAACTGCGCCACATCGAGCCGTTCGCCGCGCACAGTCGGGTCAAGGCCCGCAGCGGTGATGGCCGCCGAGGCCGCCGCCGAGCTTCCCGCGAGGCCCGCCAGGGCGGAGCGCAGCATCTTGCGCCGCTGGTTGAACGCCGCATCGATGACCTCGAAGACCTGCTGACGGCTCGCCGTGGTGCTCGGCGGTTCCCGGCGGGTGAGGCGGACCAGCCCCGACGCCACCTTCGGCACCGGCCAGAACACACTGGAGGGCACGGTGGCGACACGCACGGCATCGGCGTACCAGGCGAGTTTCGCACTCGGCACGCCGTAGACCTTGCTACCCGGCTCGGCGGCCAGCCGGTCGGCGACCTCCAGCTGCACCATGACCAGCCCCGCGGTCCAGCTGGGGAACTGGGCCAGGACATGCAGCAGGACGGGCACGGAGACGTTGTAGGGCAGGTTCGCGACGAGCCGGGTGGGAGCCGGGCCGGGCAGCTCGTCGATGGTCATCGCGTCGGCACCCACCACCCGCAGCCGGCCCGCATGGTCCGGTTGATGGCTCGCTGTGGTGGCGGGCAGCGCACCGGCCAACAGAGGGTCGATCTCCACCGCGGTGACCTGCGCACCCGTCTCCAGCAGGCCCAGCGTCAGGGAACCGAGCCCCGGGCCGATCTCCAGGACCACGTCGTCGGCGCCCACCTCGGCCAGCGCCACGATCCGGCGGACCGTGTTGGCGTCGACGACGAAGTTCTGTCCGAGCGTCTTCGTAGGACGCAGTCCCAGCGTCTGGGCATAGCGGCGCAGCGTGCTCGGATCGAGCAGTTCAGCCATGACGCGGCTCGATCCCGCCCGTGGCAGGCTCATGATCGGGTGACCCGACGGCCGGGCCCCAGTGCCCGCCATAGGCCTCGTCGGTGTTGTGGTCGATCTGGCGGCACCACTCCTCCAGCTCGCCGCGAGGCACCTGTGGACCGGCGGCGAGGGCGCCGCCGCGGTGCAGATGGGCGATCCAGCGAAGGGTGTGGGCCACCAGATAGGGCGCGTTGGGCCGGCCCCTCAGCGGCACCGGGGTGAGATAGGGAGCGTCGGTCTCCACGAGAATCCGGTCCGCGGGCGTGGCGGCCAGCGCCCGGCGCAGCTCCTCGTTCGGCTTGAAGGTGATCGATCCACCGAAGCTCAGCCAGGCACCGTGGTCGAGGCAGGCCCGCGCGAACTCGGCATCACCGCTGAAGCAGTGCAGCACCGTTGCGCGGGGCCAGCCCTCGGCATCCAGGACCGCCAAGACGTCCTCGTGGGCGTCGCGGTCATGGATCACCAGGGTGCGGCCGGTGGCCTTCGCGAGCTCGATGTGCGCGGCGAACGCCCGGCGCTGGATCGCCTGCTGCCGCTCGTCGCGCGTCCGGAAGTAGTCCAGGCCGGTCTCCCCGACCGCCCGGACGCGCTCATGGCCGGCAAGCTCCGCAATGCGCCCGATGGCTGCATCCAGCGCGGCATCGCCCTCTCGCTCGACGAGCCGCGCAGCGTCGTTGGGGTGGACGGCGACGCCTGCCACCACCTGGTCGTGGGTCTGGGCGAAGTCGAGCGCCCACTGGCTGCTCGCCACATCGCAGCCCACCTGGACGACCCTCGTGACACCCACGCACTCGCTGGCCGCCAGGGTGAACTCGGGATCGAGTCCGGAGATCTCCTGCACAGCGTCGAGATGGGTGTGGTCGTCGGCGACAGGGCCCGGCAGAGGCTCGGGAAGGCCAGGCAGTCCACGGCGGGCGAGTTCCTCGTCGATGAGGTGCGATGCCACCGGCCCCTGCTCGCCCAGCACGGTGAGGCCGGGCCCGCTCGATGGCGGCCGCGCGGCGTTCATCGGGCGTCCCGGGCTGCCAGGGCCGCGCGGTAGAGCTCTTTGCGCCGTACTCCGGTGAGTGCCGCCACCTCGCTGACAACAGAGCTGAGCGGCTCGCCGGCACCGATCCGCTCGGCAACGATCTCGAGCGCGTCGGCCAGACCCTCGCCCGCCCGCTCTGGGCGTCCCGCGACGACGATCGTCGTCTCGCCTCGGGCATGGCGTTCGGCCCACCGGGTCAGTTCCTCGAGGCTGGCGCGGATGATGTCCTCCCAGGGTTTGGTGAGCTCGCGGCACAGCACCGCGCGACGCTCGGGTCCCAGAGCCGCGGCGGCGTCGGCGAGGAATTCTGCCAGGCGATGCGGGGCCTCGAAGAAGACCATCGTGCGTGGCTCCGCCGCCAGCTCGGCGAGGCGGCGTTTGCGGGGGCCTGAGCCCCTGGGCAGGAAGCCCTCGAAACAGAAACGGTCGCAGGGCAGTCCCGATACGGCCAGGGCCGTGGTGACGGCGCTGGGGCCGGGTACCGAGGTGACCGGCACGCTCGCCTGTATGGCGGCACCGACGAGCCGGAAGCCCGGATCGCTCACCGAGGGCATGCCGGCATCGGTCGCGACGACGACGGTGGCGCCGGCCAGCAGGTCCTCGAGCAGACCGGGGGTGCGCTCCGCCTCGTTTCCCTCGAAATAGCTCACGATGCGGGCCTGCGTCTGGGTCTGGGTGCGGGCGAGCAGGGTACGCAACAGGCGGGTGTCCTCGGCGGCGATCACATCGGCGTCCGCGAGCGTGCGGCACAGCTCCGGCGAAGCCTGGCTGGCCGCACCGATGGGGGTGCCGGCCAATACGAGTCGTCCCACAGCACTGGTGTCCACCCCGCGACGATAGCCGGACGGACCGGTCTTCATGGGCTGGGCCCCTAGGATGACGCCGTGAGTCCGCAGCCCGTTGCCATCGATTCGCCGTCACCGCGCCTACTGCGTGACGTGCTGCCGTCGACCATCGACAAGCTCGACGACGGCGCAGCGCTGCGCCGCGACGAACTGCGGAGCTGGATCGTCACTGCCGTCCTCGTCGTCATCGGATTCCTCATCCGGTTGGTGAATCTCTCGCGTCCGAACCGGCTGGAATTCGACGAGACCTATTACGCGAAGGACGCCTGGTCGATTCTCCATTTCGGCTATGAACGCAACTGGCCGTCCAATGCCGATCCGCAGATCGCCGCCGGCACCACCGACATCTGGGAGAAATCGGCCGAGTTCATCGTGCACCCCCAGGTCGGCAAGTGGCTCATCGCGGTCGGCGAGCACCTGTTCGGGATGAACTCGTTCGGCTGGCGGTTCGCCTCGCTGGTGATCGGCTCGCTGTTCATCGGCGCCGTGGTCCGAATGGCCCGCCGGCTCTCCCGTTCGACGCTCATCGGCGGGTTGGCAGGCCTGTTCATCGTGGTGGACGGACTGAGTTTCGTGATGAGCAGGATCGCGCTCCTCGACATCTTCCAGGCCTTCTTCACGGTCGCCGCGGTCGCCGCCTGGCTCGCCGACCGCGACTGGTTTCGGCACCGCCTCGCCGATCATCTGCGACAGCACGGGGCGCTCAATCTGGCAGGCAGCTATGGGCCCCTCCTGCTGTGGCGGCCATGGCGCCTGCTGTCAGGCGTGCTGTTCGGGCTCGCCTGCGGATCGAAGTGGAATGCGGTGTACGTCCTGGCGTGCTTCGCTGTGCTGAGCCTTGTTTTCGACTACCGCGCCCGGCTCACGGCCGGTGCCCGCCGCAGTGCGTTCCACTCACTGTGGCGCGAGGGTGTTCCGCACGCCGCGACGATGGTCGTGCTGGCGATGGTGGTCTACCTGCTCACCTGGTCGAGCTGGCTGTTCACGCAGGGAGGTTATGACCGGCAGTGGGGTGCCCAGCACCCCGACGATCCGCTCGTGAAGATCATCGGCGCGCCACTGGCCAGTCTGTGGCAGTACCACAAGGAGATCTTCGCGTTCCACACCGGAACGTGGATCGCCCACCAGACCCACACCTACCAAGCCCATCCCTTCGGCTGGCCGGTCATCGGCCGGGTCATCGGGATCGACGCGGTGAATGACATCCAGCCTGGGGTGGACGGCTGCAAGGCCGTGAACGACACCTGCCTGCGGGTGATCTCCGGGGTGGGGACACCGTTCCTGTGGTGGTTCGCGGCCCTGGCCGTCATCGCTGGCCTGTTCTTCTGGGTCGGCGGGCGCGACTGGCGCTTCGGGGTGCCCATCATCGCCGGCGCCGCCACGTGGATCGGATGGTTTCCCAACGCCGACCGTCCCACCTTTTATTTCTACGCGATCATGATCATCCCGTTCACCGCGACAGTGCTCGCGATGATCCTCGGCAAGATACTCGGCCCCACAGACGCGCCACCGCAGCGACGGCGAACCGGGACGATCATCGTCACCGCAGTAACGGTCCTCGTCATCGCGAATTTCATGTTCATCTACCCGATCCTCACCGATCAACTGATGACCCGGAAGGCGTGGCTCTTGCGCATGTGGTTCCGCAGCTGGATCTGAACCGGCAGCACTGCGGAATCGGAACTGAGGACTGCCAGCTGGACGGCGGTGGGCCCTCAGCGCTGCAGTGCTGCGTCCAGAATGCCGGTGACGGCCAGCAGCCCGGGGAAGCGCTGTTCGATGTCATCTCGGCGCAATGTGGCGGTCCGGGTGTTTCCGCGGGCTTCGACATGGATCAGGCCGCACTCGCGCAGCACCTTGAAGTGATGGGAGACCGTCGATTTCGCGAGAGGTAGTCCTAAGCTCCCGCAACGGCATGGCCCGGACGCCAAGACAGTGAGGATCGTGCGCCGGCTGTGGTCGCTCAGCGCGTGCAGGACGTCGGACAGATCGAGATCCTCCACGGCTGGCTGCGGCAGTGACTGCGGTGTCATCGTTTCCTTCCTTCTCGGCGGGCACAGCGGAGATCCGTTGTGACGTCTCGTCGGTTACCCATACTATGTGAGGTGTACTGTGTTTTACGAACACCGAACATCTCCGCTTCGGTGTCCATCTCGTCTTCGGAATGGACCGTCCATGACATCAAGACCAGACTCTGCCGTCCAGCAGGATGAAACCGCACTCGTTCGGCGACGCCCGGGAGTGGCCATCGCGGTCGGCGGGGTTCTCGCCTTCCTGGTGGGCAGCGACTCGATGGTGGTCGCACCGATTGCCCCGGCGATGCTCTCCCACTGGGGCACCGGTATCGCGGCCGCGAGCCTGCTGATCTCCGCGTATGCGCTCGGCTATGCCATGACGAGCCCCGTTTTCGGTGCGATGGCCGACCGGACCGGCCGGCGGCGCGTGGCCGTGAGCGGGATCGTCGTATTCGCCGTCGGTACCGCGCTGACCGGCTTTGCTCCCGGTTTCGGGTTCGCCCTGGCGAGCCGCGCGGTCGCCGGGATCGGTGCCGGCTCCATCATGCCCGTCGTCTTCGGCGAGGTCTCGGCCCGATCCACGCAACAGACCCGTGGGGCGAACATCGGCCTCGTCACATCGCTGATGCCGCTGTCCACGGTGCTCGGCGTCCCGCTGGGCGCGCTGCTGGCGTCCGCAGTCGGCTGGCAGTGGGTCTTCCACGTGATCGCGATTCCCGCGCTCGTCTGCCTGGTTCCCGCGGCACGGATCTTCGAGGGGATGCCCCAGCAGCCCTCGGAGCCACGAGCGTCTTCGGCCATCTCGAAACTGCTTGCCACCACGGTGACGAACCCACTGGTGCTTCTCGTGTTCGCCTGCACCTTCTTGTGGACCGGGGGGCAGGCGGTGTTGTTCACCTCAATCGGCGCTTTCTACCACACCAGGTTCGCTGTCTCGACCGCGGGAATGTCCGGCATCGTCTTCGCCGTCGGGATTGCCGGGACGCTGGCCTCGGTCTTCGGCAGCCGGTTGCTGGCGCGCTGTGGCGCGCGCACCTATCTGGTCATCTGCGGCGTCATAGCGATCGCAGGGGTGCTTACGATGGTGCTCGCGCCGGGACTGCAGCTGTCCGTGCTCGGCAACTTCGTGTGGAGTGTCGGCGTCGTGGCGGGCACCCCGGCGCTCACCACGCTCGCCGCCACCCTCGATCCCCGGGCACAGGGCACCGTGCTGGCGCTCAACGGCTCGGCCCAGTACCTCGCCCAGTTCGCCGCAGCGTCGGTCGCCGCCCTCGTCGTTGCGCTCACGCACAACTACACCGTGCTCGGTCTCATCGCCGCAGCACTCGCGCTGACCACCGTCTTCACCAGCCGGCGCCTGAAGGAACGCGCGTAGCTCCCGCGGTATCCGGGGCCGGTCCATGTGTCCAGCCGATCGCCGTGGGGAGCGGAACCGGAGTGCCGAGTCATAACGGCTGAGGCCTGACAGCCAGCCGCAACCAGAATCGGGCGCCACAGACCGGCCACCCGCAACAGTGACAGAGCCGGCCTCACATGCCCACTTTTGGTTGTGCGAGGGTCGGCTTCACCACGAAAACCGACCATGTCACGATGACAGAATCCAGACATGGCGTCCTCCGACTTGGTAGCACTTCTGCTGGCCTTCGCCTTTGCGGCGGCCAGCACCACCGCCCTGCTGGTCTCGGTGCGCCGGGACCCTCGACGACTGCGGTGCGGGATCCTCCTGCTGATCACGGTGAGCGCGCTCGCCATCCTGCTGCACGTGCTCGGGAACCAGCTCAACCCCATCGCGGGCGCCATAGGCACCTTCATCACCGGGCTGGTCGTCCTGGCTGTCACTCTCGCTCTGCTGGCACTGCCGGTGCTGCTCATCGTCGACGGCATTGTGACTCTCGTCCACGAGGGTCCGCGTTCACGCCCGGGCCTCCTGGCGCTGGGCACCGGCCTGCTCATCATGGCCCTGCCGTTCGTCGCCGGGTACCTCATCGAGCTCGGCTCGGCATGGTCGGGGACGGTGGCGGTGCTGCTGCTGTTCCTCGGGCTGTATCTGGGCGGCTTCCTCGTCGTGCTGGGAGCCCAGTGGGTGGTGCGCCGCGTGTTCGGAGGGCGCCAGAAGGTGCCCGATCCCGATGTGCTGCTGGTGCTCGGCTCGGGACTCATCGGCGGGAAGGTCCCGCCGCTGCTGGCGACCCGCCTGGATCGGGCGCGGGAGCTGGCAGCCGAGGAGGCCGTCGACGGCCGGGCACCGCTCTTCCTCGTGTCGGGGGGCCAGGGCGAGGATGAGCCGCGATCCGAGGCTGCCGCGATGGCGGAGTACCTGCGCGATCACGGCGTCGCACCCGAGCGCATCCTGGTCGAGGACGCCTCCCGCAACACCCGGGAGAACCTCGTCAACTCGACGGCCCTGTTGCGTGAGCGCCGCATCGAGGGGCCGGTACTGGCCGTGACGAGTTCGTACCATGCGACGCGCACCGATGTCCTCGCGGCGGATCTGGGGCTCGGCAGCATCCATGTCGTGGGTGCCCCCACGGCCTGGTTCTACGCGCCGGGGGCGTTCATCCGCGAGTACCTCGCGATCCTCACCTACCGCTGGCCGCTCAACATCTGCGTTGCCGTCGCCTCGGTGCTGATCATCGTGATCCTGCGTTTCGCGACGTGAGCACCGCTCCAGCCGGTCATGGGGAAACCACACCCATCCTGCCTGCCCGGGAACGCCGGAATCGCCCCATCTCACTCCTCCCGGCGTAACAGGAGCGACCCATGCGCCCCCTACACTGTCCGTCGGCCACAGCGGAAGGGTGCGTGATGATCTGGAAACTCCACAACAACGGCAAGCTGCTCCCCGGGGAGGTGGTCACCCCCGATGAGCGGCTCGGCTGGGGGAAGACCATTGGACTCGGCGCCCAGCATGTGGTTGCCATGTTCGGCGCCACATTCGTCTTCCCGCTGCTCATGGGGCTCAACCCGCAACTCGCCGTGATGATGAGTGGCATCTCCACTCTCATCTTTCTCTTCGTCGTCAAGAACAAGGTGCCCAGCTATCTGGGAAGCTCGGCGAGTTTCGTCGGCGTCGCCACCTCGATCTATGCGCAGGGCGGCAACCCGACCCATGTCTCGGGCGCGATGTTCTGGTGTGGTGTTGGCCTGTTCATCGTGGGCCTCATCATCCATTTCATGGGCTCCGGCCCCATCCGCAGGGCACTGCCCCCAGCAGTCACCGGCGCCGTCGTCATGCTCATCGGCTTCAACCTTGCTCCGGTGGTGGCCTCGTCCTACTGGCCGAAGGATCAGTGGACGGCTCTGGTAGTGATGATCGCCGTCATCCTCATGTCGGTGGGCCTGCGCGGCTTCGCCGGCCGGATCGCGATCTTCCTGGCCCTCGTCTTCGGCTATCTGCTGAGCTGGCTCGAAGACCTGCTGGCGGGCCCGATGACGCAGACCGGGGCGGATGGCACGATCAGTCGGGTCTTCCGCGTCGACTGGACGAAGGTGGCATCCGCGAAGTGGATCGGGCTTCCTCCCGTCACCGAGCTGTCCACCTGGAAACTCGGCTCGCCCGACAATGTCGTGGGCTTCCACACCCCGACCTTCAACTTCGCCTTCGCGCTCATCGCGCTTCCGGTCATCATTGCGCTCATCGCCGAGAACACCGGTCACATCAAGGCCGTCTCCGAGATGACCGGGAAGTCACTCGACGATTCGATGGGGCGTGCCCTGGCCGGCGACGGCCTCACCTCGATGCTGGCCACCTTCGTCGGCGCCGGGCCCACCACCACCTACGCCGAGAACATCGGCGTCATGGCCGCGACCCGCGTCTATTCGACGGCGGCATACGCGGTGGCCTCGCTCTTCGCGATCCTCTTCGGGCTGAGCCCCAAGTTCGGCGCCATCATCTCGGCCACCCCCTCGGGAGTGCTCGGTGGCATCACCGTGGTGCTCTACGGAATGATCGGCCTGCTCGGCGCAAAGATCTGGAAGGAGAATGGCGTCGACTTCGGCAATCCGGTGAACCTGGTGCCGATTGCGGCTGGCCTCATCATCGGCATCGGCAATGTCTCGATAGTCGTGGGCAACCACTTCACGCTGGGCGGTATCGCGCTGGGCACCATCGTCACCGTCGTGATGTACCACCTGGCACGGCTCATCGCCCCGAAGACGCTGCGCGATGCGGCCGGCGGATCGGGCATCGTGCTGGACGCGCCCGGCATGTACTCCGAGCAGCCCGATATCGGTGCGGGCACCGCTCACGAGAAGGCCTGAAGCGCCCCGACGCAGCCGTGCGCGTCTCGCGCACGCCACAATGCACATGCGCGTCACAGGTCGCCATCAGTGCACAGGGCACGTCACGGGCACTAGGCGTAGATCCTCTCGAGCGGCCCGTTGTCGCCAAAGATGGGATCCATGTCCGGGGCGGGCACGTTGGCAGCCTGCTCGGCCATCATCACCGTGTCGGATCCCGCTACTTTCACTGTGCTCGGCCGGGCGTCCTCGAAGTAGGCTCCCACCACGGTCAGTGGGCCGGCGCCGGACCGGTGCGTGACACCTGCCGGAATGACGAGCACATCGCCGGGTGCTACGTCGATGCCCGTGCCGGGCACACCCCCGCACACGACGACTCCCTCACCCCGCACGATGCCGAGCACCTCGAAGGCATCGGGGTGCACATGGTCCACGTCGTAGAGCTGGGCCGTCCACGCGCCGAGCCAGCGGTGCCGGGTGAACAGCTGGTCGAATTCCACTGTGAGGTCCCCCGTGGACTGGACCGCCTGGCGATAGTGAAGGACCGGCACGGAGTTGCCCGGGTTCGTGGGGCTGTCGGCGATGACATGCTTGGTGGGCTCGACGATCCGAGACTGGGGGGTCTGCTCGCTCATGGAGCCAGGCTAGGGCCGATCCCAAGGCCGGCGCAGGTGGTCTCGAGGGCGCAGGTGGTCTCGGGGCCCGTGCCTAGGGGCGGGCCTGCGAGACCTGGGATCGCCGGCCGGCGATCCGGGGCCTGCGCACCGATCCGATCGTGCTTCGCCGGGCCGAGTCTGCCGCGAAGACCGCAATGGCCACCCAGATGAGCGCGAACCCGATCCACCGCTTGATCGGCATGCGCTCCCCGAAGACCAGCCAGCCGATGCAGAACTGCATCATCGGGCAGATGTACTGCAAGATCCCGATCATCGTGAGGCTCACGCGCGAGGCCGCCGCCGCGAACAGCAGGAGGGGCAGCGCCGTAAGCGGTCCCGAGAGCACAAGCAGCCAGCCGTAGCCGCCGGCGAAGCCCATGGTCGAGCCGCCGGCAGCGCCCAGCCACCACAGATAGGCGATTGCCAGCGGAAACACGCTGGCGGTCTCGATGACCAGTCCGCTCAGCGCATCGACCCGCCGGCCCACCCGGTTCTTCACCAGGCTGTACAGCGCGAAGCTGGTGGACACGCCAAGAGCGACCCACGGGACCTTTCCGTAGCCGACCACGAGCACGACGACCGCGAGGGCGCCGATACCGAAGGCCACCACCTGCGCACGACGCAGTCTCTCCCCCAGCACGCTCACTCCCAGCACGGCGGACATCAGGGGGTTGATGAAGTAGCCCAAGGCGGCATCGATGGTGTGCCCGTTGTTGACACCCCAGACATAGACCGTCCAGTTGATCATGACGAGCAACCCGCCGAGCGCCAGGAGACCCAGCCCGCGGGGATTCGAGAGGATCTCCCGGATACGTCGCCAGCCGCGCGTCAGGGCGACGAGCAGCAGGCAGAAGGCGAGGGAGAAGACGATCCGATAGGCGATGATCTCGAACGCGCCACTGCGCCGTACCAACTGGAAGAACAGCGGGAAACCACCCCAGATGAGGTATGCGGCGAAACCGTAGACGGCACCGTTGCGTTGCTCGACCTCGTTCACCCCCGGATTCTTCCATGGCGGGGCAGGGCCCCGGTCCGGCGGCCAGGCGATGGGACAGCTCCCGCACGTCGCGCGGTATCGCCTGGAGCGCCGTTCACCGGGAGCGCGTGTTTACGTTCCCATGGAAACTCGGTAGATTCGTCTCGAAGAACCGGGAGGCGCCGGCCGCGGGGCGGGCGCGCGGTGCATGGACGCACCGACACACAATCTGCCAACAGGAAGCAGTCATGGGCAATCTGGCGGG
Source organism: Propionibacterium cyclohexanicum (assembly GCF_900111365.1). Lineage (GTDB taxonomy): Bacteria > Actinomycetota > Actinomycetes > Propionibacteriales > Propionibacteriaceae > Propionibacterium > Propionibacterium cyclohexanicum. Next base: position 89,238 of record NZ_FOGZ01000007.1, read on the forward strand.
ACGCGCACAGCAACGCTTCGAAGAGATCTTCGACCGGGAACCGGAGGGGATCTGGGCAGCTCCAGGCCGGGTCAACCTGATAGGCGAGCACACCGACTACAACGGCGGGCTGTGCTTGCCCATCGCCCTTCCCCAGCGCACCTACGCGGCGGCAGCACCCCGCACCGACGACATCATCCGGGTCGCCTCGCTCGACTTCGACACGATTGCGCAGATTGACCTCGCGCAGGTGAGCCCGGGCGTGCCCTCGGGATGGCTGGGCTATGTCGCAGGGACGATCTGGGCACTGCGCGAGTTCGGCTTCCTCGTGCACGGGCTCGATCTGGCCATCACCTCCGAGGTACCCATCGGGGCGGGCCTGTCCAGTTCCGCTGCGCTCGAGGCGGCCGCGGGAGCCGCCGCCTCCGGGATCTTCGACCTCGGCCTGCTCCGGGACGACACGGCGCGCACCACCCTCGTGGAGGCCTGCCGACGCGCCGAGAACTACATCGTCGAGGCGCCCACCGGAGGGCTGGACCAGACCGCCTCCATCCGCTGCCAGGCCGGTCATGCTCTGCTCATTGACTTCGCCGAGGGCGCGTCGGCCAGCCCCATCCCCTTCGACACCGCCGGTCACGGCCTGTCCTTGGTGGTCATGGACACCCGCGCCGAGCACAAACTCGTCGACGGCCAGTACGCCCAGCGACGCGAAAGCTGTGAGCAGGCCGCGAAGGTGCTCGGTGTCGATCTGCTCTCCCAGCTCACGGTGAGCGATCTGGACTGGGCCCTGGCACGACTCGAGGACGAGACCACCGGCAGGCGAGTCCGTCACGTCCTCACCGAGATCGAGCGTGTCCGGCAGTGCTGCGCCGCCCTGGAGGTCGACGACTTCGCCACCGTGGGCGAGCTGTTCAACGCCTCCCACGCCTCGCTGCGCGACGACTACGAGGTGAGCTGCCCAGAGCTGGACACCGCGGTCGAGGCCGCCACCCGGGCCGGCGCGCTCGGCGCCCGGATGACCGGTGGTGGCTTCGGGGGCTCGGCGATAGCGCTCGCTCCCGCGGACAGAGTGCACGAGATCACCCAGTCCGTGGAACAGGCGTTCGCCGCCCAGGGCTGGAACACGCCCAGTGTCTTCGCGGTGCAGGCCTGCGGACCCGCCCATCGGGTGGCCGACGAGGACATCCTCACCGACGGGGCCGACAAGTGATGGCCGGGCACGAGCAGCCGTGGACCCTCCCGACGGTCCCCACTCCCGACCGCGGACGGGTGTGCGCGCCGCGGTCATGGCTGCATTCCGATGCTGCGCACATCGATCTGTCCGGCCAATGGCGCTTCCTGCTGCACGAGCGGGCCGACGAGGGCACGGACCGGGAGCTGCCGGCGGTAGCGGATCCTGCGCTAGGCGACGCGGATCTCGACGCACTGGGCTGGCAGCACATCGAGGTGCCGTCGAGCTGGGTTCTCGACCACTTCGGCCGCCAGCTGGGCGACCATGGGCACCCGGCCTACACGAACGTCCAATATCCCTTCCCTCTCGACCCGCCCCATGTGCCCGACGAGAACCCCACCGGCGACCACCGGCGCACCTTCGACCTGCCAGCGGACTGGGGTGAGGGCGGACACGATCTCCTGCGGCTGCTCGGCGCCGAGTCGATAGCGCAGATCTGGCTCAACGGCACGTGGATCGGGCTCACCCAGGGTTCGCGGTTGACCCACGAGTTCGATGTCACCGGTCTGCTGCGTGCCCACGGCAATGTGCTCTCGATCCGCGTGAGCCAGTGGTCGCCCGGGTCCTATCTGGAGGACCAGGACGAATGGTGGCTTCCGGGACTGTTCCGCACCGTCGAGCTGCTCAAGCGCCCCGAGGGTGGCCTCGATGATGTCTTCGTCGTCGCCGATTTCGATCCGCACACCCGCACCGGCAGCCTGGCAGTGCAGCTGGATGCCGAGCCGGACGCCTATCCGGTGCGGCTGAGCATTCCCGAGCTCGGAGTCGACCAACTCATCGAGTCGGCCTGCTCGTCAGTCGCTCTTTCGGTGGGGCCCGTCGAGCCGTGGAGCGCCGAGAGGCCGCGGCTCTACGAGCTCACCGTGCGGTGCGCTGGCGAGACCCTCACGCTGCGCACCGGATTCCGCCATGTCGAGATCGCTGATGGCGTGCTGCGTGTCAACGGCGCGAAGATCACCCTCCAGGGGGTCAACCGCCACGAGGTGAACCGGCACCTCGGCAGGTGCTTCGACGAGCAGTGGGTGCGCGACGACCTGGCGCTCATGAAGTCCTTCAACGTCAACGCGATCCGCACCTCGCACTACCCGCCCCACCCGCGCGTCATCGAGCTCGCCGACGAGATGGGTTTCTGGGTGGTGCTGGAGAACGATCTGGAGACCCACGGTTTCGAGTTGAGCGGCTGGAAGGACAACCCCACCGACGAGCCGATGTGGCGCGAGGCGCTGCTGGACCGCCAACGCCGCACGGTGGAGCGGGACAAGAACCATCCGAGCGTCATCGTGTGGTCGCTGGGAAACGAGGCACACACCGGTCGCAATCTCGCCGAGGCCGCGCAGTGGGTGCGTCAGCGAGACCCCTCCCGCCCCATCCACTACGAGGGCGACTACGAGGGGCGATACTCCGATTTCTACTCGAGGATGTATCCCTCGGTACGCGAGGTCGCGGAGTTCCTCAGGGGCTCGCACTCGCCGCTCGCCCCGCATCGCTCGGTGCACGGGGTGCCGGTGCCGGACGCGGCAGCCATTGCCCACAAGCCCTTCTTCCTGTGTGAGTATGCCCATGCGATGGGCACCGGGCCGGGCAATATCAGCGCCTACATCGAGCAGATGAGCGACGAGCACCACGCCGGCGGCTGCGTCTGGGAATGGCGCGACCATGCCCTCGATCGCCGGCTCGACGACGGGCGGCTCACGCTCGGCTACGGCGGCGACTTCGGCGAAGCGGTGCACGACGGCACCTTCGTATGCGATGGCCTCGTCGACGCGGACTCACGGCCCTCCTCCGGTCTGGTGGCCTGGGCCAATGCCGTTGCCCCGGTGTTCGCCCGCAGCGACGACCAGGGCCGCGTCCAGGTGCACTGCCGTCGCGATCTGGAGGCGCTGGACGGTCTGCTGCTGGCCTGGCAGGTGGTCACGCCGTCGGCGGCACGCACCGGGGAGGTCCGGCTGCCAAGCCTGTCGCCCGGCACGGTCGTCGACATCGATGCGCCCGGATTGCGCACGGCTCTGGGTGCCCTCGGCGCGTCGGGCGGGGAGCCGAGGGCCGTCACAGTGGCCGTGCTCGACCCCCACACGCCCGGAATCAGCGCCCGGGAGCCCCGCGAGATCGGACCGGATGGCCGCGCGCTGCTGCCGGGTGTCGGGGAGAGCGACGGGCAGGGCAGGCGGGTCCTGTCCATCCGCCAGCACCTGGCTGAGGGCCCTCGCAAGCCCCTCGCCCGGCGGGTTGTCGAGCCCATCGGGGACGATGCGCCATGGGACGGGCGTTTCGGCCCGCTGCGCTTCGACCCGGCGCATGGCACGCTGCGGGGCCTGGGAGAGTGGGACACCGGCCCGCTGTCCCCACAGATCTGGCGGGCCCCCACCGACAACGACGAGGGTTTCTTCGGCGAGTCGTCCTGGCTCACCGATCCAGGCGATTCGCTGGAGGCCGATCGCGGTGATGCGGCGATCAGCTCGGCCAGCCGCTGGCGGGCCGCCCGGCTCCACATGCTCACCGAGCGTCTGGTCGAGGTGCGTCACTGCGGTGACGAGCTAGCGGTGCGGCTGCGCGGCGGCGTGCCCTCCCATGACCTTGTCCTCGACACCCAGCTGCGCTATCGCCTCGACGGCGAGGCCGTCCATGTGTGGGCCTCGCTGGTTCCCTCGGGCGCAGGCTGGCCCCTCGTCGTACCGCGACTGGGGCTGAGCTGGCGGCTGCCGGTCGGCGACTGGACGGCGACCTGGTTCGGCACCGGCCCCACCGAGAACTATGTCGACATGGCCGAGGGCGTGCGCGTCGGACGCTTCCGGGCCGATTGGCAGGAGCTGTGGGCCCCCACGATCCGCCCGCAGGAAGCCGGCAACCGCCAAGGGCTGCGAGAGCTCGAACTGAGCTGTGAGGGGCGCAGCCTGCGGCTGAGCACCCAGGCGGAGGCACAGTTCGGCCATCCCAGCTTCTCGCTCAGTGGTTGGTCGGCGGTCGAGCTATCGCAGACCGCCCACCACGACGAGCTCGGCGAGCCCAGCGGGCTGTGGCTCAACCTCGATGCCGTGCAGCACGGCATCGGCAGCCGCAGCTGCGGGCCGGACGTGCTGCCCTATCATTCGGCGAGGCCCCGCGCGGCCTGTGTGTCCTTCACCCTGCGACTCGGCTGAGCTCCCCGGGGATCCTCGTCCGGCCTGGGCAGTTGGGCGAGGATCCCGGGGCGCTCAGCTCGCCACTTCTCCATTGTCTCGCCGAGCGCGGCACCGAGGCGCTTGAACAGTTCCGCATTGAGCCACAGCCGCCGCCCAGCTCTCGTATCGGGCCCACCGGCGGCCTGGCAGCCCGCCAGGAGGAGGCTGCGGGTGGCCTCCATGACGTTGTTGCGGGTGAGCAGGATGTCGTACCAGTCCTCGTTCACCAGGGCATGCATGACCTGCCGGCTGCCCGGCACACGGAGCCGGCGCGTGATCCCCACGTCGGCCAGGTACTTCGTTGCTCCCGACACGGCTGCCGGCGAGATGTGCAGTGACTCGCCGATCTGGCGGGCGGTCAGCTGCGCATCGGGGGCGGCAAGCAGCAGGGCGAAGACATGGCCGGTGAGCCCGGGCATGCCACTGGCCGCCATCAATGCCCCGAAGTTCGCCACGAAGTCGTCGATGCCGCCTCGATCGGCCGCCCCGATTTCTGTGCCGTTGTCCGGCGCCATCGTCCGCTCCCCCTTCCGCCGGTCCTGCGGTGACGACCGGGACCATGCCCAAGTATCCACTCACTTCCGATGATTCACATTATTGTGAATGATATGTATGGTGAGTGGCATGAGCACTGCTCTCCAGCTGCGCCACGTGGTCAAGACCTTCGGACCTACCCGCGCCCTCGACGGGCTGGATCTCAGCGTCGAGCACGGCGAGATCCACGGCTTCCTCGGACCCAACGGCGCCGGCAAGTCCACGACACTGCGGATCCTGCTCGGCCTGCTCAAGGCCGATTCCGGGACCGTGCGAGTTCTGGACGCCGATCCCTGGGCCGAGCCCCAGCGGCTGCACCGCGAACTCAGCTACATCCCCGGCGAGGTGAGCCTGTGGCCCAACCTCACCGGAGGCCAGGTGATCGACCTGCTCACTCGCCTGCACGGCCGCCCGGACCCCGCCCGGCGCCGCGTCCTTCTCGAGCGCTTCGAGCTCGACCCCACGAAACGCTGCCGGAGCTACTCCAAGGGCAACCGGCAGAAGGTCGCCCTCGTCGCCGCCCTGGCGAACCGGGCGAGCCTCTACATCTTCGACGAGCCCACCTCCGGGCTCGATCCCCTCATGGAGGAGGTCTTCGAGCGGTGCGTCCAGGAACTGCGCGACCAGGGCGCCACAGTCCTGCTGAGCAGCCACATTCTCAGCGAGGTGGAGCGCCTCAGCGACCGGATCAGCATCATCCGGCAGGGCCACATCGTGCGCACCGCGAGCCTCGACCAGATGCGGGCCCTGCACGCCACTGCCGTCTCGGCCACGCTGGCGGGCCCGGTCAGCGGACTTGGGGCACTTCCGGGTGTCAGGGGCCTGCGCGTCACCGGTGAGCGGGTCGACTTCTCCGTCGACGCCGCGCATCTGGACGCCGCCATCGCACTGCTTGGCCGGGCCGGCATCCGCTCCCTGGTCAGCCAGCCGCCCAGCCTGGAGGAGCTGTTCCTGCACCACTACGGCGATCAGCCAGCCGGTGGCTCCCGATGACGGCGGACGCGAGCACCCGGGTGCTCGTCCGGCTGGCGGTGCGCCGCGATCGGGTCATGCTTGCTGCCACGACACTGGCCATCTGGATCCTCAACTACTACTCCGTCGTCGCGATGCGCGATCTGTATCCCGACCGGGCCAGCCTCGTGGCAGCCAATGAGGCCTCGAATGCCTCCCCCGGAGTCGTGGCGATGTACGGCTACGTCCACGACACCGCGTCGGTCGGCGGTGTCGGTGCCAACAAGGTGGCGATGATCGACATGATCGCCCTTGCCCTGCTCGTCATTGCCCTCGTGCGCCGTCACACCCGCGACGACGAGGAGCGAGGCCGGCTGGAACTGCTCGGTGCCACACCACGAATCCGCGCACGAGCCCTGTGGGTCGCCGTGACGGTGGCGGCCTCGGCCTGTGTCATCTGCGGGCTGGGTTCGGTGCTGTCGCTGTGGGCGGGTGGTTGGCCGCTCACCGGCTCCCTGCTCCTGGGGCTTGCCCAGACCGGCGTAGGGCTGAGCTTCACCGGGCTCGCCGCCCTGGCGATGCAGCTCAGCGCGAGCACCCGCAGCGCCAGCATGTGGGCCTACGGCGCGCTGGGGGTGGCGTTCCTCCTGCGCATGGTGGGTGATGTCCGCTGGAACCAGCCCGGCGCCGCGCTGTCGTGGCTCTCCCCGCTCGGCTGGGCGCAAGGTGCGCGTCCCTACGACGGGAACCATGCCTGGGCGCTGCCCATCGCGCCGCTGTTCTGCCTTCTCACCGTGGCATGGGCGGCCCGGCTCAGTGCCCGGCGCGATCTCGGCGCCGGTTTGCTGGCAGCGCGCCCCGGGCCGGGCACGGGACGGATCGGCACAGTGCAGGGCCTGACGTGGACGCTCCAGAAGGCGCCGCTGTGGGGATGGCTTGTCGGCTATCTCGCCTTCGGGGTGCTGTGCGGCGCCATCATGGGTTCACTTCGCGGCCTCATCACCGAGGACGACGCGCAGCTGCTGCGCGCGATGGGCGGCGCGGGCCATCTCGACGATCTCTACCTCACGCTCGTCTATGCCTTTGCCGCCTTCGGTTCGTCCGCCTATGCCGTGAGCACCGTCGGGCAGCTGCGTACCGAGGAAACCCAGGGGCGCCTCGAGCCGGTGCTCGCTGCACCGGTGAGCAGGCTGCGCTATGCCTGGTCGCATCTGGGACTCGCGCTGTGCGGGCCGGTCGGGCTGGCGGCTGCGCTGGGGTTCGGCGTGGCGTCGGCGCACGTGCTGGCCGGTGGGTCGAGCGGCTGGTGGCGCGAGTTCTCGCCCGCCCTGGTGAGCCTGCCGGGGATCTGGCTGATCGCGGCGATCGCCTTCCTCGCGCTTTCCTGGGCACCGCGGTTCGACTGGCTGGGCTGGGCGGTCCTCGGCTGGGTCGTCGTGGTCCAGGAACTCGGCGGGCTCATCGGTCTGCCGCACCGGCTCATGGAGCTGTCGCCCTTCCCGCACCTTCCCCAGCGTCCGGTCGACGCGATGACCTGGCCTGGGGTGATCGTGCTGTGCGCCCTCTCGGCCCTGCTCATCGGGGTGGCCATGGTGGGCTACCGGCGCCGCGACATGCCCGTCGGATGAGCCGGGCCGGGCGTGTGGGCCTCAACGATGGGTCTGTGCGATGCTATCATGCAGCGTGACGTCGTGGAACCGGTAGCCATCCTGGAGCAGCCTGTCCGGGACGACGTGCTGGTCGGCCAGCAGCAGTTCTCGGGCAGCATCCCCCAGCGCCGCGGCGAGCAGCGGACGCGGCACCGTGAGCCGGTAGGGCCGCCTCATCTGACGCGCGAGCTCACGCCCCAGCTCAGCCGACGAGCTCCGTGCCGGCGCAGCGAGGTTCACCGGTCCGCGCAGCTGGGAACCGAGCAGGTGAACGATCGCGCCGACCTCATCGCGCAGGCTGATCCACGGCCAGATCTGACGGCCGGTGCCGAGCGGGCCGGCAACTCCCAGCGCTGTCATGAACCGCAGGATCGCGGCCGTGCCCTGGGGCGCCAGCACGATTCCGGTGCGGATCGTCACCACGCGCACCGATTCAGGTGCCGCGTTGGCGGTCTCCTCCCATCGCCTGGCCACCTTGGCCAGGAATCCGGCGCCCATCGACTCGGACTCGTAGAGCACGACACCGGGACGATCACCGTAGTAGCCCACTGCCGAGGCGTTGATGAGGGTGCGCGGACCGCTGCCGTCCCGGGCGAGCTGGCGCAACGCCGCAACGAGGCTTGCGGTGGTGTCGATCCGGGAACCGAGAATCTCCGCCCTCCGCGAGGAGGTCCACGGCAACCTGGCAATCGGCGATCCCGACAGGTTCACCACCGCGTCGGCGTCGGCGATCACGCTGGGCGCCAAGGGCTCGCAGCCCGGTGCCCATTGCCGTTCGCCGTCATGACGGGGCTCGTGGCGCACGAGGCGCACCACCTCGTGGCCGCTGCGCTGCAAGGCGGGCACCAGCGCGCCACCGATCAGACCTGTGGCACCGCTCACGACGACTCGCATATCACTCCCCCTTCAGCCGGCGCTGGCCTGCACCCGCGCATCGGCCCGGCGATGATCGCCGCATCATGGCGGCCGGGCGGGATCCCGGCTCGGCCCGGAGCACAACACGGGATGCTCACCATGGTAGGCGAACGATCGCTCCCCGGCGGCCGGCGCGCCCGCCCGTGCTCAGCGGGTCAGGCCCTCGACAAGCTGGGCACCGGGCAGGTTCAGCAAGGAGCTGCCGTGCAGCACGAGCTTGGAGCGGCGCACCCCCGAACCAATGCACAGCCATTCGACGTCGCGGACCGATTCGTCGAGCCAGACCGGCCACTTCGCGTCGAGGCCGACGGGAGTGATCCCGCCATACTCCATCCCTGTCGTGCCGGTGGCCTCCTCCAGGGGCGCGAAGGAGGCCTTGCGGACGTCGAGGCGATGGCGCACACAGCCGTTGACGTCGACGCGCCGGTCGCCCAGAGTCATGGCACAGCATCTGCGTTCCTGGCCCGCGCGACGCCCCGCAACGAGCACCGCGTTGCCCATGACGTGGAGGGGAAGGCCCAGCGCCTCGCACATCACCTCCGTATCGGACAGGTCCGGGTCGATCTCGAAGACCACAGCCTCGGGGACGAGGTGCAAGGCCTCGAAGACCGGCGGGGCGAGCAGTTCGGGATGCTGGGCCGCCGCGAGCGGGTGCAATGCGTCGAAGACACCCGTCGTCGTCGCCTTCGTGTCTGCTTCACCGTGTGTCATCTCGACCATGTCCTTCCAGCTGAGCTGTCAATGTCCCCAGCTTCTCGCGATGGGGCGCGCTGCGCGACACGTCGCCCCTGGCGGCCCCGCCCGCCCGTCCTGGGATGGTGTCGGGGACGGGGCAGCCAAGGTCGCGCTGCCATGCGTGGACCCCGCCCTCCAGGCTGAGCAGGCGCCCCGGATAGCCGGCGCTGCGCAAGGCCCGGACGGCGGACTGCGAACGCCGGCCGTGCGCGCACACGATGACGAGATCGACATCGCGATCGAACTCCTCGCACCGCCCCACCAGCTGCCCCTGGGGAACGGGCTGGGCCTGCGGGAAGGGTGCCAGTGACCGCTCGTGGGGTTCACGGATGTCGACGATCTGCACGGGCTCACCGGCATCGATGCGCCGCTTGAGCTCGACGGGGGCGAGCCCCTCTACCGGCTGCGCCGCCCTGTCTGCGCCCACGCCGCAGAACTGGTCGTAGTCGATGAGCTGGGTGATGCGCGGATGCTCGCCGCACACCGGGCACTGCGGATTCTTGGCGAGGGCCACCTCGCGGAAATGGGTGCCCCAGGCCTCCACGAGCAGCAGCCGGCCGATCAGGGGTTCGGCACCGCCGATGAGGAGCTTGAGCACTTCGGTGGCCTGCAGGGTCCCGACGAGCCCGGGCAGCACGCCAAGGACTCCACCCTCGGAGCAGGAGGGGGCCAGCTCGGGGGGCGGCGGGCTCGGATACACGCAGCGGTAGCACGGCCCGCGCTCGGCATCGAAGACCGTCACCTGACCGTCGAACCGGTAGATCGAGCCATAGACCACCGGCTTGCCGAGGAAGACTGCCGCATCGTTGAGGAGATAGCGCGTCGGATAATTGTCGGTGCCGTCGGCGACCACGTCGTAACCCCGCACGATGTCCAGCGCGTTCTCGCTGGAGAGCGCCAGCTGATGGGTGATGACCTCGACGCCGGGATTGATCGCCCGGATGCTCTCCTCGGCAGAGGCAGTCTTCGGACGCCCGATGTCGCGGGTGGTGTGGATGATCTGGCGTTGCAGGTTCGAGGCCTCCACCGTGTCGAAATCGACCAGCCCGATGGTACCCACGCCTGCTGCCGCGAGGTAGAGCGCCAGCGGCGCACCCAGCCCGCCGGCGCCGACGATGAGCACCCGCGCGGCCCGCAGCCTCTCCTGGCCCTGCCGGCCCACCTCGGGCAGCAGGATGTGGCGGCTGTACCGCTCGCTGTCGGCGCCGCTGAGGGGCTCGCAGCGCCCATCGGGAATGATCGATTCGTTGACTGCTGTCATCGATTCACCTCATCTGTCCAGTGCGTCATCGGGCGTCCCGGCCGACGATCGCGGGCACCGCGGGAAGGGCGGTGGCGGCGGCCACCGGGCTCTGGTGAGCGTGCAGCGAGCGGATCTGTGTGTCGGCGCCCGACATGTCGTGCGGTGCTGGGCGGGCTGCCCCCCCGACGAGGATATCCGGGGACCGGTTGGGGACCGGGCAGTCCGCACTCACCCCAGATCCTAGGCTGAGGCTATGGCTGGCGAGATGGCACGCGAATTGGTACTCATCGGCGTCGGCGCGGGGGACCCCGACTGGATCACGCTCGAGGCAGTCAGGGCAGTGCAGCAGATCGATGTGCTCTTCGTCGTGCTCAAGCAGGACAACCTCGACGACCTGGTGGAAGCGCGCCGCGAGATCATCAGGCGTCACCGCACCAGGCCGCTGCGCATCGTGGAACTGAACGATCCGCCACGTCCATGGCGCACCGCACCCGACTACTCGGCGGCGGTGGCCCGCTGGCGCGAGCAGCGTCTCGCTCAGTGGAGCGCCGCTGTCGCCGACGAACTGGGCGAGGGGCGAAGCGGCGGTTTCCTCGTCTGGGGCGACCCGAGTCTGTACGAGAGCACGCTGACCATTGCCCGAGAGCTCGTCGGGTCGGCGCAGGCCGCGGGCACCCCGATCGCGCTGAGAGTCATCCCGGGAGTGAGCAGCGTGCTGGCCCTGGCCGCCCGCCACCAGATCCCCCTCAACCGGCAGGGCCGGGCCGTGCAGATCACGCCGGCCCGGCTGCTGCGCGAGGGCCTGCCGCCGGGCATCGACGACGCCGTCGTCATGCTCGACGGACGCCAGACCTTCGCGTCCATCGACCCGACGGGAATCGACATCTACTGGGGCGCCTATCTCGGCACTCCCGATGAGATCCTCATCGGCGGACCGCTCTCGCAGGTCGCACAGCAGATCCTCGATGCCAGGGCCGCTGCGCTCGAACGCAAGGGCTGGGTCTTCGACAGCTATCTGCTCAGGCGACGCTGAGGCCCTCACCGACGGGAGTCGGCGCGGGCCGGAGCCGTCGCGGTCAGTGCTCGTGGAGCCGCGCCGCGCTTCGCCGTCGCGGTCAGTGCTCGTGGAGCCGCGCCCCGGCCAGCCTGGCACCCTCGCCCAGCGAGGCGAGTTTGGCCCAGGCAATGTCGCGATGCACGCGTCCGCCCAGCCCGCAATCGGTGGACGCGATGACGCGCTCGGGCCCGACCGCCTCGACATAGCGCAGGATCCGCTGGGCCACCAGCTCAGGATGTTCCACGACATTGGTGGCGTGGCCCACCACACCGGGCACCAGAACCAGCTCTTCTGGGATGTCGACCTCGCGCCAGACCGTCCACTCGTGCTCGTGGCGAGCGTTCGCCGCCTCGAAGGACAGCGAACCCACCTTCGCCCCAAGCACCACCGGCAGGATGTCGGCGATCGGGATGTCAGTGGTGTGCGGGCCGTGCCAGGAACCCCAGCACAGATGGAGCCGCAGCTGCTCCTTGGGCAGGCCCTCGAGGGCGTGGTTGAGCGCATCCACCCTGACCTGGATGAATTCCTGGTAGTCCGCGACACTCGGCTCGGGATTGATCTGGTCCCAGCTCTCCGCGAGCGACGGATCGTCGATCTGCAGCACCAGACCGGCGTCGACGATGGCCTTGTACTCCTCGTTCAGGACATCGGCCCAGGCGAAGAGATGCTCCCGCTCGGTCGCGTAGTACTCGTTGCCGATCCGGGCCGCCGAGCCAGGTGAGACGGCAGTGAGGAAACCCTGCTCGCCGGGCCTCAGGGCAGCTTTGAGATGACGGATGTCGGCAGCGACCGCCTCCTGGCCGCGATAGCTCAGCGGGCCGGTGGTGGTCGGGAAGGCGGTGGCCCCCGTACCCAAGTCGATCGACTCCGCGTAGGCGTCGGCGAACCGGGTCCAGTCACGCCGGTCGGCGAAGGAGGTGAGCACGATATGGCCCGGGGTGGACCGCTTGGCCGGCTCGGTGAACGGATCGGTCGTCGAAAGGGTGAGCCCGTTGGCCCGCTGGAAGGAGTACGACCACCACGCGCCATAGTCGACGGCGCTGGACATCGCCTTGCCGAACTCACCATCGCCGAGCAGCGTGATCCCGGCCTGGCGCTGACGCTCCACGACATCGGCCACGGCCTTCCCGGTGAGGGCCTCGACCTCGGGAGAGGTGCCGAGAGTGAAGCCATCGGCCGCGACCGGCCTGGCAGCGTTGGCTGCGATGAGCGCGGGGGTGCGGGGCAGACTCCCCGCGGTGGTTGTGGCAATACTGACCATGCGACATCTCTCCCTGTGTGCGGGCCGTTGTGAACCCGGATTCGGACACTACCGGCGAAACCTGCCCGACGCCGAGGCAGGTGGTGAAACATTTCGCGTCGTGACCCTGGCGATCTCCATCGGTCCGGTGAGGATCCCGCGGTGCGCTCAACTCACCGCGAGGGTGGCATGCGCACCCTTCTCGGCAAGGCTCATCTCGTGGTTCACGATGGCGTAGTGCCCCGCGGCCGGGGGCACGAATTCCACAAACCCGCCCTGGGCCGCGGACAGCGGCAGCACCTGCGCGCCGGCCGATCCGTCGGGCATCTGGGCGGAGCGGCCATCGCGGATTCGGTAGGCCCCCTCCGTCCAGACGGTGTCGAACTGGGCCCCGACCACGTGGAATGCCCAGGAGTCGTTGGGCCCGGCGTCGAGCGTCCAGATCCGCACGCGCTGCCCCGCCCGCGCGCTCAGCGGGTGGGAGTCGTACTGGAAGGGCATCCCATTGAAGGCCATGAGGTCCGGAATGGCAGTGGCCACCTTCGTCGCGTCGGCGGGCTGGCCGTTGGCGCCCAGATACAGCTCGGACTGGATGAGCACATAGGACTTGTCCACCGGGGCCAGTCCGTCGGGCTCGATGACCACGGCCCCGAACATGCCGCTGGCGATGTGCACCGACATCGGCACCGTCGAGCAGTGGTACATCCAGATGCCGGCCTTGGTGGCGGTGAAGTCGTACTGCAGCGACTGTCCGGGGGAGATCGTGCGCATCGGCTGGTCGGGCGACAGCGAGCCGGCGTGGAAGTCGATCGAGTGTCCCATGGTGGCCTGGTTGACCAAGGTGATGTGGAAGGTGTCCCCTACGCGTCCGTGCAGCACCGGGCCTGGCGTGGTGCCGTTGTAGGTCCACACCTGTCGTGTCACCCCGGGGGCCAGCTGCTGGGTGTGCTCGGTGACGGTCAGCGTGACGTTGTGCTCGGTTGATCCGTCCAGGGGCGGCAGCGAGGCCGGGTAGGGATCCTCGGTGGCTGCCTGGTCCTTGAGCTGGGTCATGGTGGGAATGGCGACATCGCCCGAGCCGGAGGCCCCGCCCGGCGTGCCCATGGCCCCGCTCGCTGCGCTCGTCGCGGCACCGGACGGCGAGCCGCCCTCGGTGACGATCTGGAGGGTCATGCCCATCTGGCGGTGCCCGGTCAGCGAGCACCACCCGTCGACGTCCGAGGAGATGATGCCCGCGTCGAGTGTGGCGGACTGACCGGGTGCCAGGGTGGGCAGGGCGGCTCCCGACGCCAGCACCAGGTCATGGCTCTGGGAGTCCTTGTTGGTCAGCGTGATCTCCAAGCGGTTGCCGGCGGGGACGTCGATCCGGTTGGGGGTGAAGCTCATCCCCTTGGCCTCCACCTGCACAGTGGTGGTCTGGCCGGTCGGCGCCACCGGCGGCTGGGACGACGCGGTGCCCGGGCCTGACTGGGGGGTGCTGCGAGCCATCGGCCCGGGGTGGACCAGCAGTGCCGCCACGGTCACGCAGACCACGATCACCAGCCCGGTGATGAGTCCGGCCGTGCGCGAGATCGGGTCGGTGTGCTCGCCGGGCAGTTTCGCCGGTGCCGGCTTGCCCCCGGATGTGCCGGCTGGTTTCGCCGGGCCGGCAGGGTTCGGGCCCACGGGTGGTTTGTCAGTCATGATCGATCCTTCGCGATCTCAGGGCAGCAGCCTTTGCCGTCGCCTGGTGCACCCCAGCCAGGGCGAACAGGACAATGTCGGTGCCATAGCAGGCGAGCACGAGCAGCCACCACAGCACATGCAGGGTGGCGCCGTCATCAGCCACCGCAATGAGCAGGAGAGCGGTGTTGCGCACGCTGAACCGCACGGGCCAGCTCGTTTCCAGCACACCCATGCCCACCCGCAAGGCGGCGGGTCCTCCGCCGATGACGACGGGCATGAGATAGGTGAGGGCGGCGATGAAGATCTGGGCCAGCCCGGCAGCGCCGAGCAGCGGCAGCCAGCCGAGGTTGGCGGCCCGCAGCGCCGTGGCGTTGCCGGCGCAAAGGGCGTGCCAGATCACTGCGCCGAGGCAGGCGAGCGTCCAGGCCACGCCGGCCGCCAGCGTCCACGTCGCGACGCTGCGCGGCGCCCTGGCCCGGGCCGCGTTGACCAGCGGAATGAGAACGTCGACGCCCAGCGTGACAGTGAAGACGAGCAGGCCCAGTCCGACACCGGCCATGATGTCGAATCCGGCGGCCACCACGGCCACGAGCAGCCCGGCGCACATCCACCCCAGACCGCGGGTCGCCCGCGAGACCGCTGTTGGGTCCATCCGAGTGCGCATCATGGTCGGGCCGAGGGTGATGAGCGTGCCGGCCATCGTCAGACCGACCCAGCCCGCCACGTTCGCGGTGGCGTGCGCAACTGTCAGCGGGTCCTGCCAGCGCACGAGCCAGCCGGCCGGGTGGCGTGAGACGAGCGCGACCGCCACAAAACCGGCGATGATGCTGCCGAGCACGAGAAAACCGGACGCCGCGGCGTAGTAGCGGATGACGATCACGAAGCGCGTCGCGAGCGTGTGGCGGGCCGCCAGGACCATGTCCAGACCGTGCCAGCAGATGACTGCGGCGACCGCTCCGGCGCAACTGGCGGCGGCCCAGGCCGCACCGGTCCACATCGCGGCGAACAGCACCACGAGCAGCACATTGAAGGTCACGGCGCGGATCACATTGTTGAGCCCGGCCCGCCGGTCATCGGCCGACAGGTGAAGCAGTGTGCGCGCGAAATACCAGGACCACTGGAGGATGGCATTGGCCAGCACCCCCAGGGTGACGACGTGGACCATCGTCCACAACGGAACGGGTAGCACGCCGCGGGTGAGCAGGCCGATCGCGAGGACCACCAGGGCAATGATCATCCAGGCCGTGGCGAAGCGATCGGCACGGACCCGGCTCACCACCCGGCTCATCGCCGGGCCTTCGTGGCGGGGCTGTTCATCGCCGGGCCCTCGTGGCGGTGCGTCTCGTCCCGGAGCTGAGCACCAGGCCGACCACGCAGCCGAGCAGCGCCAGCAGGGCCATGACATCGAGGGCCCCGCCGAAATGCCAGGCACCGATGGCGTCGCGGAAACCTCCCGCGACGCGCACGATGAGTCCCGCCTGCAGCAGCCCCCAGACCGCCCATAGCACCGGGTGATATGGCAGCTCGCGGTGCACGATGGCCGGCACGATGACGGGGGCGTGCGCCAGGATCATGGACACGACAAAGCCCAGGGTGATGGCGTGCACTGTGAAGTCGTACCGGTATCCGCTGTAGACGGGGCCAGCGGCGAGCCACGACAGCGCCGCGAGGAATGCCCAGGCGTAGCCGCCGAGCATGCAGGCGGCCATCAGCTGGGCTGCGCCGTGCCCGTGGATGGTGTGCCGCGCGATGTCGTGGGTGACGAGGTCGGCCATGAGGACGGCCAGCATGAAGCCGAGTGCCGCATAGCCGAGCCCGGGTGTGAGCAGGGTCAGCGGGAGTGTGAGCAGCACCAGTCCTGCCCAGCCCATGATCTGGCGCTCCAGACGCCCCTGGAAGGCGAGCCTGGCCAGGTCGAGGCGTTCGCCGCCGATGGTGAGCACGAGCAGCACCGCCCACCACGGGAAGATCTGGGGGATGGCCAGACCCCTCGCCCACAGGGCGGCACCCCCGATTCCGGCCACAGCCCCGATCATCTGGATGCCCAGCGCGGCGCTGGGCTGGGCATGCCACATGACGATGTAGATCGTCAACAAGAGGGTGCAGGCTGCCGCCCACGCTGCGCCGGCGAGCAATTGGCCGGGGATCGGGGCACCGGCGACGCCGGCGATGAGCAGCAGGCCGCCGAGCACTCCGGCTGCCGGCGCCGCATATCCCCAGCCCGAGCGGGCCACGACGGCTCGCAAGGCGACAGCTCGTTCCAGTGAGATGAGCGTCGTGAGGAAGCCATAGACCATGAGGGGGCCGTGCATCTGGCCGATCTCTGCTCCCTGGACCGGCGCCGGCAGACCCAGTCGCAGCAATGCGGCATCGAGGCCGGTGAGCAGCATTGCGGCGCCACCGACGAGCAGAATCACCCGGTGCCACACCGGAGAATCCTTCGCCGAGGGGATACGGGCCGGTATCGGTCTCGCGGGACGAGCAGGGGGAGCCGTTCTCGTGGACGGCGCGCTGACGTTGCCCATTCCCATCCTCTCGGCCCCGGATCGAGACCCGGGGACATGCAGAACGACAATCAATATTAAGGAGGATGTTACTCTTTAGTTATGGTCGAGTTGAGCGCGTCGCAGGCACCGGCGACTGGCACTGCCCCTGCGACCACTGCCCCTGCGACGGCGATGCTCACGAGTGCCCGGGCCCGGGTGCTGGAGGCCCTGCGGGCAGCACCGGAGCCGATCACCGCCCGCGAACTCGGCGACCGGCTCCATCTTCACCCCACGACAGTGCGGTTCCACCTCGATCGGCTGGTCGCCGAGGGCCTGGTCACCACGCAGCTGCGCCGCCAGGGCGGTCGCGGACGCCCGGCCACCTGCTATCTGGCGGTGCCACAGGCCAATCCCGATGCAGCCGAGGTCTGGATACCGCTGATCGAGGCCCTCGCCTCCGCTCTGGAGGCCCAGGGGCCGAGAGGCCACGCCAACGCGGTGGCGGCCGGGACGACCTGGGCCCAGCAGATCCTCGACGACCACCGCGATGGGGGCCACGATCATGGCGCGAACTCAGACAACCCCGACCAGTTCGGCGCGGAGGCCTTGCGGCAGTTGCTCAGCCGCCTGGGCTTCTCCCCGACCGCGGCCCCGTGGGGACTGTCGCTGGCATCGTGTCCCTTCATCGCGTCGGCGCGCCGCCACCCCCATGTGGTGTGTGCCGTGCACCTGGGTCTCTCGCGCGGGTTGCTCGGCCGGCTCGGGCCGAACACCCCGGGCCGTGTCGAGCTTCGGCCCTTCGCCGAGCCGGGCGCCTGTCATCTCGTCTTCGGCCCCGAGGGGCCGAACAACCCGGGGGAGGACGATCCGTCCCGGTCCCGGCCCGTCGTGCCACCCGGGCATGTCGAAGAAACCGAAAGGACATCCAGATGAGCAGTGAGAACCGGCAGATCGGCCAGGCGATCCCGATCAACGCGGGGGACATTCCCGTTCTCGTGGCCACCGAGATCCCGCACGAGATCCGGCACGGCGCGATCATCGGTGCCTTCCAGTCCTTGCGTCCGGGCAATTCGATGGTGCTCGTGGCACCGCACAATCCGCTGCCGCTGCTCGACCAGCTGCGCGAGGTCGCCGATCTCGATGTCAGCTATCTGCAGTCCGGACCGGTGGAGTGGCGTCTGCAGCTCACCAAGCCGTGACCCTGTGATCCGTCCCTGCGCCGCGCCGAATCCTCGGGCATCGCGGCGCGGGGCTCCTGATCGGTGCCATTGCCCGGGGACCTGAGGAGCCATCATCATGCCAGTCGCCATCAAACGGGTCTATGAGGCAGCGAGCGAGGCCGACGGGCAGCGCATCCTCGTCGACCGGTTGTGGCCGCGGGGTATCTCCCACGAACGGGCGCAGCTGAGTGCCTGGGAGAAGGAGGTGGCTCCTACGGCGCAATTGCGCACCTGGTTCAATCACGAACCGTCCCGGATGGCCGAGTTCACCAGGCGATACCGTCACGAGCTCGATACCCTTGCCCCCGCCCAGGAGGCAGTTGGACGCCTGCTCGAGCTGCTCGGCCAGGGCACGAAGATCACCCTCGTCTATGGGGCGAAGGATCCGACGCTGAATCAGGCGCGAGTTCTCGCGGACTATCTGCACGAGAAGACCGTGAGCTGAGCCTTCCTTGGCATCACCCACCGTCAACGCAGTGACCGCGGTACGCGGTCACTGTGGAAAGCCGATCCGCGGTACGCGGTCACCCTGAAAGGTCGATCATGAGTTGCGACACACCGTCAGCCGGGACAGCGCCGGGCGCCACCCCAGTTCCCACCGGCCACATGGCAGTACAGCCGTCCTCGCTGTACGTCGCGAGTCCGGTCATGCTGCTGGCCACGCTCAATCCCGACGGCACCCCGAATCTGGCACCCGCCTCCTCCTACTGGGCGCTCGGTTCGATGGCATGCCTCGGCCTGGAGGACGGCGGCCAGACCTACGAGAATCTGCAGAGCCGTCCAGAGATCACCATCAATTTCCCCTCTCCACAGCTCCTGTCCGCGGTCGGACGGCTCGCCGGGACCACCGGGCGCAACCCGGTCCCCGCCGCGAAGGCGGCCCATCACCGCTACGTCCACGACAAGTTCGGCGAGGCCGGCCTCACACCCGAGGCCTCGGAGCTCGTGGACCCGCCGAGGGTCGCGGAATGCATGGTTCAGATGGAGGCCGCGGTACGCCATGACCGCCGGGGCGTCGGCGCCTATCACATCGTCGAGGTGGAGGTGCTGCGCGTGTGGGCGGCGCCGCAGATCGTGGCCGACGACGGTACGAACATCGCCTCGGACACCTGGCAGCCCTGTCTCGACGTGTTCCGGCGCTTCTACGGAGTCGATTCCGCGACCGAGTACCGGCTGCACTGAACAGCCATGCATCACGCCGGGTGCTTGGCTGCGGATGGGGGCGCGCCCGGCCGGGTCACCTCACGATGAGCACATCGCAGGGCGCGTTGCGCAGCACGTAGTTGCTTCGTGACCCCAGCAGCAGCCGCTCCACCGCACTGAGGCCCGTGCTGCCCAGCACGATGAGATCGATCTCGTACTCCTTGGGCAGTTCGCGCCCAAGCAGCAGGCTCGCGCTGCCGGAGATCGTCTCGCCCTGGACGTCGATTCCGAGCCGACGTCCCTCGGCGAGGCAGGCCGCTACGTTTTCCCTGGCCCGGTTCACCTGGTGCTCGTAGAACTCCTCGCCCCCACCATAGGGCGAGCGGACGAGACGGTCGCGGTCGATCACCTGCACCACATGCACCGAGGCCGACTGGGATGCGGCCAGCTCACATGCAGCGTGGAAGGCCCGAGTGGCCTGCTCCGATCCGTCGACGCCGACGAGAATCCGCTTGTACGTCATGTCAAGGCTCCTTGGTGCACTCGAACGGCCATGTCCGAAGTGTGGAGCCGCCGCAGAAGGGCTGCCCGGCCACCAGATGACCGCGACCGCCGAGCAGTGGCCCCGCCCTCCGTTCCCAGGTTAACAGAGCAGTCCCAGGCAGACGCGAGATGGCCCCGTCCGCCGGGCACCATCTCGCATCCCCGCCCTCAGTCGCGGATGCCGGCAGCGTCGTGGAGGGGCTTGGCGCGGTTGTCGAGCATGATGAGCGCCAGGCGGCTCGGCTCCTCGGCCACCACGGTGTGAGGCAAGCGGGTGTCGAAGTGGATGAGCCCACCGGGTATGAGCTCGACGGACGTGCCACCGCCGTTGATCGTGAACCTCCCGTCCAGGGCGACGAGCAGGACGGGCATGGCGGCGGTGTGCTCGGTGAGCACCTGGCCGGCGTCGAAGGCGAACAGCACCACGCGCGCACCATCTGCCTTGAGCACGGTCCGCGAGACCGTCGCGTCCTCCTGAACGCTCACCATCGACGCCAGATCGGGCAGGTGGGTCATGACACCGGCTGGCCCCAGGGACAGGTCTTTTCCGCTTGTGGTTTCCTCGACACCCAATTCATCACTCATTTGGATTCTCCTTGTTCTCCTTGTGATCCGGGCTGCTCCCGGGAAGTCCGTCCGGGCCGTTCCCGGGCAGCTCGGCGACGAGCGACACGCCGATCAGGTAGTCGGCATAGCGCCTGAAGGTGCTCGACATGTCCATCACCCTGCGGCGGGCACCAGGCCAGCGCAGCAGATTGAAGGCGATCCGGGCAACCCCGGACCAGCCCTCGTCCTCGATATTGCGCCGCAGCTTCAGCAGATCCATCGGCGCCGTGCGCACCTGAGTGACTTTCAGTCCCGCATCCTCGAGCAGGCCGCGCCACTCGGCGATGGTGAGGGGACGGGCATTGACCTTGATCGAGCGAGCCAAGGACTTGCGGATGTCGGTGGCAATCGCGTCGTCGATGTCGTCGGGGGCGAGGCCCAGCTCGTGGATGGCATAGCGTCCCCCCGGGCGCAGCAACCGGACCGCCTCCGAGACGATGCCTGCCTTGCCGCGCTCACTTTGCATGGTGAGCATCGCCTCACCGACGACGACGTCGGCGCTGCCCGATTCCAACCCGGTGTCTGCTGCTTCGGCCTGGCTCACGACCCCGCGGGTTCCGACAACGGCCTGCACCCGGGTGACGGCGTCACGATCCTGGTCGATGGCGCGGTAGGAGCGCGGCCCGTCCGCCAGGATCTCTGCGGCGGTACGCCCCAGTCCCGGCGCCATTTCCACGACATCCGCGCCGCCGATCCGAGCATCGGTCAACATCGCGGTCGTCAGCGCGCCCCCACCCGGGCGCAGTACTCGCTTGCCCAGGCGTGCCAGCAACCAGTGTCCCTGGACATCCTCGATGCGCCGCTGTGCCTGCGGCACCGTGCGTTGATCCCGTGCAGTCATTCCCCCGCCTTCCGGTGGCCGATGACGCCTGGCCAGCCCTCGCCCGACGATCCCCTCGTGAGATCTTAGGTAAGGCTAAGCTATCGAATTATGGTGGCTGCGGTCATCCCGGCCATCACCCGCACAGGGCACCGCTTGCTAGCGTGAGGAGCGTCGACAACTGGAGGTCACGACATGTCATCTCGCCCCGCGTACGATCTTTCGACCATCAGCGCCACGATCATCACCACCAGCAACCGGACTGTGGCCAAGCAGAAGGAGGACAAGGCAGCCCCCCAGTGCGTCGCGCGCCTCACCGATGCGGGTCTCGGCCATGTGCGCACCGTCGTCGTCGCCGAGGAACGACGCGCCCTCGACATGACGCTGCGCCAGGCACTGATCCTCGGTGACCGTCTGGTACTCATCCTCGGGGGCAGCGGATTCGGGGTGGCGAACGAGGCACCCGAGGTGGTCCGAAGCGTGATCGACGTCGAGATCCCCGGTATCGCCGAACGGATCCGCGCCCACGGCGCAGAGCACACCGCACTGTCCCCGCTGTCGCGCGAGGTCGTGGGCGTCACGGCGCGCGACTCCCGAGGCGCGCTGGTGGTCGCCTCTCCCGGTTCGGCCGGCGGGGCGAGCGACACGCTCGATGTGCTCATCCCTCTGCTTGATCCGATCTTCTCCCAGCTGGACGAGCGCCGCTGAGCCGCTCTCGCCACCACCTCAGGTCCTCGGGGGTGTCCAGATCGCGGCACAGCTCGGCAGGTACCGGCACGTCGATCAGGTCGAGAGCGCCCAACGCCCGCCACACCGCACGATGGTGCAATGTGCCCTTGTCTGCCCGCACCGCGTCGAGGGCCCGGGCCAGCGCGGGCGCACGGTACAGCGCCTGGAGGTATTGACGGAAGGGCTGGGGCCTCCCTCCCAGAATCACCGAGCCGTCCTTCCCCCCATCCTCCCCGAGCGCCCGCTCCAGCAGGGTGGCCAATTCGCCCGCAGCGGGGGTGTCGACGGCAGCCACCACGACGAGGTCTGCCTGACCGGGCGCAAGTCTCGAGAATCCGGCCCCGATCCCGGCCAGCGGGCCGCCCCCGGCCGGTTCCTCGATGGTCCGCTGCACCCCGGCGGGCACCCGCACGTCGTCCCCCGCGACGACCACGAGAGTGCCGCTGACCAGTGGTTCGACGCCGGCCAGCACGAGCTCGAGCAGCCGATGGCCTCCCAGCACGAGCTCGGACTTCGCCTGCCCGCCCAGTCGGCGCCCCGCACCGCCACTGAGCACGATCGCATGGACTCTCACGTGCTCCATGGCCGCGATCATGCCCCGCCCGCACTCCCCCGGCAACCCGCCCCTCCGAGCTGTGAGCAATTTTTGATGACTACATCCGTTCTAAGTCCGGGTAGGGTGATGGCATGTCGGAGCCTGACCTTGACAACGCCCCCGGGCTGCTGCGAGACCGATTCGGACGCGTCGCCCGCGACCTGCGGGTCTCGCTGACCGACAGGTGCAATCTGCGGTGCGCCTATTGCATGCCGCCCGAGGGCCTGGAGTGGCTTCCCGTGGAAGCCACCTTGAGCGACGACGAGGTGATCCGGCTGTGCACCCTGGCGGTGCGCGAGCTGGGCATCCGCAAGCTGCGCTTCACCGGAGGGGAACCGCTGCTGCGCCGGGGACTGGAGAGGATCGTCGCGGCCTGCGCCAGGCTCGTCACGGACCTCGGCACGCATCCCGAGCTGGCCCTGACCACCAACGGCATGGGCCTGAGCCACCGCGCCGGACCCTTGGCCACAGCCGGCCTCAGCAGGGTCAATGTCTCGCTCGACACCATCGACCCGGCGCACTTCCACCAGCTCACCCGGCGCGACCGGCTGCCGGAGGTGCTCGCCGGGCTGCGCGCGGCCCGCGCCGCGGGGCTCACCCCGATCAAGGTAAACGCCGTAGTCATGAGGGGAATCAACGACGCAGATGCTCCGGCTCTGCTCGACTTCTGTGTTGAGGAGGGCATCGAGCTGCGCTTCATCGAGCAGATGCCGATCGGCCCCGCCGATACCTGGGACAGGCAGAATCTGTTCACCCGTCGCGAGATCCTCGAACTGCTCTCGGTCAACCACGAGCTGCATCCCGACGAGACCACCGATCCGCACTCCCCGGCCCGTCGCTGGACGATCGACGGTGACCCCACGAAGAAGGTCGGCATCATCTCCTCGGTCACCGAGCCCTTCTGCGAGAACTGCGACCGGACCAGGCTGACCTCCGACGGGCAGCTGCGCAGCTGCCTGTTCTCGGGCAACGAAAGCGACCTGCGCGGGCCGCTGCGACGCGGTGCCAGCGACCGCGAGCTCGCCGAGATCTGGCGCGCGGCGATGTACCTCAAGCCCAGGGCCCACGGCCTTGACAACGCCGAGTTCGCGATTCCCTCGCGGACGATGAGCCGGATCGGCGGCTGACGCAGCTATTGGTCCTACCGAATCCGGTTATTTATGGTACGTTCCCTCTGAATTTGGAGTTGGGGCATGCGACCCTGACGTGAACAAGGAGAGTCATGAGCAGCACTCAACGCGTGCTCACCGGCTGGGATCCCGAGAACAGGGAAACCTGGGATTCGAAGCTCGCCTGGCGGACACTGACGATCACCACCTTCTCGATGATCATCGCCTTCTGCGTGTGGTATCTGGTGAGCGCCATCGCACCGAAGCTGAACTCGATAGGGTTCGACCTCAGCAAGTCCGAGCTCTACTGGCTGGCATCGATGCCAGGCCTGTCCTGCGGGCTCGTCCGGCTGGCCTATATGTTCCTTCCCCCGATTGTCGGCACCCGAAGGCTCATCGGCTGGAGTTCGCTGCTCTACCTCATCCCGATGGTCGGCTGGTTCTTCGCCGTCCAGGACACCAGCACCAGCTACCCCGTCCTCCTGCTGCTCGCCTTCACCTGCGGCATCGGCGGCGGCTCGTTCTCCGGCTACATGCCCTCCACGGGCTACTTCTTCCCCAAGCGCCTGCAGGGCACCGCGCTGAACCTGCAGGCCGGCATCGGGAATCTCGGCATGTCGATCATTCAGTTCATCGGGCCCTTCCTCATGGGCTTCGGACTGTTCGGCATCACCTGGGTCGCCCCCGAGGTCGCCCACCCCGGCGGCCCGCTGTGGGTGCACAATGTCGCCATCTTCTTCGTCCCGTGGACCATCGTCGCCGCGATCCTGGCGTTCACGCTGCTCAAGGACGTGCCGGTGAAGGCCAACTTCCGTGAGCAGATCAACATCTTCTCCAACCCCGACACCTGGATCATGACGATGATGTACGTGATGACCTTCGGGCTGTTCAGCGGTTTCAGCGCCCAGTTCGGCGGCTCTTCACAGATGAGGGTGTAGGTGGGGTCTGAAGCCGCCGGTCTCGAGCAGGCTGCGGGCGATGTAGTTGGTGAGGTTGCGGAAGCCGAGG
>NZ_FOGZ01000045.1 GCF_900111365.1 Propionibacterium cyclohexanicum
CTCGGCTTCCGCAACCTCACCAACTACATCGCCCGCAGCCTGCTCGAGACCGGCGGCTTCAGACCCCACCTACACCCTCATCTGTGAAGAGCCGGATTTCTTCGATGAGTGATACCGAGACCATCAATGCGGAGGCCGCCGGCCTGGAGCCGGGCAAAGAGTCCGCTCGCTCCATGTTCAGACTGAATCGCGCACAGTTTGCGCTGTTGTGGAAGCTGTTCTGGCGCAACAACTGGTTGATGTTCACTGCTAGCTACGTGAAGCTGCAGGGCCTTACCTATGCCTGGGTCATGGAGCCCTTCTTGGCGAAGATCTATGGCAGGGGTACCGACGATTATTATGAGGCGCTGGAACGCCACACCGCTTTCTTCAACACCACACCGTTCGTGTCCGGCTTCGTCCAGGCAATCTCGATCTCTATGGAACAAGAGAACAAGATCGCCAAGGACAAGGGGCTCGAGTTCGACACTACGTCGATCTCGACCATCAAGACGGCCCTCATGGGCCCGTTGGCCGGCATAGGCGACGCAATCAACCTGTCCGTCATCCGCGTCATCGCCACCGGCATCGCGCTCGGGTTCTCGGCGCAGGGGAGCATCCTCGGGCCCATCCTGTTCTTCCTCGGTGTCTTCGTGCCCACGCTGCTCATTCGCTGGTTCACCCCGATCATCGGCCTCAAGGCCGGTGGCAACTTCATTGCCACCGCGATGAAGTCCGGGATCTTCGGCGCGATCACGAAGGGTGCAACAGTTCTCGGCCTCATCATGACCGGCGGCATGGTCGCCCAGTACGTCACCTTCAAGACGACCCTCGTCTACACGACGAAGGGCGGGGTCTTTGATCTGCAGAAGGTCTTCGACAGCATCCTTCCAGGACTGCTCCCGCTGTCCTTGACCCTCATCTGCTTCGCCTATCTGCGCAAGCACAACAAGCCGATCCGAGTCATCCTCGTGCTCTTCGCCCTGGCGCTCGTCCTGACGCTTCTCCACGTCACTGGCGGAAAGTAGAGCAGGCACTTCTCATGCTGGCCCGCCGGGAATTCCCGGCGGGCCAGCATGGACCATGGAAAATCGTGTGAGACGAGGGAGAGACAGTGGGCCGGACTGGGATTTCGAACCCGATTCTGAGGGGCTTCAACCCCGATGCGTCGATCACCCAGGTGAATGACGACTATTACATCGCCACGTCAACCTTCGAATGGCTTCCGGGTGTTGACATCTATCACTCGAGAGATCTCGTCAACTGGGATCTTGTCGCCTCCCCACTCCAAGACGGCATCAACGTCAATCTTCGGGGCAATGAGGATTCGGGAAGCATCTGGGCCCCCCACCTGTCCTTTGCGGAAGGCCGGTTCTGGCTGGTCTTCACCGATGTCAAGTCGCGGGGACAGGGACTGGATGCGCTCAACTACATCATCTCGGCCGAGGATGTGAAGGGGCCCTGGAGCGAGCCGGTCTTCATCAATGCCAGCGGCTTCGATCCGGCATTGTTCCACGACGGCCACCACCACTACTTCCTCAACATGCTTCATGACTATCGGCCGGAACGCGACCAGAGATTCGCCGGGCTTGTCATGCAGGAGATCGACCTGCCCACGCTCACGCTCAAGGGAGAGCGCAGACACTTCTTCACGGGCACCGATCTGGGGGTCTGCGAGGGCCCTACTCTCATGAAGAAGGACGGTTACTACTATCTGCTCGCCGCGGCCGGTGGCACGGGTTACTCGCATGCCGCCACGGTCTCGCGCAGCAAGGACATCTGGGGCCCCTATGAGACCTCGCCCTTCCATCCGCTGCTCACCACCAAGGACGACCCGACCAATCCCGTGCAGAAGGCGGGGCACGCGTCCTTCGTGCAGGCAGGTGACGAGTGGTTCATCGTTCACATCATGGCCAGGCCACTGAGCCTGCAGCGAGGACATTGCCCCTTGGGGCGCGAGACCGGGCTGCAGAAGATCGAGTGGATCGACGACTGGCCGCGCCTGGCCAATGGCACCCACTGGCCCCAGATGGTCATTGAGGCGCCGAAGATCGCTCGGGGCGTGACACAGCGCAGCGATTACTCGGAGCGAATCGACTTCGCCGATGGAGTACTGCCGCCGAGCATGAAGACTTTGCGGCATAGTCTCTCGAGCGAACTCAGCTTCGACGCCCGGCCTGGTTATCTGCGTCTCCACGGAGGCCAGAGCCTGGGGAGCCTGCACGAACAGTCGCTGTTGGCACGGCGATGGCAGAGCACGTCCTTCAGGGCCGAGACACAAGTCGAATTCTCACCCAGGAGTTTCCAGCAGATCGCCGGACTGGTGTGCTACTTCGACACGAATAATTGGCAGTATCTCAATGTCTCGTTCGACGAGGAACTCGGCTGCAAGGTCCTGCGGCTGGATATCTCCGACAACGGAAAGTGGGTCTTGGTCGGCAAGCGCCCGATTGAGGAGCAAGAGGCAGCCCTGAGACTGGGCGTGCGCGTGAACCGCAATCAAGCTCAGTTCGAGGCCGCCAAGATCGGTGGTGCCTTCGTGCCGATCGGGGAGCCCACGGCGGCGGACAGGTTGAGCGACGACTATGTGAAGGAATTGGGAGGGCTGTCCTTCACCGGGGCTTTCGTGGGGATATGTGCTCAAGATCTTGATGATCACAGTTCCTTCGCCGACTTCCGCTACTTCGACTACCGGGAGTTCCCGGGTGAGTGTGCATGAGCTCCGTGTCGAGAAACAGAGCGATCTTCGCCATCGATCTCGATGGCACCTTGATCGGCGATGACCACGAACTCAGCTCGCTCAATCTCTCGGCCATCCGCCGGGCCGAGCACGCAGGATGCACGATCGTGGTGGCGACGGGACGGAGTCTCGACTCGGCACGCAAGCAATTGACGGCACTCGGCACTGCCGGATACATTCTCGCGCTCAATGGCGCGATCATCACGACAGGGGCTGGGAACATCCTATTCAGTCAGCCGATGTCGCCTGAGGCGGCGCTGAGGGTCTGCCGGGTGGGTGAACAGGGTGACGCGACCGTCTTCCTCACCGGTATGGAAGCGAACTATCGATTCAAAAATGGGGCCCAAGCCCCGAACCTGGTGCAAGAGTTCCGACCCGGCGATAGTCGCCTCACGGACTGTGGGTATGGCCAAGCCCAGCAGGTCGTGGAGAGCATGGACATCTACAAGGCAGCCTTGATGGAAGAAGATGTCTCGCATCTCTCAGTCCTGAAGGATGAATTGTCTCGCGACGGGCTCCCCGTGGTGTCAAGCGATGTTCACTATGTCGAGGTCTCGCCCGAGGGCGTGAGTAAAGGATCCGGGCTGGCGCGCCTGGTGACGATGATCGGGCTCGACAATGTACCCATCATCGCTTTCGGCGATCAGGAGAACGACCTGGAGATGCTCCGCAAGGCGGATGTCGGGCTGGCGATGGGTAATGCCCTGCCGGTTGTGAAACAGTCCGCCGACCGCGTGATCGGCAGCAACAACGAGTCGGCAGTAGGACAGGCGATTCTCGAATTCCTCGAGGACCCGGCGAGTTTCATTCAGAAATAGACGGAGGAGAAGAGGCATCCATGGCAAAGCGCAAATCGGTACCCTGTAAGGTGTTCTTGGTTTCGCACGGCGATTTCGCTGAGGGCCTGAAGAACACGGCTGAAATGATCGTGGGGGCCCACAGCAACCTCTACGCCTTCGGCCTCCATCGGGGCGGACACCCCGATGAGATCGTCGCTGAGATCGAGAAGCTCATCGATCCCGAGGAGTGGACCTTCATCCTCGGAGATCTGGCCGGCGGCAGTGTCTGCAATGCCGCGCTGCGGCTCACCACCAACGAGCGCGTCGTCCTGGTATCCGGGATGAACCTTCCGCTCGCCATCCAGTTCGTGCTCACACCCCCGGACTCACCCGAGGCGCTCGAAAAGCTCTTGTCCGAGTCCAGGTTGGGCCTCAAGCAGCTCGTGCTCAAGCGGCCCGATGCCGCGGAGGAGGAGTTCTTCTGATGGCAGCCGAGCAGGATTCCGTCTGGCTGGAGCAGACCTTCGACAAGCTCGTGGCCAAGGTCGATGCCCAGGCAGACCGTCTGGGGCCCAAGATCCCCTATGTGCCGGAGAACGGTGTCTACCCCGACATGGGTGAGCGTGACATCATCTGGTGGACCAACGGCTTCTGGTCGGGCATCCTGTGGCAGCTCTACCACGCCACAGGCCGCGAGAAGTTCGCGCAGATCGCCCGAACCGACGAGGAGCGCCTCGACGCTGCCTTCACGCAGTACACCGGCCTGCATCACGATGTCGGCTTCATGTGGCTGCACACCGCTGTCGCCGATTACCGCCTCACCGGCAACGAGCGCTCGAAGGCCCGCGGCCTGCACGCTGCGCATCTGCTCGCTGGGCGATACAACCCCCGCGGGAAGTTCATCCGCTCCTGGAATCGCGATCGGGCAGGCTGGATCATCGTCGACTCGATGCTCAACATCCCGCTGCTGTACTGGGCCCGCGATACCCTCGACGATCCGCGCTTCGGCTTCGTCGCCGAAGACCATGCCGACACGGTACTGACCAAGGTGCTCCGCGGCGACGGCTCGGTGAATCACATCGCCGTGCTCGATCCCAACAATGGCGATCTGCTGGAGACCCCGGGCGGTCAGGGCTTCGAGAGCGGATCCTCGTGGAGCCGCGGCCAGGCATGGGCGCTGTACGGTTTCGCGTTGAGCTATCTGCACACCGGCAAGAAGGAATACCTCGACGCCGCCAAGCGCGTGGCGCACTATTTCATCGCCCAGGTGCAGCGCACCGGCTGGATTCCGCTCGTCGATTTCCGGGCTCCGGCCGAGCCCGTCAAGCGCGACAGCTCGGCGGGGCTGTGCGCGGCGTGTGGGCTGCTCGAGATCGCCAAGCACGTGGGCGAGTACGAGAAGGACTTCTATCGCGAGGCGGCGCTCAACATCGTCCGCGCCACTGAAGCCTCCTGCGCCGACTGGGACACCGAGCGCGACGGTCTCATCGGCGCTGCGACGGCGGCGTACCACGACGAGAAGGCCTCGAACGCCTCCATCATCTACGGCGACTACTACTTCACCGAGGCGCTGCTACGGCTGCTGGATCGAGACGTGCTGCTCTGGTGAGCGCGGCACCGGCCCCTCGAGCACTGATTTCAGGAAAGGATGGGACACAGATGACGGGTTCTCCGCAGGACAGCTCGGTTGCGCTCACGGAGCAGAAGACCATTGCCGAACCGCTGAACGTCGAGATCAGCGAGCAGTTCCACCTGTTCACGCAGGAGGCACAGCTGTCGTTTGCGGTCACCACGCACGGTCACCTGCTCACCACCTATTTCGGTCCCAAGGTCGGCCAACAGGATCTTTCCTGGCTCTTCACAGATGAGGGTGTAGGTGGGGTCTGAAGCCGCCGGTCTCGAGCAGGCTGCGGGCGATGTAGTTGGTGAGGTTGCGGAAGCCGAGGG
>NZ_FOGZ01000018.1 GCF_900111365.1 Propionibacterium cyclohexanicum
ATCCTCGGAAGGCCTCGGCCACTATCCGGGCACCGACGCGCCGCGCCCTCCCACCACGGCTGCTGCGTCGCCTACACCCTCATCTGGGAAGAGCCGGTTTCCGGGAACTGTCTCGGTGTCCAGCACCTGAATGTTGAATGAGGATTCCAAGAATTCGATCAGCTCCAGAATCCCAGTCGAGTCGATGATACCGGCGAGAAGGAGGTCCTGGTCGTCTGCCGGCATGCGCGAGGCGTCGCCGAACAGGAAATTGGATACGATGAAATCACGAATCGTCGCACGTTCGCCGGCTCCCACGGTTGCCTCCTGGTGATTCACGGATGAGCTCTCAGTATTCCACGAGTGTTGTCTGTTTTTCCGGCTGCACCGATACTGGTGTGAGGGGCAGTCGATGCTGACTGCGGTTATCGGTAGCTGGCGAAAATCTACAGCGTGCAGGCCGCGTTCGGGAGGATCAGATGGAATCAGCCGCATTCCGCCGAAGCCATATCGCTCGGACCGGCATCGATGGGCCCGGCGAGGACCCTTCTGGGGATCGGGTGTCGCGCGCGGCGCGCCAGCCCACAGCCCCGCTGCCCGGCTCGATCACCCGGTGGCTGCTGTCCGCAGGGGCAGATGACGACATCGCACTCGTCGAGCCGGCCGGGCCGGTGAGCTATCGGAAGCTGCGTGCCATGGTGGCCGCCATGGCAGGCCGGCTGCGCGCGGCCGGCCTGCCCGATGGCGCCCGGGTCGGTGTGCTGGGCTCGAACTCCGCCTTCTGGGTGAGCTGCTATCTGGCCGCCATGACGCGCTGGGTGGCCGTTCCGCTCGCCGAGAGAATGACCCCGGGGCAGACCCGGGACCAGATCCACTTCGCGGGCTGCCGGGCGCTGTGCGTCGACGCCCGGCACCGCGCCAGCCACGCCGATGCGCTGAGCGGGATCGTCATCGTGACAGAGCAGGACCTCGCCGAAGCCGTGGCGGACCCCGGGCGCGCCGGCGCCAAGTTCACGGGCGCCGAATGCACGGGCGCCGGGCTCACGGCCTGGACCGCTGATCGTGACCGCGACGCCGTCGTGGTGTTCACCTCGGGAACCACGGCACGGCCGAAAGCCGTGCGGATCACCCATCGCAATCTGTGGGCCAACACCAGGTCCATCGTCGCCTGCCTGCAGATCCGCCGCGACGACCGGATGCTCGTCGTACTGCCTTTCCACTACTGCTTCGGCGCCTCCCTGCTGCACACCCATCTTCGGGCCGGGGCGAGCCTCGTGCTGTGCACTAGCTTTGCCTTTCCCCAGACGGCCGTGAACCTCATCGAGGCCCGGCAGTGCACTGCACTCGCCGGTGTGCCATCGAGCTTCCAGCTGCTCTTGCGCGCCAGCGACTTCGCGGCGCACCAGCTGCCAAGCCTTCGCAAGATCCAGCAAGCCGGTGGCCGGCTGCCCGAGGCGCAGCTCAGGGAGCTCATGCGCGCCCAGCCGCAGTCCCAGCTCTTCGTCATGTATGGCCAGACGGAGGCCACCGCCCGGCTGTCCGTGTTGCCTCCCGAACGACTCGCCGACAAGCTCGGATCCATCGGTCGAGGTATCCCCGGGGTCGATCTGGAGATCCTCGACGAGCGCGGCCGCAGGGTCGGCCCCGCAGTGGTCGGCGAGATCTATGCGAGTGGTGCCAATGTCTCGCCCGGTTATCTCGACGATCCTGTGGCCAGTGCCGACAAGTTCCCTGGCGGCCGGCTGCGCACCGGCGACCTGGCCCGCATGGACGAGGAGGGTTTCATCTACATCGTCGACCGGCGTGACGATTTCATCAAGAGCTGGGGGCGTCGGGTGTCCAGCCTGGAGATCGAGAATTGTGCACTGCAGATGCCCGGGATTCTCGAAGCGGCGGCCATCGGGGTGCCCGATGACGCCGCCGGCGAGGCGATCGAGCTGTTCCTCGTCCCTGGTCCCGCGGGACCCCTCACAGAGGCCCGGGGTCGGGGTCCCGCGGGACCCCTCACAGACGCACAGGTACAGGGCTTCCTGCGGGAGCGGCTGCCCAAATACATGCTGCCTCGCCGAATACACTGGGTACCTGCCTTGCCGATGAACGTCAATGGCAAGGTCTCGAAGGCTTCGTTGCGCCAGCGTGCGACGGAACCGGACGGTGCGCCCATGCCCATGGAAACCACGACATGAAGGGCCGACACAGATGAGAACACTCGTGAAAGTGCTCGTAGCTCTCGGTGCCGCAGCTGCCCTCGGGCTGGGGATCGCGCTGGGCACGAGCTGGCCGCGCGATGCCAAGGGCGTTGCGCCGCAGGCCCGCGACGACAGGTCCGTGACACCCGATCAGCTGAGGTCACTGAGCAACACCCGCATCTTCTTCGCCCACCAATCGGTGGGCGACAATATCCTCGGCGAGCTGCCCGAGGTCTATGCCCGAGCCGGCGTGGACGAGATGCCGCTCGTCGAGCTGAGCTCCGCACGGCTGCCCGATGACCTGCCGCGCGGCGCGCTCGTACACACCCATATCGGGGTCAACGGCGATCCGCAGGGCAAGATCACTGCCTTCGCGGAGGCGCTGCGGGGCGGGCTCGGCGATCAGATCGACGTCGCAGTGCTCAAGTTCTGCTATGTCGACTTCAACGCGGAAACCGATGTCCAGGGGCTGTTCGATCGCTATCGCTCGACACTGTCTGAACTCGCCAAGCAGTTCCCCGATATCGTCTTCGTCCCTGCCACCGCGGCCCTGACAACCGAGGACGGTGCCAAGCAAGCCGCCAAGAATCTGCTGGGCCGTACCCCCGACAATGCGGTGCGCGAGGAGTTCAACGCCATGGTCCGCGCCGAGTACGCCGATTCCGGGCTCCTGTTCGACCTGGCGGGCGCGCAGTCCACCACGCCCGAGGGCACCCGGGTGAGCCGCAGCTACAACGGCCGGGTGCACTACGCCCTGTACTCGGGATACGCCCTGGACGAGGGGCACCTCAACGTCACCGGCTCACAGCGCGCCGCCAGCGAGCTGCTCGCCAGCGCGGCCCGGGCCTCCTCAACGCGGTGAGCTCGAGGCCCTCTCGGTGGCCACCCGGCCGATCACCGCGAGCATCCCGGCAGCCAGGTGCTGGGAGCCGGCGGCATTGAGGTGAAGGCTGTCGTCGCTGAATGCCGGGTTCATGACGCGGACAGCGACACCGTCCACCGGCTTGGTCGCGATCCTTCCGTCCGGCAGCTCGGACTGCAGCTGCGCCACATCGAACAGCCGCCCGCTTGCGGCGAAGCGCTCACGGATCAGCGCGTTGTACTGCTCGCGACGGGCATTGTCGGAGCCGCCAGCCGTGGCAGGAACACCCACCTGGGAGGCTGCCACGCCGCTCCACCCGGCCTCCTCGGTCATGAGACCGACAGTGGTGTACACGAAGGTGGTCTGCGGATGTTTCTGCGCCAGGGCGTCCATCGTGGAGGTGTAGCTCTCGAAGACGGCCGAGACATCGGTGCTTGCCGTGATGTCGAGGGGACCGATCTTCATGAATGCGATCGCGTAGGGGTGGGTCGCGGCGTCGATCTTGGCTGCGAAGTCGCTGATCTTGCCCAGCGGATCGCCGTTCGTGCCCACCCAGATCTCGGCGAACACGGGACTGTCGGTGTCGCGGGCCGCCGGCCAGTCGACGCTGGCGACCTGGGGCGCCTGCAATCCGAATGTCGAGAACACCGCCGGCATCGCCGAGAGGATGTTCATGCCGATCGACTGATGGCCGAAGACCACGCGGGTATCCGTGATCGCGTCCAGGCCTTCGCGGGTCGGCTGTCCGGCGGATGCCTGCGGCGGCGGGGTTGGCGTCGCGGTCCGGGTGGGCGTGGCACCGTCCTGGGCTGGCGAGGTCGTGCGCTGCATCCAGATGACGAACGAGACGATGACGGCGATGAGCACCACTGCGGTGACAAGCAATACGGCGGTTCCCGGGCGACGCGTCCACGGGCCCTTGCTGATCTTGCGCATTATGATCGGCTCCTTCCTGCCGCAGTCCGGCACAGTTCGGCGAACTGTTCCCCGGCGTCGTAGGGGCTGTGGGCACGCAGCCGGCGGCGGCCCTCGTCGACACGTGGCTGCGCGGCTGCCGGATTGCGGCAGATGCGCATCGCATTGTCGGCCAGGGATTCGGCGTCACCGATCGGCGAGAAGAGCGCGACCCCGTCGGCATAGGCACGCACCCCGCCGTTGTCCGTCGACACCACGGCCGCGCCGCACAGCAGGGCCTCTGCCGGGGGCAGCCCGAAGCCCTCGGAGTCGGATGTCGCCAGGTAGACCTGGGCGTTCTGGTACAGGTGCACGAGTTCGTCATGGCTCGGGCTGTGCGTGTGCTCGATGTACCCGGGCCAGCCCGCCGGCTTGGGAATCGTACCGAAGGTGCACAGGCCGATGCGGGGATCGCGGGCGTGGATGCGCTCGAATGCGGCGAGTACCAGATCGCTTCGCTTGAGTGGCACGGGCGAGACGAGGGCGAGTACGGAGGGCTCGCGCTGCGCAAGCGGCGGCCCCGGTGGGAAGTCGTCCGCATCGACCGCATTGGGCAGCAGCGTCGTGCTCACTCCCAGTTCTGCACCCTTGGCCGCGAGCCACGGTGAGACGACGACATTGCCAAGACCTGCTCGCCATGTGCTCCGGACGAAGGACTCGTCGGCCAGCCAGGATTCGTAGCCCTGGATGAAGTACAGCGTCGAGGCGCGGGTGCGGTGCGCGAGGCGCCGCACATAGGGGACGGTTTGGCATCCGGTGGCCACCAGCACATCACCGGCCGCGGCACGGATCCGGGGGAGTCCCAGCCACTGGGTCTCAGCGATCCGCGGATCGAGCGGGAACCACCTGCCCGGCCGGGCCACCATGCGCCGGGCTCGTAGCGCCCGGTAGAGGAGCAGCAGCTGCTGGACACGGTCCGGTCGTGGTGTGGGGCTGAGCACCAGCCGGTGGGATTCGTGGATCGTTACTGTGAACTCGTCGGGATGATGGCGAACCAGGTGGTTCGCGTACTGGTACAGGATCCGATGGCCTCCGGCCGGCTGAGCGGAGTAGCCGGGGAGAACGATGTGGATCCGGATGGGGTGGTTGTCGGCCATCTGGCGTTCCTCTCCATCGATTCGCGCGGCGGTCGCAGAATCAAGTCTATTGACCCGTGCCGGGTGATTTGCCCGACTATGGTTTCTTCCATGGGTGCCCCGCAGCGCTGCCGGGGCCGGTGGCACTGCCAATTCTTTTGGGTCAGCCTGTCCCGAATTGTTCGCGGAAGGAGGAACAATGGGTGATTTCTCGGCCGATCTGAGCAGATTCATGGCTGTCATGTATCCTGGCCGGCGTGGAATCGTCCCCCGGATCCATGCGGCGCTCACCAACTCCGAATTGAGCTGCATCGCCTGCTACCGATTCGGTCAATTCGCGGTCCGCAGGAGGCGAATCCACCGCGTCAGCGGATCGCTGCTCGTGCTCGTCCATCGGATCTGGAATCGCTTCATCACCCGTATCGACCATTGCGAGATCAGCTCGGGGGCGCGCATCGGGCCGGGTCTGGTCATCATGCACCGCAACGGGATTCACATCGCCCCTGTGCTGATCGGGCGCAATTGCACGATTCACCATGGCCTGACGATCGGCCAGGGGGTGGCGAAGGGCGACGCCGGCGTGGGCCGGGTCGGTGACGAGGTGTGGATCGGCCCGGGGGTGATCATCGCCGGTGCCGTGACGATCGGCGACGGGGCCACGATCTCGGCCGGGGCCGTGATCTCCCGCGATGTTCCGGCAGGCTGCCTGGTCGGCGGCAACCCTGGCCGGGTGCTCGTGCGCGATTACGATCGCGAGGGCATGTGAGGCCGACCACCACGGCGGCGAGAGGCCCTGTGCGGTCGGCCAATCCGGGTCCTGCCATCGGTGCGCGCGGAGCCACATCTGCCAGGTGCTCAGATGACGATCCGGTAGATGTGGTAGCTGTACTCGTTGTCGAAGCTGTCGCTGAAGTGCGCGTCGTGGACCTCGAGGGTGCGATTCTCGCCCATGACCTCGACCGTGTTTCCCCTCAGCCCGGCAGGCAGGCTGAGGGTGCGCTGCCCGGTGCCCCCGTCGGTCATGGCCATCACATAGACATAGCCGCCCTGTGAGCGCACCGTGGCCTGCAGCCCCTCGCCGACGGTCCATTGCACGGGCGGGCTGTTGAGGACCGGCGCCAGATCGGTGATCTGACGGTTGAGCTGGGCCACCGCGTCCCGAGTCTGTGCGCAGTCGACCAGTGAGTAGTTCCCGCAGCTGGGGTCATTGCTGTGCTGGAAATAGGCGATACCCGAGGCGCCGCTGATGATCGCATTCCACACGGCACCACGGAGCTCCTGCGGTGAAATGCTCGAGGAGCCGGCCTCGCTGAGATAGGGCTTGCCGGTCTCCACGAGCACCCAATTCGGTTTCGACCCGGCCACAGAACTGAAGCCGTCCATCTGGCGTTGCACCCACCCATAGGCAAATGAGCTGGCGGGGTTCTTCCCCGCCGGCCAGGCCGGACTGTCCATGATCAACTCACCGACATGGGGGCTCGTATAGGCGTACTTGTCCACACTGGACAGGTCGACGAGCGAGAGATGATCTGCCATGGTCGTCGTTGACCAGTAGCTGCCGAGCACACCATTGCCGAAGTTGGCCTGCAGCAGTCGCCCGTCCTCGCGGCTGCGGGCCTGGGCGGCATAGCTGCGCTGGGTGGCCAGCTGGGTCTGCTCGTCGTCCCCGCAACCCGAATAGCCCATCTCGCATTCGTCACTGAGATTCCAGCCAACCACCCGGGCATCGTCTCCGATCTCTGCAGGGCTCCACTCCGCAAGCTGCGCCAGCACGGTCATACCCGTGGAGGTGACCGAGGAGATCGGCGAGCCGTCGTGCTCCACACCCAGATAGGTGGTGATACCGATCTGCTTCAGCGCGCGCGCCTGGTCGGGCTTGCCTGCGAACACGGCGAGGGGGAAGAACGATGGGGAGGACCACCCGGAGTCGGCGGCCTTGCGGAACTGCGCGTAGTACGCCGGCCCGCCCCACCAGGCCTTGGCCGGCAGATCGAGATGTGCGCTCGGCTCTGGTGCGGGCGTCGCGGCAGGAGCCGGCGGCGCGCCGCACCCGGCCATCGAGCAGAACAGCAGCCCGGCTGCGGCCATGGCCGCAGCGCGGCGGCGCGCGGAGGCCCTCATGGCCTCTCCAAGGTCTCGATCAGCTGGTCGAGTACGGCCTCGCTCGTCCCGGAGTTCGACTGGACGAGAAGTGCCACGTCATCGGCGGCCAGAGAGCCGACGAAGGACTTCACGGACCCGGGGGTGAGCTCGTTCCAATAGCTGTGGCACAGGCTGCGGGTGCTGCAGTAGTAGTGCTCCTCGCCAACGAGCTGCGAAGCCAGGTACTCGCCGTAGAGGAAGTACTCCGACAGATCGAGCTGCGAGCCGAGCACCCTCGCCCAGGGCCCGTCGTTCTGCTGCTCGATACGGTCGATGAGGGCGCGGACCAGCCGGGGAGACCAGCTGATCAGTCCCGCGTTGTAGTCGGCGAAGTCCGGGCTCGGGGCGCCCAGGCCCAGCAGCCTCGCGGACGTCGTTCGCCAGCCGAGATGGCGGTGCATCGCCGGGGAGACGCCGTGTGGAAGCCGATAGTGGCGCACCTGCTCTGCGCGGCGGAAGGTGGCCTCCTCGACGGAGCGTACGAGCACCACATCGGAGTCGACCATGAGGGCGACGTCGGTCTCCAGTGCGGCGACGAAGGCGATCTTCACGAGCTGCTGCTGGATCCAGCCACGGATCGGCGGCCAGGGCCGGGCCAGGTTCACCGAGGTGATTCGGTATCCCCGTGGCAGATGGGGAATGCGGCTGAACCAGGCAGTGGAAAAGAAGTGGCCGGGAATGACATCGGTCTGGCACAAGACGGTGAGCCGTCGTGACTCCAGCGCACGGAAATGACGCACATCGGGTCCGGGGACAAGCACGAAGTGGTGGACATCGGGGCCGGTGTGGCGCAGCACGGAGCGGTGCAGGCGCCCGAAGCGCTGCAGATCGGGACGATAGCTGGGGGTGACGATGGCCAGGCTCATCGATGCTCCTGCGGGTCGGCGCCGATCGGATTCCTGCTTGAGTTGTCGCGCTCCCAGCCGGTGGTGCGCCGTACGGGGATCCTGGAGGCGAGTGCCAAAACCGCATAGCACAGCGCATCGGCGGCCGACGCAGGGCTGCGCACGGTGCCTGCCAACTCGCGCAGTGTGCTGCGGGCGGTGCGCGAGTCCAGCTGGCCCGATCCGCGTGCCTGGCGGCGCAGCACAGCGAGCAGGGAGCGCGCGTCGCGAGGGGTGCTGACGATCACCGGTTCGGTGTCCACGATGACCTTGTCCCCGGGCGAGAACTGCTGGTCGACGAACAGGTCGTCGGCGATGAGGTCCGGGAAGCGCCCGAAGCGTGCCCGTCCGGCCTGGCTCAGCGCGTAGACCCCTGCGCCCCACAGGCCCTCGGTGACCGAGCGGAGGCGGCCCCGCGCGCGGTAGTAGGCCCTCACCGGCGCCGTGGCATGGGCCAGGTCCCAGCGGAAGGGCGGGCGTCCCGCGAGCGCCCCTGGCTGGCCCATCGCCGCGAGCGTGTCGCGGATGGTCTGCTCGCTGGCGCGGACATCGGCGTCCAGATAGATGCGCGGCCAGCGTCCGAGAATGTCCTCGGCCGCGTTGAGCGCAGCGCTCTTGGACGCGCGGTGGAGTTCGAGCACCGTGATGCCGGGAATCTCCCGGGCGCGGGCAGCCGTCCGGTCGGTGCATCCGTTGGCGGCTACGACGACCTCCACATCCGCGGTGCCGACCAGGGCGCCCAGCGGCCTCACCGTTTCGCCGATCACGGCGACCTCGTTGTGCGCGGGAACGATGACCGAGCCGGTTACTGCTGCGTCTTGATGCCCGACACCGCAGGAGGGCTCGCCGCGGGGGGCGGGTGTGCTGGCATGGGGGAGCCTGATCCACGACGCCTCGTCGAGCACGAATCTCAGGGCCACCCGGTGTCGAGGGTCGCGGCTGCGCAGCGCCTCATGCGCGATGACGATCCCGCGCATGGCCGCTGCCGCGAGGCG
The DNA here is from genome assembly GCF_900111365.1 of Propionibacterium cyclohexanicum. Taxonomy (GTDB): domain Bacteria; phylum Actinomycetota; class Actinomycetes; order Propionibacteriales; family Propionibacteriaceae; genus Propionibacterium; species Propionibacterium cyclohexanicum. The sequence goes on from NZ_FOGZ01000018.1 coordinate 9,082, forward strand.
GCTGTGGTGCGCCCGGTAATAGATGACACGATTGACAGCCATGAGGGCGTCCAACTGCGGCGATGACCCTGAGGCTCCCTGCGCGTGGGCCACCCGCGCGGCGGGCTCGAACCACACGGCTGAGCCTGCGCTGCGTACCCGGCGCAGGTAGTCGGTCTCCTCGGAATAGAGGAAATAGCGCTCGTCCCAGCGCCCGACAGCCCGGGCGGTGCGGGCATCGATGAGCATGGCTGCGCCGGTGGCCCACTCGACACGGTGGGGATACTCGTAGTCCGCCGCGGCGCGCACCATCTCGCTGAGGGCAGCGGGCCTGGGCCCGAGATGGCGCCCCAGCAGCGCATCGCCCAGCGCCCTGGTCAGTGAGGGCTCGCGGCGCAGCGAGGGATAGGTGGTTCCATCGGGTTCCTCGATCGCCGGGACGACCACCCCGGCCCGTTCGGCGATCAACCGGTTGTGCATCGCCCGGAGCGCGCCGGGCTGCAGCGTGATGTCGGGGTTGAGCACCAGGAAGGTGTCGGTCTCGCCAGCGGCGGCAATGGCGGCATTGATCGCTGCCGCATAGCCGAGGTTCCCTCCCGTTTCGACGAGGATGACGTCGCTATTGCGGCGCACCAGGTGCACGGTGTCGTCGGGTGAGTCGTTGTCGGCGACGATCACGCGCACGCTCAGCCCGCCGAGCTGGCCCCGAAGCGAGGCGAGCAGCGGGCCGATGACCGGGGCGCTGCAATAGGTCACGACGATGGCTGTCACCTGCGCACGTGTGCCAGACGCTGCGAAGGTGGCCTCGGTTTCCGGTGCGTCGGTGGTCATCGATCCCCGATCTCCTCGCCGGTGAGATGTCTGAGAGTCGAGCATGTGGCCGGCAGGCTCCGCGATCGCCCGGCCTGTGCAGGGCTGCGTCATTGCTGGTCGTGGGCACTGCTGGTCGTGGGCACTGCTGGTCGTGAGCATTGCTGGTCGTGACAGGGTTGAATACTTTCCGCAGAATTGTAGCCGACCCATGTGGGCTATCGGGCCGCATGGTGGGCTATCGGGCCGCATGAGATCTCTCATACCATTCTCAGAGAATCCCCGCTTTCCGGAACGGCTCACCGACTTGACCGAACAGGCGCGTGATTCCCCGTGTTCGGATAGGCTCCGGGCAGGATCAACGTGGTGGTGAATTGCTATGAGGAGCGCGCCGTCGTGACATTGTCCGAATTCCTCCGGCTCATCCGCAGGAGGTGGTATGTCCTTCTTGTCGCCCTGCTGTGTGCCGCGCTCTTCGCCACAATCCAGTACCGCACGAGTGGGGTCTACTCCACCCGGACGATCGTCTATCTGATCCATCACAACTCCAATCCCCAAGGTGCCTGGCCTTCGGTGGGGAGCACCGACGAGACGCTGGTGAGTTTTGCGGGCACGATCGTCAATGAGGTGAATCGCGGGCGCCCGGGGGTGCGCTATGCCAGCGAGGACGCCCCCCTGTACGGGGTGGGCCTGCGCCAAGGAGTGCGGGTCACGCAGAGCAATTCGGGTGGCCAGTGGTGGAGCAGTTTTCCGCGCGCCGAGATCGAGGTGCAGATCGTCGGCCCTGGCCGCGCATGGGTGGCGGCGCAGCAGCAGCAGATCCTCAGCAGGATCGTCGAGCTGTGCCGGTCGGCGCAGGGCGCGGCCTGGGCCGACCCGGACCAGCGGATCACGCCCCTGGTCGCACCGCTCACCGATTCCATCGACCACATCACCCCCGCCAGGCTCGACCTCGTCGTAGCGGCGGGTGCGATCCTTGGGGCAGCTCTCATCTGCGGCGGCTGGGCCGCTGTGCTGTTGGACCGGCGGGCCCGGCGTGGCGCGGTGGTGCCAGGGCAGACCCCAGGAACAGTGAAGTCCGGTGGATCCGAGGGGAAGGCCTGAGATGGACATCGGTGTGTTGTTCGCCCGATTGCGCCGCCGCTGGTATGTGCTCGTCGTCGGCGTGCTCGTGGGGGCGGGGCTCGCGGCACTCACGTGGGCATCGTTTCCGCTGACCTATGAGCGCAGATCGAGTCAGGTGCTGTTGCCGGGACCGGGCACGGTTCCGGCGGACAACAACCCCTATTTCTATCTCGGTGGACTCGCCCAGGCGGCCGATGTCATCGTCCTGGCGGTCGGCTCGGACAATGTCCGCCGCGGGATCGCCGCCGAGTTTCCCGCCGCGAGCTTCGAGGTGAGCCGCGATCCGACGACGGCTGGGCCGGTGATCCTCATCACCGTCGACGCGCGCAGCGATGAGGTGGCTTCGCGGGTGCTGCAGCGCCTGCTCGACACCACGGCAGTTGAGCTCAAACGCCTGCAGGAGGCCGACGAGGTGGCGCCGGAGAACCAGATCACGGTCACGGTCATCTCCCAGGATCAGCAGGGTGTCGTCAAGCGACGCAACCAGATGGTCGCCACGGCGGGTGTCGGTGGCCTCACGATGCTCATGGCGCTCATCGCCGCAGCACTCGTCGACGGGCTGTCCCGACGGCGGACGGACGAGAGCGAGGACTCGTCGGCGCACGAGCCGCCGGACCGGACATGAGATCCGTGCGGGGCCGGGGCGGTAGGCCTCTGTTTCCCCGGCGTCCGGGGGCCGGGCGCTCGCATGCCGTGGCCATGGTCACCGGCTATCTCGTGCTGCTCTTCGCCATTCCCTCCAACGTCCGCATCGGCGTGCTCGGCTCGCTGGGCCGCCCGTCCTTCCTGTGGGGACTCGCGCTGTTCGTGGTCTGGCTCATCTGGCGTATCCAGGCCCGTGCCAACGAACTGCCCACTGTTCTCCAGCCCATCCGGCTGGCGTTCTGGGGCTGGTTCGCCGTGGTCATGGTGAGCCTCGCGGCGGCCCTGCTGCGGGGCCAGCCGCCCGGCCAGGCCGTCACCCTCATCGGCTCGGTCCTGCGTCCGCTGTCGTGGGCGGGGGTGATGCTCGTCATCATGGACGGCCTCACCGTGCGCGCCGAGGTCTTCCGGCTCGTCCGCAGGATCTCGCTGGGTGCCGCCGCGCTGGCGGTGCTGGGGCTCGTGCAGTTCGCCACCGGCCGGGTGCTCGTCGACCGGTTCACCGCCATCCCCGGGCTGGAGAGCGAGACCGGAGGGGTCACCGAGCGGGGAGCCTTCACCCGGCCTTCGGGAACGGCGATCCACCCGCTGGAGCACGCCACGGTGCTGTGCGCGGCACTTCCGCTGGCGGTCTCGGTGGCGCTGTACGTCGGCACCGCGCGCAAGCGCTGGTTCGCGCGCTGGCTGGCCTGGCTTCCGGCGATGGCGATTGCCCTGGGGGCGGTACTGTCTGTCTCGCGCTCTGCCATCGTGGGCCTGGGTGTTGCCGTGGTACTGACCATCCCGTCGCTGCCGAAGCGAGTGCGGCCCGTTGTCATGATCGTCGGTGTGATCGGCGTGATGCTCGTCATCGCCGCAGTGCCTGGGCTCCTGGGGACCTTCTTGGGCCTGTTCAATCCCAGCGGCGACGCCAGCACCCAATCGCGCACCGGGGCCCTGGCGCGGCTTGCGGAGTTCATGGCACCTTCACCGGTGTACGGCTCAGGTTTCGGAAGTTTTCTGCCCCAGTACTACATCTTCGACAATGCCTGGGCGCTCATGCTCGTCGAATTGGGGGTGCTCGGATTCTCTGCTTTCGCCGTCCTGCTCGCAAGCGCCGTCCACAGCGCCCTGCAGGTGGCTCCTGCCGAGCGGCGGACTGTCGGCGTCACCCCGGCCGATTCCGCTCCCCGGGCACCCCTGACCATCACGGCGCGGACACTGGCAGCATCGGTGGCCACCGTCGCCGTCGTCTTCGCCTTCTTCGACGGGATGGCCTTTCCCCAGGCGGCTGGCATGGTCTTTCTCGTGCTCGGATTGTGCGGGGCCGCCCGCCGGATCGCCTCGCCATGAGGCCAGCCCATGCCCTGCGCCCAGGCGGGAATGCCCTGTGCGCCCAGGCAGGCCCTCGCCGTGCGATCAGCTGTCGTGAGGCCGCCGGCGGGGCAGCAGGGCGACCATCTCGGACCAGACCTGGGGGCTGATGAGCCGCGTGACCAGCACATGGACACCGACCATGGCCAGTCCCGTGACCGCCAGGGCGACAAGCGGCGGTGCGCCGCGCAGCAGGTGCATGGCCAGCATCCCTGCGGCGGCCGAGCAGCTGGCGGCCGGCAGCACCATGATGAACGGCCGGGCGATGTGCAGCCAGCCGGTGCCGAGGAAGCGGCCTATCAGGACCCATCTGCCCGCCATCTCCACGGTGGCGGTGACGAGCGCGGCATAGGCGACGAGTATCACTGCGTGGCGGGCCGAGAGGGCTGTGAGAAGGATCGAGAGCCCGGCGACGAGCAGCGAGAAGACGAACCATCGCCCGGGCGCGCCGGCGCCGTCGAGCAGCCCCCGGTCGACGAAGTTGCCGAAGGACAGCACAGCGGCAAGTGCCAGGGCAGGCGCCAGTGCCGCGCTGGTGAACCACTCGGTGCCGAAGACGAAGGGGACGAGCACCGCGGCCGACACCGCTATGAAGACCATGAGCGGGGTCACGACTGTCTGCGCGACTGCCGTTGCCTTCCCATGGGCTGCGGTGAGCCGTCGCTTCGAGGAATTGACCTTCGCGAATGCCACTGTGGACACCGGCAGGACGGCCGAGCCGCTCAGCTCGGTGCCGGTCTGCACCAGGCGCTGGGCGATGCTCCAGTAGCCGAGTTCACGTATCCCGAGCCCGGCTGTGATGATGCCGGTCTCTGCCCAGCTGCGAGCGACCGAGACCAGGCCGGTTCCCACGACATTCGCGCCGTAGCGGACCATGACACCGAAATCGGCACGCGAGAACTCGACGCGGGGACGCCAGCGCGCTGAGATCCACGAACCTGCCGAGGTGACGATCTGACCGACCAGCAGCTGGATCACCAATGCCCACACCCCGAGCCCGGCCACAGCGGCGAGGATCGCGGAGATTTGGGCGAGAAGGGCTCCTGCCGAGGACTGGAGGGCGAGCAGCCGGAAGGCCATCCGGCGCCGCAGCAGGGCCAGCGGCACCGAGGTGAGGGTGATGAGAACGATGATCGCCACCATGGAGCGGATGATCGGGGCGGCCTCGGGCACGCGCAGCAGATCCGCCAGAGGGGCCGCACCGGCCAGTACTGCAAGGGACAGGATCACCCCTCCGGCCACGGACACCCAGAATGCCGTGGTGAGCGTGGCCTCGTCCACGCGCGGCGCTTGGACGACATAGGTGGACAGTCCCAGATCGGACAGCACATAGGTGAGGGTGAGCAGCGCGGTGGCGACGGCCACGAGACCGAAGGCCTCGGGCGCCAGGATGCGGCTGAGGATGGCGATGGTGACGAGGCTGCCCGCCCTGGCGAGCCAGGTCTGGGCGGTCATCCACATCACCCCGGTCGCTGCCTGCCTGGCAATGTCGCTGCCGGAATGTGGCTCCTCGGCCATGCTGGGCTCCGGTCGCGAATCGGCGCCCGTCATGGCATGCCCGAAAGGCGGCACTCGCGCTGGCCGCACTGGTGGAGCGGCCCAGAATGGCGATGGAGGGGAGTCACTGGATTTCCCTTCTGAATCAGGGCCATTGCATTGCTGGAGGGCCATTGCACTGCTGACCGGTTTCTCCGTTCGATGTGTGCCGAGGCGATTCGCCGGTCGCCTGGGGGAAAGACCTGTCCCTAAGCCAGCTGGTGGCTCGGGGGACGCCGGCGGCCCCCGATGTGGTCATTGTGCCCGAGTCCGGGAAGCGGCGTGGGAAAAAGCAGCATCGCGATGCCAGGGGCCGGGGATCGGCGGCGCCAGCCGGCGCCTGTTCTGCGGGTTGCTGGAGATGGCGCACATTGTTGATAGATCAATTGTAGAATCTGGAGAACGGGTTGGCACGCGAGCGTTCCCGATCAGCGTGAATTATTGGGGGGTGGGATTGTGCACGGATTGTCCGCTGAATGCCGCCGTGAGGTGTATTTCTCAGGTTCTTTTCACGCTGCCCGGCGTGGCGGCCCTTGCTCACGTGTCCAGCTCAGCTGCGATCCCTGCCCCAGGGTGCGCTCGCTGAGCCTCGGCAGGGGGCCGGTGGACCGCGCACCGCGAGCCCTCAGCCGCTGTGCGCTCTTGGCCCGGGGCCGCCGCTGGGAGCGCGAGCGAAGCCGCGCGGAGCACCGCGTCGTGCCGGCTGACGGGCTCTCGCCCGGACCGGGGAGGGCCGAGGTCCGATGAGCATCCTCATGGTTGGCACCGATACGCGCTCGAGGGTCTGGCTCGTCCATACCGCGAGGATCGGCGATGTTGTCAGCCACATCGCCCGGAGTGTGCCGCTGCCCGGGGTGCGGGAAGGCTCGGGCACCCAGCCATGGTCGCGTCTTCGGCTCGGCTGGGAGGCGGCCTCCCATGACCTGCCGAGCCTGTTGAGCGTCTCCGACATGCTCGTCACGGTCGGCTGGCCGGCTCTGCAGGCCTTGGAGCGCAACGACGCGCTGTCCGATTTGCACGTCGTGACAAGCCTCGACGCGCATCTGGTGGCCGGGCGGATCGGCAGCCGGCCACCGCGCCGCGGCGCCGCCGAGCAGCGCCACAAGATCGCCCTGCTCAATCGGGCTCGAAGGATCCTGGTGCTGTCCGTCGACGATCTGCGGGCAATCCGCGCCTGGGGTCGCTCACCCGTGCTCCTCGATGCCGGCGCCTCGCCCACCGCCGGGCAGGGGTTTGCGACCGGGGTCGTCGACGAACAGCAGCTGGGGATCTGGCTGGGAGCCATCGTGCCGGGTCCGCACTACGAGGAGAGCTTCACAACGACGATGCGGCGGGCCGTCGACGCCTCGCTGCCGACCATGACCGCCCTCATGGACGTGTGCACCCGCGGTGAGGGGCCCTTCCGTATCCAGACGCTCAATCTCCAGCATCTGTACATGGCGCAGAAGAGTGCCATCTTCCGTGAGGCCATCGCCACCTCGCACGGCATCACGGCGGATGGCTGGCCCGCCGTGCAGCTGCTCAACAGCGGCGGTGCGCGGCTGGAACGCACCACGGGATCGGACTTCCTGCGGGCGCTGCTCACCAGCCCCGAGCTCGCAGGGCTGCGCCTGGGGCTCATCGGCGACAGCGAGGACTCGGGCGATGCCTTCCAGCGGCTGGTCGAGCAGGCCAAGGGGCATCTCGTGATGCGTGAGCATGGCGACAAGCGCGACTGGGATCCCCGGGAGCTGGTGGGCCGCCTGCATCGGGCCGAAGCGGATCTCGCACTCGTTGCCGTGACCCAGCCGGCTGGGGATCTGCTCGGTCAGGAGCTGATCGGCGCCGGCTACACCGGTGTGGTCATCGGAATCGGCGCCTCGGTGGCATTCGTGGTCGGAGCGCGCGTGCGAGCCCCCCGGTGGGTGCAAGCGCTTGGTCTGGAGTGGTTCTTCCGCTTCCTCCAGGAGCCCAGGCGACTGTGGCGGCGCTACTTCGTCGAAGGCATCCCCACCTATCTCAAGGTGATCCGGCCGATGACCTCGGCAAGGGTGCTGGAATGAGCGCCGAGCGGCCCGGCGGCGAGGCGGGTGTACCTCGCGAGCTGCGGCTCGACCACGTCGGTGTGCGGGTGCGCGATCTGGAGCAGGCGGCATCGGCCTTCGAACGTCTCCTCGGCTACCGCAGAGCCACCGAGCCGGTCGTCAACTCGCGGCAGGGGATTCGCGGGCTCTTCCTCACCAAGCCCGGTTGCCTGCCGATCAAACTCGTGACTCCGCTGGATCCCGGGAGTGGGGGGCACTTTGGCCTGCACCATCTGGCCTTCATCACCTCGGACGTCGAGGCGAGCCTGCAGGAGCTCTCCGTAGCGGGTGCGCGAGTGCTGGCCGCCCCGGCGCCCGGGGAGATGTTCGACGACGAACTCATTGCCTTCGTCTACGCGGCCGGCATCAATGTCGAGCTGGTGACCACCGACGAGTGGCGCGCCAGGCTGCCGGGTGATCCGCGCGCGGCAGCGCGCCCCGAGGAACCCTGAGCACGGCAGCGCACCCCGAGGGGCCCTGAGCGCGGCAGTGCACCCCGAAGGGCCCTGAGCGCGGCGCGGCGCGGTCAGCCCCGGGCGGTCAGTGCACCCCGACCAGATCGCAGACGAAGACCAGTGTCTCGTCGGGCCCGATGACTCCCCCGGCGCCGCGCGCCCCGTAGCCGAGCGCGGGAGGGATGACGAGCCTGCGGCGCCCGCCGACTCTCATGCCCTGGACCCCGTTGTCCCAGCCGCTGATCACCTGGCCCACGCCGAGCTGGAAGATGAGCGGCTCGCCGCGTCCATAGCTGGAGTCGAACTCCTTGCCGGTGCTCAGTGCCACGCCCACGTAATGCACCTCGACGAGATTGCCGGCGGCGGCTTCGGGCCCCTCGCCCTCGAGGATGTCCTCGATGACGAGGTCATCGGGAGCGGATTCGGGCAGCGACACCTCGGGTTTGCTCGGGTTGGTCATGGGGACAGCCTAGAGGCAATGAGCCGGGCAACCGTCCCGTCGGCGATGGCACAGCGAGTTTTCACCGCCCAGCGGGTCGCCCGCAGCCCAGCACCGGCGCAGGCGCTGGTGGTCAGTCCCGCCACACGACCACGTCGGCCCTGGCTCGGGTAGCGCGCACGAGCGCGGCGTTCGCCTCATCGGGCCCCAGTGCCCAGGCTCTGGCGTCCTGTTCGGTCTTGCCGGTGGCGATGTGACGGGCGATGAGACGCTCCAGCCGGGTCCGCTCGTCCACCTCGACGAACCACAGCTCGCTGAACAGCGGCCGCAGCTGAGCCCAGGGCTGCTCCTCGAGGAGCAGATAGTTGCCCTCGAGAATCACGAGGGGGGTCTCGCGTGGCACGGGAATCGCGCCGGCCACCGCATTGTGCAGATCGCGGCGGTACTGCGCAGCGTAGACGACCGGCTCGGTGTTGCCCGAAAGGCGGTGCACGAGCGCCAGAAAGCCCCAGGCATCGAAGGTGTCCGGGGCGCCCTTGCGTGCCGCCCGGCCCAGCCGATCGAGTTCGGACGCAGCCAGGTGGAAGCCATCCATGGGCACGACGACGCTGCGGCCGGGAAGCTGGGATGCGAGCTGCCCGGCGAGGGTTGACTTGCCGCATCCCGGTGCGCCGGTCAGGCCGAGGAGCCGACGCCGGCCATCCGTGGCCATCCGCCGAGCTGCGGCAAGGGTTGATTCGACGCCGATCGGTTCGCTATGGCGCAGGGGCATGGCGGCACAGTATGCCGTCGGGTCGACGCGGCGCGGGATGGCCCAGGAAAGCGCCGGCGGATCCCCGAAGGGACCGAGCCCGTACGAGGCTTCGCTGGGGCTGTGCCCGGGTTGGCGCCGGGTCATGACGGGGGATGTGTCGGTGCCCGGTGGAAGAATCGGCCCATGCCCGGATACGCAGTGCTCGATCTCGAAACCACCGGATTCTCCTGGGCCAGGGGCGATCGGATCGTCGAGATCGGCATCGTGGCCCTCGGCGCGGGCGGCGAGCCGGAGGGGGAGTGGACGACCCTGGTCAATCCCCAGCGCATGGTAGGGGCGACGAGGGTGCACCACATCACCACCAGCGATGTGGCCGACGCGCCGACAATGGGCGAGCTCGCGCCCCAGCTCGTCGAACAGCTGCGCGGCCGCATCGTGGTGGCGCACAACTGCGCCTTCGACGTGCCCTTCCTCGTCGCCGAGCTCACCCGGGCGGGAGTGCCGCTGCCTGGCGAGCGGATGCCGCAGCTGTGCACCATGCGGTTGTCCCATTATTTCCTCGAGCCGGCCAGCCGCCGGCTCGAGGACTGCTGCCGTGCCGCCGGAATCCGATTGGTCGATGCCCACAGCGCCTTGGGCGATGCTCGGGCCGCCGCCCAGCTGCTCGTCCACTACATGAACAGCAAGGTGGCCTGCCCGCCCTGGCAGGCGGAGCTGAACCGCGCGCCCTCCTACCGGTGGCCCGAGCTGTCCGCGGGCGGCGCAGCCCACCTGCTGCCCCGCCGATGAGCACCCACCTGCCGGGCGCTCGTAGCACGACCCACGACACGCCCCGCCGATGAGCACCCGGGCCGCAGGCATCGCCCAGCCCTGTCCGGCGTCATGCCCGGGCACGCCCGGACTGGCACTGACGTCGCACGACGCCCCCGATAAGCCCCGGAGCCCGGCTCGGGGATGCCGCGGGGGCTACTCGGGCGGGTGAAGCAGAAGGTGAGTTGCGTGGTGACGGAACAAAAGGTCTGACCAACTCCTCGCTCATTCCCTCCCATGGTGCCCGGCAAGGCGCTACCTTGCACACATGGACGCACAGGTACTGGCGCGGTGGCAGTTCGGCATCACCACCGTCTACCACTTCTTCTTCGTGCCCGTGACGATCGGGCTGTCCTTCCTGGTCGCGATCATGCAGACCGTCTGGGTGCGGACGAACAACGCCGAGTGGTTGAGGCTCACGAAGTTCTTCATGAAGCTCTTCCTCATCAACTTCGCCGCCGGGCTCGTGACCGGGATCGTGCAGGAGTTCCAGTTCGGCATGAACTGGTCGGAGTACTCCCGGTTCGTCGGCGACATCTTCGGGGCCCCGCTGGCCCTTGAGGCCCTCATCGCCTTCTTCCTCGAGTCGACCTTCATCGGCCTGTGGATCTTCGGTTGGGGCCGCCTGTCGAAGGGTCTTCACCTGGCCACCATCTGGCTGGTCGCTGCCGGGACGGTCATCTCCGCGCTGTGGATCCTCGCCGCCAACAGCTGGATGCAGAATCCGGTCGGCGCCGTCTACCGCAATGGTCGCGCCGAGCTCACCGACTTCATGGCCTTGCCTACCAATCCCTTCTTCCTGGGCACCGCGTCCCACGTCATCGCGGCCTCGTTCATGACCGGCGGAGGCCTGCTGTGCGGTGTGGCGGGCTGGTGGCTCATCAAGAGCCATCACCGCCCCACGAGCGAGGCCTTCGAGGCTGCCGACAGCAAGGACGTCAAGACCTGGCGCAGGGCCACCCGGCTGGGCGCCTGGGTGCTCATCGCCGCATCGCTGGCGACTTTCGGATCCGGCCACTGGCAGGGCCAGATCGAGGCCAAGTACCAGCCGATGAAGCTCGCCGCATCCGAGGGCCTGTACGAGACCACCTCTGGCGCGCCGTTCTCCATCGTGGCTGTCTTCACCAGCGACGGCACGAAGAAGGTGTGGAGCCTCGACGTTCCCTATGTGCTCAGCATCCTGGCGCACAACGATCCCAATGCCACGGTCTACGGCATCCAGGACCTGCGCGATGTGTACCTGGAGAAGGGCTACATCAATCCCGACGGCTCGGTCAACGAGCTGCAGAAATCCTTCGCTCAGCAGCTGCGCGCCCTGCCCGTGGAACCGGTGCCCAATGTCTGGGTCTCGTTCTACAGCTTCCGGGTGATGATGGGCCTGGGGGTGCTGGCCTTCCTCATCGGCCTGCTCGTCCTCGTGTCCACTCGCGGTGAACGGGTGCCGAGGGACACGAGGCTGTGGCGGGTGGCCCTGGTGGGGCTGCCGTTCCTGCCGCTGCTGGGCAACAGCGCCGGGTGGATCCTCGCCGAGATGGGACGCCAACCATGGATCGTCTACGGTGTGCTCCCCACCTGGACCGCGGCCTCCCCGGGTAATAGCGCCGGTGTCGTGCTGGCCACGATGGTGCTCTACACACTCCTGTATGGCGTGATCGCAGTCGTCGTGCTCTTCCTGTTCAACAAGACCGTCAAGGAGGGCCTGCCCGAAGTCGTGACGGTGGAACCGAGCGATGACGACTCCGACGCCCCCGTATCCTTCGCGTACTGAGGCTGGAGACCACAATGTTCACTGATATCGCTCTGACAAGCCTGCAAACCGCCACTCTTGGTGCCACCCCGCTGCAGGTCGTCTGGTTCCTGCTCATCGCCGTGCTGTGGTGCGGGTTCTTCTTCCTCGAGGGCTTCGACTTCGGCGTGGCCATGCTCTACCCGGTCCTCGGACGCGATCCCAAGCGCCGCCGAGTCCTCATCAACAGCATCGGGGCCACCTGGGATGGCAACGAGGTGTGGCTCATCACCGCTGGTGGTGCCATGTTCGCTGCCTTCCCCGGCTGGTATTCCACATTGTTCAGTGCGCTCTACCTGCCTCTCTTCCTCGTCCTGGTGGGCCTGATCCTGCGCGGCATCTCCTTCGAGTACCGCGCCAAGCACCCCAGCACGCGCTGGCGTGACACCTTCGACACGATCGGCACAGTCGGCTCGTTCATCGTCACGCTCGTGCTCGGCATCGGTTTCGCGAACTTCGTCCGGGGGCTGCCGGTCGCCCCTGACACGAGCGCGGCATACGGCGATCCGAACCTGTTCACCGGGGGATTCTGGAGCCTGTTCAACTTCTACGGGCTGCTCGGCGGAGTTACCTTCGTGCTGCTGTTCATCACGCACGGCGCGATGTTCCTGGGCATCAAGACCTACGGTGAGGTCCACGACGATGCGATGTCCCTGCTCAAGAAGCTGGGTCCGGTCACGGTCGTCGTCGTGGCGGCCTTCGTGCTGCTGGGCAATATCGTCTACCCGGCCAGCGAGAACCCATACGCCGGCACCCTTGCGTCCGTGCTCATGTGGCTCACCGGACTGCTCGCCATCGCCGCGGTGGCATTCGGCGTGCTCGCCCAACTGCGGGGGCGCAATGTGCTGGCCTTCAGCGGGACCGGGCTGTCGGTCATCGCCATGGTCGCGATGATCTTCGTGAAGATCTACGGCACGCTCGGCTTCGTCTCGGCAGACCCGAACCGGCCGCTCAATATGGTGACGGCGTCGAGCTCGCCCATGACATTGCAGCTCATGACGGTCTTCGCCGTCATCATGGTCCCCATCGTCCTCGCATATCAGGTCTGGAGCTACTGGGTGCTGCGCAAGCGGCTCAGCGTCAAGGACCTGCCCCAGCAGCCCATCGAGGAGAATGTCGTCGAGGTGCAGGCATGATCGTCACACTCCGGGGGCTCTGAGTGGCTGCACCGCTCGACCCGCGACTCATCAAGAGGGCGACAGCCACCAGGGGCTTCCTGGTGGCTGTCGCCCTTGTCGGCGTCGCAACGGCATTCCTCGTGCTCATCCAGGCACGGCTCATCTCCGATGCCGTGGCCGGCGTCTTCGACACCCACTCCACCGCCGGACTTCTCGGCCCGGCCCTGCTTCTCCTGCCGGTCTTCGGGGCCCGGGCGGGGCTCAACTGGCTCAACCAGCTGCTGGCCCACCGGGCCTGCGCTGCGGTGAAATCGCAGCTACGTACCGACATCATGACGGCCCGGCTGGCGCATCCCACCGATGCCTCCAATCCCAGCGGCACCCTCATCACCCTCGTCACGCAGGGCCTGGATGCCCTGGACGGCTACTACTCGAAATACCTGCCGCAACTCATGATGGCGGCGAGCGTGCCCCTCATCATCGGCGTCGCGATTCTCACCCAGGACCTCGAGAGCACCCTCATCATCGCCGTCACCATCCCGCTCATCCCCATCTTCATGGCCCTCATCGGGCTGGCCACTCAGGAGCAGGTGCGCCGCCGCTTCGCGGTGCAGACCAAGCTGGCCAATCACTTCGCCGATCTGGTCTCGGGCCTGCCCACGCTGCAGGTCTTCGGGCGGGCGAGGGCTCAGCTCAAGGGCCTGCGGAGCACCGAACGAGCCCACCGCACGGAGACGATGAAGACCCTGCGACTGGCCTTCATGTCCTCCTTCGTCCTGGAGCTGCTGTCCACCATTTCAGTGGCGCTCGTGGCGGTCAGCATGGGATTTCGCGTCGTCAACGGGGCCTTCGACCTGCGCACCTCACTGTTCGTCCTCATCCTCACCCCCGAGGTCTACCTGCCGATTCGCCAGGTGGGGGTGCACTTCCACGACTCCGCCGACGGCACGGCAGCTGCCGAGAAGGCCTTCGAGATCATCGAGGCCGGTGAACGCGAGATCGTGGGCGCCAGCACGCCGGCTCCCGATCCGGGACGGGTCCCGGTCGTCTTCGAGGATCTCCAGGTGCGCTATCCGGGTGCCGCAGCCCCGGCGCTGACGCACTTCAGCTGCCGGGTTGAGCCCGGTCAGGTGGTCGTGCTGCGCGGCCGCTCGGGCGGCGGCAAGTCCACCGCCCTGTCGGTGCTCCTGGGCTTCCAGGCGCCCAGCGCCGGCCGCGTGCTCGTCGGCGAGGCCGATCTGGCCAGCCTCGACATGGACAGTTGGCGGGCGCGGCTGGCCTGGGTCGGACAGGACCCCGGAATGCTCAACGGCACCATTGCCGACAATCTCGTCCTGGGGCATCCCGGCGCCAGCCGGGCCCAGATGCGTGATGCCCTGGACAGGGCGGGCGGTGCCCGGCTGGGTCTTGACCACCAGGTGGCCGACGAGGCCGAGGGCCTGTCCTCCGGGGAGCGTCGCCGGGTGGCATTGGCCCGGGCACTGCTGCGGATCGAACTGGGCGGTGCCCGGCTGCTCGTCCTCGACGAGCCGACGGCCGGACTCGACCAGACGACCGAGGCCCAGGCCATCGCTGCCGTGCGCGCCACCGGCGCCTCTGCGCTCGTCGTCTCCCATCGCGAGGCCATGATCGAGGAGGCGGACGCCGTCGTCGACGTCGTCGCCCCGGTGGCGCCCCTGGACGACCACCCGCTCGGCACCCAGACCCCAGTCTCGCCGCCGCGAGATACCACCAGGCACGAGCCCAAGGATCTGCAGTGGCGCTCCACGAGCACCCAGTTCGCTTTCGGCACCGACGAGCACCCGCACTCGCTCGTCGTGCGCGCGCCGGAACCCGAGCCCGGGCCGGCCGACATCTCAGGTCTCGCACTCGACCCCTCGGCATCCACCGCCCGGCGGGTCTCCCGGCTTGTGGGGCATCTGCTCGATGCGGTGCCGAAGGGCCGCTGGCGGCTGGTGGTGGCCATCGCGCTGGCATTCGCCGCCACCGCCTCCTCGGTGGGGCTCATGAGTGTCTCGGGCTGGTTGCTGAGCCGCGCGGCAGAGCACCCGCCGGTGCTCTACCTCCTGGCGGCCAGCGTCGGAGTGCGCTTCTTCGGTATCGGACGCGCCGTGTGGCGCTATCTCGAGCGCTTGGTCGGTCATGATCTCGCGCTGCGCATGGAGGGTTCGCTGCGCGAGACGGTCTACGGCAAGCTCACCGGAACGACCCTGCTGGGCCGGCGCCGTGGCGACCTGCTGGTGCGGGCCACCGCCGACGTCGATGCCGTGATGGACGTCGTGGTGCGCGTTGTCGTGCCCTTCGTCAGTTCAGTGTTTGTGATCCTTGCCACAGCCGCGATGCTCGCGATCTTCTCGCCCTCGGCGGCGATCGTCGTCCTCGCCTCGAGCCTGCTCGCCGGGCTCGTCATGCCGTGGCTCGGCGCCCGGCTCAGCCAGCGTGCCGATGAGGCTGCCGTTCCGCTGCGCGGCGAACTGGCGCAGCAGGTGCGCGAGGTGGCGCGCTGTGCACCCGAACTCGTTGCCTACGCAGGCCAGGCCGGTGCGCTCACGGCGCTGCGTGACACCGACGCGCGGTTGAGCGCCGCCGAAGCGAGGGGAGCCTGGACGCGGGGCATCGCCAGCGCCGGGCAGATGCTCGCCTGCGGCCTGTCAGTGGTCGGCGCGCTGCTCCTCGCCGGACCCGAGGTGGCTTCCGGCGCGCTGCTCGGCCGGGCGCTGGCAGTAGTGGTTCTCACTCCGCTGGCGCTTCACGAGAGTTTCGGCGATCTGGGCCAGTCCGCCCAGACCTTCACCCGGGCCCGCGTCGCGCTCGACCGGGTGATAGCGCTGCTCGCCGAGCCTCCGGTCGGTCACGGTGACCGGGTGCTAGGCCCCGAGACCACAGGACGTGAGCTTCAGCTGGAGCATGTGGACGCCGGCTGGCCCGGGGGGCCGGCGGTCGTCACGGATGTGAGCCTTCGCCTCGGGCCGGGGGAGCGCCTCGCGCTCATCGGCACCTCGGGGGTGGGCAAGACCACCCTCGCCGCCACGATCATGGGGCTCATCGACCCCAAGGCGGGCACCGTACGGGCCCCCGGTGCGATCGGCTATCTCGCCCAGGACGCCCACATCTTCGCCACCTCGGTGGCCGAGAACGTGCGGATCGGCAACAAGGACGCCAGTGACGAGACAGTGCGTGAGGCCCTGGATCTGGCCGGGCTCGGCGCGATGGATCCCCACCGCGAGGTCGGCGAGGAGGGTGCCACGCTGTCGGGGGGAGAGGCCCGCCGGCTCGCCCTGGCGCGGGTGCTCGTCTCGCAGTCCCCCGAGCAGCTCATCATCCTCGACGAGCCCACCGAGCACCTCGACCACGAGACGGCCAAGGCCGTCATGACCGACCTATGGGCCGCCGTCGGCGGCGCATCCGTGCTTGTCATCACCCACGATGCCGAACTCATCGAGGTCTGCCCCGAAGTCCTCGACCTCGATGAGCACCGGGCGGTGCCCTCCGCTGTGCCGGCTGCGCCCTGAGAGGGGCGCACGTACCCGAGGCCGCCGTCCTGAGAGGGCGCACACGCACCCAAGGCTGTGCCCTGAGGGGCGCACACGCACCCAAGGCTGCACCCTGAGGGGCGCGCAGGGGGTGCCCTGAGATGGTGCACCCACGGGGGTGCCAGCGGGATCGCCCGGCTCTAGTCTGGGGTCATGCTCGTTGCATTCACGATCAGCCCCATGGGGAACGACAACCCGGACGGTTCCGTCCACGACGCGGTGGCCGCCGCGGTCAAGGTGGTCCGCGAGTCGGGCCTGCCCAATGAGACCAACAGCATGTTCACGAACATCGAGGGCAGCTGGG
This sequence comes from Propionibacterium cyclohexanicum, assembly GCF_900111365.1. Classification (GTDB taxonomy): domain Bacteria; phylum Actinomycetota; class Actinomycetes; order Propionibacteriales; family Propionibacteriaceae; genus Propionibacterium; species Propionibacterium cyclohexanicum. The sequence continues at coordinate 25,789 of NZ_FOGZ01000018.1, forward strand.
ACGAGTGCATGGCGGTCATCCACGACGCCTGCGCGGCGGTCGCCGCGGTGGCGCCGCGCGTCTCGCTGGTTCTCAAGGCCGACATCCGCCCCGGGCGCAGCGGGGAGATGAAGGCCAAGCTCGACCGTCTCGAGGTGGCGCTCGACAAGCTCGCGACCCCCGGCGCCTAGCCTGCCGGCCCCGAGCCGCACGTCGGGCGAAGGCCATGGGTTGGCGGCCACACGCTGGGCGGCTGTGGCGCGCAGGCACCAGTGTGCGCGCTCACATTGCGGCCCACCCAGCTACCAATTGGTAGGACCAACCAGCTAGCATCGAGGGCGTGACCTCTTGGAGCGAGCCCACCGTCGGGAACCTGCCAAGGAGCCATCGGCCAGTCGAACCGGGCACAGCAGCCAGGTTGACCCACCGGATCCTTCGACTTGCACAGTGACACAGATGAGGTAGAGGAAAACCTTCGATGACTCCCGAACGCCACGACATCACAGCGCTCCCCGACCTGGCGACAGCAGTCGGCCGGGTGGGCCCGGTACGTACTCGCATGCCGGTCTACGTCGATCTGCTCCCGCCCTGCAACAACGCATGCCCCGCCGGGGAGAACTGCCAGGAATGGCTGCGGCTGGTCAAGGTGAACGGCCAGGAGGCCGCCTGGCGCCAGCTCGTGCGCGACAACCCCTTCCCCGCCATCCACGGGCGTGTCTGCTATCACCCCTGTGAGAGCGCCTGCAACCGCAAGGACCTCGACCAGCCGGTCTCGATCCACTCCGTCGAGCGCTATCTGGGAGATCTGGCGATCGAGCGGGGCTGGCAGTTCGACCGCCCGGCGACACAGACCGGACGCCGGGTGCTCGTCATCGGCGCCGGCCCCGCGGGGCTGTCCGCCGCCTATCACCTGGCCAGGCTGGGCCATGAGGTGGAGATCCACGATGCCGGGCAGCTGGCCGGCGGGATGATGCGCTACGGGATCCCCGAGTACCGGCTGCCCCGCGCAGTCGTCGATGCGGAGATCGCCCGGATCGAGGCGCTGGGCGTCAAGATCGTGCTCAACCATCCCGTCAAGGACCTCATGGACGAGCAACGCGAGGGCGAGTTCGACGCCGTCTTCGTCGCAGTGGGCGCGCATCTGTCGCGTCGCGTCGAGATCCCCAGTTCCGACGCGAGCCATATGGTCGATGCGGTCGATTTCCTGCGCGGCGTGGCCAGCGGCGAGAAGCCGGTGATCGGGCGCCGGGTCGCCGTCTACGGTGCCGGCAACACTGCGATGGACGCAGCGCGCACAGCGCGGCGGCTGGGTGCCGAGGATGCGGTCATCATCTACCGTCGCACCGAGGCCCAGATGCCAGCGCACAAGGAGGAACTCGAAGAGGCCGAGCGCGAGGGCGTCCAGGTGCACTGGCTGCGCACCATCAACGAGATGCACGGCCCAGACATCGAGGTCGAGATCATGGAGCTCGACGAGGACGGCAAGCCGCATGGCACCGGTCGTTTCGAGAAGCTCGCCGCCGATACCGTCATCATGGCCGTCGGCCAGGTCGCCGACACCGGCTTCCTGCACGGGGTGCCCGGCATGCAGTTCGACGACGATGTCGTCAAGGTCGATCCCCAGACCCTCATGACCGATGTTCCCGGAGTCTTCGCGGGCGGCGACGCGGTGCCCTCGGAGCGCACCGTCACGGTCGGCGTTGGCCACGGCAAGCGGGCTGCCAAGCAGATCGACATCTGGCTCAACCACCAGCGTCCGGTACCGCGCGTCAAGCATCCCGTCGTGCACTTCGACGACCTCCACCTGTGGTACTTCGGCGACCACCCTCGCGAGGTGGAACCCGAGCTCGACCCCGCCGAGCGAGTCGTCGACTTCGACGAGGTCGTTAAGGGGCTGACCGAGCAGGAAGCCGTCTTCGAGGCCAACCGTTGCCTGAGCTGCGGCAACTGCTTCGAGTGCGATGGCTGCTTCGGGGCCTGTCCCGAGGACGCCATCGTCAAGCTCGGCAAAGGCCACCGCTACCGCATCGACTACGAGAAGTGCACCGGATGCGGCACCTGTTACGAGCAGTGCCCCGCCCATGCCATCGAGATGATTCCGGAGAAGTGAAGACAATGACCACCACTGCAACAGCTGGGTCCCTTCGCGGATCGCAGACCGGAACTCGCGAGGCCGGGGCCGTCCACGACGATGCCCCCGCGCAGGCCTCTGCTCGCCGGGAGGCCGACCTGGCCCATCAGATGATCTGCGACGGCAACACCGCCGCCTCCGACGTCGCCTTCCGGATCAACGAGCTGTGCTCGATCTACCCGATCACCCCCAGCTCGCCGATGGCCGAACTCGCCGACGAGTGGAGCGCCAAGGCCCGGCCCAATATCTGGGGCCAGGTACCCCATGTGATCGAGATGCAGTCCGAGGCCGGTGCTGCCGGTGCCCTGCACGGTGCACTGCAGGGCGGCGCGCTGTCCACCACCTTCACTGCCTCGCAGGGCCTGCTCCTCATGATCCCGAATATGTACAAGATCGCCGGCGAGCTCACGAGCACCGTCATGCACGTCGCGGCACGCTCGCTGGCCACCCAGGGCCTGTCGATCTTCGGCGACCACCAGGACGTGATGGCCTGCCGCCAGACCGGGTTCGCGATGCTGTGCTCCACCGGCGTCCAGCAGTGCCATGACAATGCGCTCATCGCCCAGGTGGCCACCCTGCGGGCCCGGGTGCCCTTCATGCACTTCTTCGACGGCTTCCGCACGAGCCACGAACTCAACACCTGCATCCAGCTCACCGATGACGAGCTTCGCCAGATGGTTCCCGACGAGCTGGTCCGCGAACACCGCGAGCGGGCACTGAGCCCCGAGCATCCCTTCATCCGCGGCACCGCGCAGAACCCCGACGTCTACTTCCAGGGCCGCGAGGCGGGCAACAAGTACTACGAGGCGGTCCCTGCCATCGTGCAGTCCACCATGGACGAGTTCGCCCAGATGACCGGACGTCAGTACCACCTCGTGGACTATCACGGTGCCCCGGACGCCGAGCGGGTGGTCGTGATCATGGGCTCGGGCGCCGAGACCGCCCAGCAGACGGTCGCGGCGCTCAACGCCGAGGGCCAGAAGGTCGGGCTCGTCGTCGTACGCCTCTATCGGCCCTTCCCGGCCGAGCAGCTGCTGGCCGCCATCCCGGCCAGCGTGCGCAAGATCGCGGTCCTGGACCGCACCAAGGAGCCGGGTTCGAACGGCGAGCCGCTGTTCCTCGATGTCATGTCCACGCTGTCCGAGGCCTACAGCACCGGGGCCCGCGACACCCTGCCCACCATCATCGGCGGACGGTACGGCTTGTCGAGCAAGGAGTTCACGCCCGGCATGTGCGTCGCCGTCTATGACGAGCTGACCCGGGAGCGGCCCAAGCGGCGCTTCACCGTGGGCATCAACGACGATGTGACGAATCTCTCGCTGAGCTATGACCCGAGCATCGACCTGGAGGACCCCGCCACGCAGCGGGCCGTCTTCTACGGCATCGGCTCCGACGGCACGGTGGGCGCGAACAAGAACACCATCAAGATCCTCGGTCACGAGCCGGGCATCTTCGCGCAGGGCTACTTCGTCTACGACTCGAAGAAGTCCGGCGGCCTCACCACCTCCCACCTGCGCTTCGGGCCCGATCCGATCAAGGCGCCCTATCTGGTGAGCCAGGCCGGCTTCATCGGTGTCCACCACTGGGCCGATCTGGAGCGCATCGATGTCTTGGCCTTCGCCCGGCGCGGCACGACGGTGCTCATCAACTCCCCCTATCCCGCCGACGAGGTCTGGGACAGGTTGCCCGCTCCGATGCAGCGCAAGGTGATCGACCTCGATCTGGCGTTGTATGCCATCGACGCCGGCTCTGTGGCGCGTGAGGTCGGCCTCGGGAACCGGACCAATACCGTCTTGCAGACCTGCTACTTCACGATCAGCGGCGTGCTGCCCGAGGACCGGGCGATCGACCGGATCAAGGAGTCGATCACGACGACCTATGCCAAGAAGTCCATGGAGATCGTCCGTAAGAATCATGCGGCCGTCGATGCGGCCCTGGAGCACCTGCACCGCATCGAGGTGCCGGCTGCGGTCACCTCCCAGCGTGGCTACTCCCAGCCTGTACCCGAGTGGGCGCCCGACTTCGTCAAGGACGTCACCGCCGCCATGATGACCGAGCAGGGCGAGTCCCTGCCGGTGAGCAAGATCCCCGCCGATGGCTCCTTCCCCTCGGGCACGACGAAGTTCGAGAAGCGCAATATCTCCGAGATCATCGCGGTCTGGGACGCCGAGGCCTGCATCCAGTGCGGCAACTGCTCGTTCGTCTGCCCGCATGGCGTGCTGCGCGCCAAGTACTACAAGCCCGAGGCACTCGAGGGAGCCCCGGACAGTTTCGAGTCGGTGCCGCTCAACGCCGCCGGACTGCCCAACGAGCGCTACACGCTGCAGGTCTTCGCCGAGGACTGCACCGGCTGCGGGCTGTGCGTCGAGGCGTGCCCGGTGCATCCCATCGGTCAGCCGCAACGCAAGGCGATCAACCTCGACAGCGTGCTCGACCGCAGCAAGGAGCGCGCCAACGTCGAGTTCTTCACCTCGCTGCCGCATCCGGACCGCACCCGCGTGAACTACGGTTCGGTGCGCGGCACGCAGTTCCTCGAACCGCTGTTCGAGTTCAGCGGAGCCTGCCCGGGCTGCGGCGAGACGCCCTATCTCAAGCTGCTCACGCAGCTGTTCGGCGAGCGTGCGCAGGTCGCCAATGCCACCGGCTGCTCGTCCATCTACGGCGGCAATCTGCCCACCACTCCCTGGGCGAAGAATGCCGAGGGACGCGGTCCTGCGTGGAGCAACTCGCTGTTCGAGGACAATGCCGAATTCGGCTTGGGCATGCGCCTGGCTGCCGATCTTCACCTTGCGCTGGCCCGCCAGCGCCTCACCGAGCTGGAGGAGCTCATCGATCGCCCCCAGCTTGTGGAGGCGCTGCTCAATGCTCCCCAGGCACAGGAATCCGAGCTGCACGCCCAGGCAGTGCGCGTCGACGAGCTGCGCGCCCGGATCGCCGAGCTGATTGCGCAGCCCGCGCTGGAGGGCGGGCTGCGGGCGAAACTTGAGGATCTGAGCTCGGTGGTGGACAACCTGCTGCGCCGCTCGGTGTGGATTGTCGGCGGCGACGGATGGGCCTACGACATCGGCTCGGGTGGCCTGGACCATGTGCTGTCCACCGGGCGCAATATCAACGTGCTCGTGCTCGACACCGAGGTGTACTCGAACACCGGCGGCCAGAGTTCCAAGGCCACCCCGATGGGTGCAGTCGCGAAGTTCGCCACCGCCGGCAAGACCACCGGATCGAAGGACCTGGCCATGCAGGCCGTCTCCTACGGAAACGTCTACGTTGCGCAGGTGGCCTTCGGAGCCGATCCGGAGCAGACGCTCAAGGCATTCCGCGAGGCGGAGGCCTACGACGGGCCGAGCATCATCATCGCCTACAGCCACTGCATCAGTCACGGCTACAACCTGCGCAAGGGCCTGGACCAGCAGTACAAGGCGGTGGCCTCGGGACACTGGCCGCTCATGCGCTACAACCCCGAGGTGCGCAACGCCGGCGGGAACCCCTTCCTGCTCGACTCGCAGCGTCCCCGGCTCCCGCTGGGCGAATACCGCAAGACAGAGCTCCGCTTCAAGATGCTCGCCGCGAAGGACCCGCAGGAGGCCGAACGTCTCATCCAGCTGGGCCAGGAGCAGGTGAACCGGCGCTGGGCCGATTACGAGGAGATGGCCTCCAGGCCTGCCGAGATGTTCGCCGCCGACGCCCGCAAGGAGGCCTGAGATGCCCATCATCGACAACGAGGCCCTCATGGCGGCGGCCGCCTCTGCCGCCGCGAAGTCAGTGGCAGGCAACAACGCCACCGACCTGCTCATGGCACCCAACCAGGTGAATGCCCAGGTGGACACCTCGGTCGGGGTCGACCTCACCACCAGCTATCTGGGGCTCACCCTGCGTACCCCGCTCGTGGCCTCGGCCGGGCCACTGAGCCAGTCCGTCGAATCCGTGAAGCGGCTGGAGGACGCCGGTGTCGGCGCCGTGGTGATGTACTCGCTGTTCGAGGAGCAGGTGCGCTACGACCAGGAACAGCGGGTCCGTGTCGTCGAGGCACATGCGAACAGCTTCGCCGAAGCGCTGAGCTATTTCCCCACCGAGCCGAGCACGGCCAACAGCGAGACCAGCCAGTACCTCGATCTCCTGGAGAAGTGCGCGAAGTCCCTGGAGATCCCGCTCATCGCGAGCCTGAACGGTACCCGGCTGGGGAACTGGACCGAGACCGCCCGAAGCCTGCAGGACGCCGGGGCGTCGGCGATCGAGCTGAACACCTATCTGCTGCCCGGTGATTTCACCCTCAGCGGGGCCCAGATCGAGCAGCGCCATCTCGATCTGCTGGCTGCCGTGAAGAGTGTCGTGAGCATTCCGGTGTCGATCAAGCTCTCGCCCTATTTCAGCAACTTCGGCGCGTTCGCCACTCGCCTCGACCTTGCCGGGGCCGACGGCCTCGTGCTGTTCAATCGCTTCCTGCAGCCCGACATCGACATCAACCGGCAGGAGGTGGTCTCGGGCTTCGAGCTGTCGAATCCCGAGGAGGGACGCCTGCCGCGCACCTGGATCGCTGCGCTGAACGGCCGCGTGAGCGCATCGCTGGCGGCCTCGGGTGGTGTCGAGGGCTACCGAGACGTCGTGAAGGGCATCCTGGCCGGCGCCGATGTGGTGATGACCACCTCGGCGCTGGTGCGCCACGGCGCGTCCTATGCCGCCGAGCTCATCAAGGGACTGCGCAGCTATCTCAACCGTGAGCAACTCACCTTGACGGCTGCCCGTGGCATGCTGGCCGTGCCGAAGACGGCATCGGTGACCGACTACGAGCGTTCTGGCTATGTGTCAGCCCTGGAGAAGGCCAAGCGGCGCTACGGGGTCTGACCAGCAGCCAGATCCGGCATGGCGTCCGGCGCTGCTGCTCCGGTGAGCGGCGTCGGGCCGCGGTATCTCGGGAGAGGCAGGCGATCGTGGTGACAGGGGACGGACGGGATCTTTTCTCACTGGCAGGCCGCACGGCGCTGGTGACAGGCTCGGTGCGCGGCATCGGCCTGGTGGTGGCGCAGGCTCTCGGCCGGGCGGGCGCGAGTGTCATCCTCAACGGACGTCACGCCGAGACTGTGGCGGTGGCCGTGGAGAAGTTGCAGGACGAGGGCATCGATGCCGACCCCTTCGTGGCCGACATGGCACAGCCGGGTGTCAGTGAACAGATGCTCTCCGCGGTCGGCGAGCGAACCGACATCTTGGTGAACACGATCGGCGCACGGGACCGCCGGGGCACCGGCGAGATGGCCACCAATGAGTTTCGGGTGGTCGTCGAGCTCGATCTGGTGAGCATCTACGGCATCAGTGCCGCCGTCTCCCGGCAGATGGTGGCCCGCGGATGCCAGGGCCGGATCATCAACATCTCCTCGGTGGTCGGGCATCTGGGAAAGCGCGGTGATGTTGCCTACAGCGCCGCGAAGTCTGGGCTGGAGGGGCTGACCCGGGCGATGGCGGCCGATCTGGGACCGCACGGCATCACCGTCAATGCGATCGCGCCCGGATGCATCGCCACGCCGGCCAATCGCGAGCTGGTGGAGGACCCGAAGTGGCGCGACTGGCTGGTCCGGCGCACGATGCTGGGACGCTGGGGGCGTCCCGAGGAACTGGCTGGGGTCGTCGTGGCACTGGCCTCCGATGCCGGCTCGTTCATCACCGGGCAGACCATCGACGTGGACGGCGGGATGTCCGTCACGTTCTAGCCGGCGGCGCGCTCCCAGGGGGCGATCGGCCCCTCGACGATCCGGAACGATGGATGAGGCTCGATCTGGTGTTCGTCGAGCCCCGCGAATGCGGCTGCCGCGCCGGGGCTGCGCTCGATGAGCTTGGCCCGCAGGTGGCCTGCCTCGAAGAGCAGCTGTTCGCGCGTGACGGTCATGAACCCGACCGAGCCAGGCGGTGACTCGATGATGCGGGTGCGATCGAGATGGTATCCCCGGCGGTCCCCCTCGTCGGCCAGGCCGGCGAGATAGGCCGCGAGGGCAACCAGCGGCTCTGCCTGGGCCGAGAAGCGCTGGAGCTGCGGGTGAGCGCGGTAGCCCTTCGTGCGGCCGGCCAGCACTGCCTGCGCCAGCAGGGATTCGCGCCAGCAGCCGAGCAGGCCCTGACGATCCAGATACTGCGGGTGGAGCGACCACATTCTCATGAGCTCATCGTGCCCATCGGCGCGCCCGGGCGTCGATCCGCGATGCTGGGATCGGCTCGCTTCGGTCGGGGACTCTGCGGAGGGCGAAAGACCTGGCGGGCGTCACCGAGCATGGTGACGCCCGCCAGGTCCGGGGCCGAGAAGACGCCAGCTCAGGCCACCGCCTCCTCCCGGCCGGCCTTGAACTGTGCCTGGTAGAGCCGCCAGTAGGCGCCCCGGGCGGCGATGAGCTCCTCGTGGGTGCCCTGCTCGACGATCGCGCCGTGCTCCATCACGAGGATGAGATCCGCGTTGCGGATGGTGGACAGCCGGTGCGCGATGACGAAGCTCGTCCGCCCCACCCGAAGCCGGTTCATCGCCTGCTGGACGAGCACCTCGGTGCGGGTGTCGACCGAGCTGGTGGCCTCGTCGAGGATGAGGATCGCCGGATCGGCGATGAACGCCCTGGCGATGGTGAGCAACTGCTTTTCGCCGGCCGAGACGTTCGAGCCCTCGTCGTCGATCACCGTCTGGTAACCCTGGGGCAGCATGCGCACGAAGCGATCCACATAGGCCGCCTTCGCCGCGGCGTGCACCTCCTCCTCGGTGGCGTCGGCCTTGCCGTAGGCGATGTTGTCGTGGATGGTTCCCCCGAACAGCCAGGTGTCCTGGAGCACCATGCCCAGCTGGCTGCGAAGCGCGCCGCGCGGGACGCCCGCCACGTCGACGCCGTCGACGGTGATCCGGCCGTCCTGGACGTCGTAGAAGCGTTCGAGCAGATTGACCAGGGTGGTCTTCCCGGCACCGGTCGGCCCGACGATGGCGATCTGCTGACCGGGCCTGGCCTCGATCGAGAGGTCCTCGATGAGCGGCTCGTCGGGGGAGTAGCTGAAGCCCACCTTCTCGAAGCGCACATGTCCCTTGACGGGTAGATCGAGGGTGCCGGTGGCCTCCGGGGTCTGCTCCGTGGCGTCGAGCACCTCGAAGACCCGCTCGGCACTCGCCACCCCGGACTGGAGAAGATTGGTCATGGAGGCCAGCTGGGTGATCGGCTGGGTGAACATCCGGGAGTACTGGATGAACGCGGTGACGTCGCCGATCTGCATCTGCCCGCTGGCCACCCGCAGCCCGCCGATGACTGCGACGGCCACATAGTTGAGGTTCCCGATGAAGAAGTTCACCGGCATGATGAGGGCGCTGATCGCCTGAGCTCCGAAGGAGGAGCGGAGCAGCTTGTCGTTGGTCCTCTTGAACTCGGCCTCCACCTCGCGCCGGCGCCCGAACACCTTGACGAGGGCATGCCCGCTGAAGGCCTCTTCGACCTGACCATTGAGCTCGCCGGTGGCCGTCCACATGTCCACGAACCGCTTCTGGGCCTGCTTGCCGATGATGAGCGAGACTGCCAGCGAGAACGGCACAATGAGCAGGGTGACGCCCCCCAGCAGCGGGCTCACGGTGAACATCATGATGAGGACGCCGACCAGCTGGAGGGCCGAGTTCAGCATCTGCGAGAGAGTCTGCTGGAGGGTCTGGGAGATGTTGTCGATGTCGTTGGTGACGCGGCTGAGAAGCTCACCGCGCGGCTGGCTGTCGAAATAGCTCAGCGGCAGGGAGTCGATCTTGATGCTGACCTTCTCGCGCAGCCGGTAGATCGCCCACTGCACCACCTTGTTGAGCAGATATGCCTGGAGGAAGCTGAGCAGCGCGGAGAGCACAGCCAGGCCGACGGCCCAGCTCAGGATGCCTCCCAGTCGGGAGAAATCGATGCCTTGACCGGGGATGAGGCTCATTCCCGACAACATCGACGCCTGGTCGCTCTTGCCCTGGGCCCGCAGCCCGGCAATGACCTGGTCGATCGTCGTCCCGGCGGGCAGGTGCTTGCTGATGAACCCGGCGAAGACCACGTTCGCAGCCTTGCCGAGCAGCCTGGGCAGGTAGACGCTCAGTGCCACGCTGGCGACGCCCATGACCACGACGACGCCGAGCAGGACCTTGTTGGGGCCGAGCTCTGCGAGCAGCCGGCGCAGCGAGGGGCCGAAGTTCACGGCCTTCTCGGTGGCACTGTTGCCCATCCCGGGGCCATGCTGCTTGGTCACCGAGGCGGAATACTCGGGGCGCTCGTTGGACGCCTTGGCCTTCTGGCCCGTCTGGGTGCTCATGCCGCCTCCTGTGCGGTCATCTGGGAGTCCACGATTTCGCGGTAGGTCTCGCAACTTTCCAGCAGTTCGGAATGGGTGCCGCGTCCGACGATGCGGCCGGCGTCGAGCACGATGATCTGGTCGGCATTGCGGATCGTCGAGACACGCTGGGCGACGATGAGCACTGCCGAGTCACCGGTCTCTTTGGCCAGCGCGCTGCGCAGTCGCGCATCGGTGGCCACGTCGAGCGCGCTGAATGCGTCGTCGAAGACGTAGACCTGGGGTTTCTTCACGAGGGCACGCGCGATGGACAGCCGCTGGCGCTGGCCCCCCGAGACGTTGGTGCCGCCCTGGGAGATAGGCGCCTCGAGCTGGCCGTCCATCTTCTCGACGAAGTCGGCGGCCTGTGCGGTCCGCAGGGCCTCCCACAGCTGCTCGTCGGTGGCGTCCGGCTTGCCGTAGCGCAGATTGGACGCGACGGTGCCGCTGAACAGATAGGGCTTCTGGGGGACCAGCCCGACCTTGCTCCACAGCAGGTCCATGTCGAGCTGGCGGATGTCTGTGCCGTTGAGGGTGATCCGCCCGCCGGTCACGTCGAACAGCCGCGGGATGAGGTTGACCAGAGTCGTCTTGCCCGAGCCGGTGGCACCGATCACGGCCGTGGTCGTCCCGGGGGTCAGCTCCAGCGAGATGTCGTGCAGCACCGGTTCCTCGGCCCCGGGGTAGCTGAATTCCACGCTGTCGAGGCGAAGCAGCCCGCCGGGCGGCAGGGCGCCGACCGGGTCGTCGACCGGTCCCACCGTGGACTTCGTCGTGAGCACGTCCATGATGCGCCCGGCGCAGATCTCGGCGCGCGGCACGAGAAGCGCCATCATGGTGGCCATCATGACGCTCATGAGCACCTGGGTGAGGTAGGTCATGAAGGCGGTCAGCTGGCCCACCTGGATGTTGCCGTTGTCGACGCGCAGCCCTCCGAACCACCACACACCGGCAGTGGAGACGTTCATGATGAGCATGACGAGGGGGAACAACAGCGCGAAGAGGGTGCCGATCTTGATGCCGAGCCGGGTGAGGTCGAGGTTGGCGATGTTGAAGCGCTTGCGCTCGCTGTCCTCGCGGACGAAGGCGCGGATCACCCGGATTCCGGTGATCTGCTCGCGCAAGACGCGATTGATCGTGTCGATCCGGGTCTGGTTCTGCGCGAACAGCGGGCTCATCCGGGTGGCGATGAAGCCGACCCCGAGCCCCAGCGCGACCATGGCGGCGACGATGAGCCAGGCAAGCCCGGCGTCCTCGCGCAGGGCCATGACAATGGCACCGGCCATGGTGATGGGCGCACCGAGGATGAAGATGCAGGTCATGAGCAGCAATTGCTGCACCTGCTGGACGTCATTGGTATTGCGGGTGATGAGGCTCGGGGCGCCGAACTTGTTGACCTCCTGGCTCGAGTAGCCGAGCACGGTGTCGAAGAGCGACGCGCGGACATCGCGGCCGATGCCCATCGCCGTCCGGGCGCCGAGATAGGCGGCAACGATCTGGGCGAGCACTTGGGCAAGCGCGATGACGAGCATGAGCCCGCCGGTGCGCCAGATGTAGTTCGTGTCGCCCTGGGCGACACCTTGATCGATGATCTTGGCGTTGTAGGTGGGCAGCGCGAGCGAGGCCAGCGAGGCGACGATCTGCACCAGCACCACCGCCACGAGGTGCCATCGGTAGGGCCCAATGTAGCGGCCCAGGAGTTTCAACAGCATGACTCTTCTTTCTCGAGACCATGGACGAGCAATGTCGCGACACCCTCGGGTTCGATGGTGATGTGGTCGCTGAACATGGGGTGATAGGTGGCCATCGCGACCGAGCGGATGAAGGCCGCGGCGGTCCGCACCTCGGTCCTCAGGTGCGCGGACCAAGGGGCCAGGGCGTCCTCAACGGCGGACTGCAGGGCAGTGAGCCGAGCGGGCATCGGTCCCTTGGGACCGTGCCGGTGAGGGACGATGTCGGGGGAGGGCATGGCGTGGAGGGCCGCGAAGAGGGCGGCGACTCCAGCGATGTTGGTATGGAGCAGGGTGAGGATCCGGATGACCCGCGACTCCAGATCGGGGTCCGGGGGGAACTGCCGGATCGCGTGCACCATGGGCATGGGATCGAGGACGTCGTCGATGACGGCGTCCAGCAGATCCTGCTTGGAGTCGAAGACGCGGAAGATGGTCCCTTCGGCGATTCCGGCTGCCTCGGCCACCTGTCTGGTGGTGAAACCGGCGCCGTGCGCCACCAGCAGGGGCCGGGTGGCGTCGATGATGGTTCTCCGCCGTTCATCGGCGGGCAGAGGTGCTGCGCGTGTCACGAGTGACAAGCGTACTGAGTGAGCGCTCACTCATTCAAGTTGGCGACGCCTATTCGCCATCGTGCCACCACATGCTCACGCGGCGCGAGTCCCTGGCCGGTGGATTCTCGGCCCGCGAGCCCATCGGGCCCGCCATTCGCGAGGCCCGCGAGCCACCGGACCTGCCACTCGTCGGGCCCGCAAGCCATCGGGATCGGTCGGGTCCTCGCGATCCCCGCTGGGCCGACCGGCATGCAGATGCCGTTGGGCCGACCGGCATGCAACAGCCCCGCGCCGGGTGGCCGTCACCTCGCTGTGACGACCTCCGCGCGGGGCTGTTCTCGGTCATCCCGATGTGTGCGCATTGTGCCGGGACGATCCGGTGGAGGAAAGCTCATCACCGCTCATGCGAGTGGGTTGTGAGTTCATCCTGGCACCTCCGATGTGCCGACATCCAGCGTTGTCACCGGATCGTTATCTTCTCCGGCCGAGCAGTGGTCGGCTGGCCCGGTTCATCGTGGGCGGTCAGCTGCAGTGCGTGCCAGCTGCTCCAACCAGGCGACGGTGTCGGTGACCACTGACTCCACCTCGGGGCTCTCCTTCCATGCGCTGAGGCAGCCATGGCCGAGGCCGTGCACATGGGCGGTGCTCACCGCGATTCCGGTCGCGCGCAGCCGACGCCCGTACTCGGCGATCTCATCGTTGAGCACGTCGCCGTCGGCGGTGATGAGCCGCGTCGGCGGCAGTCCGGCCAGGGTGGCGGCGCGCAGCGGTGAGGCGCCGGTCTCCAGCCGCCGGCGCGGGTCGGGGCAGTAGAGATCCCAGCAGACCCTCAGCTCCTCGCGGGAGATGTCCTCGGGGTGGGTGGCCCGGAAGTAGCTGGGGCGGTTCAGATCGTGGTCGAGCACCGGGTAGACGAGCAGCTGTCCCACCAGCGGCGGAGCGCCGGCGTCGCGGGCGCGCAGCGCGCAGGCTGCCGCCAGGTTCCCGCCCGCCGAGTCCCCGGCCACCACGATGCGGGGTGGAGCAGTGATTCCGCTCGTGTCGAACCAGGCAATCGCCTCGCGGCTACCGAGGAAGCGCAGCGCGGCCCAGCAACGCTCCAGTGCTGCCGGGTAGCGCTGCTCGGGGGCGAGGGGATAGTCCACCATGACCACTGCCCAGCCGCTGACATCGGCCAGGTGACGCGCCAGCCGGTCGTACTCGTCGATGGAGTACATCACCCATCCGCCGCCGTGGAGGTAGACGAGCAGGCCGCGCGGGTGGGAGCTGGCGCTCAGCAGCCGCAGCCGCACCGGGCGCCCACCGGGCACGAGGCCCTCGGCGACGATGGGCAGCCGTGGCCCGGGCCCTAGGGCATGTTTTGCGGCGCAGGCGCGTTCTCTGACACCGGCCAGATCCAGCGGGTCGAAGGAAGCCATGGCGGTGACCGTAGCGCCTGCGCAAGCGGGCCGCACAGGGTGCGGGTGGCAGCCGGGAGGCTTACACGCCCCGTCGGCGCACCAGGGGCGAGCGGTCCCCACGGATGGACGCCACCATGTCCACCACCCGCCGGGTGGCCACGACGTCGTGCGTGCGGAACAGGGCCGTGCCCAGCCAGGCCGCGATCGCGGTGGCGGCCAGGCCGCCCTCGAGACGCTCAGAGGCGGGCAGGTCGAGGGTCTCGCCGATGAAATCCTTGCGGCTCATGGCCATCATGAGGGGAAAACCGAGCGTGCTGAGCTGGCCTGCCTGGCGCACCAGGCACAGCGAGTGCTCGGTGTTCTTGCCGAAATCCAGGGTCGGGTCGAGCAGGATCTGTTCGGGATCCAGCCCGGCATCCATGGCTCGCTGGGCGTCGTGGCGCAGACTCTCGCGCACGGCGGCCAGCACCGCCTGATCGGAGTCGTCCCCGTAGTGCACGTGCACCGGATCGGTGCGCGGCGCCAGCCCGCCGGTGTGCGAGACGACATAGCCGGCGCCTTGGCGGGCTGCGGTGTGCACGAGCTGGGGATCGGCGCCCTGCCAGGTGTCGTTGACCAGGTCGATGAGGCCCTCGCAGGCCTCGGCCACCTCGTGGCGCCAGGTGTCGAGGCTGAACAGCATCCGGGGATGGCGCAGCCGGGCCTGGGCGAGCACCGGGCGGACCCGGGCGATCTCCTCGTCCGTGCTCACCGAGGGGCCCTGCTGACCGGCCCGCACCCCGCCGATGTCGATGATGTCGGCACCCTCGGCCACCACCGCGTCGATGCGCGACAAGGCCTCGTCCACGCAGGCGAAGCGGGCCGGGGAGTAGAAGCTGTCGGGGGTCCGGTTGACGATGGCCATGACCGCTGGCCGGGCAGGGCTGAATCGTGTGCCGCGCAGTCGCAATGGCGTGGTGGCGTCCACGGTGATCATTTCGCACCTCCGTGCTCATTCTGCTCCACCGATCGGCCTGGCCAGCCCGGGAACCAGGGACGTCGGATCGGCACCCGCCCTGGTTTCGCCCGGTCTGGTTCGCGAGGATGTCCCTCGTCGGTGCGCCGAGGCCGGCGAGCAGGTGATGGCCTGCCGGCTCGACAGCGCAGCGGACTGCCCCGTGGCGGGCCCACGATAGGATCGGCGGGTGAGCCAGCGCCATCCCCAGCAGTCCCCCAGGCAGCCCTCCAGCGCAGAGCAGGACCTGCCCGAGCAGTTCCGAATCCGTTCGGAGAAGCGGGCACGCTATCTGGACGAGGGCAAGCAGGCCTATCCGGTCGACCTGCGGCGTGACCACACGCTGTCCCAGGTGCGGGCCGGGTGGCCAGATCTGGCAGCAGGCGAGGAGACCCAGGATGTCGTGACGATCGGCGGGCGGGTGATGTTCATCCGCAACTCAGGTCGGCTGTGCTTTGCGACCCTCCAGGACGGCTTCAGCCCCGATCACGACGCGGAACGATTGCAGATCATGCTGAGCCGTGCCGAGATCGGCGAGGACGCGCTGGCGGCCTGGAAGAACGACATCGATCTGGGCGACTTCGTGTGGGTGCGCGGGCGTGTCATCGCGTCCAAGCGGGGCGAGCTGTCGGTGCTGGCCCAGCAGTGGCGGCTGGCCAGCAAGGCGCTGCGCCCGCTGCCGACCCTCCACAGGGAGCTCTCCGAGGAATCGCGGGTCCGTCAGCGCTACAGCGACCTCATCGTGCGTCCCCAGGCTCGCGAGATCGTGCGCGAGCGCGCCGAGATCACCGCCACCATCCGTCGCAGCCTCGGCGAGCAGGGCTATCTCGAGGTCGAGACGCCCATCCTGCAATCCCAGCACGGCGGCGCGGCAGCGCGACCTTTCACGACCCACCTCAATGCCTTCGACATCGACATGTACCTGCGCATCGCGCTGGAACTGCACCTCAAGCGCGTCATGGTCGGCGGGGCCGACCGGGTCTACGAGATCGGCCGGGTCTTCCGCAATGAGGGCGTCGACTCCTCGCACTCCCCCGAGTTCACCATGCTCGAGGCCTATCAGAGCTGGGGCGACCAGTTCACCATCGCCGATACCCTCAAGTCGATCATCATGGCGGTGGCCGACGCGCTGGGCCGCCATCAGATCGAGACCGAGCACGGCGGCATAGACCTGGACGGCGAGTGGACCTGGCTGCCGGTCTACGACGGCCTGTCCCAGGAGCTGGGCGAGGAGATCACCCCCGTCACCCCGCTTGCCCGGCTGCGCGCGATCGCCGACGCCCACCACATCGGCTACGACGAGGGCTGGATCGACCAGAAGCTCGTCATGGAGCTGTTCGAGGCGCTCGTCGAGAAGAAGCTGGTGGCACCCACCTTCGTCTGCGACTTCCCCGAGATCGCCCAGCCGCTGGCCCGGCGCCACCGGAGCAAGCCCGGCTGTATCGAGGCCTGGGATCTCATCATCGGGGGAGTGGAGCGCGGTACGGGCTTCAGCGAGCTCGTCGACCCGGTGATCCAGCGTGAGATCCTCACCGAGCAGTCGCTCGCCGCAGCCGCCGGCGATCCGGAGGCCATGCAGCTCGACGAGGACTTCCTCACCGCACTGGAGCAGGGCTGCCCCCCGATGGGTGGACTGGGGCTGGGCATCGACCGGCTCCTCATGCTGTTCACCGGAGCCGGGATCCGCGAGACGATCCTCTTCCCCCTGCTGCGCCCGCTTGGCTGAGCATCGCCCTCCCCCCGGCCCGCCGCACAGGGCGGGGGTGAGCCCCAGGGGCGGTTCACAGACGCTGGAAGACCGTCACCGCGTCCTCGAGGATGAAGTCCTGGCCCTCTGGCGTCGTGACCTGACGCGGACGCCTGGTGTCGAGGGTGATCGCCCACAGCTGCGGGTCGAGAGCCAGCTCGGCCACCTGGTCTTCTGGGATGAACGGGCGATGGCCGTGCACGATCGGCGCCCACGGTGGCATCGCGCCGTGCGAGATGACGAGCAGATGACCCGCAGGGGCCACCAGCTGGGCCATCCGGCGCAGGATCGAGGTGCGGTCCAGCGCCACCGGGGAATGCATGAAACAGGAGCTGACCAGGTCGAAGGTCCCATCGCCGGACCACTGGGAGAGGTCAGCGGTGATGAAGCGGCACTGAGCCGGTGTCAATCCCGCATCCTCGGCGCCCTTGCGCGCCCGCCGCGTGGCAGAAGGCGAGATGTCCACGCCGGTCACCGTCCAGCCGCGCCGGGCCAGCCAGATCGCGTCGGCCCCTTCGCCGCAGGCCAGGTCGAGCGCCCGTCCCGGGCGCAGCGGCGAGGCCGCGAAGACCAAGGACTCGTTCGGCCGACCGCTCCACACCCTCGTGGAATCGGAATAGGCGTGCTCCCAGAACTGTGCTGGCTCGGGGAGCTGTTCGGGTGCTGGACTGGCTGTCATGCGATGGTCCTGTTCGGCGCGCTCATGGGGCCAGTGTGTGGCGTTCGGGGCAGCCAGGCAAGGACTGCCCCGAATCGCGCTGGGCTCGGGCGCAGACCAGACGGGTTCGGGGCCCACCCGGAGGGGCCCCGGCGCAGGCCTTCGGCCCGGTCGGAGGGCTTGCCCGATCTCGGGCAGGGTTCGGGAAGAACTGATTGCGAGTGAAGGCTACGGTCGGGTAACTTACTATTCGGTAACTTGGCTCTTCATCGTACGAAGGATCCCCATGGACTCCGATGATCCGACGCAGCCCATCCAGCTGCTCACCCCGGATGGCCGGCTCGTCGAGCATCCGCAATTCCGCTGGGAGGGCAGCGACGAGCAACTCGTCACGATGCTGCGCCAGATGCGCCGGGGACGCCGTCTCGACATCGAGGGAGCCGCGCTGCAGCGCCATGGCGAGCTGGGGCTGTGGCCGCCGATGATGGGCCAGGAGGGCTACCAAGCCGGCGCTGCAGCAGTCTTGACACCGCAGGACATGGTCTTCGCCACCTATCGCGACCAACTGCTGGCCCTGGCCAGAGGGGTCGGCCTGCCCGAACTCCTCGCGCTGTGGCGCGGCTCGGGACTGTCACGCTGGGACAGCGCCACGCTCCAGCTGGCGCCCTACTCGCTCATCATCGGTTCCCATCCCCTCCATGCCGTCGGATATGCCATGGGAATCGCCTACGACAAGGCACATCATCCCGACGACAGGGCGAACGACGCCGTCTCGTTCGTCTGCTACGGAGACGGCGCGTCCAGTCAGGGCGACACGAGTGAGGCGCTGGTCTTCGCGGCGGCCTACCGGGCACCGGTGGTCTTCTGCTGCGTCAACAACCAGTGGGCAATCAGCGAGCCGACGGCCGTACAGGCCCCCATCCCGCTCTACCAGCGGGCATTCGGCTTCGGCATTCCTGGCATCAGGGTCGACGGCAACGACCCATTGGCCAGCCAGGCGGTGCTCGGCTGGGCCTTCGAGCACGCTCGGTCCGGGAAGGGTCCGGTGCTCGTCGAGGCGCTCACCTACCGGATGGGTCCGCACACCACGAGCGACGATCCGACGAAGTACCGCCCGGCCGAGCTCACCGAGCAGTGGCGGGCCAAGGATCCCATCGACCGCCTGCAGAAACTCCTCCTGCGCCGCCAGATCATCGACCAGGGCTGGCTGGATGTGATGGATGCCGAGCTCGACGACTTCGGCGCCCAGATCCGCACGACCTGCCACGAACTGCCTGACACCCCCGTCGAGGAGGTCTTCGACAATGTCGTGGCCCACCCCGGCCTCGACCTGCTCGAGCAGCGTGCCGAAACCCTCGGCTGGATCGCCACCCCCCCGAGCGAAGGAGACCGGGCATGACCACCCTCACCCTTGCCAAGGCCCTCAATGCCGGCCTGCGCGCGTCCATGGACGACGATCCGAAGGTGGTGCTCATGGGCGAGGACATCGGCGCGCTGGGCGGGGTCTTCCGGATCACCGAGGGGCTGCGCGAGGACTTCGGGCCGGACCGCGTCATCGACACGCCGCTCGCTGAGGCCGGGATCGTCGGGGCCGCCATCGGGCTTGCGCTGCGCGGCTATCGCCCCGTGGTGGAGATCCAGTTCGACGGATTCGTCTTCCCCGCCTTCGACCAGATCGTCAATCAGCTCGCCCGCTATCGCTCCCGCACCCACGGGCGGGTGAGCCTGCCAGTGGTGATCAGGATTCCGTTCGGTGGTGGCATCGGAGCCGCCGAGCACCACTCCGAGTCGCCGGAGAGCTATTTCGTCCACACCCCGGGGCTCCAGGTGGTCTCCTGCGCCACCCCCCATGATGCCTACTGGCTGATCCGCCAGGCGATCGCCTGTCTGGACCCGGTCATCTTCTTCGAGCCCAAGCGCCGCTACTACGCGAAGGGCGATGTGGACCTTGCCGCACCCGACCTGGCGATGCAGGAGGCCCGCACGGTGCGCCGGGGCGATGATCTCACCGTGCTGTGCTACGGGCCGATGGTCCAGACCTGCCTGGACGCCGCCAAGTCGGCCGCCGCAGAGGGACGCGAGCTCGAGGTCATCGATCTGCGAAGCCTGGCGCCCTTCGACATGGCGACCATCCGCCGCTCCGTGCACCGCACCCACCGGGCAATCGTCGTGCACGAGGCGCACCGCACCCTGGGGCCTGGCGCCGAGCTGGCCGCCCGGCTCGACGAGGAGTTCTTCGCGGAGCTCGCGGCACCCGTGCTGCGCGTCGCGGGCTGGGACACCGTCTATCCGCCGGCCCGCAGCGAGATGCACTATCTGCCTACCGTGGAGCGCGTTCTCGATGCCGTCGATGCCTCCTTCTCCTACTGATCAACAGCCGCCCATGCCGGTCCTGCACCCTTGCCCCCGCGTACTGCCGTCCTTTGAGGAGCCCCGATGCCCGAATACCTGATGCCCGATGCCGGTGAGGGTCTCACCGAGGCCGATGTCGTCGAATGGCATGTCGGTCTCGGCGATCACGTCAAGGTCAACGATCCGCTGCTCGATGTCGAGACGGCGAAGTCCGTCGTAGAGCTGCCCTCCCCCTTCGAGGGAGTCGTCACCGCGATTCACGTGGCCCCGGGCACCACAGTGCAGGTGGGCAGGCCGATCGTCTTCATCGACGACGGCACCGAAGCCGCCGTCGCGCCGCAAGCAGCCCCCGCAGCAGGTGTCCCGGATAGACAGCTGGACGATGATGCCGGCCAGATCCCCCCCGAGCTTGCCGAGGCCCTGGCCGGCGGCATGGTGGGGGAGACCCTCGTGTCGCCGGAACTGCCCGAGCCCACCGCCCGCGACGACCAGGAGAGCGTGCGCCCGCTGCTCGTCGGCTACGGGGCCGCCGATGAGAAGCTGGTGGGGGGTGCCACGCCGCGCCGTCGCCGCAGCCATGACGTGAGCAGGCGCAGCGCTCCGGGGCAGCCCCGCGGCGACGAGTACATTGCGGTGGACACCGTGCGTCGCGTCACAGCCCGCAATGTGGTGGCCTCCCGGCGCGCGAAGGTGCACACCACGACCTTCATCACCTGCGATGTCAGCGAGACGAAGGCACTGGTCACCAGGCTGCGCGCCCGCCGGGAGTTCCAAGGCCTCCATGTCACCCCGCTGCTCATCTGGTGCAAGGCGGTGTGCCTGGCGATGCGCCACAATCCGATGCTCAACGCCTCGTGGGCCCCCGACGCCGACCGGATCGTGCTCCACCACGATGTGAACATCGGGATCGCCGCCGACACCCCCCGCGGACTCATGGTGCCGGTGCTCCAGCAGGCCCAGGACCGGGATCTGGTGAGCATGGCCGAGGAGCTGACCCGGCTGGTCGATGTGGCCAAGAGCGGCACCCTGCAGCCGAGCGACTATCGCAACGGCACCTTCACCATCACCAATGTGGGCGGTCTGGGCCTGGAGGCGGGTACTCCGATCATCAACGGGCCCGAGTCGGCAATCCTCGCCATGGGGGCCATTGCGCGACGTCCCTGGGTGGTGGGGAGCGGGGACGACGAGACGATCGTGCCACGCTGGGTGACCACCATGTCACTAGCCTTCGACCACCGCCTCATCGACGGTGCGGTGGCCTCGCGGTTCCTCGTGGATCTGGCTGCACTGGTGAGTGACCCGGCCCTGGCCATGGCCTACTGAGCGATATGGCGAGGGCGTGCCCGGTGCATCGGGCGGTTCCCGGTGCGCCGCCTGCTCCGGCTACTTCCACAGGGTCGCGACGAAGAAGCTCGCCGCGATGAGGCCCAGCCCGATGAGGAAATTCCAGTTGCCGAGTGCGGACATCAGTGCAAGATCATTCCCGGCGATGTAGAAGACCACCAGCCAGACGACCCCGAGCAGGCCCAGCGGTACGAAAACATAGGGAACCCAGCCACGGTCCGCGAGCACGGAGACATTCCTCTTGCGCTTGACGTTCTCGTGAGCCTTGCGCTTGACGGTCTTCTTGTCGGCGGCCTTCTTGCGAACCTTTGACTCCGGCACGGTGCTGGTGCTCCTCGTGTGATCTGTGGCGGGCGCGCCCGCTGACGCGCTGGACTGCGACGGGGGCCGTCCCTCCAAGACTAGACGGTCCGGGCTGCGCCGCTCGCGGGTAGCCTGTCTGCCATGAGCCGGATCCTCGTCGTCGACAACTACGACTCGTTCGTCTACAACCTCGTGCAGTACCTGGCCCAGCTCGGCGCCCAGGTCGAGGTCTGGCGCAACGACGACCCGCGGTTGCGGTCCGGCGAATGGCGAAGCGGCTACGACGGCGTGCTCCTGTCGCCGGGCCCCGGCACGCCCGAGGACTCCGGAGCCTGCATCGAGCTTGCCCGAACCGCCGGACCGCAGCTGCCGGTCTTCGGTGTCTGCCTGGGTCTGCAGGCCATCGGCGTGGCCTTCGGCGCAGTGGTCGGACCGGCCCCGCAGATCCGCCACGGCAAGCTCAGCGAGGTGACCCATGACGGCCGCGGTGTCTTCGCCGCGCTGCCCAATCCGCTCGTGGCAACGCGCTATCACTCCCTGGTGCTGGAGCCGGACACCGTTCCCGAGGTGCTTGAGGTGTCGGCCCGCACTGCCGAGGGGGTCATCATGGCGGTCCGCCATCGCAGCCTGCCGGTGGAGGCTGTCCAGTTCCACCCCGAATCGGTGATGACCCAGGGCGGCTACCAGATGCTCGCGAACTGGCTGGCCGACTGCGGTGATCCGGGCGCGCCCGGTCGCGCCGCCGGGCTCAGCCCCCTCATGACAGCAGTCGCCGGCCGCTGATCCAGCGGGCGGCGACCACCGGGCCTGCCGGGGCATCCGCCTCGGCAGGCCCTTGGTTCATCAGCCGAATGCCACCTGGCGGCCGATCGTGCCCACCAGCGACTGGCGGTAGCTCTCGGAACGGTCGGCCTCCAGCTCGGCCTCCAGCTCGGTGAGCCGCGCGCGCAGCGCCAGCCGAGTGGACACCGCCGCGTCACCGGGGCGCTCGATGTATTCCCTGAGCCGCTCCACTCCCTCGGAGGCCTGGCGGATGTCCTCGGCCTGCTTGGCGTCCAGCCGCGCCGCGTACCACGGCGAGGCGAGCACCGATTCGCGGGTGAACAGTTCCCGGAACTGCGGACTGCCCAAGGTCCAGCCCTCGGCGGACCGGCCGTGGGCCATGATCTCCAGCAGCGCCTTGAGCGGGGGGCAGGCCAGCGAGATCGTGCCGTCGTCGAAGTACATCTGGGCCACCCGCTGATGGGTCTTGACGATGACGTCGACCGAGTCCACGAAGACCTGCTCGTCCTGCACCTCGGGCCGCAGCATCTCCTCGGTGAAGACCACATCGGGGTGCAAGAAGATACGGCCGAAGTAGTGCGTGACGAAACGCTCATTGATCCGGTAGCCCAGCCGGCTCGCCAGCACCGGACGCCCGTCGAACTCGAAATCCTCGATCCGATCCAGGTAGCCCTCGCGGATGAGTGTGCGGGCGTCGCGCTCTTCGGGGCCCATATGGCTGAACACCTCGGGCACCAGCATCGAGATGTCGTGATCCACGCGTACCTTGGGGCCGATGACGCCCGCTGAGCTCAGCCAGCCGTCGTAGCCGGTGAGCACATAGCTCAGCAGCGCATTGTTGAGGTCGATCGCCGCCGGCAGCGCATTGAACGGCCCCTTGGTCAGGGCGCCTTCCGAGCCGGCGCCCGTGGTGCTGGGCGACTTGCCGGTCATCGAGCTGATGAACTCCATGAACAGCTCGGGCAACTCCATGTAGTGCAGGGGGTTGTAGGCGCACAGCGCCGGGATCTTGCCCTCCGGCGGATTGTTGCGGCGCCCGGCTGCCACGATGTCCACCGGCTGGGGAGCCGGCTTGCCCAGCGGCAGCTTGCGCTGCAATTTGCTCGCCACCTCGGCCACCGCAGTGAGCTCAGGATGGGCGTCGGTAGGACGCACCTGCAGATAGCGAGGGTTCTTGCTCTTCGTGCCGTCGGGCAGATGCCGCGAGTCAGCCGAGCACACCCAGTAGCGGGGCGATTCCTCGTCGGGCATCCGGGCTGCGCTGCGGATGAGTTCCTGCACCGGCGCAGTGAACTCGCTGAACGCCTGCACGTCGGTGAGCAGATCGCGCGCCTGGGCGTGGGTGAGCGGCTCGAAATTGGAGATGAAGGTGTCCGTGCCGCTGGACATGTCCAGCTCCGTCTGCTTGTCGTAGCCGCGGATCTTTGCGTCGTCGGGACGCTGGAAGAGCAGGTGCTCGCAATTGGTCACGTACTTGCGCGGCGTGCCCGAGGGATCGTCCCACGGCGGGCTCACGGTGCTCGCGGTGATGTCGTCCTCGCTTTGCACCTTGACCGCGGGGGAGTAGTCGGGACGCAGGCTGAACAGCCGCCAAGAGCCGTCGGGCCGGAATCCGACACGCAACATGTTGACGATGATCTTCTGCCCGTCGAGCCGGACCATGTTGCCGTGCCGGCCGTTCATGATGCCCACCGTGAAGTGCGAGCGCCAGTCCTCACCCCACTCGGGCTCGTAGTAGCGCTTCACGATGAACAGCAGTTCCTTGACCGTCGCGGGGATCGAATCGAGGAAGGCATTGTGCTCGGCGGTGAACCGGCTCGAGCGGGTGAGCAGCTTGATGACCGAGCCGAGCGAACGCTCGGTGGACAGGATCGGCCGGTGGTCCACGCCGTTCTCGGCGGGGTCGGCGAAACGCTGGGAGTAGTCGCGGTCGAGCAGTTCCTGGACCTTGTCCATGTCGGAGTCGAAATCGGCGGTGTACGCGTTGCCGAACTCGAAGGCGTCGGCGATCGACTTGCTGATCTCGCTCTTGCCGCCGCCCGAGACGGTGGCGGGCTTGTGGCACTGGGTCGGTACCGGCGAGACACCCACCAGATGCCACTGGCTGGCATCCAGCTCGCGGTGCTTGCCGAAGACCCGGTAGCCGTCGGGCGAGAGGTACTGCTTGTCGGTGAGCAGCTTGATGGTCTGCTCGACGCCCTCGCGCTGCCAGCTGATCTCCTGCTCACGCATCGAGTAGCGGGCACCCTCGGGGACGAGCACGATGTCGGGGTGCTCGCGGTCGACCGCATGGCCCTGAGGTTTCACCTCGAAGCGTCCGGGATTGTTCTTCAGAACCTCGTCGATGGAGTAGCCCTCGGGCGTGCGGTCCACGAACTCCGTGTTGAGGTTCCACGCCGGATAGACGACCGCTCCGCCGGAGTGCTCCTCCTCGGCGCAGCCCAGCAGATTGGCCGAGTAGCTGATCTGCGTCTTGACTTCCTTCTTGCAATAGCCGAAGTAGTTGTCGGCGACGACGGTGACGATGACCCCGCGGGCATCGCGGGCACAGACCTTGAAGGCCTTGCCGTCGTTGTACAGCTCGTAGGGGTTCTTCCAGCATTGCCCGTCACGGCGCTGGCGTTCGGTGGCGTCCTCCCAACTGGGCATGCCAAGGCTCTGCTTGGTCATCGTGGTGAGGTGGGGGGCCAGCACGACGCAGCCGGTATGGCCCGTCCAGGTGCTCGGGTCGAGCGAGGCGTCGTTCTCGGGCAGGTAGGGATCCCCTCCGTTGCCGAAGATGCCCTCCACGAAGTCGAGATTGGAGACCAGGCCGGCGGGTGCCAGGAAGCGCACCTCATAGCTGCGTTCCTTGCTGCGTCCGGGCACCGCAGGCACCACCACCGGGCGCATGAGCAGCGACACCCAGGTGTGTGCCGGGCTGGGCTGGTTCGCGGTGAAGGGCAGGAGGGTCTCCTCCTCGGGGGCCTCGAAGGCGCGGGTCAGGATCTTGGCGAAAACTTCCTTGTCGACCTCGATCTTCTCCTGGGGGATCGGCAGGCCGCCGGTGGCGATGTGGAAGACCCCGGCAGTGGTGCGCCGGTCATTCTTCGGATTGTGCAGGACGCCGTTGACGAGGCGATAGGAGTCGACCACCGGGGAGTGGAACTCGTCACCATCGAGAGGCAACGAGAGGCCGCGGGCCAGGCCCGGCTCGTCGAGGACGAGGGTGGTCTTGGGCAGCTGCGGGTGCACCTGGGTGTCGGCCAGGTAGTCGTCGAGGAAGTTCTGGATGCGCAGGTCGGGCGCGCACAGCCGCTCCTGGAGCCGTCGGTTCTGTTCCCGCTGACGCGCCAGCAGTGGTGCGACGAGAGCGACGTTCTTGTTGCCCGCCGCCTCGCTCGGAAGCGGCAGTCCCAGCAGGCTCAGACGAAGGATGATGGCGGCATTTGTCCGACTTGTGTCATGCAATGGCATGGCTCCATTGTGGTCGGTCCGAGGATCGCCGCGACCCTGCCCCGCCCCTTGGATCGTCCCCGCCGAAGTCGCGGCGACCACGCGCCAGGGCGCTGACATTCTCATTCGGACGACGGCCGCCGCGGGCTGCGGGTGCCCCCGTGAGGTGGTCCCACCGGACCGTGGAGAAGAGATCGGGCGGCACGGTCGCACTCCGGACCGCCCGATCGAGGTGGGGCGGTCCGGTGGGCGGATCGTGATGCCCCGTGAGGCAGATCAGTTGATCGGCGAGGACCCCAGGGTGAGGGTGACGGTGTTCTCTGCTCCGGAACTCCCGTCGATCACGCTCAGCCGTGCCTTCTCACCGGGCTCCAGCTCGTCGAGCGCGTCGCTGAGATCGGACTGGTTCGCGATCGGCGTGCCGTTGATCGCTGTGACCGAGTCGCCGACCTGCAGTCCGGCTCGATCGGCCGGCCCGCCTGCGACCACCTGGGCGATGACGAGCCCGCCGGCAGGGGAGGCCTGGACGGTGACGCCCAGATAGGCCTTGGGGCCGATGCGCACGGTTGCGGACTCCTTGCCGGACTCGATCTGGTCGACGATCGACAGTGCGCGAGCGATCGGGACCGCCCAACTGGCCACCGTGCTGGTCTGCCCCTGCGGGCCGCTGTTCGACTGCTCCCCGGCGGTGGTGATTCCCACCACCTCGTTCTCGCTGTCGTACAGGGGGCCTCCGGAGTCGCCCGGAACGGCCTGCGCATCGGTCTGGTAGACGTCCTTCAGGGTTTCCGAGCCAGTGCTCGACAGTTCGCTGCTCACTGTCACCGTTGCGGAGGTGGAGGTGATCGAGCCGGGTGCGGCGGAGAGGAAGCCCTGGCCCTGAGAGTTACCGACAGCGGTCACCTTGTCACCGATCTTCACCCCGTCATCGTCGAGGGAGACCGGGGTGAGCCCGCTCGCCCCGGACAGCTTGAGCAGTGCCACATCGTTGGTGGCATCGTGGCCGACGACGGTGGCCGTGTAGGTCTTGGAATTGCTCGCGAGCGTCGCCTTGATCGCCGTGCTCGATTCCACCACGTGGTAGTTCGTCAGCACATAGCCGTCGGCGCTGAGCACCATGCCGGTGCCGGCCGCCGAGCCGGAGGTCGTGGTGGTATCGATGAGCACGACACCCTTGCTCTGCTGGGCGGAAGCGTCGGTCTGTGTCTGCACCGAGGTCTGGCCGGTGCCGATCTGGCTGGAACTGGGGCCGGAGGCGTCGCTCGAGGAACCCGAGCCGCCCTGCCCGGGATAGCCGGAGGCGCTCGACGAGGGGGCGAGCGGCAGGAGGCCGCTGCTGCGCAGATTCGGCACGATGATCGACGCCGCTGCGGCGATGAGCAACGCCAGGCCTGCGATGACCGCGGCGATCCGGGCGCCCCAGCCCCTCCTCGGCGGGCGCCCGCCAGTGCTGGCCGGGCCGAGGGGACCGTTCGGGTCGGTGGGATATCCGCCAGAGAATGAGGAATACCAGGCATCCCAGTCGGACTGGGAGCCGGCTGGAGCCTGCGGATAGGGGCCCGGCCGGTACTGGCCCTGCGAGCGGGGGCCGGGCTCGCCCGAGGGGGCGGCGTCGTCGTGAAGGGTCTGGCTGGTCCAGTCCCGATCGCCGCTTGGCGAGGTAAAGGCCCGGGCCTCTCCCGGCTGGGGAGCCGCCGAGGAGGCACCCCAGTAACCCTCGGGAGCCGACCAGCCGGTGGGGGCGCCATAGCCCTGCTCGCCGGAACCGCCGGATGTGGCTGGGGTGTCTTGACCGTGCTCACTGGGCGCGGCCGCACCCGACCATGCGTCGTTGTTCTCGTGCCGCTCGTCCATCTGACTGCCCTTCCACATCATGACGGGATGCGTGCCCGCCTCGAAAAGCGAGGCCAGCACGGTGATGCCTTGTGACCAATACTTCACTGCCCGGCGATGTCTGGTGCCTGAGCACCTGCTGTGGGCTTTCTGTGAGCAATGACTGGAGGGCAACGGCCGGCGTGTTGCAGTCCCGAAACCAGCGTGCCTCGTACCGGTGGCCGAACAAACCCGGGGGTGCCGATTTGCCCATGGATAGCCCCCGATTTCGCTCAGCGCCCATGACGGGCAGGCCGAGTACCCCGGGCGTGCGAAGGGCCCCTGCCTTGGCAGGGGCCCCCAAGCCGAAGAGGCGCGGTGACAATTCCGGCTTGGCGCCCGCGCAGAGTGGCAACCCCACCAGGTGCCACCCTCTCCGGTGGTGGCAGCGCCGCCCCCGAGCCGGTGGTGCGGGCCTGCCGAGCGGTTGCTCTGCGGTGCGTCGCTGTAGCCACGCCGCTCCCGGGGGTGCGGCGATCTTGTTCTCACAGTTCTAGGCCATGGAACGCCACGGCGCGCCGCGGCGCGGCGAATTACATCCGAGTACTTCGCGACTCCACACCGCTGTGCACAGCCCGGGCCGCTGTGTGCACAATTCTTGCCCCTTGTCCACAACCGATCCACCAGGTCGTGTGGAGAAGCCGATCCACCAGGTCGTGTGGAGCAAGCGGGCGGTCCGGGCAATCGCCTACGATGCTGATCTGGGCGGGGCCGAAGCGGTCGGATGCCGAAGCGGCCCATGGAGCAGGCGAGCGGAGGAGCGAGAATGAAGATTCCGGCGCCGCTGGCGCGGCTGCTCAAGGATCTCACGGTGGCCTATGGCGCGAAAGTTGCCGCCGAGCTCGTCGCGCGGCTGACGAGCCCCGACAACACCGAGCAGGCCCATCACCTGTTCGACAGGCTCAGCGAAGCAGCCCGCGCACGCACCCCCGAGGGGCGGATTCGAGCAACGCTGGGCGTGCTCAGGGCCCAGCTGGCCATGGTCGAGGTGGGCGGCGAGGACGACCGTGTGGTCGTGGAGTCGTGGCGCCGACGCGTCCATGCCCTGGACGCCACACTCGATCTGGTGTCCACGGGATACCACGGGCGGGAGCGCAGCCGCCAGCTCGCCCGGCTGCGCATCCACGCGGATGCCCTCTTGCACGAATTCCTCGATCGTCAGCGCAACATCGTCGAGGGCGGACGAGAGGGCCGGCTACCGCCAGCATGAGCAGTTCGGCCTTCGAACACATCTCGCCCGCTTTCCCGGGGCGCGCGCCATGGGGCACCTCGGGGCGACTGCGCGCCTGGCAGTCGGCCGCGCTCGAGCTCTACCGCGCCACCGGATCCACCGACTTCCTCACCGTGGCAACCCCCGGTGCTGGCAAGACGACCTTCGCGCTGCGCGTCGCCGCCGAATTGCTCAGCGCCAGGCGGGTGCAGCGGATCACCGTGGTCTGCCCCACCGAGCATCTCAAGGCCCAGTGGGCCGAAGCGGCCGCCAAGGTGGGCATCCAGCTCGACCCCGGCCTCGGGGGATCCTCGCGAGGGGGCCGCTCACGGCAGTACGACGGCGTCGTCGTCACCTACGCCGGTGTCGCCGCCCGCGTCTTCCACCATCGGGCCCGCACCGAGAACTTCAAGACGCTGGTCATCTTCGACGAGATCCACCATGCTGGGGACGCGCTGAGCTGGGGCGATGCCATTGCAGAGGCCTTCGCCCCGGCCGTGAAGCGGCTCGCGCTGACCGGTACGCCGTTTCGCAGCGACGAGACCCCGATCCCCTTCGTGCACTACGAGCGCGGCGACGACGGCGCCCTCCATTCGTGCGCCGACTACAGCTATGGATATGCCGATGCGCTGCGCGACCATGTCGTGCGTCCCGTGGTCTTCATGACCTATGGCGGCCAGATGCGCTGGCGTACCCGGGCCGGAGACGAGGTCGAGGCCGATCTGGCCGCGCCGATGACCAAGGACCTCACGGCGAACGCCTGGCGTACCGCGCTTGACCCCAAGGGATCGTGGATTCCCTCGGTGCTCGCCGCCGCCAATACCCGGCTCAGCCAGGTGCGCAATGCCACGCCCGACGCCGGCGGACTGGTGATCGCCTCGGACAGGCAGCTGGCCCGTGCCTATGCGAAGATCCTGCACTCGATCACCGGCGAGGCAGCCACCGTCGTCCTGTCGGACGATGCGGGCTCCAGCAAGAAGATCGACGAGTTCGCGGCGGGCGACTCCCGCTGGATGGTGGCAGTGCGGATGGTCTCCGAGGGCGTCGACGTCCCGCGGCTGTCGGTCGGCGTCTATGCCACCGCCACGAGCACCGCACTGTTCTTCGCCCAGGCGGTCGGGCGTTTCGTGCGCACCCGACGCCGCGGCGAGGTGGCAACCATCTTCCTTCCCACCGTGCCGCTCCTGCTGTCTCACGCCTCGCTGCTCGAACGCGAGCGCGACCACGTGATCGGCAAGCCCAAGCACGCCGAGGACGAGCTGTGGGCTCCCGAAGAGGCGCTCATCGAGCAGGCGAACCGCACTGAGCAGGCCAGTGACGACCTGCTCGGCTCGTTCGAGGCGATCGCATCCTCGGCGAGCTTCGACCATGTGCTCTTCGACGCCCAGGACTACGGGCTTCCTGCCGAGCCGACCAGCCGCGACGAGGCCGACTACCTCGGTCTGCCCGGGCTGCTGGAGCCCGAACAGGTCGCCACGCTGCTGCGCGAGCGGCAGCGCCGCCAACTGAGCCGCCAGGAACGCCAGGATCGCAAGGACAAGGTCTCCCCCGAGGTGAGTCTGCACCGGGCCCTGGAGACCGCCCGCAAGGAGCTCAACTCCCTCGTCTCGCAGTATGCGCGCACCGCTGGGATGCCGCACTCCCATGTACACGCCGCGGTTCGTCGCGAGTGCGGCGGCCCAGCGCTGGCCGGCTGCACCACCGACCAGGTGCGCGAGCGCACCGAGACCCTGCGTCGCTGGCTGCTGCATCCGGGGACTGGGCCCAGATGAGCCGCACGCAGCTGTGGTCTGGGAAGGGCGCCGGCGGCCTCGCCGCCGACGCGGATCGCGGGGGCGGCAAAGCTGGCGTCGGTACCATCGGTGCCGTGACAGCCCGGGCCAGCACTAGCCGTCGTCGCCGGTGGCTCGCCACTGTCGTGGGCGGGTTGCTCGTGGCGGCTCTCGTGGTGGTCGGCGGACCCTGGATCTGGGTTCGCGCCGTCGCGCACGACAAGGTGTTCACCAGCGCGGATGCCCCTCGACGCGATGTCGCCCTTGTGCTCGGTGCCGGCCTCAATGCCGACGGCACCCCCTCGCCCTATCTGCGCGGGCGGCTGGACGATGCGCGAGCCCTCTACGCGCGAGGTGCGGTGAGCGTCATCCTGGTCAGCGGCGACAACCGCACCATCGAGTACTCCGAACCGGCCGCCATGGCGAGCTATCTGGTGGCCCGGGGAGTACCCTCCGCCGATGTCGTGGCCGACTATGCCGGGCTGGACACCTACGACTCCTGCTATCGGGCCAAGCACATCTTCGGGGTGGAATCGGTGACGGTGCTCGGCCAGAGCTACCACATCGACCGGGCGGTGACGACCTGCCGGATGGTCGGCATGGACGCGGTCGGAGTGGGCAACGAGCAGTCGCACAGTTCGCGCACCTGGCGGCGCGGGCAGGTGCGCGAACTCGGGTCGAACGTCAAGCTCGTCTGGGACCTGGCGACCGACCGGCAGCCGATCCTGGGCTCCCAGGAGACCTCGGTGCGCGAGGCGCTGGCACGGCACGGCCGCTGACCGCGGCGCCACGCGCAGCCAGCCCTGGGCGCGGTGTCGAGCGGCCGGGCCGTGGAAGAATGTCCGCCATGTCGTCCCTGCCCTCCCAGTTGTCAGCACGCATCCAGGCCGTCACCGGAGCGGACCCGGAACTGCGCCCGGCCACCAAGCCCCAGTTCGGCCACTTCCAGTCGAATGTCGCCCTGCGACTGTCCAAGGCACAGGGTCGCCCGCCCCGGGAGGTGGCGGCGTCGATCGTGGAGGCGCTGGATGTCGCCGATCTGTGCGAGACCCCCGAGATCGCCGGGCCGGGATTCATCAACTTCCGGCTGCGTTCCGATGTGCTCGCCGCTGCCGTGACCGCCCAGCTGCACGATCCGCACGCAGGGATCGCGCAGGCCACCTCGCCGAGCACGATCGTCATCGACTACTCGGCCCCCAATGCCGCCAAGCAGATGCACGTAGGGCACCTGCGGTCAACGATCATCGGTGACTGCTTCAATCGGGTGCTGTCGGCTCAGGGCCACCGGGTGATTGCCCAGAACCACATCGGCGACTGGGGACGCCAGTTCGGCATGCTCATCGAACAGGCCCTCGACGAGGGCTTCAGCCTCGACGGTGCGGGCTTCGACGAGCTCGACCTGGCAGGCGCCGAGCAGTTGTACAAGCGCGCCAATGCCCACCTCAAGGCCGACCAGCAGTTCGCCGACCGGGCCCGCGAGCGGGTGGTGCTGCTCCAGGCAGGCGATCCGCAGACCCGTGCCATGTGGCAGCGCCTGGTCGAGTTGTCGAAGCGGGGCTTCGACGCCACCTATGCCCGGATGGGAGTCAGACTCGGCCCGGGCGACTATGCCGGTGAGTCCACCTACAACGAGGCGCTGCCTGCGGTCTGCGAGGATCTGGAATCTCGCGGCATCGCCGTAGTCGACCAGGGTGCGCTCGTGGTCTTCGTCGACGGTTTCGATGCCCCCGCGATCCTGCGCAACTCCCAGGGTGGCTATGGATATGACGTCACCGATATCGCTGCAGTGCGCCACCGGGTCGCCGATCTCGGTGCCGGCCGGCTCATCTATGTCGTGGGCTCGGAGCAGACATACCATTTCAACCTGGTCTTCGGGGTGTGCCGCAAGGCCGGCTATCTGCCTTCCGGGGTGCGCGCCCAGCACGTCGGCTATGGCATGGTGCTGGGGGCCGACGGCAAGAAGCTCTCCACCCGCGAGGGCACCGCCTCGCTGCTCAACGATCTGCTCGATCAGGCCGAGGAACACGCCACGCCTGCCATTGCGCTGGCCGCCATCAAGTACGCCGATCTGTCGAACAGCCTCCAGAAGGACTACGTCTTCGACCCGGAGCGGATGACCCAGACCACCGGCGACACCGGCCCCTATCTGCAGTACGCCCATGCGAGGGTGAGCCAGATCCTGCGCCGCGCCCGGGAGGAGGCCGAGGCCGCCGGCGGGGTCCCGGCGCGCAGCGCAGCGCCCGAGGTGAGTGTCCTTGCGCAGGCACCGGAGCAGCAGCTCGCCCTCTGGCTGACGCGATTCGGTGAGGCGGTCGACGAGGTGGCCGAGGAACTCACCCCGCACAAGCTGTGCACCTATCTGTTCGAGTTGGCCACCATCTACTCCTCCTTCTACGAGAACTGCCCGGTGCTGCGCTCGCAGGGCCAGGTGCGCGCTTCACGGCTCGGCCTGTGCGCTGCCACCCGGCAGGTCCTGGCGAAGGGCCTGGAGCTGCTGGGCATCGAGGCGCCCGAGCGCATGTGAGCGCCGGCGAGGCATTTCATTACGGTTCTGTGTCGTCGTGTAACAGTTCTGCGATTCGTTTGGTCTTCGCTGTGTGCGGGCAGTTCTCGCCGTTACCTTCTTAGGCAGTTCGAGCCGTCGGCTCACTCGACTCATGGAGGTAATCGTGGCGACACGACGAGCATTTCTCGGTGGCATAGCTGGTGCTTCGGTAGCCGTTGCCCTCTCAGCCTGTGGAAGTCGCGGTTCTGCGACCGGTTCGGGCAGTGCGGCAAGCAAGACCGTCAAAGTGGGGGTTGCGGTCCCACTGTCGGGCGATTTGTCGGCGATGGGCCTGGGCATGCGCAACTCCGTCGATCTCGCCGTGAAGCAGGCCAACGAGCAGAATCTCGTGCCGGGCTGGACCTTCGTCCTGGACGCCGAGGACGACCAGGCCAGCGCCGATGCCGGCAAGAACGCAGCCACCAAGCTGGCGGCCGACGACGAGGTGATCGGGGTCGTCGGACCGCTCAACTCATCGGTCGGCCAGTCGGTCGCGCCGATCTACAACTCCGCGAACATCGTGCTCATCTCGCCCGCCAATACCAACCCATCACTGACGAAGGGATCGGACCTGGCCAATCCCAAGCGCCAGTGGGAGTCCTACTTCCGTACCTGCACCACCGACGATGTGCAGGGTCCCTTCGCCGCGAAATACGCTTTCGGGGCGGGCCTCACCTCGGCGGCCACGATCCACGACAAGAAGACCTACGGGCAGGGGCTCGTCGAGCATTTCACCGAGGGTTTCACGGCGGATGGCGGCACGATCACCACCGCCGAGACAATCAATCCCGATGACAAGGACTTCAGCGCCGTCATTTCGAAGGTGAAGGCGACCAATCCCAAGTTCGTCTATTACGGCGGCGAATATCCTCAGGCCGGGCCGCTTTCCCAGCAGATGAAGGCCGCCGGACTGAACGTTCCGCTGTTCGGCGGGGACGGTATCTACGACCCGAAGTACATCTCGCTGGCCGGAGCCACCTCCACCGGAGATCTGGCCACCTCGGTGGGCGCCCCGGCGGCCCAGCTACCCGGCGCGGCGGCCTTCGTCGACGCCTACAAGAAGGCCGGCTATTCCGAGGAGTACGGCGCCTATGGGCCCTACGCCTACGATGCGGCGCGCGCCATCATCAAGGCCGCAGCGGAGAGCCTCAAGAACGCCTCCTCGCCCCGGGAGGCCAGGACGGCCGAGATCAAGGCCGTCGGCCAGGTTTCCTTCGACGGCACGACCGGGAAGGTCGCCTTCGACCAGTACGGCGACGCCAAGACCCGCATCCTCACCGTCTACAAGGTGGAGAACGGCACCTGGGTGCCCGAGAAGACCGACGACTTCCAGACCGGTTCGGGCTCGTCCGCCTCAGCCTCGTCCTCGGCCTCACCCTCAGCCTCTGCAGCGTCCTGAGACTCCGGAGTCGGATGCGGCTGCTGCGCGCCGCTCACCCCCGCGCGCAGCAGCCCGCGATTTGCACACCCAGCAAAACCGTCTTTGGAGCCAATCGTGAACATGTTCTTCCAGCAACTCATCAACGGGTTGTCCCTGGGGGCCCTGTACGGCCTCATTGCCGTCGGCTACACCGTCGTCTACGGCATCGTGAAACTCATCAACTTCGCTCACGGCGAGATCTTCATGTCGGGTGCGTTCGGCGCCCTCACCGTCTATCTCCTCATGGGTTCACCCGCCCATGTGAGCACCCTCTTCGGCCTGTGCGTCATGCTGCCGCTCATGATGATCGGCGGCATCATCGCGGCAGTGGGCATTGCCCTGCTCATGGAGCGGCTGGCCTACCGTCCGCTGCGCGACGCCCCCCGACTGGCCCCACTGATCTCCGCGATCGGAGTGTCGATCAGCCTGCAGGAGATCTTCCGGCTGTTCTACGGGCGCATCCCCGGGTTCCCCGATGCGCATGCCGCCATCCGCTTCCCCGATGTTGCCGGCATCTCAGGTGTCTCGGTGCGGATCGGCGGGGTGGACGTGCAGATGTCGGCCATCTTCACCCTCGCAGCGCTCGCGGTGTGCACCGCCTTCTTGTGGTTCTTCATCAACCGCACGCGATCGGGCCGCGCCATGATTGCCACGAGCCAGGACCCTGCCACTGCCAGCCTCATGGGCATCGACGTCGACCGGGTCATCATGATCGCCTTCGCGCTCGGCGCCGCGCTGGCCGCAGTCGCCGGTGTGGCCCACGGGCTGCGCTACTCCAATATCGACTTCCGGATGGGTTTCACCGCTGGGCTCAAGGCCTTCACGGCAGCCGTCCTCGGCGGTATCGGCAACATCAATGGAGCGGTCGTCGGCGGGCTGGTGCTGGGCGTCGTCGAGGCGATGGCCACCACCTATATCCCGGGCCAGTTCGGCGGATCGGCCTGGAAGGATGTGTGGGCCTTCGTCATCCTCATCCTCGTGCTGGTCTTCCGGCCCCAGGGGCTGCTCGGCTCGAAGGTGGTGGATCGGGCATGACGAACGCACTGGCCCAGGCCACCCAGACCGTCTTCGCCTGGCTGCGGCGCCACGACCGGGCTGGACTGGTGCTGGGCGCGCTGGGCGGCGTCGTGTCCATCGTCTCGATCTTCTGGTCGTGGGCCTGGCAGCCGCAGGCGCTGGACAATATGACCTACACCCTCAGCCCCTCCCCGCTGCAGATCATCTTCGCCATCCCCGCAGCACTGCTGCTGGTCTGCCTCGTCCTGGGGGAGCTCGCCGCCCGCCGATCGGCCAGGAGCCCGCTCGGCAGGATGGCCTGGCACAACGGCGCGAGAGCGGCCGCCAGCACAGCGCTCCTCTACATCGTGCTCATCGTCTTCGGTATCGGCGTGGAGCTCGGCGGACTCGTCAACGCGGACCCCGGAGCGTGGCTGGCGCTGGCCGGCGCCCTGCTCGGCTGGCTCGGCACGAGGATGGCGCCCCAGGATCGCCCGCCCACCCTGTTCCGGGTGAAGTCGCCGCAGTGGCTGCAGATCACTGCGATCGTGGCGCTGCTGGCGCTGGCCATGTTCGCAGCCGCCTTCGGCCTGGGCCAGACCGATGCGGTGGGCTTCATCGCCTTCGGGGTCTTCGCCATCGGCATCTTCCTCATTCTGGGCAAGCTGGGCGTCATGGGCTGGGTTGCGGTGATCACCGCCGCCAACCGGCCCGTCCTGGTGCTCACCTGCTTCGTGGTGGCCTACGTCTTCCCGTTCACCCAGGGCGGTTCGGACGCCAATATGTCCATCGCGACGCAGGTGCTCATCTTCGCGGCGACCGCGATGGGCCTCAATATCGTCGTCGGCCTGGTCGGCCTGCTCGATCTCGGCTACATCGCCTTCCTCGGGGCCGGCGCCTTCACCGCCGCGATGCTGTCCAATTCGGCCTTCGCCACATTGCACTGGCACCCGCCGTTCCTCGTCGTCGTGCTCATCTCGGGATGTGTCTCCGCGCTGCTCGGCCTGGTGATCGGCACACCAACGCTGCGTGTCTCGGGCGACTACCTGGCGATCGTCACGCTGGCCTTCGGCGAGATCTTCCGAATCACCATGAACAATCTGGACGGCAATGACGGTCCCGACCTCACGCACGGATCCAATGGCATTCCCGGCGTTCCCGATCTGAGCATCTTCGGTTTCAACTTCGGCCAGCCCCACACGCTGCTCGGCGTGGAGATCGGGCGTTTCGCCAACTACTACTGGCTCATGCTCGTCGTGATCGCCGTGATCATTCTCATCTTCACCAATCTCAACCGCTCGCGCATCGGCCGCGGCTGGGTCGCGATCCGCGAGGACGAGCGGGCGGCCGAGGCGATGGGCATCAATACCTTCGGCCTCAAGCTGCTGGCCTTTGCCGGCGGTGCCTTCTTGGCCGGGGTGGCCGGTTCGGTGAAGGCGCACGTCGACGTCTCGGTGACACCCGACCAGTACGTGTTCATGGAGTCCTCCTTCCTGGTGGCGGGCATCGTGCTGGGCGGCATGGGCACCGTCGGCGGCGTGCTGGCCGGCGCGGTGATCCTCAAGCTGTTGCCCGAGAAGCTGCGTTTCTTCTCTGACTATCGCCTGTTGATCTTCGCCCTCACTCTCGTGTTCATGATGCGCTTCCGGCCCGAGGGGCTCGTGCCCAACAGGCGGCGTCAGCTCGAGTTCCACGACGAGGACGAGGAGATGGCCGAGGAACTGGCCGAGGCCCTGCCGGGCAACTTCGTCCAGTCCGATCCGCACCACCCGGTCCGAGCGGCTGGCGCCACCCCGGCGGAGGCATGATGAGTACTGCAACCACGACCCGCGATCTGTCGGCCATCGAGCACGGTCAGATGCTGCTCGACGCCCGCCAGGTGACCATGCGCTTCGGCGGCCTGGTGGCCGTCAACAAGGTCGACCTCCAAGTGCACTCCGGTGAGATCGTCGGCCTCATCGGGCCCAATGGTGCCGGGAAGACCACCTTCTTCAACTGCCTCACAGGCATGTACCGTCCGACCTCGGGGGAGGTCGTCTTCGCCGGTAAGCTGCTGCCGCCGCGCCCGGCGAAGGTGGCCCGCGCCGGCGTGGCCCGCACCTTTCAGAACATCCGGCTCTTCCAGAACATGACCACCCTCGAGAATGTCCTGGTGGGCATGTACTGCCGCACCCACGCGAATGCCCTCGACGCGGTATTTCGCACTCCCCGCCACCATCGCGAGGAGGCCGATTGCCGTGCCCGGGCGATGGAGCTGCTCGGCTTCGTGGGGCTGGCGGACCATGTCGACGATCTGGCGCGTTCCTTGCCCTATGGGCACCAGCGGCGCCTGGAGATCGCCCGCGCGCTGGCCACCGAGCCGAAGCTTCTCCTGCTCGACGAGCCGACCGCAGGCATGAACCCGCAGGAGACCAAGGAGGCCGAGGAACTCATCTTCCGGATCCGCGACCTCGGCCTGGCCGTCCTGGTGATCGAGCACGACATGCGCTTCATCTTCAGCCTGTGCGATCGGGTGACCTGTCTGGTGCGCGGCGAGGTACTCGTCACTGGCACCGGGGCGCAGGTGCAGGCCGACGAGCGAGTTGTCGAGGCCTATATCGGTGCCCCCTTCGAGCCCGAGGCACCAGCCGGCACCCAGACGCGAGAGGACGACCATGGCACCGATGCTTGAGGTCAAGGACCTGGTCGTGGCCTATGGCCGCGTCCGTGCCGTCAAGGGAATCAGCTTCACCATCGACGAGGGCCAGATCGTGTGTCTGCTCGGCACCAACGGTGCCGGCAAGTCCACGACGCTGCGCACGATCTCGGGGCTCTTGCGGCCCGAGTCGGGGTCGATCCTCTTCGAGGGCGAGCCGATTGGTGGGCTCAAGCCGCACAAGATCGTGGCCAAGGGGATCGCCCAGTCACCCGAGGGACGCAGGATCTTCCCCGAGATGAGTGTCGAGGACAATCTGCGGCTGGGCGCCTACTCGCGGCGCGATTCCCAGGTGGACGACGACCTCGGCAAGATCTTCGAGCTCTTCCCCATCCTGGGGGAGAGGCGGCGTCAGCGCGCCGGCCTGTTCTCCGGCGGCGAGCAGCAGATGCTGGCCATCGGGCGGGCCATGATGAGCCGCCCGCGGCTGCTCATGCTCGACGAACCGTCGATGGGCCTGTCCCCGCTCATGACCACCACGATCATGCGCACGATCGAGCAGCTGCGCCGCGACGGCGTGACGATCCTCCTCGTGGAGCAGAACGCGCAGGCAGCCCTGACGCTGGCTGATCACGGCTATGTGCTCGAGGTCGGCCAGATCATGTACGACGACGCCGGTTCGGCGTTGCTGGACGATGACCGGATCCGCCGCACCTATCTCGGCGCCGCCTGAGTATCGCGGAGCCCGCGCCCGCTGGCGGAGGGCCCTTCGAGGTGAACGCTGGGGCCGCTGGGCCGGTGAGCGACAACTGTGACAGACTTGCACAGGCTGCGCCGTGGAAGCCGGGTCGCGGCCCCGGCGCGCCGCGCTCGCGGTGCGGGTGGATCCCACAGTGTCTGGGCCGCCACGATGGCGGCTCACGAGGAGGACGAGATGAGCTGGCTGGTCACCGGAGGAGCAGGCTATATCGGTTCGCATGTCGTGCGAGCATTCCAGGAAGCCGGGATCGACCCCGTCGTCATCGACGACCTGTCCAGCGGACATGCATCCTTCGTGCCCCGCGGCGTGCCCTTCATCCGCGGAACGATCCTCGACACGGCGCTGGTCCAGCGTGCCCTCACCGAGTACTCCTGCGACGGAGTGGTGCATGTTGCGGGATTCAAGTACGCCGGGGTATCGGTCTCGCGCCCGCTGCACACCTACAACCAGAACGTCACCGGCACGGTGAGCATCCTGCAGGCGATGGCCGACGCGGGGGTGCACCGCTACGTGTTCAGCAGTTCGGCCTCGGTCTACGGCACCCCTGATTCGGAAGTGGTCACCGAGGATTCCCCGCTGCGTCCCGAATCGCCCTATGGCCAGTCGAAGCTCATCGGCGAATGGCTCAACGCCGACATGGAGCCCGTCGACCCGGCGTGGCAGGGCGTCAACTTGCGCTATTTCAATGTCGTGGGCTCGGGCAGCGACGATCTCTACGACACGAGCCCCCACAATCTCTTCCCGATCGTCTTCGACATGCTGCTGGCAGGCAAGACGCCGCGCATCAACGGCGGAGACTACGCAACGCCCGACGGCAGCTGCGTGCGTGACTATGTGCACGTGGCCGATCTGGCGCGCTCCCATGTGGCGGCAGCCGAGGCGATGATGGCAGGCAAGAAGCTCGAGAAGGCCTACAACCTCGGCAGCGGTTCGGGTTCGTCGGTGCGCGAGATCATGGATGCGATCGCCCGGGTGACCGGCCAGGCCTTCGAGCCCGAGGTCGGACCACGACGTCCAGGCGATCCTGCCCGAATTGTCGCCGACGGCCAGCTCGCTGCCCGCGACATCGACTGGAAGATGCGCAACAGCCTCGACGACATGGTGGCCTCGGCCTGGTCGGCCAGGCGCGCCCATCAGGGCTGAGGCTCGACCGGTGTTCTGCAGGTGGGGCCGGCTGGTCCCACCCCACGCTGGTTCAGCCCCAGGTGAGGGTGGGCTCTCCGCCGAGGCCATGCTTCCTCAGCCTGGTGCTGTCGACCCCTCGCAGCGACTGCGTCGATGGCCTGACCGCCTATCGGCACAGCTGTCCGGTGGTTCTGCGGGCTTCCGCGCTGCCCGGGCCAGGTGTTCCTGCTCGGCCGCACCCGCGGACTAACCGTTGACAGGTGCCTGGCGGACCGGCCTGTCGGCATCGCCGGCCGATAACGATCGCTAATCTGGATTAGATCTTCATTGACAGTGAAGGAACGGTTGGTGCCTGCTGTGGAATCAGAATCACCGGTAACTCGGTGCTCAGCATGGGGAACGTCCTCGAGGAAAAACTAACAGAAGTATATGCTCGCGCAACATCAGACGTACTTCTTAGAGCAATTCATGTGCTTGGTCCTGGTTGGCTGTTAAAGTTTGCAAAGTGTCGTGATGAAACCATCAAGGTACGAGATGGGTACACGAACATTTGTGAAATATGTGAGGACCTCACCACTCAGGAGTCGGCTATCGATGTACTAAGAGACTTATTCCTAACTCGGTTACCAGCCGAGCCGGTAGAGTTCGAGGCGTGTGACGAGGTGGATGATGTTGGCTAGTCGTTTCAGCTGTCTGCGGTAG
>NZ_FOGZ01000025.1 GCF_900111365.1 Propionibacterium cyclohexanicum
CGCCACACCCGCCGAGTTCGAGCACGCCCACTACGCAGCCCTCAACCGAGAGCCGCAACCCGCATAGGAGCGGCCGAAAACCTGGGGCGCTTCACCCTGCCGTCGACGACCCGCTATGCGCCGATCTTGTCGAGGACGCCCGACCCCGCTCCACCATCGGCCACCTCAGCCCACTACAGTACGAACAACAGCTGATCGCCCAGAAGGCCCACCCGTCCGCCTGACCACACAACCCGCCAGTCCGGGACAAGGGGTCAGCCCCACGGCCAAAGTCGAACGACGACGTGAGGATGGTCGCTGGGAGTATCAGCAAAAGACTCAAGTGTTGTTGGACCTGGATGCGCCAAGTATTCGGATGGTACGCAGGATGTATATGTGCAAGAATTATTCGATATTTCATAGCTCATCTGTTCTTGTCCGTGACGGATCAATAATTGCGAAACGCTCATAAGACATTGCGAAACGCTCATAAAACTCGTTCAGCCCCCCTGTGGTGCATGGTTCAGGGTATTGCGGTGGCACCTCGGGCCATGGTGCTGGCTCTGCTCATCTCGATCATCGCTGCATTCTTCCCGGCGCTGCAGGTACTCATACTCAATCAAATCCCCGAAGTACAGGACACCCCCACCCGTCTGCTCTCGCTCATCATCTTTCTCGGTATCGCGAGTGGCTGCGTTTTTGCCGCCCAAGAAATAGCAAACACCTTGCAGGCCACCGCAAAGTGGAAGGTTATTACCGCCATGCGGGACAGGCTCGATCAGACGCTCGCGAACGTTCCCCTCAAGCTTGTTGGAGACAGGAAGTCCGCATCGTCAGCTGGCGAGGCCCGCGAAGCGGTGGAACATGCGATCGCCCCGCTTGCGGTCGTGTCAATCCGTGTGATCATGACCGCGGTCATGGTGGTGAGCTTGTGCGGTTCGCTGTGGAAACTGAGTTGGCTGGCGGCCCTGTTCGTCTTCTTCTCCTTGGCCCCTTCGGTTGCTGGGAATTGGAAACTGTCGCGTCTCCAGGACCGCCTATGGCCCCCATCAATCGAGCACTCAAAACGTGCAGAGTACTTCGAGAACCAACTCATCTATCAACGGTCAGCAGTTGAACTTGCCGGTCTTCAGACCCGCACAATGTTTGCGGACAGGGCATCGAGAGAAAGGAAGGAGTGGCTGTCGAACCACCTGAAGTTTGCACGCACATCACTTTCCTGTGACACATTGAGCGGTGTTGTAGGAAGCGCCTCATCATCTGCGCATTGCTCTCCTTG
Source organism: Propionibacterium cyclohexanicum (assembly GCF_900111365.1). Lineage (GTDB taxonomy): Bacteria > Actinomycetota > Actinomycetes > Propionibacteriales > Propionibacteriaceae > Propionibacterium > Propionibacterium cyclohexanicum. The sequence goes on from NZ_FOGZ01000025.1 coordinate 1,259, forward strand.
TACCGGTCCGGCACATCCATTGGCGGTCTTGCCGGTGGGACGATGGGGATTCTTTCCGCAACATCTGCGGTGTCCAACCTTGGGTTCACCCTCGGTTCCATCATGGTGGAGATCCCGGCAGTGCACTCATTCCGGGAATACATCGCGAAAATTTCGGTCCCGACAACATATGTTCCCATTCGCACATCATCTGATGAACTTGACATTCGGAATGTGACTGTCCGATATGCAGAAAGTACTCGCCCGGCTGTCAACAATTTTTCGCTCACTGTCCACAAGGGGGAGATGATTGCGATTGTGGGGGCAAATGGTGCAGGAAAGACCAGCCTGGTCAATGCGCTGATAGGTCTCGCCCCCATGGCGTCCGGGCAGATCACGATCGACGGTTCTCCCATCACAGCGCTAGGGCCTGAGGAACGACTGTCTTATTTCGGTGTCTTGAATCAGGACTACGGACGCTATGAGATCACGGTTCGGGAGAATCTCCGCATGGGTTCGCGTCATGCCCTCAGCGATGAGGAATACTGGCTCAGCCTGGACTTCACCAATGCCAGTGGATTCGTTCGCGAGTTGCCCGATGGGCTGGACACGCTGCTGGGTGAGCAATGGGGCGGCGCGGGGCTGTCGGGTGGTCAGTGGCAGAGGTTGGCTCTCTCGCGGATCATATTGCGCAATGCAGGAATATGGCTGTTGGATGAGCCGACCAGTGCCATTGATGCCGAAACGGAGGAGGAAATATTCCAGTTCCTCTCCAAGAATCGAAACGATCGCATAATAATAGTAGTGTCACATCGCTCCTGGACATTGAAAGCCATGGACAGGATTTATGTCATGAAACAAGGATCGTTGCTTCAAGTCGGCAGCTACAAAGAACTGCTTTCCCAGCCCAACGGAGAATTCTCAAGGATGTTTCGCAGCCAACGAGACTGACTGCCAACCACGATCCCTCGACGATTGATCCCAGTCTCCGCTCTCGGGTTCAGCGTGTGATGGCATGAAGAGTCCCCACTACCGGCAGTGGCGTGCGATGAGGTGTTCCACGTCCGGATCGGCGCCACGGAAGGCCCGATAGGTTTCCATGACGTCCACGCTGCCGCCCGGCGCCAGCACCTCGCGACGGAAGCGTTCGCCGGCCTGCCGATTCAACCCGCCATTCGCGTCGAACCAGGCGCAGGCGTCAGCGTCGAACACTTCGGCCCACAGATAGGCGTAATACGCGGCGTCGTAGCCACCGGCCCAGATATGGCTGAAATAGCGGGTGCGGTAGCGCGGCGGCACGAGTTCGACGTCGACCTTTCGGGCGGCCAGTGCCCGAGCCTCGAAGTCGTCCACCTGGAGGGGCTCGGTGGGCAGTTCGTCCAGCGGTGCCGAATGCCAGGCCTGATCGAGCTGCATGGCGGCTGCGGTTTCGAGGTCCTCGAATCCGATGTCAGCCAGCCGGCCGCGCTCGAGGCGATCGATGAGCTCACCGGGGATCGCCTCGCCGGTGTTCCAGTGGCGGGCGTAGTGGGAGATGAGATCGCGGTCGAGGGCCCAGTGCTCATTGACTTGACTCGGGAATTCGACGTAGTCAGTGGGGGCATTTGTGCCCGACATGGAGGGATAGCGGCTGTCGGCGAACAGACCGTGCAGGCAGTGCCCGAACTCGTGGAAGCAGGTGATCACCTGGTCCCAGCTTAGCAGCGCCGGCTCGCCCTTGCGGGGCCGGGCGATATTGGTGTTGAGGGTGACGACCGGGAGGTCCCCGAGCAATTGGCTCCGGGCCACCAGGTCGGTCATCCACGCCCCGCCCTGCTTGCTGGGTCGCGCCCAGGGGTCGATGACGAGCAGGCCCAGCACTGTGCCGTCCTCCTCGCGCACCTCGTGGACGCTGGTATCGGGGGTGTATCCGTGCAGGTCCCCTCGTGGATGCACGGTGATGCCGTAAAGCCGGCGGGCCGCCTCGAAGACCCCTTCGTGCAGAACCCGGTGGAATTCCAGATAGGGACGCAGTTCCCCATCGTCGACCGCATCCTCGGCGCGCAGCTTCGCGGCGACCCAGGCCCAGTCCCATGGGCGGAAGTCCAGTCCCGGAGCGCACTGCGCGAAGGCCCGCTCGTAGCGCTGGGCGTCGGCCCGGGCCTGGCGCACGGCCAGCTCGGAGAAGCGGTCGAGCAGAGGCTGCAAGGCCTCGACGGTTTTGGCGCACCCGGCCGAGGCCACATAGGCGGCATGGGAGTCAAAACCGAGCAGCGTCGCCCGCTCGGCCCGCAGCCGGGCGAGTCTCACGACGGATGCCCCGGTGGCGCCGGCGCCCGTTGCGCCCCTGGACACGGAGGCCTCGAAGACGCGCTGGCGCACATCCTGCCGGTCAAGAGCGGCCAGCCAGTCCTGGTTCGTGGTGTTCACCAGCTCGAGCAGCCAGCCCTGCCGGCCTCGGGCCTGCGCTGCGCGCCGCGCCCGGTCCTTCTGTTCCTCGGACAGGCCCGCCAGCTCGTCCTCGGATTCGATGGGCACCGCTGCGGCATTGCGTCCCGTGACGAGCAGCTGGCTGAATGTGGACTCGAGCGAGGCGATCGTGGCATTGAGCTGGCGCAGTCTCTCCTGGTGTGGCGCGTCGAGCTGCACCCCATGGCGCGCGAACTCGCGCAGCACCTCCGCGAGCCACCAGCGGGCCTGCGCATCCAGATTGAGCGCCCCCTTGTCCGCGGCCTCCTGCGTGGCCCGCACCCGCTCGTACAGCCTGGCGTCGAGCCAGATCGAATCGTCGTGTGCCGCCAGCTCGGGAGCAAGCTCGTCACACAGCGCGTCGAGCTCTGCCGTGGTATCGGCGTCGCGCACCGTGAACAGCGCGGCGCAGGCGCGCCGCTGGGCCACCCCGGCGCGCTCCCAGGCACCGATCACCGAGTCCTCAGTGGGCGGCGCAACCGCCTCGCCGATCTCGTCGAGACCTTGGCGTTGGGTGGCGAGCGCCGCGCGCACAGCCTCACCGAAACGCTGCGGATCCAGCGAACCGAAGTCCGGCAGATGGAAATGGGCCTGTTCGGGCAGTGCGGAACTCATGGCCTCATCCAACACCGTCGGACAACTCCTAGACTCGCGGCATGAGTGAGTTCGGCTCCGGTGACCCGCTGAGGGTCATGCCGGACGGGACGGTGAAGCAGCTCAGCCTTCTGTCGGGGGTCCAGGTCTGGACGGTGCCCAGCCGGGCCGACCGGCCCGTGGTCCGAAGCGGCGCCCCTGCCCGCAAGCTCGCACCCGGCGACGAGGACCACGAGTGCCCGTTCTGTCCGGGTCGGATCGCCGAGACTCCGCCCGAGAAGGCCCGCCGGATACGCACAGACCAGGGGTGGCGGACCCTGCGCGGGATACTGCCCGGGCAATGGCACGACTCCCAGTGGTGCTTCCGCCGGATCCCCAATCTCTTCGAGATCGTCGGTTACGACTACTGGGCGCGCAACTACGCCTTTCGCGCCCCCAATGCACTGACACAGCGCTGCAACCGCTACTGCGCCGACTCGGCGGGACGCCTCCACGTGGAACAGATCCTGCGCACGAAGCAGGCGGCCACCGGTGAGGAGATCACGGATTGCGCCGCTCTGGACGACGCAGCGCTGGCTCGCCGGGCGATCGGGCTGTTCGCCGGTGGCCACGACGTCATCGTGGCGCGCCGCCACTTCGTCGACGGAGCCACCGATTCCTCCCAGCTGGCCGGTTCGGGCACATTGAGCGTGGCGGAGCATGCCCAGTACATGGACGTCACCATCGAGGCCCTGCACGATCTGTACGAGCAGAACCGGCATGTGCGCTATGTGGCAGTCTTCCAGAACTGGCTGCGCGCAGCGGGAGCGTCCTTCGACCATGTGCACAAGCAGCTGGTCTCGATCGACGAGCGGCCGGTGTCGGTCCAGCAGGAACTCGCACGGCTGCGGGCCAACCCGAACGCCTACAACGACCTCGCGCTCAACGTGGCCGTCCAGCACGATCTCGTCATTGCGGAGAACGCGCACGCGATTGCGTTCGCCGGCTTCGGGCACCGCTACCCCACGATCGAGATCTACTCGAAATCGGCCATCTGCGAGCCCTGGGCGCAGACCGAGGCCGAGCGCGCGGACATGTCAGCCCTCGTGCACGCCTGCCATGCGGGCACCGGCACCGAGGTTGCCTCCAATGAGGAATGGCACCATCGCTCCCCCGACATGGACATGGCGATGCCCTGGCGGATCAACCTGAAGTGGCGGATCTCGACATTGGCAGGTTTCGAGGGCGACACGAAGATCTATGTGAACACGCTCGACCCCTGGCACCTCCGCGATCGCCTCGTCGCGAGCCTGACGGGCCTGCGCGACGCCGGGCGGCTGGGCGCCGGGATTGCGATCGGCGATCAGTGCCCGGCGCGCTACAACAGCCTGCGCTACAACCCTCAGTTGCGATGCTGAGGCACGATGCGCACTACCGGACGCGGCGAAAACTGTTGGCCGATGGATCGATCTCGACCAGCTCACCGTCGGCAAGCATTGACGCATCGGGGACCCCGAGAACCAGCGGTATCCCTCGGCTGCGGGCGATCATCGCGCCATGCCCGGTACGGCCCCCAGTGGTGGTGATCATGCCGAGGCAGCGCTCCATATCGGCGGTGGCGGCGGTGATCGCGTCCAGCTCAGGCAGCACCCAGATGCCCGGCTCGACCTCACGCCCATCGGACCAGTCCGCGCCGGTGAGAGCCAGCACGAGCAGACGGCGCAGGGAGCGCACGTCCTGACCACGTTCGCGCAGATAGGGGTCGGTGAGCTTGTCGAAGCCCGTGGCCATCTCACCCAGCACGGCGCTCGCGGCGCCCAGCGCGGAATCGCCGGCGGCGATCCGCCGCGAGGTCTTGCGAGCAAGCACCGGGTCGGCGAGCATTTCCGCCTGCGCACCGAAGATCGCCGCCATGGGCCCGGGTGCCGCGGCGCGAAGGTGCTCGTCGACCGCCGCCAGGGCCTCGTCGAGCCGGCGCTGTTCGGTGGCGGCATCTGCGGGACGGTACCCGCTGATGTCGGCATCGAGTGCGACGATCCGGACCGGCCCGCGTACCGGGCCGGTGGGTGCCGCTGTGTCCTCGTTCGTCGTGGGGTTCTCGATGTGATCGCCGAAGTGGTCTGCGGCGAGTTGCTCAAGCGCGGCGCGGGCCCCGGCAGCCTCAGGCCCGGTGGCCCTCACCCGCATGACCTGGCCCTCGCGCAGTTGCAGGCCGGTGACGGCCGAGAGGCTGGACGCGTCGACGGCGCCGGCGCCCGTCGAGACATTCGACAGCTCCACGTGCGCGTCGAAGCCTCGAAGGGCAGAGACGAGCGCGGCGGCCGGGCGGGCGTGGAGCCCATGGGGGTTGTCCAGCACGACATCCCACTGCTCGTCCGCTGCGAGGGGTTCGGCTGAGCCCTGGCCCGGACGAGGCGCCTCGCCGGCCTGGCCATCGGGCTCGCCGGCCTGGCCATCGGGCTCACCGGCACCATCCAGCTGCTGTGCCTTGGCCTGCAGGGCCATCCGGGCCTCGCGATCGACCTCGTCGAGGCCAGCCCCCGAAGAGGCGGTGACGACCGCCGCGATGAGGCCCTCGACCAAGGGCGCCGAGGAGATCCGCACTTTCGCGGCAAGCTCGGAATCCACGAACTCGAGCGCCATTTCGGCGCTGAGGATGGCCGACCCGAGGTCGACCAGGACAAGGATGCCCTGCGCCTCGGACAACTCCTCCAGCGCCGCTGCGACGGCTGTCGCGTCGGTACCCACCGTGGTCTCATCGAGGCCAGCGGCCACCTTGACGGGGGGACGGCTCTGTGGCGCCACCATCTGGGATGCAAGATCGACCGCCGCAAGAGCGAGCGGGTGGCTGTGCGAGACGACGAGCAGAGCAATCACCGGACAGCTCCTCAGACCAGGGTGCGTGCGGCGGATTCGATGAGCAGGGCGGCGCTGGCTGCACCCGGGTCAATATGACCCACGCTGCGCTCCCCCAGATAGGATGCGCGCCCGCGCCTGGCCACCAGGGCCGCGGTGGCCTCGCGTCCGGCGTCGGCCGCCTTCGCGGCCTCGGGCAGCGCCGCGGCCAGCTCGGCTCCCCGGCTGGCCTGCTCCTCGAGGCATTCCACGGCGGGCACCAGCGCATCGACCATCGTCTTGTCGCCCACGGCGGACTTCCCTCGTTGGGTGACGCCCTCGACTCCCGCCTTGAGCGCCCCGGCGAAGGCGGCCGTATCGAGCGCATCGCCGGAACCCAGCTGGCCGGCCATCCGCAGAAAGAGCGTGCCGTACAGCGGCCCGGCCGCTCCGCCGACCGTGCTCACCAGCGTCATGCCGGTCTTCTTGAGATAGCTGGCCGCATCGCCGAATGCGGCGAGGTCAAGGCCGGCGACCGCCCGCATGCCGCGGACCATATTGGAGCCATGGTCGCCGTCGCCGATCTCACGGTCCAGGTCGGTCAACTCCGCCTCGTGCTCCCCGATCACCCGGGCATACTCCTGCAGCCAGGCGGAGATCTTCTCGAGAGATGTCGTGCTCATCAGCAGCCCCATCTCAGGCCGGGGGTGTTCACGGGGGCATCCCACAGGTCCAGCAACTCGTCGTCCGCGCGCAGCAGCGTCAGGGAGGCGCCGCCCATGTCGAGTGCGGTGATGTAATTGCCCACCAGGTGGCGGGCCACGTCGACGCCGTTGCTGGCGAGCAGCGGCGCCACCTCGCCGTAGAGCAGGTACAGCTCGATAAGCGGGGTGGCTCCCATCCCGTTGAGCATCGCGATGACCGGCGCGCCGGTGAAGTCGAGGTCGGCGAGCACCGGCTCGACAAGCTGGTGCGCGACATCGCTGGCCGGGCCGAGCTTGACGCGCTCACGTCCGGGCTCGCCATGGATGCCGATCCCGAGCTCCATCTCGTCCTCGGCCAGTTCGAAACTCGGCTTGCCGGCGGCCGGGGTGGTGCACGGCGTGATCGCGATGCCGAAGGAGCGGCCATTGGCCACGATACGGTCGCCGAGCTCCTTGAGCGCGCCCAGTTCGCGCCCCTGCTCGGCGGCGGCTCCGACAATCTTCTCGACGAAGACGGTCAGGCCCACGCCCCGCCGCCCTGCCGTGTACAGCGAGTCCTGGACTGCCACGTCATCGTTGACGAGCACAGTGGCCACCTCGACGCCCTCGGCGGCCGACAACTCTGCAGCCATGTCGAAGTTCATGACATCGCCGGTGTAGTTCTTGACGATGTGCAGCACGCCCGCTCCGGTGTTCACCGCATTCGTGGCGGCCGAGATCTGGTCGGGCACTGGCGAGGTGAACACCTCCCCGCAGCAGGCGGCGTCGAGCATGCCGGCTCCCACATATCCCGAATGCAGGGGCTCATGCCCCGAGCCGCCGCCCGAAACCAGTCCGACCTTTCCGGGACGCGGTGGCTGGGCGCGGTAGACGATCCGGTTGTCCAGATCGACCCGCTGGGTGTCGGGGTGGGCCGCAGCCACGCCCTTGAGTGAGTCGAAGATGACGTGCTCGGCATCATTGATGAGCTCTTTCATGGTTCAAGTCAAGCATCGCCATCAGGGGCCCACAAGGAAACGCACGACTGTGCAGCCCCGGGGCGTGTACCTGCCCCGGGGCTCCAGCAGGGAGCTCCGGGGCAATTCGGGGTCGCGGTCAGCCGTTCGCGCGCGGGGCGCACGGTCAGTCTTTCGCGCGCGGGGCGCGCGGTCAGTCGCGCGTCAGGCGGCGGTGCTTGCTGGCATGGGGGCGGGAGGCTTCCTCGCCGAGCCGGGCAAGCTTGTTGGCCTCGTAGTCGGCGAAATTCCCCTCGAACCAGAACCACGACGGATCGTTCTCGTCCTCGCCGGCTCCCTCCCAGGCGAGGATGTGGGTGGCGACCCGGTCGAGGAACCAGCGATCGTGGCTGATCACCACGGCGCAGCCGGGAAACTCCAGCAGGGCGTCCTCGAGACTCTGCAGGGTCTCGACATCCAGGTCATTGGTGGGTTCGTCGAGGAGCAGGAGGTTGCCGCCCTGCTCAAGGGTGAGGGCCAGGTTGAGCCGGTTGCGTTCGCCACCGGAAAGCACCCCGGCGGGTTTCTGCTGGTCGGGGCCCTTGAAGCCGAATGAGGCGACATAGGCGCGGCTGGGCACCTCGAAAGTACCCACCTTGATGTAGTCGAGGCCGCCGGAGACCACCTCCCAGACCGTCTTGTCGGGTTCCAGGCCGGCTCGCCCCTGGTCGACATAGCTGATCTCGACCGTCTTGCCGACCCTCAGTTCTCCGCGGTCGGGCTGTTCCTCCCCGACGATCATCTTGAACAGGGTGGACTTTCCGACGCCGTTGGGGCCGATGATGCCTACGATTCCGGCGCGCGGCAACGTGAAGTCGAGGCCATTGAACAGCACCCGATCGTCGAAGCCCTTGTGGAGATCGGTGGCCTGGAGCACCTCGGAACCCAGCCGCTTGCCTGGCGGGATGTTGATCTCGCCGGTGTCGAGCTTGCGGCTGCGCTCGGCCTCCGCTGCCAGTTCCTCGTAGCGGGCCAGGCGGGCCTTGTTCTTGGCCTGACGGGCCTTGGGACTCGAGCGCACCCATTCGAGTTCCCGCTCGAGGATCTTGGCGCGCTTGGCGTCCTTTTGGCCCTCAATCTGCAGGCGCTTGCGCTTGGTCTCGAGATAGGTGGAGTAATTGCCCTCGTAGGGGTACAGGCGGCCGCGGTCGACCTCGCAGATCCAGTTGACGACATGGTCGAGGAAGTAGCGGTCGTGGGTGACGCACAGCACGGCGCCGGGATAGCTGCGCAGGTGGCCCTCGAGCCAATTCACCGACTCGGCATCCAGGTGGTTGGTTGGCTCGTCGAGGAGCAGCAGATCGGGCTGTTCGAGAAGCAGCTTGCACAAGGCCACGCGCCTCCGCTCACCGCCTGACAGCACCGAGACAGGGGTGTCGGGCGGGGGGCACTGCAGGGCATCCATCGCCTGTTCGAGCTGGGAGTCGATGTCCCAGGCATTGCGATTGTCGAGCTCGACCTGGAGCTCGCCCATCTCGGCGAGCAGCGTGTCGTAGTCCGCGTCGGGATCGGCGAGCTCGGCGCTGATGGCGTTGTAGCGGTCGAGCATCGACTTGACCGAGCCGACGGCCTCCTCGACATTCTCGAGCACCGTCTTGTCTTCGGTGAGCGGCGGTTCCTGCTGCAACAGCCCGACGGAGGCTCCCTTGGCGAGGAAGGCATCACCGTTGTTGATGGGCTCGAGACCGGCCATCACCTTGAGGAGCGTCGACTTCCCAGCGCCATTGGGCCCCACCACACCGATCTTCGCGTCGGGGAAGAACGACAGCGTCACATTGTCGAGGATGAGCTTTTCGCCGATCGTCTTGCGCACGTCGTGCATCTGATAGATGAATTCAGCCATAGGAGCGTGGATACCCTTCGCATCACGATTGGAGCCGCTTTCCGTGCCACCGCAGGTGGTCCCGCTGACCCGGCACCGCTGACCCAACACCGTTGACCCAGCGCCGTTACCTGCCGTGCCCTTGCCTTCAGTGTCCATGCCTGCAGTGCCCATGCCTGCCGTGCCCATACCTGCAGTGCCGTTGCCCTCGGTACCGCCGCATGAGTGCCATTGCTTGGGGTGCCATTGCCTGCGGTGGGCCGACAACCGGGGCAATGGCCGACAGCTCGGGAAGCCGTCGCAGCGCCCCCAGTATGCCAGCGCTGCCTCGCCAGCCCGAAATATCGGGCCAAGCCGTCTTCATGTCCATCTCACCGGGCATGGCCTGGTCGCTGCCGTGGGCACCACCGGCTGGCCCGGGACCCTGCTCGACCCACCCGTGTGCCAATCAGGCCACATGCACCCCCTCGCTGGAATCGGCGTCGGCTGGTTCGGTCATCGGCTGCTCCTGCGCTGCGCTGGCAGCCCTATCGGCGCTCTGGCGTGGGGTACGGGTGAACTGGCTCGTGCCCCGGGCGAGATCGTGACCGAGCGCCAGTGCGGTGAGCACGAGCCGTTCGCGCGGCTCACCGTCTCTGCCTTGCCAGCGCTTGGTCTGCAATCTGCCGACGACGATCACCGGATCGCCCTTGTGAATGCTCGCTGCCGCATTGTCGGCAGCACGATTCGAGGCCTCAACGGTGATCCAGGTCGTCTCGCCGTCGACCCATTCGCCGTTGCGGCGGATCCTAGGAGTGGTCGCCAGCCGGAATGTTGCAAAGCTGTAGCCCTCGGCGGCGGTGTACTCGACGGCGGTTCCCACATATCCGCTGAGGCTGACATTGGTGTCCATGGCTGTTCCCTTCGGGTTGGACCGGCTGCGCCGATGACTGCCGGCCGTGTCGATGACTGTGTGCATCGATCACCCCGGCCGGTCAGTCACTCGGATTCTGTGGACAACCGGCCCATGGGCCAGGACCCGCCGGGTCAGATCTCGATCGTGGCCACGAAACGGTCGACGATCTCGAGGACCGTGCGCTGCACCGCCAAAGACGCGCGCCAGTCACCAGGGACCTCCAGCGAATGGTTCGCCCCGTCTACCTGCACCCATCGCTGGGCGCGCCGATCGGCCGCCGCGCATGCGTACAGAGGATGCGCAGGTTTCTCGGCCGGACCCGACGACGCCAGCCCGCCGGGCACGCCAAACAGCTCATCCACCCGTCCGGGCGGGGGCGTCCAGTGGTGGTCCGCGCCGCCGCCGACGAGCAGACAGTTCCCGCGGTACCCAACCAGGGCCTCGCGCACCCCGACATCCTCAAGCAAGGGGGTGAGCCAGATTCCGTCCCAGCCCCGCTCACTGGCGGTGGCGCCGGCCCGGGTGCCCATGGACTTGGCGATGACGAGCGTGTGAGCGGCATCCGGTGCCTGCGCGTCGAGCAGGTCAAGGGCCCTGCCGACCACGGACTCGTTGTTGGACTCGGGACCGAGCGACCACCAGGCCTGTTGCACCCACCAGCCGTGCTGATGGGCGATTGCGGCACACCAGCTGAGCAACGGCCGCTCGCAGCTGTAGCGCACGCCGGGAAGCATGAGGACACGACGTGGCACCCGCTGCGGCAGCGCGCCGACGCGCCAGTAGGGTGCCGTCCTCATCGCAGGATTCATCGTTGGCCTCTTGCCGCCGCAAGCAACGTACGCGCCTGCTCGTGGCGCTCCAGTTCCTCGGCCACCGGCGCGATGACGTGAACCCGAGCCACCCTCGCGACCGCTTCGCGCAGCGCGCCCAGCGCCCGAGCACGGCGCCGCCTGGCCGACAGCTCAACCCCGGCACGGCTGAGCACACCGAGCAGAATCCCAGCACCCGCGCCGCCCAGCACGAGCACGGTGGGCACCGGTGCGCCATGCCATCTCGGAATCGGCAAGGTGCCGGAGAACAGCGCGTTCACCGCGAGCCAGCCGCAGCCCAGCGCAAGCACCGTCAGCAGCGTCCACTGGGCGATCCGCACGAGACGCCACCAGCCCCGTCCGGATGCCATGCCCAGATCGGCCGATCCCACTGCGCGGTCCAGGTCGTCTGCCAGGCTCCCGGCCGTCGACAGCGATGCTGCCCGCACCGCCTCGGCCCACCGTGGCGCCAGACCCATCGAGGCACGATCGCTCAGTGCCCGCACGGCGCTGTCGATCCGGGCGCGTTCCACTCCCCCGCTCAGCGCGGTGATGCTGGTACGGGGGACGGTGGTCGGGGCGATCTCCTCGGGCCGCGGTCGCCTGCCGCGAACCGCGCGGGGCAGGTCGAGATGAAGCCGCTTCAAGGGGTCGGCGCGCACTGCCGAGATCCAGGAGACGAGTGGCCAGCCGGTGGCGGCAGCACCGCGCCGGCGGGTCGCCTCGAGAACGGCCTGGCCCACCATGTCAATACCGGCTGCGCGAGCGAAAGTATCCTCGAGCGCCGCCGCGAGCGCCGGGTCAACACCCGGCGAGACACCATCGCCCAGCTCGCCGGCCAGGATCTGGGCCGCCTCCCTGATGTCGGCCGCGCTGCGGCGGGCAGCTGCCTGCTTGCCGGCAACGACATGCGCCAAGCGTGCGCGCAGCGCGTCGACCCCCTGGCCGGTGAGCGTGGAGGTGGCCAGTACGGTGGTGGCCCCCAGGCCCTCGGCGTCAAGCAGTCGCCTCAGGTCCGCAAGGGTGCGCGAGAGCTCGGTGCCGGCGAGCCGATCGGCCTGGTTGAGGACGACGATCATCATCTCGGCGTATCCGGCCATCGGCACGAGATAGCGCCGGTGCAGCGCGGCGTCCGCGTACTTCTGCGGGTCGACCACCCAGACCAGGGCGTCCACGAGGGAGACGAGCCGGTCCGCCTCGAGGCGGTGGCCCAGCTGGATTGAGTCGTGGTCGGGCAGGTCGAGCAACACCAGCCCATCGAGTTCGGGCATGCCGTGGACGCTGGTGCGGACCGGCACCTCCAGCCAGTCCAGCAGCCGGTCATCGCCGCCAGCACCGAAGCTCACCGCCAAGGTGCGCGAGGTGGTGGGGCGCTTCACGCCGGCTTCGGCCAGGCGGGCTGTGGCGAGGGCATTGAGCAGGCTCGACTTCCCGCTACCGGTGGCACCCGCCAGCGCGACAACGCTGCGCTCGCCGCTGAACGAGAGGCGCGCGCCGGCGCGGGCCACCACCGCTTCGGCGCGCATGACGGCCTTCTCGTCGATCCTGCCCCGGCACAGTGCCGCAGCCTGGCCGAGTGCGCCGAGCTGGGCACCGAGATCACAGGCCTGCGGCGTGGCGGCTGCGCGCCTATTCACCGCTGCCTCCCGTCCTCGCCCGACTCGTCCCCGCTGGGACGGGGCAGGGCCGGTGGCTCGTCCACCAGTTCGGCATCGACGATCTCGCCGGCCTGCGCCCTGGCGCTCACCTGGTCGAGCCGAGGGGCCGGGCGGACGTCAGCCCCGGAGGGTTCATCGGCGGGGGCGAACCCACCTCCCGATCCGGCGAGAGATCCCGGCCGGGGCGAACCACTCCGAACGGCGACCACCTCGGCGATCGCGGCGTCCACCCGCTCGGCGACAGTGTCGTCGACGCCCAGTTCGGCGAGCAGCACGGTGAAACGATCCAGCTCGGTGTCCATGAGGGCCACGACGCGCTCGTCGAGCTTCTGCCGGGCAGTCTCAGCCAGCCGGCGCACCGCCTCATCGCCGAAGATCGCTTCCAGGAGCCGCTGGGCGACCACAGTGGTACCACCGGCAACGCCCATCTCAGCGCCGCTGAGCCCCGCAGTGTGCGCGAAGATGACGATCATGAGCGCCGCGCCGGCCCCATTGACGCCGGCAGCGGCCAGCCGCGCGGTCCTGCGGCGGCCCTTGCCCTGATCGGCCACCAAGGCGAGCACGTCCGCTTGCCACTGCCGGATCGCCGAGGCGCAGCGCGTGGCGAACTCGTCGCTGGCGCGTGCCAGCCCAGGATGACCGGCCATGAGCGCGCGACCCGCGGGGGTGCCCCGCCAGGCGGCGGCGGCGCGTTCGCAGGCCGCCTCGCCCTGCTCGCGCACGAGAGCCTCCAGCCCCGATTCGGCGGCCGCGGCAGCATGAACGCCCTGGGGCGATTCTCCTGTCAGCGCGCGGGTGATGCGGTCGCGCAGCCAGCTCACCTTCTCGTCGATGACGCGGGAGAACTCGCTCGTGCCCACGTAGTCATGCCAGCGCAGCAGCACCTCGCCGCGCAGCAGGGTGCCGTCGCCGGATTGCCGGCGCACCGCATGAATGGCCTCATGGAAGCAGTGCGCCGCATCGACTGCGAGCTGGCGCACCACCTCGGTCTGGGCCCGAGCAGCGTCGGCAACCGAGGGTGCAGCACGCACGATCGCGCCGATGGCGCCGTCAAGGGTGGCCAGCACCACCTGCTCGCGTCGCCGATTGTCGGCCGCCAGCGTCGCAAGATAGCTGCGAATCGGTGCAAGGGCCGTCTCGGGGAGCCTGCCGTGCTCGTCGGTGACGGTTTCGGGCACGGCGAACAGCGGCGAATCGGCCAGCCCGCGGGCGCTCATGAGCCGGCCCAGGTCGACGGGCACGAGCTGGGCCGCGGCAGGCGGGATGCGGTCGCAGACCACCGCCACGCTCGCGCCGCGGCTGGCAGCCGCGTTGAGGTACTCCCAGGGAACTGCGTCGGCATAGCGCGCGGCGGAGGTGACGAAGAGCCACAGGTCGGCGGCGTCAAGTAGCTGGGCCGCCAGCGCCCGGTTCTCGTCCACGAGCGAATCGATATCCGGGGCGTCGAGCAGCGCGAGCCCGGCGGGAAGGTTCGGGTCGGCAGTGAGCTGGAGGGCGCCGGGGCCCGATGAGACCGCCCTGGTCCGTGCGAGACCGGGAAGGATTCGATCGGACTCGAACCAGCGGGCGTCCCCGGAGTTGTGAACCAGGACGGGGCTGCGCGTGGTAGGGCGGATGACGCCAGCTGGACTCACGACTCGCCCCAGCAGCGAGTTCACCAGGGTCGACTTGCCGGCACCGGTGGATCCTCCCACCACGGCCAGCAGCGGGGCATCGAGATGGGCCAGGCGTGGCACGACGTAGTTGTCGAGCTGGGCGACGATCTGTTCGGCCTCCTGCCGTTGCTCCGCGGCCCCGGGCACCGACAATGGCAGGACGACTTCGCGCAGGGCATCGCGCAGCCGCACCAATGCCCCGCTGAGGTGCTCTGCCACCACTATGGGCTCCCTCCTGTGTCCGTCCCACTCTCGCACGGGAGATACCCCTCGGGCGTCGAGCCGAACGACTCGCTCAGCGCGCGGCGCTGCCCACTGGTACCGGTGCGCCGCTGGGAGGGGCGAAACGGGGCCGGCGAGGACCGCGCACGACATGCCACCAGCCGCGAAGCCGGGCGGCGATGTTCTGCCAGGTCCAGTTGTCGGGTTTGACGGACAGCCCTTCGGTCTCGTGGAGCGCGACCGGACGCAGAGCGGCGATATCGGCGAGCAGCTCGCGTCCGTGCAGGTTCGCCGCACCATCGACCACGCCCGCAGTGACCGCCGCCCGAAGATAGGCGACCTCGGTCATGAGGCTCAGCATCCGATGCGTGGCGCCGAAGACCCGTGGCCCACGCAGCAGCGCCGCGACCAGCAGCTTGCCCCGACGCAAGAAGCTGGAGTACACGATCGGGTCCCGGGGGTCGAGCCAACCTGCGATCACGAGGTCTTGGAGCCGGGCACCGAGTACCCGCGCCTCGCTGCGGCAGTGCACGACCAGCCTCACGAGAAGGGCGAGGATGATCGAACCGCCCACGATGAACAACAGCGTCTGGCCGCCCCCGGCCACCTGGGAGCCGTTGAATGCCATGTGGAGGCCTGCCGCGAAGAGGTAACCGGCAACGGGTGCGAGGACGCGCACGAACGTGCTGCGCGAGCGCAGCGCCACTGCCAGGCCGATGGCGGTGCACGAGGTGAACAGCGGATGGCCCCACCAGGTCTGCAGGCCCCTGGCAACGTAGATCTCGTGGAGTGCCTGGTTGGCGTCCACTCCATAGACCATCGATCCGTACAGATAGGTGCGGACGTAGTAGACGATGTCCTCCACCACGGCGAAGCCGACGGCTGACATGCCCGCCAGCGCCACCGACTGCATGACACCAACGATCCGGTAGCGCACCAGGATCGCCAGCAGGAACAGCACTGTGGCCTTGGCGGCTTCCTCGACGAAGGGAGCCACGTAGATGGCGGCGCGGGCGCTGCCCATCGGGTCGGACCTGTCGACAGTGAGGCGGCTGGCCACCCAGTCGTTGGCATTCGCGGCGAAGTACACGGCCACCGCACCGCCCCAGGCCAGGCAGACGGCCTTGAGCAAGAGGCTCGTGGGGCGCAGCCGGTCGATGAGCCAGAAGACCACCACGCCGATGACGAGGGTGACGAGGGCCAGCTTGGTGCAGCGCCACAGGGCCTCGTTGAACTGGCTGACGGTCGGTTCGGAGCGCACTCCACCGTGTTCGGCGGTGTAGTTCCCGACTGCCTCGGTGATGGTGCGGCGGTAGCTCAGGTAGACCTGCCACAGCAGGACCACGCAGAGCGGGAAGAACACGGCCGCCAGCCAGCTCAGCGGGTTGCGCAGGATGCGCTGGCGTCGGCTTTCGCCGGGGCGGTGGGCACGGGGCAAACCGGACAACCGGCGGGCCCTGGCGTCGGCGACGACCATGGCAGGAGATGGCTTCGGCACGGCGCCAGACTACCTGCGCAGTCTTGGGATGAGCTGGGCGCAGCTGACGGTGCGCTGTGGCGGCCCGGGTGGGAATCGAACCCACGCGCGACAGATTAGAAGGCTGCTGCTCTATCCCCTGAGCTACCGGGCCCGGTGGTGAATCTTCCGGTGGCCAAGTCTAGGGGCTCGGCACCGTCGTGCTCCAGCGGCGGTTGGGCATTGCCTCCAGGCGCCGGGCGTGGGTGGGTGGCCGGCGCCAGTGGCAGCGGATGCCCGCAGGAGGGCGTGCCGGATGGCAGTGCCCGGCCACGGCTTCGCGCAGCCGTGAGAGACTCAAGCACCGTGGCCACACGAAATCACTCCCTGGGCAAGACCCTCTTCGGCATCTACGGGCCAACCCTGCTCGCCTCCATCGGCTTCGGCGCTGTCATCCCCCTGGTCGCCATCCAGGCTCGCGACCTGGGTGCCAGCGTGGGGCTCGCGGCGTTCATCACGGCCCTGCGCGGGATAGCCCAGGTTGTCGGTGATCTGCCTGCGGGGATCCTGGCCGAGCTGCTCGGGGAGCGCATTGCCATCGCGGGGGCTTGCTTCACCGACGCAGTGACGATGGCCCTGATCTTCCTCACGCACTCGCTGCCGGTTTTGGCCATCGCGGTCTTCCTCCAGGGCTTCACCGCGTCAGTGTTCAATCTGGCCCGCCAGACCTATCTCACCGAGAACATCCCGCTGCACTGGCGGGCCCGGGCGATGTCGAGCCTCGGCGGGGTCTTCCGGGTGGGCTGGTTCGTCGGGCCACTCATCTCGGCGGCCGTCGTGAACCGCTGGAGCATGCCCGTGGCCTTCGCCTTCTCGGGCCTCATGAGCTTCGGCGCTGGCCTGGTGACGCTGTTCATGCCCAATCTGCCCGGCGAGACGGCACACAATGTGCAGGCAATCCGGCAGCGGCGGGCCACCCACCACATGAGTACGTGGAGCGTGCTGCGCAAGCACAGCCACGTGCTGCTCACGATGGGGACCGGCTGCATGGCGCTCATGCTGATCCGTTCGGTGCGCCAGACGATCATCCCGCTGTGGGCAGAGGCGCACGGGGTGTCACCGGCGGCGACGAGCCTCATCTATTCGATATCGATGGCATTCGACGTGCTGCTCTTCTTCCCCGGCGGGGCCATCATGGACGCGTTCGGTCGTTGGTGGGTGACGATTCCGGCCATCTCGACGATGAGCGTCTGTCTGCTTCTCATGCCGCTGACGCACTCCTTCGGCACGATCACGCTCGTGGCCTGCATACTGGGCATCGGCAATGGGCTGTCCAGCGGAATCGTCCTGACCCTGGGCTCGGACTTCTCTCCCGAGGAGGGGCGGGCGGCGTTCCTCGCGGGCTGGCGGATGCTCTCGGATTCCGGCTCGGCGATGGGCCCGCTCATCATCAGCGGGGTCGCAGCGGTGGCAGGACTGGCCACCAGCTCGCTGGTGGTTGGGCTGCTCGGATTGGCCGGCGCCGGGTGGCTCGCGAAATATGTGCCGCGCACCGGCACGGCCGCCCTGGAGGAACGTGCTCGCAAGGCGTCCGGCGAAGGGGGGAAGGCTGCGGGATAGAGTTGCTCGCTGTGAACAACGGCATGATGGTGTGGATCGACTGTGAGATGACCGGGCTCGACCTGAGCGTCGACGAGCTCATCGAGGTGGCCTGCCTGGTCACCGATGGTGAGCTCAACGTGCAGGGTGAGGGTGTCGACGTACTCGTCAAGCCGAGCCAGGCCGCCGTGGACAATATGAGCGAGTTCGTCACGCAGATGCACACCGCATCGGGCCTGCTCGAAGAGCTGAAGGACTGCACGACGAGCGTGCAGGAGGCTCAGCAGCAGGTGCTTGCCTATATCAAGCAGTACGTGCCGCAGGAGCGCAAGGCACCGCTGGCCGGCAACTCGATCGGCACCGACCGCACTTTCCTGGCCAAGGACATGCCCGAGCTCGAGGCGTGGGTGCACTACCGCAACATCGATGTCAGCTCGATCAAGGAGCTTGCCAAGCGCTGGTATCCGCGTGCCTACTACCAGGCGCCCGCCAAGCACGGGAACCACCGTGCACTGGCCGACATCCAGGAGTCGATCGAGGAGCTCAAGTACTACCGCGAGGCTGTCATGGTGGCCTCCCCCGGGCCCACCACCGCCGAAGCCAAGATCATCGCTCACCGCTACGAGGGCAGCCTCACCGGGCTCAGTGATCGCGACGAGCCCCCGGAGGCAGACTTCGCCGGCGAGCCGGACACCGGCACCGTCGCCTGACGGCGCGCAGCGTCTGCGGGCCTTCGCAGTGCGATCCGAGACAAAGCGCCGTGGATTTGAGCAGACGTCGCTCGTTCCGGTATCATAAGCGAGCTGTCCGAGCGCGGACGGCAATGGTGGATGTAGCTCAGTTGGTAGAGCCCCTGGTTGTGGTCCAGGTGGTCGCGAGTTCAAGTCTCGTCATCCACCCCGCTTGGGCCAAGTTCAAACTTTCGACCAAAAGAACCATCCTTGGTCCGGTTTGAGCTTGGCCCTTCTTCCTGGCTTCGGCCGCCCAGTTCAGAGCGTTGCCCTGCACCTCGGGATCGCACAGCAGGTTGAAGGGCTTTTGGAACTTGACCCTGACCCGCCGCCCCCGTCCTCGTCGATGCAGATCCTGGTGAAGAACGCCTGGTTGCACAGTCCGCGGTTCAGGTCGTCGCACCGCTGGTAGATGTCCGAGACATTCGCCAAAGGCCAAGCGAATCCTCCGGGTTCTCCCGCGCCTCCGGGTATGTCTCGCTCTTGGTTTGATGGAGGCTCTGAACATCCCGGAAGGATGAGGAGATGCCTGCTTTGAAGAAGTATCCGCCCGAGTTGAAGGAGCGTGCGGTGCGGCTCGTGTTGGCCGCCCGCGACGAGTCCAGTGGCCGCCGCGGTGTGTGTACGCGCGTCGGTCAGCAGCTCGGGATCCCGGTTGACACGTTGCGCAGCTGGGTGCAGCGCGCCGAGATCGATGAGGGGGCACGGCCGGGCACACCGACGGACGTGAACGCGCGGTTGATCGAGTTGGAACGGGAGAACCGTGAGCTGCGGCGGGTGAACGCGATCCTGCGCAGCGCGTCGGCTTTCTTCGCGGCGGAGCTCGACCGCCCACAGAGCAGATGATCAGCTTCATCGGCGCGCACAGGGATGAGTTCGGGGTCGAGCCGATCTGCGGGGAGCTGCCGATCGCCCCGCAGACCTACTACGCCGCGAAAGACGAAGCCGGCGCCAGAGACCGACCGGCTGACCTCGTCGAGCGGGAGTTCACCGCGTCCGCGCCGAACCGGCTCTGGGTCGCGGACATCACCTATATCCGCACGTTCACCGGTTGGGTCGACGCGTCGTTCGTGATCGACGTGTTCTCCCGCCGCGTGGTGGGCTGGCAGCTGTCCACGAGCCTGCACACCGACCTCGCCCTCGATGCACTGAAGAGGGGCCTGTGGTCACGCACCCGCGGGGGCCGGGACGTGTCCGCGCTGATCCACCACAGCGACCGAGGCGTCCAGTATCGCGCCATCCGCTACACCCAGCGGCTCGCCGACGCCGGCGAGTCGCGTCCGTCGGAAGCCGGGGCGATAGCTATGACAATGCTCTCGCGGAGGCGTTCACCTCGCTCTTCAAGGCGGAGCTGATCCGCATTCGCGGTCCCTGGAAGAGCATCGAAGACCTCGAGTTCGCGATCGCCGAATACATCGACTGGTTCAACCACCGACGCCTGCACGGCCAGATCGGCCACGTTCCACCCGTCGAGATTGAAACGGCGTACTACGCCGCCCACCCTGCTCCCGTCGCCGTCGGCGAACGGGTCAACGCGAGTCTCTAACAAACCCAGGGCTTGACAGATTGTCAGCCTCTCGCGTAGAAGGGACGAGCATGACCTCGAATGCTGCCGAAGCAATCTCCCAGGGGTCCAGCCCGTGCTTGCCGGCCAGCGGCCGGTATCGGGCCGCGGTGTAACGCATCAGTTCGGCCGCTTCAGGATCCCGCCACGCTCCCGGGCCGGACTGATGAAGCCGGATCAGCAGAGCGCGTAGCCCTTCCGGAGTATCGAGGCCGTAGTCGGTTGTACCGGCCTGGAACCCAGCACCGTTGCTCGGTTCGGGTGGAGTGTGTTTGGTCACGGTAGCACCCCCGCGAAGGAGGTGGCCCCCGAGATCCAAGCGAAGGCGCGCGCCAGGGAGCCCCTACAACCGTGCGTCAGCGGGAGTGCCGCTTGCGCCGCGCTGCTGGCGCAGCACGACTTGTCAGAAGGCCGTTTCGCGGCCTGCCCGACGAACTCGAAACCCTCCCGGCCGGAATCACCCCAGTGATGGTTGAACCGGGACTCTCCACTCCCGGAGTGCCCAACAGGAGCATTGGAACGCTGCTGCGGAACGGGGACTCGCATTGGTGCGAGCTCTAGCGAACCGTCAGTCAGGTTGGGCGCGCCGAGCGCGCCGCGGTGAACAGTAGGAGAGCGACGAGGTAGGCGGTGATAGCGAGGATGGCGACGCCGGTGAAGCCGCTGGTTTCGGCGAAGACAGGTCCAGCGATCCCGACGCCGATGGTGGTGCCGGCGTACATGGCGACGTTCGAGAGGGAAGACACCGTGCCGCGCGCCTGGCCTGCACCGGCTTGGAGGGTGGCCATCATGACGGGGAAAACAAAGCCTCCGGCAAGCATGATGATCGCCAGCAGCCCCACGGCGGGCATAAGCAGTCCGGTCACTGCGACGAGGAGATAGCCGGCAGCCATGACAACTATTCCGACGGTAAGGGATCGGGAGGCACCCCAGCGAGCGACCAGGCGGTGGCCGAACAGAGAACCGGCAGCGTTGCCGCCTCCAATGAAGATCATGGCGACGCCGA
Organism: Propionibacterium cyclohexanicum; assembly: GCF_900111365.1. Taxonomy (GTDB): domain Bacteria; phylum Actinomycetota; class Actinomycetes; order Propionibacteriales; family Propionibacteriaceae; genus Propionibacterium; species Propionibacterium cyclohexanicum. The sequence continues at coordinate 22,210 of NZ_FOGZ01000025.1, forward strand.
TACCTGTGGTGTCCAGGCCGAAGTCGCGGGCGAACCAGGAGCCGTAGAACGACAAGGCAGCGAAATTGCCGGTCTGGAACACGAAGTAAGCGATGAGGGCGACTACCAGCGGGCGGGATGTCAAGACCGCGCGATACCCGCGGGTAGCTGCGCCGACGGGCGCTGTCGTCCGGGCCACGGGCGGGAAGAAGACCGTCAGCAGCGCCAGGACGATTGCGGCGGCGATGCTGATGGCGAAGAAGGAGAACCGCCACGACGCGGCGGCGAGGAACGCACCCAGCGGTATGCCGGCGAGCTGGGCGATCGCCAAGCCCGCAGTGGCTCGGCCCATCGTTCGTACGATCCGGTCGGCAGGTACGAGCTGAGGGATGGATGCCCAGATCTGTGGAGTTGCCAGTGCGGCGGCCGCGCCAGCAAGGAACCGGAACGCGGCCATCGACCAGAACCCCCATGCCAGACCGCAGGAAGCGGTGAGTATAGCGAAGCCGGTCATGCCGACCAGGAGCATTCGTCGGCGATCCATCCGGTCCGAGATAGGGCCGGCAATCAGCGCGCATAGGGCGTAGCCGAGCGCGTAGGCGCTCACCAGCCACCCGGACGCCTGAGTGGTCACATGGAACTGCTCTCGCAGTTCGGGAAGCAGGGGTGCGACGAGGAAAGTGTCGGTGCCGACGATGAACATCGTCGCGAACGACAACCACCCCACAGTCTCGACGCCGATCTCCCGCCCTGTTCGCCGTGTCGTTGCCATGCCCGCCCTTCCGGTTCGTTGGTGGAGGTACGGGTTCGACGCTAAACTTTGACAGTGCTGTGAAGGTCAAGCCTGGAAGGAACCGATGATGCGAATCGCGGAACTCGCCAGACGGGTGGGAACGACCCCCCGGATGCTGCGCTACTACGAGGACGAAGGACTACTCACTCCCCAACGGGGCCTCAACGGCTACCGCGATTATGACGGAGCAGACTTGCAGACGGCTGAGCAGATCGTTGCTCTGTCCGAGGCTGGGCTCACCCTCTCGTCCATCCGCACTGTGTTGCCGTGTGCAGCGCCCGACGGCACGCGACTACGGGCCTGTCCCATGGTCACCCCAGAGTTGCGGCGCCAACTCGACACCATCCACGATCGCATAGCCGCGCTGACCCAAAGCGCGAACGCCATCGAGAACTACCTCGCCACACTCGAACCCCGCAATGCCGGTACCGGCCTCGAACCGATTCCCGCCGCACTAGATCACCCGGTAAGCGCCCCGAAGGAATCAGGGCTTGCCACAGCCGTCTGATCCTGACTAACAACTGTGCACGTATTCCACCGTTGGTGGGGTGTGCCCACCTCTCTCATGAGACGACTCATGAGAGAGGCCCAGATGAAGGGTGGGGGTGATCCTGTTCCACGGCAGCGGGGCTGCCGCGCGCCGGTATATCGAGGCCGATCGCTCGCGGGCGGACGAGTACTACCTGGGTGCGGATGATGCCGTGGCCGAGTACTCGACGCTCGACTCCCGCGGCGAGGTCACCGCCGCTCGATCCCTGACCGCCGATGAATACGAGGGATGGGTGGACTGGACAGAGCCGATCACGGGCGAGTCGATGGGTACCCCGCGCGAGCCCGGCGAGAGGTCGAAGGGCTCGCCGTTGTTCACTGAAATGACGATCAACGCGGCAAAGAGCCTTTCCGTCGCAGCCGCCCTCCACCCAGAGGTCTCCGAAGCCCTCGATCAGGCTCAGCAGGACGCCCTTGTGGAGATACGGCGTTAGCTCGGTCAGCACTCCGTCACCAGGGTCGGGCCGCGTGAGGCCGATGAAAACCATCCTCATCGAGCGGGTGCAGGTCGTCGGCATCCGACAAAGACCTCCCGGGCGGGTGATCCGAACCGGCATATCCACATGCAGATCGGCACGCGTATCTTTGCGGCTGGGAAGTGACGGGCGCTGGACACGGTGGCCCTGCTCAAGCAGCAGGGCGCGATCCATGCCCTCGCCACGATCACCGCCGAAGCGGGGGCGACGGTCGCACTTGTCGGTGACCGCGCACAGTTGCCCGCGGTCGGTCGTGGCGGTGTGCTCGATATGGCCGCCCAGATCAGAGGCCGCACCTACGACATGACCGAACTCCACCGCTTCACCGATGCTGAGCACGCGGCCCTCACGCTGGCGATGCGCAACCGGGAGAACCCCGGAGCAGTGTTCGACCCACTCGCCGCGATGGGGCTCGTTACCCTCCGTGCTGATGAGAAGCATGCACGCGACCACATCACTGCACACGCGGGCGAGGATGTGGCGATTACGGTCGCCACGAACGACGAAGCCTCCGCGCTGAACGAACGCATCCGTACTGGCCGCATCGAGCGTGGTGAGGTCGATGACACGATCACCGCGACCGGCAGCGACGAGTTGCCGATCGGGCTGGTGACTTGATCCAGACGCGGAAGAAAGACGCCGCGCTGGGTGTCACGAATCGGCAACAGTGGATCGTGCAGCACGTCATGGAGGATGGCACCGTTTACGCCCGCGAAGCCGCCAGCTGTCGCAGGAGCCCCCGCACCGTCGCCCTGCCGCCTGAGATGCGGGAGAGCATGCGCACCTTTCCTACGCGGCCACCGCGTACGGCGTCCAAGGCCGCAACCATGAACACCTCACACACGATCCTCTCGGAGGCGACGAGCGCATCCGGTATCTACGTCGGCATGACCCGAGGCCGCGACACCAACTATCTGCACATAGTTGCCAAGAACCTGACCGAAGCCAAGGCGCAGTTCATCGAGGCGGTGGACCGCGACCGGGCAGACCGTGGCCTCGACCACGCCACCGCCCAAGCAGTCAAAGCCGTGCGCGGCCTTGTTGCGGATGGGCCCGTACAGCTCGTTACTGACGAACTCGCTCGTCTCGACAGGGAGGCCGAGCGTGCCCAGAGGCAGGCGGAGCGGTGAGAGCAGATCGCCGCACGCCTCGACGCCCAACGCGCCGCGCACCGGGCCGAGGATGAGCAGGACAGTGCCGCGATCCACGCGGCCCAGAATGCTGCCGAGCAGGTCCGTGCCGAGGTCGCTGGCCGCTCGTACGGAAAGCCGAGATCGGCGGCGCGGCCTATGTCGCCGCTGTCGAGAGCGAAGCCACCGCCAGTGCCAAGCTCTCGACCGTCAGCAGGTTCGGCAGACGCAAAAGCCCGCGCTGAGCACCAGGCCGCGAAGGAGCAGGCGCAGGCTCAGCGAGCTGAGAGTGCGCGACGTGTGGGAGAGCGAGCCGCCCCGCACCCGCCAGACGCTCCTCACATGGGTAGCCGAGGCGGCGACGCGGAAAGAGACCCCCGCGTGCCTGATGCCGCTCGCATCGTCGAAACAGCGCGCACGGACCGAGGAATGACCTGGCGCCGACACAAGCAAGAACGGTTCGCGTTGCTGGCCCGTGAACTGGGAGTCGAGCAGGTACGCGGCGACCAGTTCGGAATGCGCACCATCAATCCACCGCAACGCTCGCGACGCCAAAGCGAGAGTTGCCCTGATCCGCACCGAGGCTGACGAACTCCGCAGCCTCCCCGTCAACAACGCCGCCCGGCGGATCAAGGCCATCCGCGCCGAGCAGGAGCAGGCGCGGCAGCGGGCAGCCCAGCGGGAGCGGTAACTTGACCCGCTTGGCCGCGAACCACACCGGCGCGATCCGGGCCGCGACGGGCCAGAACGCAGTCTGTGACACACGCAACGCGATTGTGCGCAACCGAGTGCGACCGATGCGGTCATTCTCACCGCTCCGGAGAAGCCTGATAGGTGGGTTTGACTTAGAGTGCGCTCTAACTTTTAGCATGTAGATGTGGCAGAGGAAAACACGGAACTCACGGTCGCACAGATGAGCGCAGCGACCGGCATCACGGCGCACACCCTGCGCTACTACGAGCGTGCTGAACTGATCCGTCCGGTCGCACGCAACTCCGGCAATCAGCGTCGGTACTCGCCAGCCGACGTGGAGTGGGTGAAGTTCCTGCTGCGTCTGCGCGAGACGGGGATGCCGATCGCGCAGATGCGTGAGTACGCGACCCTCCGAGAACACGGCCCGATCACCACTGAACCGCGCCTGCGGTTGCTGGAAGCACATCAAGTGGGTCTGCGCGAGCAGATCGCCAGGCTGCGCGCGCACGAGAAGGCATTGGCGGCGAAGATCGCGACCTACCGCGACGACCTTGCCGCCCGCCATGCACACCGAAGGAACGAGGATGACGATGACTGAGAAAACCGAACGACAGCAACGCTTCGAGCACGGCAAGGGAGTGCTAGACGCAATCGACGGAGAGGCCGGTACGAATGTCATCGACGCGCTGGAAGATATCTCCCCGGAACTCGCTCACCAGGTCGTGGCCTGGGGATTCGGGGAGATCTACTCCCGTCCAGGCCTGGAACCCCGAGACCGGCAACTTGTCACCCTCGGTGTGCTCACCGCCCTCGGCGGCTGCGAGCCACAACTTGATGTTCACATCAACGCGGCGTTGAACGTGGGGCTGACCCCGCAACAGATCATCGAGGCCCTCCTGCATTCAGCCGTCTACTGCGGATTCCCGCGTGCTTTGAATGCGACATTCACCGCGAAGAAGGTCTTCGCTGAGCGCGGACTACTGCCAGTCACGTTCCCTTCAGCGCAAGACGTCTCGACGCGCCCTTGACGTCGGAAGGGCAACACAGAACGGTTGAGTGTTACTGATACTGATGAGGCGACCGCTACCGACTACAGCGAGAACCCGGGTTCCATAACCCGAGTCACCAGTAGACTGGGACTGTGCACACGCGCACGATCATGGGCGAGTGCGTTTTGGGTACATCGGCTATGCCGTCTCCTCCTACCGGGCGCAGGCATCACTGTCGACGCCTCGCACGTCCTGGTCGAGGCGAGCATGACGCGGGAGAACCTGTACGTCGCGCTCACCCGCGGACGGCAGACGAACATGGACTACGTCGCCATCGACAAGCCCGAATCGGACCATGCTGGTCCGCACCCCGGCGACAACGCCGAGGCCACCGCCCGATCGGCGCTGTTCGGAGTACTCCAACACAACGGCGCCGAACAGTCCGCTCACGAGACGATCACCAGCGAGCAGAACACCTGGGCGAACATCGGCCAACTCGCCGCCGAATACGAGACCATCGTCGCCGCAGCCCTACATGACCGCTGGGCCACCCTTATCCGCACCTCCGTCTGAGCGATGAGGACGAAGACGCCGCGATCGCCTCACCTGCGTTCGGCGCACTCACCGCCGAACTGCGCCGAGCCGAGGCCAACCACCACGACGTCGACACTCTGCTCTCGCAGCTGACGCAAGCCCGGGAATTTGGTGACGCCGACGACATCGCCGCCGTCCTCCACCACCGCGTCGCCAAGGCGACCGTCCGACCGGCGGGATCCGGCCGCACCCGCAAAGCACCGCGCCTGATCGCCGGACTCATCCCCGAAGCCACCGGCACCATGAACGATGAGTTCCGAAGGGCGCTCACCGAGCGTCGTGGCCTCATCGAGACTCGCGCCGACGCACTCCTCGAGGCTGCGCTCACCGACAAACACGAATGGATTATGAAACTCGGCACCCAGCCCAAGCAGGCACGAGCAGCCCAAGCCTGGCGGTACGCGGCCCGCACCATCGCCACCTACCGGGACCGCTACGGCATCACCGGCGACGCCCCGCTCGGAGCGTCCGCCGACACAGACATGCAGAAGATCGACGCAGCGCGGGCCCGGGCTGCAGTCGATCGGCTACGCGACCTGTCCCACGACCGTGACAGAACATCACGACGGCCCGCACCGCGGCACGCCGCCGGCCGGACGCTCTGACCAGGCCTTCCGTCTGTCACCGCTGAGCCGTACAGTTGAATACGAGGCAGATTTTTCCTCCACAATGGCGCCCCTCGTGGGCAGGCCGGTTCGGCCACTCTCCGACGCACTGCCTCACTCAACATCCGTGCGACGAGAGGACAAGACCATGTTCCGACTGCTCTGGGCCACGAGTGTCTACGCTCGCTGCTACCTGCGACGCTACATGCCCAGCAACGTCCTGCTCGACCTGATCCGATCGAGGCGAGGCCTGAAGTGGGGTGCGCCCGCCATGCTGCTCGCTCTCCCGTACCTGCTCGTCGCGAGCACCTGCACCAGTCTGTTCGCCAACGGCGGCCCAGGATGGCTGAACCTCGTCGTCCTCTGGGGTACGTGGAACGCTCTCAAGTTCCTCATCATGGGCCCGACCAGCATCGTCATGCTAGTTCTTGCCCGCTGTGGCAACCATAGAGCCATACGAGCCAAGCCATATGGCGGACCCAGGTGCTCTCGACGACGTGCGAGAGGCAGCCGCGAGCAGCTACTCTAGATGTAGGGACGCTCACACAGATGTCAGGAGGAGCATGAGCACGCAGGCCACCCGAGCCGACGATCTCCTCGTCTCGTCGAACTTCATCCGAGCCGTACGCGAGTCCGGATATCTCAATATCGCCACGGCGTTGGCGGAACTGATTGATAACTCCCTGCAGGCGACAGCCACGGATGTGTCCGTCACAATCAGCCGCGATACGGCGGACGCGTTTCCCGAAATTGTGGTCGAGGACAACGGAACCGGCATGTCCAAGGCTGAATTGGAGTTTTGCCTGCGCTTCGGAGGTTCGTCGCGTTTCGACGCGCGCCAGTCATTCGGTCGATTTGGGATGGGGCTACCAGCAGCCAGTCTCAGCCAAGCGCGCCGCGTAGAGGTCACCTCTTGGCAGAGCGGCGGGTACGAGAGCACCGTCGCCTTGGACGTCGATGCCATTGTGGCTGGGAGCGGTCCGACGCTTGTTGCCCATCGTGGAGCCCACAGTACCAGTGAATCTGGGTGCCGCGTCCGCTGGATACAGTGCGATCGTATTGAATACCGTCGACTCGCTTGGCTTGGAAAGTCGCTCCACCGTGACCTGGGGCGGATGTACCGACGTTTTCTCGTGGCCGGCCTGAACATCACGATCAACGGGGTGCCCGTCATTGCGGTCGATCCGATGCTACTCACGACAAAGATCGAGGGCGCTACGGCACGGCTTGCTTTCGATGAACTCCAGTACGAGTTAGAGACCACCGAAGGCGGCACCTCCTTCGTCAAGGTACGGTTCGCAACGCTACCCCTGCAGCGCTGGCATCACCTCGACAGTGTGACGAAGCGCAGGCTCGGCATTGTTGGTGGTGGTGGGGTATCCATTCTGCGCGCCGGGCGTGAGATCGCCAGAGGCTGGCACCTCATGGGGAGGAAGCGTAAGGAAAACTACGATGACTGGTGGCGCTGTGAGATCGAGTTCGAACCTAGTCTTGATGAGCATTTCGGCATCACGAACAACAAACAAGGGATACGCCCCTCTGCAACGTTGCGTGAGGCCATTGAACCCGAACTGGAGTCAATCGCTCGACTCCTTAACGCGCGTGTACGTCAAGCCTTTGAAAATGTGAAGCTCCAAGCAGTATCTGAGGCTTCATGCCGCATAGCGGCCGCAGCTGACTCCGATCTTCCCGTAATCACCTCACGCGGACGAGGTGGCGCAATCCAGTACCGGTTGGGGTCTGACGTCCTCCCGATGGACGTGATGTTCCAATCAACGCTGGCTCAGCGAACGCTCGACCTGACGCTCAACGCTGACCATCCTGCTTTCGCTGCGCTCTACCAGCCCCTCCAAGCACTCGAATGTGGGACTGTGGCAGAACAACTCCGCACATCGATTGAGTTGTTCCTATTGTCGTTCGCTCGCAGCGCCGTCCAGTTGGAGCGAGCCGGACAGCCGCTGAACGACTTGATACAGGCATGGAGCAGTACATACCGACGGATGCTCCAGAAGTCATGACCGGAAAAGACACCAAGTCTATCCCACTCACGCTCCCCGCCGCTGCAAGCGCCTCAGAACGAAGGGCATTCACTCGTCTGTGCAGGCTATTGGTCCACGCCCACCTCGACCCGGAAGTGCAGATGAATCCAAGCATCTGGTTCAGAGCGGCCGGGATTAGAGACCTTTACAACAAGCCCCTACTGGCCGCCGCTGCCCGTACAGTTCTCGATCTCGTCGACCAGGGATGGACCGTGCGAGGCGACAAACAGGTCCCTCTGCTTAGCCCTCCACACGTCGACGGGGATCGAGACACAGAAAAGGCTCGCGTCCGCAGGCAAGAGCACCTTCGCCGCGACGCCCAACTTCGACAGCCCAGCGTCCGTCGCTTCATCGAAGGCATGGAGCACGGTCATCCCCACGGTGGTCATCTCGTGTCGATCTTCAACTTGATGCGAGACGGACGAGAACTTGCTGATGCTCTCGAAGCAGACCCCAGAGCGACCCACACGATCCAGCCATACGTGCAAATCGTGGACGGTACAAGCACTTGCGAGCTTACCGGCTTCAAACTGCACGACATCTGGCGCTACTTCCGCCATACCTGGTCGAATGCCTACTCGACGGTCCCCGGACGGTCCATGCCGATCCTGATCCGTGACGCGGCAACCGAGTATCACTCGGTCATCGGGTTGGCCGCAATTTCCAGTCCCATCGTCCAGATCGCAGATCGTGACGGCTGGTTGCAATGGGACACCAAGCACTTCGTGGAAGCGCTCCAAGCTAATCCTACTGACAAGATCGCCCGCTGGCTCGCGCACCGCATCCAAGCTCAGTGCTCTGAGATATATGTGGACGATCTGCTCCGCGACGGCCTGCTGCAGCCAAACGACCTGAAGAACCCCACGCAGGACGTGATTGCGCGGCTCCGCGCGGATGCCAAGCGCCACCGAGCTAAGCATTACCAAGGCACTCGGATCAGCAAAATCCGAAGCATCGAGAGTGACGCATGGGTTGCTCGGGCCGAAACCGACCTCTTTCGGTCGAAGCGATCAGCCCTACTCGCCGAGACACTTGAAGTCCAAGGAGTGCTCGGTACTTATCTCACCCCGAGGCCAACGGCCATGGGCCTACGTCGAGCACTTGACGACCCGAAGGCCAAGGTACAGATAGGGCGGCTGGTCCGACATGCTCGTGGCGAACGAGTCGGCACTGTCATCGCCGATCTGACGGTGTGTGGGGCAATCGCGCCATACAGTTCATTAGCGGCGGGTAAGTTAGTCGGCGCGCTTGCTGTGTCACCCATTACGCTCGCCGCTTACCGTGCCAAGTATTCGCGCCCCAGCGAGATTGCCTCGGCGATGGCAGGACGGCCGATCACTCGCGACGCCCGGTTAGCTTTCGTCGGCACAACCTCGCTCTATGGCACGGGCTCCAGCCAATACAATCGATTGTTCTGGCCGGCTTCAGTGATGGGGGGGGCTGGCGACGTCCGCATGGGGTTCTACGAATTGGGACACTCCCGGTCATTTGGCACATCACATTTCTCCGACGCTACGGTTCAGGCGCTGGTACGTCTATCCGAACTCAGTGGAGACCGAATACGCGTGAACAGCATCTTCGGTGAAGGGGTCAGTCCTCGCCTGCGTAAAGTTCGGCTCGGCCTGGCCGCACTCGGTTGGCCGACAAACGAATTATTGAGACACGGGCGTAAACGCATCCTCTACGGTGTACCACTGGTTGAGAACCTCCGTGACTTCGCGCTCGGCATTGACCCAGATCCGGTCTATCTTTTCGATCCCGAACCCCGCGATACCGGCGAGTCCGTGGCACAGTGGTGGCTCGAGCGATGGGGGCGGCGACGCGCGGCCCAGGAACGAGTGCAGGAGAACATGCGCCAGAACAGCCTCGTACGTCCTGTCCGTCACGGCGCACGGGTTCCGTTGCCAAAGGACGACGAAGCCTTGCCGGACAGCACAACCCGCGCTGCCCCGCACGAGATCTGAGCGTAACTTTGCCAGCTTAAGTACTGCGGACGTACTCGTAAGCGCCGCAACGATTACCTCGTCGAGCAGGGTGACAGAATCGCTTCGCGGCGGCAGGGACGGCAGTCGCGGCGGCGTCGACCACTTCGACTCACGTGGCGACGCTATCCCAGGCGCGAACAAGGTCATCGTGCTCGGTACTCACACGGTGGCCTCTTTGAGAGAGTGAAGAATAACTCCACGCCGACAACTGATGAACGAGTAGCACCTATCCAGAGGTGATGTTAGTCTCGAAGACTCGCGGTTTCGTCAAATCAGCCGCTCCAGCACCTGATTGGTGGCCACGGGGAGATTGCGCATTACCACCATGTCATCGACCGGATAGACGGAGACACCGTCGAATTCCTTCGCGTCCCAGAGCTCTCGCGTGGGCGGCTGGTCGCGCGTCAGCGGACTCTGGACATAGAAGATATAGTCGCGTCCCTTGCCTCTAGCCAAAATGGGGGCAGTGATAGTTCCTAACCCGGAGACGACAACCGGATGATCTCTGAAAAACTCGATGCCTTCGATTTCTCGGCATTGGAGATCGGCCAGAAGTCTGTCAATCGATTGACTGATGCGTTCAGCGCCCAACGTTGGCATTGTGCCGTCCAGCACATACCTGAGGAGTGCCGCGCCCACCTTGCGGTCCAGCAATCCGTGCTCGAAACGGTTGCGAAAGCTTCGCAGGCAGCGGTAGCAGGATGCGTCGCAGTCCGCCGGACAGTTCTCGAGACGTTCCAAGGCCTTCCTAAAGATAGAAATGCCGTAGCCATATACGCGGCGTGTGAAGCCTGCTCCTCCGGGCAGAGTGTCATAGAGGTAAATCTCGGCCTCCAGACCATGGTTCCCGGCAGGTGTCAATGCCGGTCGGAATTCGGCTTGAAGCTCGCTGGCATCGATGTCCAGTTCGCCGGCCGCTGCGATGGTTAGTGCCTCTGCAACCGTTCTGAGCGCCACTTGAGTGGAAAGCAACTCAGGCCGCAGCGTGATCGGATTCTCGACCTTCAGACGCACCAACAGCACGTCGGAGATAAAATCAGTTCCCAAGACCAGTCCCCGAGTCGAGGCTGATCCCAGGCAATCGGGATGGCGCTCATCTGGGTAAGGCTTCGGGTGAGGTCCCAACACAATGCCAGTTGCACCTTTCGTCGGCTCGATCAAGCCGCATCGTGTGCAGTACGTGTAGCCCTCGTTTCCCGGTCCGGTGTTGGTGACCAGCAGCCTATCTCGGCGATAGATCTGCTCCAGCCGATCAGTGACATGATCCCAGGCAGTGTCCTCCTCAGGGCCTTCGGCGACCAACTTGGCCCGAGTGGCGTAGCTGTTGGCAGGCGCATCGTCGGGGCTGGTCCCCGGGTCCTCACCCACGCGGTGGGCAAATCCAGGTGGGCGCATCCAGTTCTTTGCCTCACCGAACTTGCCCTCCGCCCCACACGCCGGGCACTTTCGCACTTTGCCCCGTTCTGCCTCTTCGTATGGGAAGAGTTTGGCGTAGTGGCAGACCTGACATTCGAAGTACAGTCGCTTGTCACGCCAGGCCTGAAAAAGTTCCTTGCGTATCGGCGCGTAGATGGCCCCGGAGGTCCACTCCTTGTTATCAATCCAAACGACCTTGCCCGGCGCGTACTGGCTGAGCGCGATGGGTAGTCCTTGACTCGGCGCATAGCGGAATTCGGTGTGGAACGGTTCGGACTTGTCGCGATCGAAAACATGAAATGAAGCGACGTCCGTTGGGAACGCGTAGCGTGGTAGGACCCCTTTGTAGAGAAGCCGATCGAGCAGGTTCGTTTGGCTGCGTAGCTCACTCGGGAGTTCGGCTCCGTCCTCACCGGCATCTCCTCCTTCCACCTCAACATCCTGCGGAGCAACGTCCCCGACCTCTGGCTCGGACAGAGTTCCTGTCGGTTCGAGGTCGAGGGCCTTATCGATCTCGCTAAGGGTCCGCGTCACAAGGTGGCCAAGGATCTCCTGGCGGTCTTCGCGCTTGAGCTCGGTCGGCAACCAAGCATCCACGTCCGCGATGAGCGACGCGCGATGGCGGTTCAGCCACTCTTCGAAGTCGGTGCGGTTGAGCGGCGACGTAGTCCCGGTGAAGCCACGCACGGTACCAAGGACTTCGAACAGTTGTGGCTGATCTTCCGGCGCGATCTGCGGCAGGCGATCCTGGTTGTAGCGCTGCAACAGATAGGCGATGACATGGCGACGGGCGATCTCGTCGTTGTCTAGGGTCAGGGTTGGATCGTCCACTTCGCCACGGATCATGAGGTCGGGGTTCCGGAAATAGTGGTCGTCATGAGTATCGGCGCCTCCAAAGGCGACGACAGTCGCCACTGCATTGCCGCGACGTCCCGCTCGACCGGCCCGCTGCTGGTAGTTGGCCCGTGACGGCGGCATGTTTCGCAGAGCCACTCCGGACAGGCTTCCAATGTCGATTCCAACCTCCATCGTGGTTGTGCAAGACAGCACATCGATTGCCGCCCGTTCTCGCTCGCCTGGTCGAGGCAGACCAACGTTGACATCCTGAAAGAGCAACTCGTATTCTTCAGCTCGGGAGAAGACGGCATCGGACTGGGCGGCGTTGAGCTGTGCCGTGTGCTCGGCCGCGATGATACTCATGATTGGCTTGTCCGGAGTCTTCAGAGCACGCTCGGCACTTTCCCGGTAATAGCCCTTGCGCGCTTTGAACACCTCATCGACCTCAGGGTCAAGCGTGCGCACTCTATCGGCGCCGCAGCTAACGCACTTGGTTGACCCAGGAAAAGGCCGTTGGGTGAAGCGGCAGCGCTCGCAGTAGCCCCAGAGCCCGCCAACCTCGAGGGCGACGTTGCCGGCCAGCAGTCGGTACTTGCTCCCCATGGCTTCACAGAATCTCGGCAGGATCGTAGGTAGCCAGGAATTCTTGAATGCCTTCTTGGCAGCCGGGGTGCCGAGCCAGCGGTCAATGGTCTGGAATTTCCCAGAATGCGGCTTGACGCCGCCCTTCTGCTGCCACCACTCTTGTGTCATTGAGGGAAACCAGATACCTCGCGCCGGGGTCGCCCACTGAGCGAGCCACAGTCTGAGCAGCGTCAGGCGCTCCTCGGCCGTCTCAGCCACCCCGGGAATGGCGGGTAGCTGAGCCAATAGATCATCAGTTAGGCTGGCCTTCTCACGTAGAGAAGCCAGCCCGAGCGAAGCTAGGCCGTAATACTTGTCGGTCAGCGCGGCATACATGGCCCGAAGCAAGGACTGTGGCGGACGCGCTGTCAGCATCAAGAGTTCCGACCGTGCATCTTCATCGCCTGACAAAGCACCACGGTCGATCGCCGTGCCGACTTCTTGTAGGACGTGCAGGGACTCTGCTTGTCGCAGTTCAGGACGCAGACGCACCTTGAGCTCCTTGGCAGCCACCGTGACGGCAAGGTATAGCCGCTCCAGATTCAACTGTCGCCCGACCCCTGGTTGCGCGGCGAGGTCCATCCAACCTTTCAAAATGAGGGGGCGGATCACGTCGCGCATTGAGTAGGATTGTAGATTGGGTGCCAGCCGTGCGGCGACCTGCCGCGAGTCAGAAAAGACTAAAACCTTACGACCGCGAAGCGGTGCGAAGTCCGAGTACGGTGCACTGGGTGGCTGGACCTCAATCTGCCGCGCCACCAATGCTTCAAACGGCTGGTCACCCTTGGTCTGATGGTTCTGCACTGAGGACCGCCCGAAACCAGCCACTTGTCCACATACGCCGCATGGTTTGAACTCACCGTTGGCCCTAGCATGGTCATCGGCATCACCACCCTCTTCGTCACTCGTGACAGTCTCGCCATTCCGAAACTTAGGCATGAAAACGGTTCGTCCCCGCACGGGTGTCTTTGGCGGGTTGAGCCGGCCCGTCACAAGGTCGATTTCGGCGACTTCAACCTGCTTCTCTGGGGACGGTTCCTCGAGCAGGAGGTCCAATGGGAACAACTCAGCGACCGATCCGCTTGCGGACTGGAAGGCGCCACCTTGCTCGTGCCAGAGAAAGGATGGATCCTGCAGATTATCTGTGTAGGCCCGCGCATACGCTGCGCCGCAGTGCCGACAGGTGTAGAACTCGAAAATGCGTGCCCCACAATCGCAGGTGGCTTGTGGCTGTGCGTAGAGCTTCCCGATGGGGCCACGGCCTGGTGGAAGGTTGCTTCGATCCAGGGCGCTACACTCGGGGTCTAGGCACGCCCAGAGCCCGGGCAGTCCGCGGAAGAATGCGTGGACGCGGCATGGCAGCAAACCCGCCTCGCTTGGGCTTCGTCGGGCTGCGCTCCCCAGCGAAACCAGCGTCGTCACGGCTTTGGCAGCAAGCGACGCTGCGACCCCCGGGAAGATGATCTTGCCGAGTTCGCTGACAGGTTGGGCCTTCTGCATCGTTTCATTAACCAGTAGATTCATCGGTTCATAGGAACCGAGCGCATCGTGCAATAGTGCACCGACGCTGCGGTGGCGGTCAGAGACGACTCGCTCGCTGAGGAAGCTGGAGATGGCGGCTGTCCGATCAGCGTCAGTGTTTCCGGCGTAGAACTCCTCCAAAGGGACGGAGGCTAGCAACGCCGCATCGTCTCCCGAACCGGTGGAGGCTCTGCTGCGGAGCGCCCACTCACTGGTCACCGTTCGGAAGTCATCGCGGTTTTTGCCGGTGAGTTGCGCCGAGAAAGAGAGAGCGTGTTCCGGGGTACTGAAGCTGGCACTGGTGGTGATGACCTGCAGGCGCTCAGAGGCGATGCCAAGCCGTGAGCGTAGGCGTCGGAGCAGCAGGGCGACTTCTGCTCCGGCCGCTCCCCGGTAGAGATGCGCTTCATCGACCACCAGGAGAAACTTCTCTTCCGGGTTCTCGGCAAGCCATTGGCGCGTGTGGTCGAAGACCGGCCGTTCCAACGGCCGCATGAGCATGTACTCCAGCATTGAGTAGTTGGTGATGAGTACATCTGGCGGCGCCTGTAGGACTTCATGTCGCGTGAGCAACTCTGGGTCCTGCGGACGTGTTACTGCCCGAACGAACTCGCCCGTCTTGGGGTCCTTCCAATGGCTCCCCGTCGGCCCAAACCAGCCCTTGAGATCTGGCTTAGCGGGCCACTTCCCGCGTTCTTGCAGTTGTTTTTTGAGTGCCTTAGCTTGGGTGTGCCCCGGTGCGGCGGGGTCCGAAGCGAGGTCGATGAGCAGCAGGTAGAAGTCCGCGATGGAGCCGAGCCGTTGCTGATCCTTTTTGACCGTTCGCACGCCCGGGTATAGCGTGCGGCTGGTATAGCGTGCGAATCGCGCCGGTCGTCCGGCCCACGCGTTGAACTGGGTCGTTACGCGCGGATCACCGAGCAGTAGCCGAAGGCGTCCGAGTTGGTCGTTCACCAGCGCGTTCATCGGGTAGAGGATCAGGGTACGAACAGCCGGTGCTGCGAACGAGGATGGGTGGTGTGCAGCCTCAGTTGCTAGCTTGGCCAGCATCGGCAGCAGGAACGACTCTGTCTTACCCGAACCGGTGCCAGTCGTGATCGCGAGGCTCTTGCCATCCCGCGACGCCCACTCCAGCGCCTCGGCCTGGTGCGTATACGGCGGGTCATACAGTAGTTTGTCAAGATCGCCCATTTTCTGAGTGAGTTGCCCGAGTAGCGCACGCACCTGAGGATCGAGGTCAAGCTCGGCAAATCGACGGTTGGTCTGGTATCGCGGTGTGCTCTCGATGTATGGTGCCCTGAACAGGACGCCCTCCGTCGTGAGGAGTTGGCGGCGCTGTTCAATGATCGTCGGGTGCCCTACGTGGTACGTCGCCTCGATGTAGTCCCGTAGAGCGGCCTGGATTTCGTCGATTGTTTCCGCGATCGTGGGCACTTCAGTCACCACTGCTGTCCTCCGTCTCCGTCATCCAAAGCATGTCAGCCAGAAAGGCCCTCACATCCCCGACTGCTTCTGCGGGCAGTCGGAACGAAAAGAGTGTTCCTGGGGTCTTGCGCAGTGCGAGGCCGACCAACTGAACGTAGCGCTCTGCAAAAGCGGGCAGCGGCGAGAAGAAGTCGATGGTCAAGCACGCGCTCGAACCGAAGCCACGACGAAGACGGAACTGCTGCGCTGCGCCGCGCAGCGAGTCTACCGCCGCTTGGTAACGCCAAGCCTCATCCCGACCTGGCACGACCGGATCGTTCACCGGGAAATCGATGAGTCGCTGCGATTCCCCGGCTCGGAAGCGGACGAGGCACCACAGGTCCGCGCCGTAGGCCTGTGGCCTGCGCGCCACGAAGTCACCGGTGTCAGTCGGGCAAGGTGGCCGCCACCGTCCCCGGTAGTAGCGGACCTCAGATGAGGGATCGAGCAACAACAGCCCGTCGAGTTGGCCCCCTTCAGCTGCCACGTCTAGGCGCGCCCGGTGCCGTCCGATGAACTCTGCTGCCCTCTCCGGGCTCGGGCTGGACACCCAACTGTCCATAGATACCCGGTGAAGCCCCCGCGAGCGCAGTTCTCCGTCTGAGTCGGCAGTCAGGGTACGTGTGTGTCCCTCGTACTCAATGGCCTCGGCTAGTTCGTCTCCAATGAGCGGTGCCCCGAAGGGACGCACCCCCATGAGGAGGTAGATGCCCGGCACTCGTTCAATGTAGGACGGCGGTCCCAGATACAGCAATCGAGTCCAGCGCCCGCTCTCCTGACGCAGTTCGAGTAAGTCGCCCGACGCCACGAGATGATCGAGTAGATCCACGAGGTCATCGCGTTTCAGCTCGTCCCCGTGCAACGGCTTCAGGGCTCCCAGCACGGCGTCCACCAAGCGCCCAGGACTGGTCGGGCACATGAAGGAGGCCGCCCGGCGTAGTGAAGTTGCCAGGCCTTCGGGCGAAGACAGGTCAATGGCGTCCGTGTCCAGCCCCAGTGCCGCTACGGCAACGGTCGAAGCGTCCTCAACTGTCAGCTTGGTCAGTTTCATCAGAAGCTCCGTTCCACGCCTTCGGCGTCGTTAAGGGCGCGGGTGCCAAGTACAGCGAAACGCGCTGCTCGGTAGAGCACGGGCGACTTCAACACTCTCTCTAGGATGAAAGAGGCGTCTTCGGGTTTCCACTCGGTGATGTGGCCAGGTCGCCCAGCGAGTAACAGGAGGAAGCGTGATGCTGCCGGCTTGCCGGAAATGCCGTAATCAGCCAAGCTGGGGGTGATGGCGTCGTAGAAACCTCGCAACAGGTCCTCGGGTTTAAGCCATTTGTAAAGACTAAAGGCAATGGTCGACGCCAGTGCTTTATGCTCGGTCGAGACGCCGACTGTATTCTGCATGTCACCAAGGTAGTCGGCCTTTTCCTGCGCATGTGCCAGCTTGCGCTCAATAGCAGCCCAGTGGCTGCCGCCGATGAGCATTCCAATCGCCTGGGCGATGGCATCACCGACGGTCTGCCGTTCATAGGCGGCAAAGGCGTCCGCCGGGAGAGCAGCATCGATCCAGCGCTGGTGGCCCTCGGCCAGATGCAGCACCTCCCGGACGGAATTGGACTGCGACGTGACGACAGGGCGCGCCGGCGGCATGTTTATCACAGCGTTCGGGTTGGTTGGCAGGATGGTAGCGGCGACGGCGTCACCTGATCTGGCGATGACCAGTCCGCCATGCGGGGGCACAGTGAACGGCTTAGCCGGGTTCATCTGCACCGCGGTGAGCGGTGCCTCGACATCATAAAAGGCTAAGGTTGTGCTGCCCCCGTCAGCCTGATCAATGAGTGTGGCAACTGCGTCGCCATCGTGGTTACGTGAGAAGCGCCAGCGCAGGGGTTGGAAGCCGCGCTCGCAGGTTAGTGCGGCGAATCCAACGCCATCACGGGTGACGGCAAGGGCACATGATTCAGCCGCGTCGTAGGCGTCGCTGAATCGCTGATCGGTGCGAACAGCCTTGGCTGTCGTCCGCCAACCTGCTTTGTCTATCGGCAACCGCAGGGTGCTGTGAAGTTCTGTCAATACGGCACCCTGGCCGTCGAGGAGCGTGACTCGGAGGTCCGCCTCCGTACCGACAGGGCCGTCGATGGTGACAACGGCGCGGTCATCCCACAACTCCGCCAGCGTGGGACGGGAGGGAGTCGCGAGTAGGCGAATGCCTTCGCCCATAGTGGCGCCCTGAGGCCGCACCTGAGGATCGCGAATAGTGGCCATTAGCGATCCGGATGCAATCTGGCGGTCATCGTGGCTGAGAAGAGCGACGTTGAGTTCGTGGGTGCCAACGGTGAGTCCTTCGAGCACAAACAGTAACTCGGGCTCGCCAGGTGTCCACTCAAGGAAATAGACCGCCCCATCGACCACAATGCGGGCGCGTCGAAGTACGAGATCGGATTTGATGCCAAGCAGGGCTGGCTCACCTGCCAGCCACTCGGCTTCTCCTTCGCCGTCCCAGGCGCTGGCGACGATGCCGACCGGACGAATGGCTACGTGCGAAACGACAGAGAGTTCTGCCGCAAGGAGGGCAGACTCCTCACTTTCGCTGAGGCGCGGCGGCACCGAGAGCTCATAGGCCCTGATGCCCTTCGCACCGATAGCGGTCTCGGCGCACCACGGCACCGGAGGTTTATCGATAGTGTCGGATCCGACGAGCACGTACTGGTGCCCAGGACGAACGAACTTGCCCTTGACCTCTATGGCGAGCCCCGTGCTTTGGTGACGGAACAGCCACCATGGTCCCTTCGTAATGACGCACCACTCGGATAAGAGGCGGTTGATCTCAACATCTCCGCGTTCAAGCTGAAGAAAAGGCTGATCGGGCCGTGGCCACCGCACAAGGCATACTTCCTGCCCCGGATAGAGCAGGCCGCTTGGTGGGATGGAACGTGCACCGCCATTCACCGAGACACGTGAC
The DNA here is from genome assembly GCF_900111365.1 of Propionibacterium cyclohexanicum. Taxonomy (GTDB): domain Bacteria; phylum Actinomycetota; class Actinomycetes; order Propionibacteriales; family Propionibacteriaceae; genus Propionibacterium; species Propionibacterium cyclohexanicum. Next base: position 40,854 of record NZ_FOGZ01000025.1, read on the forward strand.
ACCCGTAATTGGTCATAAACCTTGGGTAAGCCAGCGCTGGGTCCGGTCAAATCGGGTAACTCGGCGTAGGCGTTCCAAGCGCCGTCGCGGCGCAGAACGAGTCGGGGATCTGTGGCGTGAGGCAGACGTTTGGCAGTCGTGTTGACGGCAGCGGCTGATCCACCCGAGCGGAAACCTCGCAAGCGAGTGGCCGATGCACGAGCCATTTTTAGCCAGCGGCGTGCCTGTTGCTCCTCAGAAAGTCCCTCGACAAGGCGCGCCAGCGTCGGGCCTGTGAGATATGATGTTGGCTCGTTCTCTCCGGAGAGCAGAGCAGCAGCTACCTGCCCGACCAACGTATTGTTTTCGCAGAAGATGCGGAACCGCTCTGTGTAATTCGTCGCCCTCTGGGCAAGACGGGTGCCGAGGGCGCGGGGATCATCCAAAAGTTCTGATGTAAGAGCGCCTCTGAAATCAAACAGTAGCTGGGCAAGGTGCCGTTGCAGGTAGACCGGCAGGACGGCATGCGTAATAGGCCACGATATGATCGTAAAGTGGTTCGCCCAGGCACCAGTCGGGCGAGCACCACCGTAACGGTCGTGGAACAACTCAAACCATTCCCGGATCATCGACCGTTCCTGGCTCGTCCAGTGAGGCGTCAACGACGAGAAGGTGGTCCAGTACTCGTCACCCACATAGCCGTATCCCACTTCGGCGGCATAGACCACAAACGGGCTCTTCCCAGATGAGGGTGTAGGCGACGCAGCAGCCGTGGTGGGAGGGCGCGGCGCGTCGGTGCCCGGATAGTGGCCGAGGCCTTCCGA
>NZ_FOGZ01000051.1 GCF_900111365.1 Propionibacterium cyclohexanicum
CTACCCGGTACGACAAACTCGCGATCACCTACCGCGCAGGCGTCACCCTCTGCACCATCCTCACCTGGACACGCCTATTGGGAGACACGCCCTAGCGCCCGCGCGCTCCTGAACAGCGATCTCATCGGAGGGCGCACAGGCCTGCAGAGCGCTCCGCTTCGTCGCTGCGATCGTCGGTGTTTTTCGGCTGCCTCTCGACTCGGTGGGCATGGGTATACGTCTTCAGGGGTGAAGCCATTCGGTCCGCGGATTGACCTAGAGGTCGTTATATCGCAATACCGCGAACTATGGACATGAGTTGCGGCGGGTGTCGAAGTGCGGATGAGGACGGGGAGGTTGCCGGCGGGGCTGTGGGCGGCCCCGGAATCGGACTGACGGAGCTATGCGTGGTGGGGCTGTTGCCGCAGATCGTGGGTGAGCCCGGGCTGTCGGCGGCGAGCGCGGGCGCGCTCGTGCCGCTGTACGCGGTCGCAGCGGCGGGCGTCTGCGACCGCGGTGATGTTCGGTGGGCTGACAGTCTCAACGGTGGTCGGCACCCGGCCCGTTCTCAGGCTGAGTCCCGTTGGCGATGGCGTCGCATCGGGACGCGGTCAGGCTCCAGGTCACCCGGTGCCGACGGCGACGAGGTCGAGGGGCAGGAATCTACGGTTTCATGCCTGTAGCACGCCGCCTTCGCCGACGGAGGTCATGTGAGCCGCCGACAACGTCCAGAAGGGCCGTGCTCGGCGCACACCTTGAGTCCGCCGGTGCCACCCAGATTCACGATCACTATCGAGGGCAGCGCGGCTCTCGACTCATCGTCTGCACAGCGAAGACCAGTAAGACACCATCTACCCCCATTTCCTGGGATTCTCCCGCGACGCCCGGCGCGAGGGATACGCCCGTTCGGCGATACTCAGTGAGGACGTTGAGCGCTCATCGAGCTCTTCCACACTCGCGTCCAGATACCGCCCGAAGCCCGACGAGCACTCCCCGGGACGAGCCACACCAAGTTCGACATACGACGTGCGAACGCTCCGCTGAACTGGCTGAAATCGCCGCGCGCCGAACTGGAGGCGACCAGACCAAGCTGCTTCAGGCTCACTATGCGAGGGCTCCCGTACCGCGTTCGACGAACCGTCCAACGCGGACCTCCAGGCCGATGTCCTCGGCTGGGTCACCCCAAGGCGAGGACATCGGGACACGAAAAGCCTGGGCCGGAACCTAAGTCGAAAGTTCACACAAGAACCGTATGGGGTCCCTCCATGAAGCGTTGGTGAACTTTCCCCGGAAGGCGCAGACCCTCGTCACCCGCTGGAATCGTGGGGTGTTCCGGGATGCGCGCCGGGCGGCGGCCCCGCGCATCGAGGACTCCCGAGGGCCCGTCGTGCGGACTATCGAGACGGTACAAACTCTTCTCACGGCGTGCGAGATCGATCGGCTCGTCGGCGACTACCTCTCCGGAACGCGGATCGATCAGCTCGCGGGACGCTACGGCGTGCACCGGGCCACGGTGTTCGCACACCTCCGACGAAGGAACGTGCCACGTCGACCGGTCGGGCTCGACGAAGCTGAGGCCGCGGATGCGGTGCGTCTGTATCGGACCGGCATGTCGATCAGGGCGGTCGCGAGGCAGATCGGAGCCGACCGGAAATGCGTCCGCTCAGCGCTGGAGGCTGACGGCTCCAAGACCCGGTCCAAGTGAGGACGGCAACAGAACTGCCCTCGCACGGGTACACCATGCAATCCATTTGCCGAACACAGAACCAATCTTTCAAGGCACCCGCGGTCATCTGAATATGTTGTGGTAAACAGTGGTTCCCGGGCCCACACCCCCAATCCCTGCCGACAGCCTCGGCCAACACTCCTACACCCTCAATTGCGAAGAGTCCCCAAATCACACGGACCGGGTCACGAGGAGCATGCCACGCATCATTCAGGTTCTCTCTTGATACTTTCAAATCATGGAAGAAGTTTCAACCCGCGCTTCGTTTGCCAGAGTCCTAGTGAAAATACAATTATGGCAACCACAACCGAAAGCACAGCTCCCCGACCATCTTTGGGCACGAGATCGGTTGCGGCGAACGCCACTGCGCCAGCCGTGACCGCTCTCGCAGCTGGGATCGCATATTTCTGCGCGTTCGACGGGGATAACACAATACTCAGACGGATTGACGCGGCATCGGAGGGAATGTGGGGTCCAACTTTTACGTAGCTGCGGGTAATATTGGGGCGGTTGGGTACATCAATCGGTATAGAAAACGAGTCGTAGGCCGATGTGAGGGACAGACTCTCAACGTCACGAGTGCTCAAGCCTTCGCCCGCAGTGATTCTTAGCTCTGAGGGGTCATCCCGAGGGTTTCCTGTCGATGGAAGATTTCCAGAGTGTAACTATGCCCAGTTGTCAACCAGAACTCTCCATCCTTTGCAGAGATAAGCTCTCCGGTGAGGATGTCACGTATTCCGACAATTCGAAAGTAGAATCGTTCGGGGTTTGTGAGCGTGGAGGAAAGAGGCTCATCCCAATCGAGGGTGTAGTTGGGGTCTGAATCCGCCTGTCTCGAGCAGGCTTCTGGCGATGTAGTTGGTGAGGTTGCGGAAGCCCAGGG
>NZ_FOGZ01000040.1 GCF_900111365.1 Propionibacterium cyclohexanicum
ACAGCGCGCTCACGCAGCGCGGGATCAATCTTCTTCGGCATGACATCTATCCTTCCAACTCACAAGGATGCGGCATCAAACCTGGGGCGCTTCAGTGTTCCGAGGAGGTCAGGGTGCAACATCGTTCCTCCGGATCGTCCGATCGGAGAGCCCGGTGCTCATCCGGCGGGTCGAATGGGTCGCGGACCATGACTTGCAGGCATCTGGGCATTGGTATGCCCCCTGAGCCGTTGTCACCGGGCCGTCATGCGGTCTATTGAGGGGCTGTTGGCCGGGTTCCGCGGGTGTCGCGGTGAGGATGACGCTGAGGCCGGGGCCGTCTGAGGAAGGGAGCACGTTGATCGCGGTGGAGGCTCTCAACTCACGAGGCGGTCTCGGCTCGCCTTCGGGTTCGGGGCTGAGTCGCTGCGCCGGTGGGCGAGCTCGACCCCCGGCGCCAGCTACCACTCAGCCCCGGTGGCCCGCGACGCGATGGCGGCCTTCCTCTACCGGCTCGACAACGGCAGCCGAGATCTGCTTCGGCCGCTCCACCCAGTTGACCGGGCGGGGCACCCGAAGCGCGCCACCGCTAGAATCTCAACGCAAGAGCCCGCTTGCACGGCGCATCACCGGATGCCCGCAACGGGCTTGACGTCTGTTCGGGCAGGCACGCCCGGCCAGTCGGCCGAACAGGGAGAGCAAATGCCAGGCATCGTCGTTGTCGGCGCCCAGTGGGGCGACGAGGGCAAGGGCAAGGTGACCGACCAGATCGGCGAGAGCGTCGACTACTGCGTCCGTTTTTCGGGGGGGAACAATGCCGGCCACACGGTCGTGGTGAACGGCGACAAGTTCGTCCTGCACCTGCTGCCCTCGGGAATCCTTAACCCGGGCTGCACGACGGTCATCGGGAACGGTGTGGTCGTCGACCTCGATGTCCTCAGCCAGGAGCTCAGCGAGCTGGACCGCCGCGGTGTGCATGTAGCGCGCCCGCTGTTGTCGGCCAATGCGCACATCATCGCCCCCTACCACCAGACGCTCGACCGGGTCACCGAGAGATTCGCCGGTAAGCGCAAGATCGGCACCACGGGTCGCGGCATTGGCCCGGCATACTCCGACAAGGTCAATCGCATCGGCCTGCGTGTCCAGGACCTGCTCGATCCCGTCCGGCTTCGTGAGAAGATCGAGGCCAGCCTGGAGCAGAAGAACCAGATCCTGCTGAAGATCTACAACCACCGCCCCATCGAGGTCGACGCGGTGCTCGACCAGCTGCTGGCCCACGCCGAGGAGTTCGCGCCGTACATCGTGGACACCGGCCGGCTGCTCAACGACGCGCTGGACCAGCACAAGGTCGTTCTCTTCGAAGGTGCCCAGGCACATCACCTCGATGTCGATCACGGCACCTATCCCTATGTCACCAGCTCGAACCCCACCGCGGGCGGAGCCTGCACCGGTTCGGGTGTGGGTCCGACCCGCATCGACCGGGTGGTGGGCATCGCCAAGGCCTACACGACCAGGGTCGGCGAAGGCCCCTTCCCGACCGAGCTGCTCGACGCCGACGGCGAACGGTTGCGTGCCGATGGCGGCGAGTTCGGAGCCACCACCGGGCGCCCGCGTCGTTGCGGCTGGTTCGACGCCCTCGCCGTGGAGCAGGCCGCAAAGATCAACGGCTTCACCGACATCTTCCTCACCAAGCTCGATGTGCTCACCGGCTGGGAGCGGATCCCGGTATGTACCTCCTACGATGTCGATGGCCGGCACACCGATGTCTGGCCACTCACCGAATCGCAGCTGGCGACAGCCACGCCGGTCTACGAGTACCTGCCCGGCTGGACCGAGGACATCTCCGCAGTGCGCAGCTTCTCTGAGCTGCCGAAGACCTGCCAGGAGTACGTGCACTTCCTCGAGGAGCACGTGCACTGCCGCATCAGCGGCATCGGTGTGGGCCCGGGGCGCGAGCAGACGATCGTCATTCACGAGCTGGTCTGATCCCTGCGCCGGGGAGGGCGCGCGTCCTGGGTCTGGCTAGACTTCAGCCGTGGCTGCCCCCGGTACGCAATCCCTGACCGTTCTCGTCGTCGGATCCGGCGGGCGTGAACACGCCCTCGCGCTGGCGATCAGCAAGGATCCGGCGGTCGGATCGGTGCACGTGGCCCCGGGCAATCCGGGCACGGCGCGGATCGCCGCGAACCATCCCCTCGACATCATGGACGGCGACGCCGTCGCTGCCCTGGCCATCGCGCTGCACGCCGACCTGGTGGTCATCGGGCCCGAGGCCCCGCTCGTCGCCGGGATCGCCGACAGCGTCCGGGCCGCTGGGATCGCCTGCTTCGGCCCGAGCCAGGCTGCCGCCCAGCTGGAGGGCAGCAAGGCCTTCGCGAAGTCCGTGATGGCCGACGCCGGGGTGCCCACGGCCCGGGCCCGGGTCTGCACCGATGCCGCTGCCGCCAGCGCCGCCCTTGACGAGTTCGGGGCACCCTATGTCGTGAAGGCCGACGGACTAGCTGCTGGCAAGGGTGTTGTCGTCACCGCCAATCGTGAGGCGGCGCTCGATCATGCGCGCGAATGCGAGCAGGTGGTCATCGAGGAGTACCTGGACGGCCCCGAGCTCAGCCTGTTCGTGATCACCGACGGTGAGAGCGCCGTTCCGCTGCCGGCGGCCCAGGACTTCAAGCGCGTCGGCGAGAACGACGAGGGCCCCAACACCGGCGGCATGGGCTCCTACGCGCCGCTACCCTGGCTGCCCGCCGGCACGGTCGAGACGGTGATGGCGCAGGTCGTCCGCCCCACGCTCGCCCGGATGCGCGAACTCGGCACGCCCTTCGCGGGGCTGCTCTATGTGGGCCTGTCGCTCACCGGCGTCGGGCCGCGCGTCGTGGAGTTCAACGCCCGCTTCGGCGATCCCGAGACCGAGGTCGTGCTGCCCCTGCTCGACGGGCCGTTCGCGCAGGTGCTGCTGGCGGCGGCCATCGGACAGCTGGCGCAGGCACCTCGCCTAGCGTTGCGTCCCGGTGCCTGCGTCGGGGTCGTGCTTGCCTCCCAGGGCTATCCGGCAGCCCCGCACCCGGGCGGAACGATCATGCTGGCCCCCGAGCCAGCCCAGGTGCACGTCGTCCACGCCGGCACTGCGCTGGATGCCCACGGGCAGCTCGTCTCGGCCGGCGGGCGGGTGCTGTGCGTCGTGGCCCACGGCGATGACCTCGAACAGGCCCGGGAGAGGGCCTACGCCCACATCGACGAGATCGACTTCGCCACCGGCTTCTGCCGTCGCGACATCGCCGCACCCGCCCGGCTGGCAGCCATCGCTGCCCGCCTGGGCTGAACCGTCCACCACCGAGGAGACCGCCAGATGATCGTTCCCAACGTTCTCGCCACCCGATACGCCAGCGAGCAGATGACGCACATCTGGTCACCCGAGCACAAGGTGGTTCAGGAGCGGAAGCTGTGGATCGCGGTGCTGGAGGCCCAGCGTGACCTGGGCGTCGACTTCGGTGGTGACGACCCGGACGCCGTCATCGACGACTATCGCCGGGTCGCCGACCAGGTCGACCTGGGTTCCATCGCCGCCCGGGAACGCATCACCCGCCATGACGTGAAGGCGCGCATCGAGGAGTTCAACGCTCTGGCCGGTCACGAGCACATCCACAAGGGCATGACCAGCCGCGATCTCACCGAGAACATCGAGCAGCTCCAGGTGCTGCACTCGCTGCAGCTCGTGCGCTCGCGTACCGTCACGGCCCTGGCCCGGCTCGCGGAGCTCGCCGCCCGCTACGCCGACCAGCCGATCGCCGGGCGAAGCCACAATGTGGCGGCGCAGGTGACCACCCTCGGCAAACGCTTCGCCACCTGCGCCGACGAGCTGCTCATTGCGCACACCCGGCTCGACGAGCTGATCGCGCGCTACCCTGCCCGCGGCATCAAGGGCCCGATGGGGACCGCCCAGGACATGCTCGACCTGCTGGGCGGCGACGAGGCAAGACTGGCCGAATTCGAGCAGCGCATCGCCACCGGCCTGGGATTCGGCAAGGTACTGCGATCCACTGGCCAGGTCTATCCGCGCAGCCTCGACTTCGATGCGCTGAGCGCCCTCGTCCAGACCGCCGCAGCACCCTCGAATCTGGCCACCTCGATCCGGCTGATGGCTGGCAACGAGCTGGTCACCGAGGGTTTCAAGCCAGGTCAGGTGGGCAGCTCGGCGATGCCGCACAAGATGAACACCCGCTCCTGCGAGCGCATCAACGGGCTGTCCGTGGTGCTGCGCGGTCAGCTGTCGATGATCGGCGAGCTGGCGGGCGACCAGTGGAACGAGGGCGATGTCTCCTGCTCGGTGGTTCGCCGCGTGGCCCTGCCCGACGCCTTCTTCGCGATCGACGGGCTGTTCGAGACCTTCCTCACCGTGCTCGCCGACTTCGGTGCCTTCCCTGCCATGATCGCCGCTGAACTCGATCACTATCTGCCCTTCCTCACGACCACCAAGATCCTCATGGCGGCGGTGCGCAAGGGTGTGGGCCGCGAGGAGGCGCACGAGGCGATCAAGGAGAACGCGGTTGCGGTGGCGCTGGAACTGCGCGAGAGCGGCGCCACGGTCAACCCGCTGTTCGACCGGTTGGCCGCCGATGGGCGTCTCAAACTGTCTCGCGAGGAGCTGGCACATCTGGTGAGCGCTCCGCTGGAGCTGACCGGTGCCGCCCGCCATCAGGTGCAGGCGGTCATCGACGCTGTCACCCCACTCGTCCAGGCCGATCCGCAAGCGGCCGGCTATCGCCCGGGCGCGCTGCTGTGAGCGTGATGGTCCGGTAGGTAGTTCTTTCAGCATGACCGAGTGTCCTGCGCCGCCATGTCGTTTCAGATACCAGGAGACCACGGGCGTCTCTCCAGCCGCTGCACGATGAACCGGGTGCGCGTGGGGTACGCACTGTCGACAGCGATACACCCAGACCGCGACAGCTCCGTGATCACACACTGGTGTCGTGTTTTTGAAGCCGGTCGGCCTTACCGGGCTTCGCCCATCAGCAGCGCTCACCACGGACTGCGCCATGCCATGTCAATGGTCCCTCATATTCCAAAGTCATTCTTGCGGCCCCTCGACATGCCCTCGGCCTCATCGCCGTGGGGGCGAGAGCATGCAAACCCATCAACTTCTGCCGTTCTCAGGACTCTTCCTATTGGATGAAGTCGCCGAACGAGATCGCGCAGCGAACAAGGAATCGAACCCATGGTGCTGTCGCAGGTATCTTTGACCGGATCTTCTCGCGTCACGAACGCTTATGCGACATAGCCCCGTTCCTTTCCGCCATGAGAATCGGCGATGAGAACGAGATGGCAAGTATCACTGGGACGCCCACGAGCACGCACACCAGCGACCATGCCAGCTGGGCCTGCGCGGCGTTGACGATGACCAACCCGATACCGGCATTGAGCCCGCTCGAGACGATGTTGGCACCGACTCCGCAGATCGAGAACCAGCGTGCCCGCCACTGCGGGTTTGGAACCGTGCGCGCGATGAGGCTCGCAAAGAAGGGCCGGTACACGCCCTTCGTCACGGCGAAAAGAATCGCCCCCAACAAGATCAGCAGAACCGAGGGCACCGCCAACAGCACCAAGGACACTGCCGCCACTCCGAACAACGCACCCATCGTCCGCATCGCACCCCAGTCTTCGGTCCTGTTGTGCACACGCCGACCCAAGCCCAGCGACGAGACAAGGTTGGTGACCACCATGACTGCGGCAATGACCCACAGATGATCGACTCCGAAAAAGGTGACTTCCGACAGTCTCAACTGGATCGTGCGGTTCTGGAGCTGATTGGCACCGTCCAGGGCCCCGAGGCCCAGGCAGATGGACAGGATCACGACAATCACTCTGCCAGTCAGCGCGGCGCGGACCACGCTCCAGCCATGGCCGGGGGAGTGGCCGGAATCCGCCATGCGGTCCGCTGTCTCGTGATCCGGCCGGATCGTCCAGACCAGTAGCGCCGCTGCGGCGATCGACGCGAACTGCAGCACGAAGACAAGCGGAGGGAACAGCTTGTATGCGCCGACCCCGACCACGAAGAGGACTGCTGTGAACGCGTAGAAGTTCCGGTTCAGCTCGAACAGCGCACCTTTCAGTTCGTCAGGACCCACCAAGTCCATCAGCATTGTGTTGTCAGACCCGGACATGAGGGCAGACGCCGCTGAAATCGAGAACAGATACAGCCCGAAACCCAACGGCCCGTGCACCAGCGCGGTGGCCAGGAACCCGGCCGCGAAAACCGCCAGGCCGAGCGTATAGGGATAGCGTGGAGACGAGCGATCCGACCACAACGACAACGGAACGTCAAGGACCATCGACACAATCCCCGAGAGCGCCATGCCAGTGAGGTACATCGACACCGAGACACCGGCGTGATCAGTCCACCACAGTGCAAGCACGGGAAGGGTCAGCGCGGTCGAGCGCAGATAGTACGCGAGTCGATACCTCTCCAGGTAACTCAAGCTCATATACAGAAAACCCTGCCTCAATGGACCGCACAAATCCCTGACTTCCCGATTCTATCCAATGGAACAGTCGGTTGCCACGAATCATCTCGGAATGATTCGGCTGGCAATTGGGAGTGCGTCGCGGGGCTGATGCGAACAGGCGGGATCGCTGGGATCAGTCCCGAACCGGGCAGCCGGACCAACCGACCGCCTGTCCGGGGAATGGGGGGACAACTCACCACGGCGGTTTGAGAGGGAGGGGATGCCCTGACTCCCGACTCCTCGCGGGCAGTCTGGCCCAGCAAGTATGAACTCAGCGCACCGGTCATTGCCGAGATCGAGTCCGGCCACGAGCTCCTTGCCAGAGCTCTGTGGGCGGCCGCGCCTGTGTGGCAGCTGGGCCCAGGGGCTGCTGGGCCTCATGCCGGGCCTGTAACACAATCCGGCGACATCGTCAGGACAAGCAATCATGAAGCCGGGGGATTTCAAAGGATTGCGCTGCGACCAGATGTCCAGTAGACTCCTGAACGATATCACCCTGGCGTTATCCCTGACGCGGAGGAGGAACAGGTGAACCAGCGCGAATTGATCAATGCAGCGCTCGGCGATCTCGCTGCCGTGCCATGGTGATGACTGCTATGCGCTCGCCACTCTTGCGCTAGTCCTAGATCATTCTATTGTGGTGCATCGGGACAGTGCCAGCCTACCCTCAATCGAGGTGTTCCCGCGTGTGCGTTTCGATTCGAGGAATGATAATCATCATTTCGTGGCTGATCTGTGTTCCTTGCACGAACTATCGATCGAACGACTGTTTCTGCGACAATGAGAAAGTGATCATGAATACCACCGAGCTGAGCGTGTGGCGAATCCGCGACTATCGGACGTGGTTCATGGGTGACACCGCATCCGAGATCGGCGCTTGGATCTCCTCACTCGCGATGACCCTTCTCGCGTATTCTGTCACCCGCGATGTCTGGCTGGCCGGGGTCATCGGGGCGGCGGAGGCGACCGCCCGGGCGGTCGGGGTGCTGCCCGGTGGTGTCATCGCAGATTCCCTCGATCGCCGGAAACTGATGATTGCCGCGGCAGCTGCTTCTGCAATCCCCTATGCCATACTGATCATTTGCTGGTACTCCGGCGTCCTGTCATTTTGGCCGCTTCTGGTGATCTGTCTTGTCAAGGGTGCCCTGACCGGCATCTTCGGCAAAGTCACGAATGTCATCCTCCCGACGATCGTGCCCAAAAAGCTCCTGGGCTCCGCGACGGCAGCAAACCAGACCAGAGATGCCGCAATCAACCTCGGAAGTGGGCCGATCGGTGGCTTTCTCTTCGGCCTCGCGCCGATGTTGCCTTTTGCTCTCTCGATTTGTTCCTTCTTCGCTGAGCTGTGGTCTGCACGGCACATTCAGGCAGACTTGAGACCGGCAGGCGCTGATCCGTCCGAGCCGGTTCTGCGGAAGCTCAGATGTGGTGTTGCCTGGGTTTTCCGGCACACCCTGCCCCGAGCGAACTTCTTCATCTTCCTGGCGTTCAATATCTCTTGGACGGGGATCGTCACGGCAGTGACCCTCCACCTCCTGGCAACCGGTACCACGTCTGCTGCGGTGGGAACGATGTCCGCCATGTTGGGTGGCGGTGTGCTGCTGGGCGGATTCATTTCCGGATGGCTGGTCGCACGGCTGAGAGGAGGATTTCTGCTCCAGCTCACATATGCCTGGACTCTCTTGGTTGCCGTGTTGTGCGTGTTCTCGGCAACGTGGTGGGGCACCGGATTGATCTTCGGGGCGGCGGCCATAGGGATTGTCCCGATGAACTCCACCTTGCAGGCCTATATGGCCATGAAAACTCCCGACAACTTGCTCGGCCGGATGATCTCTGTGATGGTCCTGTCGAGCATGGCTGCGGTCGGATTGTCGTCAGCGATCGCTGGCGCCCTGCTCGACGGCCTCGGATACAGAGGCGCCATTCTGGCGCTGACTTGCGTCGGGATTGTCGGTATCGTGCTGTGCATCGGGACACGAGAGATACGTGAGATTCCGGCTCGCAGCGAACTCGCCACGGTCGAGAAGATCCCAGGATGAACACACCGGCACCGGAGCCGACACCTGCGGCGTGCGTTCATAGCCTTCGGCCTGCTGGCGTTGGCCGGTGGCGTTCCGCGTAGGGTGTGCCCGTGGCTGACGCGCACTATGCATCCCTTGGACTTCCCCTCATCCATGCCGGGAAGGTGCGCGAGCTCTATGCGCTGCCCGGCGATGACTCCCGCCTCCTGATGGTGTCCACGGACAACATCTCGGCCTTCGACTTCGTGCTCGACTCGCTCATTCCTGGCAAGGGCATCGTGCTCACTCAGCTTTCGCTGTGGTGGTTCGACCGGCTGGCCGGCATCGTCGCGAACCATGTCGCGGACACCCGGGTTCCCGAGCCGGTGCGCGGGCGGGCGATCGTCGCCGAGAAGCTCGCGATGATCCCGGTGGAGTGCGTGGCGCGGGGCTACCTCACCGGCTCCGGCTGGCTGGAATACCAGCACAGCGGCACGGTGTGCGGCATCGCCCTGCCCGCCGGCCTGCACGACGGGTCCAAGCTGCCCCAGCCGATCTTCACCCCGGCCACGAAGGCGCCGATGGGGGAGCACGACGAGAATGTCAGCTTCGAGGAGATGTGCGCCACCGTCGGCGCGGACGATGGGGCGGCGATCCGCGATCTGAGCCTGCGCATCTACGCCCACGCCGAGCAGATCGCGCGGGCCCGGGGGATCGTGCTCGCCGACACCAAGTTCGAGTTCGGAAAGCGCCCCGACGGCACCATCGTGCTCGCCGACGAGGTGCTCACCCCGGATTCCTCGCGCTTCTGGGATGCCCGCGCCTATGACGAGGGCCGGCTGGAGAGCTTCGACAAGCAGTATGTGCGCAACTGGCTGCTCAACGACTCCGGCTGGGACCGGGCCTCGGGCGCTCGCCCCCCGTCGCTGCCGCCAAGCATCGTGGACGCCACCCGGGCGCGCTATCTCGAGGCCTTCGAGCGGATCACGGGTGCTGCAATCACGGTGTGACACCGGCCGGCGCCGAGCGAGCGGGGTCCGCCCAGCATGAGGGCGGTCTGCCGGACGGGTCGGAATGCATTGCAGGCAGGCCTACTGTGGTTGGAGTGAGCAGTAGGCGGGCCGCGGATCGCGAAGTGAGCCAGGATGCCTCGTCCCCGGGCGAGTCCGGGGGGCAGCGGGCAGTCGTCCGGGCGAGGATCTTCACCTTGACGGCGATGTGCCTCGCCCAGTTCATGTTGATGCTCGATGTGACGATCGTCAACATCGCCTTGCCATCCATGCAGAGGGAACTGCATCTGGCCAACAGCGGGCTGGAGTGGGTGATCAGCGCCTACTCGCTCAGCCTCGCCGCGCTGATTCCCTTCGGAGGTGCGCTTGGCGACCGGTTCGGGCGCAAACGTTGGTTCCTGACCGGGCTGCTCGTCTTCACGGCCGGCAGCATCGGCTGCGCGCTGTCGAGCTCTGGCGCGATGCTGGTGACGAGCCGGGCAGTGCAGGGCATCGGTGGCGCCCTCATGGTCACGTTGACGCTGTCCATCGTCACGCTGGCCTTCCCGCAGGCCCAGCGTGCCTGGGCGATCGGCTTGTGGGGTTCGCTCGGTGGTCTCGGATTCGGTGCCGGCCCGCTCGCCGGCGGCCTTCTCCTGGCGCATTTCCGCTGGTCGGCGATCTTCTGGGTCAATGTGCCGCTTGCGCTTGTCACTCTCCTGCTCACTTGGCGCTTCGTGCAGGAGTCGCCCCGGGGCCAGGCCGGCTCGCTCGACATCGGCGGGGTGGTCTTGTCGGGCCTGGGCCTTGTGGGTCTCGTCTACGGGCTCATCGGTGCCGCGGCGGGAGTGTGGGCCTCCCCCAAGGTCATTGCGCCGCTGGTCATCGGCCTCGCGCTGCTCATTGGTTTCGTGAGATGGGAACGCGTGGCGCCGTCGCCCATGATGCCGCTCGACCTGTTCGGCTCGGTCGGCTTCACGACGGGCATGAGCGTCTATTTCTTCAATTACCTCGCCCTGAACGGCGTGATGTTCTACATGGCGCTGTTGTACCAGGACGTCAAGGGATGGAGCGTGCTGGGCACCGGGCTGTCCTGGCTGTTCATGAACATCCCCTTCGTGCTGGCCTCCCAGGGCGCCGCGAAACTCACCCGGTTCGCCCGCCCCGGCGTCATCGTCGTCACCGGCGCGATCGTCGAGATGTCGGGCGTCCTGCTGCTCAGCCAGGTCGGCGCAAGCACGCCGTTCGCCCTCACCGCAGCAGGCTTCTTCCTGCTGGGGCTCGGTCCCGGCCTCATGACCCCCACCGCCACTCATATGGCCATGTCGGACGCACCCGCGGCGGTGGCCGGCTCGGCCTCGGGGGTGCTCAATGCGAGCCGCCAGCTCGGCTCGTCCGTGGGCTTGGCAGTGCTCGGGGCACTCGGCGCGGCGGCTGCCGGGCGGCGCTGGGCGGACACGGTGGCCGGGCTGCCTGCAGGGATACACGCTCAGGCCGAGGCCCTGCTGCCCGCCGTGGCGGGTGGGCGCCTGTCCGAGGTCACAGCGCAGCTCGGTGAGGCGGTGCGTCCCGGCGCGGTGGACGCCTTCACCGCCGGTTCCCGAACGGCGCTGCTGGCGGCAGGCGTCTGCATGCTGATCTGCGTGCTCATCGCTGTGCGGGGCCTGAGGCACAGGGGCTGAGGACGGCGCCGCTCAGGGCCCACCCGATGCGCCCGTCAGCCATGAGAACGACCTTGCCAAAGCCGTGACGAGGAGCTCCTCCCGGTCCCACGCGGCCCTGTCGAGACGGATGGTCACGCTGAGCTGCCCGGCATAGCTGATCGCTGCGAAGACCACGCTCACATTGCCGGCTCATCCCAATCGAGGGTGTAGTTGGGGTCTGAATCCGCCTGTCTCGAGCAGGCTTCTGGCGATGTAGTTGGTGAGGTTGCGGAAGCCCAGGG
>NZ_FOGZ01000008.1 GCF_900111365.1 Propionibacterium cyclohexanicum
CCCTGGGCTTCCGCAACCTCACCAACTACATCGCCAGAAGCCTGCTCGAGACAGGCGGATTCAGACCCCAACTACACCCTCGATTGGGATGAGCCGTTAATTGCACGTTACAGCACCTTGGACAACGGCTCAATGGCGGGGCCGAACTCTAGGCTGTATCCGTGTTTGACCGTCGGCAGCGTCTGACGGGCCACAATGCCGGATCGGAAGGCGACAGAAAATGTCATACACAGTTGCAATGGTGATTCCCTTCCAGGGGCCTGGCGGCTTGTATGGGCCTTCCGCCATGGCCAGCGCAGAACTGGCCGCCGAAGAGATCAACGACGATGGTGGACTGCTCGGTCAGGATATCGAGTTGCGATGGGTCGATGGCGGCCAGGAACCACGGCGGGTGGCTTCGGTGGTTGCTGGGCTCATCCGCGACCACTGCATCGATGCCATCGCCGGATGGCATATCTCATCGGTCCGAAATGCACTCGTCCCAGTGGTGTCCGGGCGGGTTCCCTATGTCTATCCGGCGCTCTATGAGGGCGGCGAGAGCCGCTCTGGCGTCTACTGCACCGGAGAGTCTCCGCAGGACTACTTACTGCCTGCGCTGGAATGGTTCTGCGGCAACTTGGGAACTCGCCGGTGGTTCCTCATCGGGGATGACTATGTGTGGCCACGGCGGACCTACCAATGGCTGCGGGAGCGTGCCTCGTCGTTGGGGATTGCGGTTGTCGGAAGCCAGTTCGTCAGTTATGGCCAACCTGACCCCGAGGGGATCAGCCGCGGGCTCGCCGCCATGCGCGACGAGCATTGCGATGGAGTTGTTTCTCTGATGATCGGTCAGAACGCGGTCGAATTCAACCGGGCCTTCGGTCGATCCGGGCTGCAGGATCACATGATCCGGCTATGTCCGCTCTCCGATGAGAATGTACTGCTGGCGAACAGCCCGAGAGAGAACTGCGAGCTGTACACGGTGAGCGGCTATTTCAGCACCCTTGTCACCGAGTCCGCGCTCGACTTCGTCGGGCGCTATCAACACTTCCACGGAGATGGCGCACCATCGCTCAGCGGACCCGCCGAGTCATGCTTGGAGAGTCTCGCTGCGCTCGCTGCCCTGGTACGCCAAGCGCACTCTACGGAGGTCCGCGATATCGATCGCGTGGTGGACGGAGCGACGTTCACAGGGCCTCGCGGGCGATTGCGCTTCAAGGGCAATCAAACCGTGCAGCCGGTGTACCTGGGCCGTTCTGAGGGACTGGAATTCGATGTCTTGGCGGATATCAAGGCATCGTGATCGGGTGACATCGTCTGTGACGCGACCGGCCCTTGATCGCTGCCTATTGCCCTCAGACCGCACTCAGCCTGTGCCAATATCGGCCACGGGCGAGCATGCGCATTCCCGACAGGCTAGATGGTCAGCACCTGGCGAACCTGCCCGACCGAGTTCGCCCCGCCCTCGCCGCGATCCACGATCCGCCCCGATGCGACAACGACGTACTGAGTGCAGTGGGAGACGGCAAAGTCGATCTGCTGTTCGACGAGCAGTACTTGGATGCCCGTCGCCGCAAGGTCGAGCATTGTCCGGCGGATGTCTGCGACAACCGATGGCTGGATGCCCTCGCCGGGTTCATCCAGGATGAGCAGCCGAGGGCGGGTGAGCAGGGCCCGGGCGATGGCAAGCTGTTGTCGTTGCCCACCGCTCAGCAACTCGGCTCGACGCGAGCTGTACCGGCGAAGGTCAGGATAGCGGTCCATCATCTCGTCGATGAGTTCAGCCCGGCTCCGGTCGGATCCAGCAACGAGTTCCATGTTCTCCAGGGCCGTGAGCTGTCCAAAAGATTGCTGCCCCTGGGGCACGTACGCGATTCCCCGCTTCACGCGCTCGTTGGGGGCGAGACGACTGATCTCCTCATCATTCCAGCGGATGGATCCCTGCTGTGCCCTCAACAGCCCCATGATCGTCTTCATCAGCGTGGTCTTGCCGGCACCGTTGTGGCCGAGTACCGCAACAATGCCCGCATCGGGGACGCTCATCGAGATCCCGTGCAGCACCCTGGTCCTGCCATAGCCCGCGACGAGCCCTTCGACTGTCAACATCGTCACACCGCCTCCGCTACACCGAGATACGTGTCCTGCACCTGCTGGTTCGCCTGGATCTGCTCCACCGAACCCTCCACGAGGACCTGGCCTCGGGACATCACCGTGACCGCGTCGGCAAACCGGCGCATGAAGTCCATGTCATGCTCCACAACCATCACGACCCTGTCGGGACAGATGCGCCTGAGCAGTTCGCCCGTGGCCTCACGTTCATCGAGAGTCATGCCGGCCACCGGCTCGTCGAGCAGAATGACCCGGGCATTCGCAGCAAGCACCATGCCGATCTCCAGCCATTGCTTCTGCCCATGCGAGAGCACCCCCGCAAGCTCGTCAGCATGACCCGCGAGTCCGATAATCTCGAGGATCTCCTCGATCCGCTCCGGGACCTCCCGCCGCAGTGTGAGCAATGAGGCCCAGTGGCGGCCACCCCGCAGCGCGATATCCAGGTTCTGGACAACGGTCTGGCGCTCGAAGACCGTAGCGGTCTGGAAGGTCCGACCCACGCCGAAGCGCGCAATGTCCTGCACCGTCATCCTGGCCAATGCGCGTCCGCCCACGGAAATAGTCCCGGTATAGGGCACGAGCCCGGTGATGGCATCGATGAGGGTGGTCTTGCCTGCGCCGTTGGGGCCGATCAGGAAATGGAGATGATTGCCGCCCACCTCAAGGTCGACGTCGTCGATGGCATGGAAGGCGCCGAAGGCCACCGTAAGGCCCTTGACCCGCACAGCGAGGTCCTGCCCCTCCTCCATGGCTGCGATCTTCGTCATCTGGACACCAGCTCCCCGGCACTGGCTTCGGGGACCGCATCGGTCTGGGACGCCCGACTCCCACCGCGTGCACCGGGGGCACCGGAAACACGCCGTCGCCACCGCCGAATCGAGGGCACAAGTGTGGCCACACCGCCCGGGAGCAGGGCGATCACCACGATGAACAGCGCTCCTTCGAGATATGACCAGAAGCTCGGGAATGCACTTGACAAGGAGTTCTGCGCGATCGACACAATGAGGGAACCGAGCACTGGACCCAAGAAGGTGCTGCGCCCGCCCAGAGCAACGCCCAGCAAGAAGATGATCGACGGAGTGACCCCGATGTCCGACGGCGAGATGATTCCAGCGACCGGGACGAACAGGGCCCCGCCGATGCTGGCCAGCAGGGCCGCATAGACGAAGGCAGCCGTCTTGATACTGGCCGGATCATAGCCAAGAAAGCGGACCCTCTCCTCGGTGTCCCGCACTGCCAGGAGCACCTCACCGAATCTGCTGTACATGAGCAGGCCTGTGGCAAGCAGCATGACGAGCACCACGATCAGCACTAAATAGTAGAGGGAACGCTGATTGACTGGGTCGTTGAGGACATATCCAAAGAACCCGGTGAAATCACTCAATCCGTTCGAGCCGCCAGTGCTGGTCTGGGCGCCGATGAGCAGCAGCGCAAAGGCGGCGACGAGCGCCTGACTGAGAATAGAGAAATACGCACCCTTCACCCTCCGCTTGAACACGGCTGCGCCCAGCGCCCACGCGACAAGCATCGGAACCACGGGTATTGCGATAAGCGTGACGACGCCGCTCCGGAATGGCAGCCACCACCCCGGCACGTGCCCATTGCCGTACAGCGACATGAATTCCGGGACTCCACTTCCTCCATTCGCAGAGGCATCCGCCAACTGCATGTGCATGGCCATGATGTAACCGCCCAACCCGAAGAAAACACCTTGCCCGAGACTCAGGACACCACCTCGCCCCCACAACAGCCCCAGGCCGATCGCCACCATGGAATAGCAGAGGAATTTGGCCAGCAGACCGATATTGAACTGATTGAGCACCATAGGGGCCAGGGCCAGCACCATAGCCAGCGCCGCAAAGAGTATCCAGCTGCTCCGCCCCGGCCCTGCGACCCGGCGGTCCCGCCTTGCGATCACGGCAGACATCGTCTTCTTCATGCCAGGCTCCTTGTCTTGAGACTGAAGATTCCCTGCGGCCGCCATTGAAGGAACAAGACAACCAGAAGGAAACTGACCCAAGTCGCGATACTCTGCGTGGTGCCGAATGCGATTGCCGATTGCACGATGCCCAGCGCGACCGCCGCAATTACCGCGCCCCAGATGCTTGACAAACCGCCAGCGACCACAACCAAGAACGCATAGACGATATAATTCGATCCGAGCGTCGGGGTCGTCGAGCCAATGAGCGTGATGGCTACTCCGGCAATACCTGCGAGCCCTGAGCCAAGGGCGAAAGTCAGCCGGTCGGTTCGACGAGTCGGGATGCCGCTGACTTCCGCAAGCTCCCGATTCACGGTGACGGCCCTCATCCGACGGCCCACCTGAGTGGCCTTGAGCAACCAGCTCACGAGCAGCACGAGAACCATTGCCAACACAATGATCAGAATCCGCGAAACAGGGATGGCAGCACCCAAGAGGCTCACATGACCAGACAGGAACTCAGGGATATTGATCGCCACTGCAGGAGCACCGAATATATCGCGTGCCGCCTGCTGGAGGATCAGCGAAACCCCGAAGGTCACCAGAAGTGTATCGAGAGGTCTGCGGTACATGAATTGCAGGACACCCTGCTCAAGCAGTACTCCGACTGCTGCCGCGAGCAGGAAGGCACACGGGATCGCAATCACATAGGACAGCGCCGCAACACTTACGAACTGCTGCACCATGTACACGGTGTAGGCGCCGATCATGATGAACTCGCCGTGTGCCATGTTGATGATGCCCATTTGTCCGAACGTGAGACTCATGCCCACTGCGGCCAGCAGGAGCACTGACCCAACGCTCAGCCCCGCGAGGAGCTGACCTACGACGACATCCATCGCGACCTACCTTTCGTCACGCCGGCAGATCAACTGAGACCCTTTGCCCAGTCATAGTCCTTGAGATAGGGATCAGGCTTGAGCGGACTGGGGGTCTGCCAGATAGTATCGATGAGTCCTGCGCTGTTGACCTGACCGATGCGCGGTGTCTTGTACACATGGTGATTTTCGCCGTCGACCGTGACCTTGCCCTCTGGGGCATCAAAGCTAATGCCATCAGAATTGGCCTTCACTTTGTCCACATCAAAGGAATTGGCCTTCTCCACGGCCGCCTTCCACAGGTAGAGCGAGACATAGGCAGCCTCCATCGGGTCACTGGTCACCCTATCCTGGCCATAACGGGCCTTGAAATCGCTCACGAATTTCTTGTTCTGCTCGGTGTCAAGCGTCTGGTAATAGTCCCAGGCGGTGTACTGGCCCTTCAGGTTGTCCAGCCCGACACCGGGTATCTCCTGTTCGGCGATTGAAACCGAGATGGTAGGCATAGTGGTGGAGTTGAACCCCATGGAAGCGAACTGACGGAAGAAGGCGACATTCGAGTCACCGTTGAGCGTGTTGAAGACCGCGTCCGCCCCCGAATCCTTCAGCTTGTTGACGATGGTGGTGAAGTCGGTACCGCCGAGCGGCACATACTGCTCGTCGACCACCGTCATGCCATTAGCCTTCGCGTACGCCTGGATGATCTTGTTGGCGGTACGCGGGAAGACGTAATCGCTACCGACCAAGAACAGCTTCTTAAAGCCCTTGCTTTTCATCCAGTCAAGCGCCGGAACGATTTGCTGATTCGGCGCGGCGCCAGTGTAGTAAATATTCGGCGACGACTCCATGCCCTCATACTGGACCGGGTAATAGAGCAATGAGTTGTCCTTCTCGAACACTGGCTTCATCGCCTTGCGGCTGGCCGAGGTCCAGCCTCCGAACACCGCCGCAACGCAGTTCTGGCGAATCAACTGATCCGCCTTCTGGGCAAAGGTATTCGGATCGCTGGCTCCGTCGGCGGCCTGCACATCCAGTTGCTTTCCGAGTACCCCACCGCTCTTGTTGATCTCATCGGCGGCCATATCGAGCGAATCGCGCACAGTCTTCTCGCTGATCGCCATCGTCCCCGACAACGAGTTGATGAAGCCAATCTTGATCTTGCTGCCGCTCGTGTCGACGCAGGACTTCACCGATGCCGAAGCGGAGCCGCCGCTCGCCGTGGACACCTGGCTGCCACAGCCGGAAACCACGAGCCCCAGGGCCGCCACTGCTGTCATGAAGGGCAAGAGCGTCCGTCGACGCGAAGAAGTGTGGTCATGCATGACTGTCCTCCATGGTTTTGCTCAGGGAATTAATTCCAAATGGAACGAACACCGGAGAGGCTAACACCTCCCGACTCGCAGCACCGCAGGGTTAACACGACCGTAACGAGGCCGTCACAGTGGCGAGGCCTCCCCGCGCGAGGCACCTCCGAACACCCCGCCGCTATCGGCGGGGCCGAGTCACCTGGCTGGCGCCACTCCTCCCGTGATGTCGCCTGGGCGATGTGAGGAGATGACCCTCTGCCCTGGCAATTAGGGTGAGGGGGTCGCAACCTTCGGAAGGATGACCTTGAAGGACATCGTCGTGTTCTCCGGCTCGGCACACGAGAGTTTCACCCACAAGATCTGCACCCATCTGGGTCTGAGGATGTCACCGGTACGAATCAGCAGATTCAGCAATGACTGCCTTCAGGCTCAGCTGCTGGTCAATGTGCGCCAGCGCGATGTCTACATCGTGCAGCCGCTCGTCGCACCGACCCAGGACCATCTCATGGAACTGCTCCTCATGATCCAGGCAGCCCGTTCCGCCTCTGCGGCGCAGATCACCGCAGTCATCCCGCACTACGCCTACGCACGATCCGACAAGAAGGATGCCTCCCGAATCAGCGTCGGCGGCCGTCTGGTCGCCGACCTGCTGAGCACCGCCGGTGTCGACCGGGTGCTCACCATGCAGTTGCATGCGCCACAGGTGCAGGGCTTCTTCTCGGTGCCGGTTGACCAGCTCACCGCGATGGGCACACTGGCCCAGTACCTGCGCGCGTACAACGACAACGCCGTCGTTGTCAGCCCCGACTTCGGCAATGCCAAGAGCGCTTCCACCTTCGCGCGGCTGCTGGGCGTGCCCGTCGCCGCAGGCAGCAAGCGGCGACTGGGAGACAACGAGGTGGTGATCGACACGATCGTGGGCGATGTGCTCGGCAAGCACTGCATCGTCATGGATGACGAGATCGCCACCGGCGGTTCGATCCTCGAGCTCATCCGCCAGCTGAAGGCCCACGGCGCACTCGATACCGTCGTCGCCTGCACGCACGGCCTGTTCGCCGGCGATGCCGTCGAGCGACTACGCGGTGAGCCCTTCATTCGCGAGGTGGTGACCACCGACACCGTGCCAGCGCCCAGCGGCTGGCCGGAGCTCACTGTGCTGAGCGTTGCACCGCTGTTCGCCGAAGCCATCGATCGGATTCATGGCGGAAAGTCGATATCCAAGATGTTCGAGGGAATCGACCCGGTCTATGCGCCTCCGAAGGGCCAGGACGAGCTGTTCTGAGCACGGGTTACATTCCATCGGATCACCTTCGATATGCTCCGTGCGGATCCCAACACGAGGAGCAATTCCATGCAGATCACCGTCGTCGGCGCGGGCTATGTCGGACTCTCGAATGCCGCGTTGCTGGCCACCCACAATGACGTGCTCCTCATGGACATCGATGCCTCGAAGATCGACAAGGTGGCACGCGGCGTCTCCCCGATCGTGGACGCCGAGTTGGAGCAGGCGCTGTCGGGGGCGGACCTTCGCCTGGAAGCCACCACCGAGCCCGACCGGGCCTATGACAGTCCCCAGGTCGTCATCATCGCCACCCCCACGAATTACGACACGGTGACCAATCTGTTCGACACCCATTCGGTGGAGAGCGTCATCGACCAGGTCGTTTCCCGCAGCCCGCAGGCCATCGTCATCATCAAGTCCACCATTCCCGTCGGCTTCACGGAGCAGATGCGCCAGGCCCATCCGGGCACCACGATCCTGTTCGCCCCGGAGTTCCTGCGGGAGGGCCATGCCCTGCGCGACAACCAGTACCCCTCGCGCATCATCGTGGGCGACGAGGGCGAGGCGGGCGCCCTGTTCGCCTCCCTGATGGTCGAGGGTGCCCTTGCCGACGACGTGCCGGTGCTGCTCATGCCCTCGACCGAGGCCGAGGCGGTGAAGCTGTTCGCCAACACCTATCTGGCGCTGCGCGTGGCCTATTTCAACGAGCTCGATACCTACGCCGCCGTCCGCGGGCTCAACTCCGCCCGCATCATCGAGGGCGTCGGTCTGGACCCGCGTATTGGCCAGTACTACAACAATCCCTCGTTCGGCTACGGGGGATACTGCCTGCCGAAGGACACCAAGCAGTTGCTGGCCAACTATGCCCAGGTGCCCCAGGACCTCATCTCGGCCGTCGTGGCCGCGAACACCACCCGCAAGGATTTCATCGCCACCGATATCCTGGCTCGTCACCCCGGCGTGGTCGGAATCTACCGGCTCGTCATGAAATCCGGTTCGGACAACTTCCGGTCCTCGGCCATCCAGGGCATCATGAAGCGGATCAAGGCCAAGGGCATCGAGGTCATCGTCTACGAGCCGGCCCTTGACGCCGAGGACTTCTTCCACTCGGAAGTCGTGCGCGATCTCGATGCGTTCAAGGCCCGGGCCGATGTCATCGTGAGCAACCGTCAGGCTCCCGAGCTCTCGGACGTGGCGGACAAGGTGTACACCCGCGACATCTACGGCCGCGACTGACGAACATCGGCGCCGCCCGGTCTCACTCGATCAATCCCACCCGTCGAGGGATCTCCTGGCGCTGTCCTCCGACATGGCGGATATGACTGTCCGCACCCTCGCCGACCACGGTGAGCTGGCTGCGATAGCAGCGCAGCGCCGCCAGGACCGCCTGGGCCACCGCCGGGTCGTCCGACTCGAACCAGCGGGCACGCGCAGTGTCCGTGCCCGGCACGTCATCGTTGGACAGCACCGCCACGAAACCCACCGCCTGGTGGCGCGCCGCCTGCTCGACGACCTGGTGCACCCGAAGATGGTCGGGATGCCCGTAACCTCCGCCCTCGTCGTAGCTGAGCACGATCTCGGGCGCCAGCTGCCGCAGACCTGCCAGCACGTCGGCCACTTCCTCGTCCAGGGACGCTCGGGTCAGCGAGAGCTCACTGGCGTCGCGCGCCGGGCCGGCGACGGTGGGCGTGACCCAGCGCATCCCGGAGTCCTCGTAGTGCCGCTCGGCGCGCCCGCGAGCACGCCACGGCGCCGCCCCGAGGAACCAGTGCTGCCGGACTCCCAGGGCCGTGCAGGCGGCGTCGAGCTCGCGTTCGCGCGCCTCCACCAGATCGACCGGGCTCGCCCCATCGGGCAGCACCCCCGGCACCACCTCGCCCCGCTCGCCACGGCAGCAGGTGAGCAGGCTCACGTCGGCCCCCTGCCGGGCCAGCCAGGCGATGAGCGGACCGGTCGACAAGGTGTCGTCGTCGGGGTGGGCGTGGACGAACAGCACCCGCAGGCCCCGAGCGTGCGTGAGCAGGTCCGCGATCGTCGGCGAGCTCACTGCCCGGTCCGCTCGTCGCAACTGGCCTGGGTCTGCGATGGCTGGGCCTGTGAGGGCTGGGCGCGCAGCCGCTCGGAGGGTGCTGTCTGGCGGCCGAGCACCCGGTGATAGCTGTGCTCCAGCCCTGCCGCGGACACCTCCCAGGAGTGCTGCTGGGCGAATTCACGGGCGGCCCGCGACATCTGCGCATGAAGCCGCCGGTCACCCAGCAGGCGCTGCGCGGCGCCCGCCCAGCTCGACGGCTCCCGATCGGGAACCAGGAAGCCGGTTCGGCCGTCGGCGACCGCCTCGGGCAAACCGCCGACCCTGGAGGCGATGACCGGGCACCCGCTGGCCTCGGCCTCTAGGCAGATCAGTCCGAAGGTCTCGGAAAAACTGGGATTGAGCAGGGCAAACGCGCCTCGCAAGATGGTCGCCAGGGATTCACGACTCTGCGATCCCAGGAAGGTGACGTCCTCGGCGAGCCCGAGCTCCGCGACGAGACGGTGCAGGCTGGCACCATAGGACGAGAAGTCCTCGGAGGGTTCCCCGGCAAGCACCAGGTGCGGGCGATGTGCCGCAGGGAATCGTGCGAGCATACGCAGCGCCAGATCAGAGCCCTTGAGCGGCTGGGGACGCGCTGCGCACAACAGATAGGGGCGCTCGCCGCCCCAGCTCCACGGCCTTTCACCGGCCGCGAGGGGCCGGAAGAGTTCCAGATCGACTCCGGGCCGCACGACGTCGATCGTCGACATCGGGCGACCATAACGCTCGTGGACGGTCCGGCGCTCCGCCTCGCTCACGGCAATGACGAGCTGGGAGTGGGCTGCCACGAAGGCCTCGCCGGCGACCCGGCCGGCCGATTCGGGCGGCTCCCCCTCGAACAGCGATTCCGCACCGGCGGGGGCCGCCACCGAGTGGAAGCTCTGGATGTGCGGCACCCCCCACGCCTGCGCCAGCGGCAGCGCCGCGACGCCGCTGAACCAGTGGTGGGAGTGAATGATGTCGTAGTCGGGGCTCAGCTGCGCCATCGCGCCCCGGAACGGCTCGATGAGCGACTCCGAGCGGCTCTTCGCCACCGGGCGGGCCGGACCAGCGGCAAGATTGATCAGTCGTACCCCCTCGGCGACCTGAACGACGGGCTGTGACTGCGGCTCGTCGCGGCGCGCAATGAGATCCACCCGGTGCCCTGCCCTGGCCAAGGCCAAGGCCGAGTTCAGTTCGACGACGTTCATGCCTCCGGCATCGGCACCACCCGGTGTGGCGATGGGGGACGTGTGCAACGAGACGAATGCGATCCTCAGGTGCCCGCGAGGCGGCGCCGAGACGGGACATCGCCCTTCGCCGGACCCGTTTCTCGCCCCGCCCGCCAGCGCCACATCCATTGCCTGCTCCTTCTCCGGCCTTCGCCAAGCATTCCACAGCGCTGGGAACCGCCCAGCGCGCCGAGCGCGGGGAGCGCCGCCCCCCGAGGCGCCCAAGCCACCTAGTCTGGGCACATGACCCGCCGAATCGGACGTGCACCGGCCCTCCTCGCGCTGCTCCTTGCGGTGTGCACCGGATGCGCCGCTGCCCCGGGAGAACCGGCCCCCGCCCCGGCCCCGAGCACTGCCTCGGCCGATCTCAGCGGCCCCAAGGGCATCGAGCACTTCGACTTCGCCGATGCCGCCTGGTTCGACGCGCAGTCGGGCCAGACACTGCAGCCCGGCTCGAATTCCAGCCCCGCGTCGGGTGCGGCATGGTGGAAGGTGGACGCCGCAAGCCAGGGCAATCCCACCCAGTACGCCGACCTCAACGGCGACGGGTACGAGGACGCAGTCGCCTGGCTGACCACCGGGAAGGGCACCGAATACTGGCATTACGCCTACATCTGGCTGTGGGATCCCGCGACGCGCAGCGCCCACCAGCTGGACCAGCCCATCACCGATGACAAGAACTGCGGGAACACCACGAAGAGCCTGTCCGTCTCGGGCGCCACGATCACCGTCACCCGGCTGATCCGGCAGAATCAGGCATGCGACCAGCAACCCGACCATGAGGTGACCAACACGATCGCCCTGGAAAAGGGCGTTCCGGTCCGGACCGCTCCGATCAGGGCGTCCACGATGCCATGCCTCGCCCCCAGCTCCGATCCCGCCAAACCGAGCACCTTGAAGAACCCGCTGCGCCTGGCACCGACCTCAGATGCCCCGGTGGTGGGTCTGGACCAGATGCCCTATCTCGTGCTCGGTGGCCCTCGCGGAACGCTGACCGATGGCTTCCACCAGGTGCTCTACCACTCCAGCCAGGACCCGGTCACCTGGTATTGCGCCTACACCGACGAGCTGAAGTAGCCGGCTGAAGTGGCGAGTCGGAAGAGCTTGCCGGCCCTCAGCCACGGTCGAGGGCCAGCAGCTGACCCGCCAAGGTATACCAGCCGACTCGCGCCGAGCTGCCCGCTCCCGAGCGGGCAGCGATGACCTGCTGCCCGAAACGCTCGGACCACGAGATGTGCACCGTCGTGATGTCAGTCTGGTAGGCCGGAAGCCCGGAGTCCGAGCTGAGCCCCTCCAACACAGCGGCATCGATGCGGCTCAGCAGGAGCGGATGTGCGAGCTGGGCCCGGGCGTCGCCGGGAGCCGCGACGACGCCGACCGGCAGATAGCCGCTGGGCTGTTCGGTGTAGCACAGCCTCGACTGGGTGATCCAGTGCGCGGCCCCGGCCATCTGCTGGCGCCAACTCGTCGCGATGCGGCAGCCCACTGCGTCCACCCCCGGCATCGTCAACTCCAGCGAGCCGACCGCAGGTGGACTGATCCTCGACAGATCGGTCATCATGACGGCCAGCGAGTAGCGCGTCGACAGTGTGCCCTGCAGCTCGACGGGCCGGGTCCCGATCCACTCGCGAGGTGGTGTCGCGCCGCTGTGGCAACTGGCCGTGAAGTGCATGGCGCCGCCCCAGGTGGCTGCGCCCACGACGGACAGATCGGCGTCCGGACAGTCGGAGGCAGTGGCCTTGTAATCGCTCCAGACCATCGCCAGATCGCCCGCCTGCTCGGCGGTGGCGGCGACGACCCCCTCGGTGGGGGTGAGTGGTCCGCTGCCCACCAGCTCCGGCAGGTCCTGGGGGAACACCCGCCAATGCTGTTCGACACTGCCCGTGCGCATCGTGAGGTTGAGCTCTCCCGCGTCCAGCTGCAGCCCGGCGAGCTGCTGCGTGCCGGCAGAGCGGCCGAGCTGGCCGAATGCCCACTCCAGGAAAGCCTTGCTCGAGGCAGAGCTGTCGAGCGGCACGGCGATGTGGGCCCGCTGCACCAGGCCGGGGGCCGCCACGGCGAGGAACACTGCCAGCGCCGCGACGAGCACCGCAGCGCTGCCCCACACATCGGGACGCGCCAGCACGCGACGATGGGTGGGTGCCGCGCTCTGAGGGCGGGCACCGGCCGGCGGAGGGTTCTTCACTGCGCCCGGCCGCGGTCCTCGTCGGCGGCACTCTTCGGGGCCTGCGGCCGACAGACGCCGGCAAGCACACGGGCCGACAGCTCGTCCACGAAGGCCTGGACCTCGGGGAGCCTGTCGGGACCCTCGCTGCGGTCCTCGCCGTACCACCACTGCTCGGCCCAGCTGATCAGGGGCTCCCAGTCCGGCAGCTCCGCGGCGCAGTAGAGCGCCGCCTCGCGTTTGGTCACCTGGCTGCCGAGCCTGGCGGAATACCAGGCGCGGCACATCGTGAGCGTGGCATAGGCCTGCTGGCGCACCGAGGTGTGCTCGCGCACCCAGCCGGGCCAGCGTGCCGCATGTCCGCGCACCGCACGCTGGAACTCCTCGCGGCCGAAGGCCGGCAGCACCTGCGCTGCCGGCTCGCCGACCAGCGGAATCGACTGTTCGCGGGCAGCCTCCCAGCCGAGCACGTTGAGCTCTGTCAGGGGCTCGCGGTGCAGAGGTTCACCGGCCTCGCTACGCAGGCCGTGGTGTGTTCCGTCCCGGAATTCGCGCAGCCCAGTCAGCCCGACGTACTCGATGTCGATCCGATCACCCCAGTCGGGGAACTGTTCGTCGACGGCCTGGTGGGCCTCGCGCATGATCTCGAGGAGCTGCGCGTCGGGGTCCTCGTTGGTGACGACGAGGATGTTCACGGTGGCGCTGTCGGGGCTGAAGTCGGGGTCAGCGAGCCCGCCGCCCAGATAGATGCCGACCACCCGATGGGCGATGGCACCCATCACGGCACCAGTCAGCGCCATGAGCAGGTCTTCCTCGATGAGCATGTCGACCCCCTTCTCTTCTCTCATCCTGCCTGCCCGCGACGTCCGGCACCAGCAAAGCGCCGGGTTTGCGAGCTGTCTGCTCGGTGAGGAACTCAGCGGACATCCAACGGCGCCGGCGCGGTGCCGGGCATGGGCGCGGTCGCCTCCGGGCCTGTGGGCCGTGTGCTCAGTGCAGCCCGGCGAGCCCGGCAGTGAGCAGGTCGAGGCCGTGGTCAACATTGGCCGGGGTGGTGGCCACGTTGAAGCGGACGAAGCCGCGGCACTGCTGACCAAACCATTCCCCGTAGTCAACGGCGAGTCGGCAGGTCTTCGTCATGAACTCCTGGACATGGGCCGGATCGAGATGCCCGCGCAGGTCAACCCACAGCAGATAGCTGCCCTCCAGCTCGGGTATGACGATGTGCGGTGTGAACTCCCCGAGACGGGCACGGAACTCGGCGTCGTTGCGACGCACCACCGACAACAGGCCATCCAGCCACTCGTCGCCGTACAGCCAGCCCGCCTTGGCGGCCGTCGCGCCGAGGATATTGAGCTCGGTCTGCACGACGCCCTTGGCCCAGCGGTCGTAGCGCGCGCGCAGCCCGGCGTCGGGAATGATGATGTGGGAGTGGATGAGGCCGGCCAGGTTGAACGTCTTCGAGACGGCATTGAGCGTCACGAGGTTGCCCGCGTACTTGCCACCGGCCACTTCCTGGGCAGCGACGAAGGTCCGGTCCCCCACGATGATGTCCTGGTGGATCTCGTCGGAGACGACCAGCACGCCGTGACGCTCGCACAGCTGCAAGACCTGCTCCAGCTCCTGCTCGGTCCACACCCGCCCGACCGGGTTGTGCGGCGAGCAGGCGATGAACAGCTTGACGTCGTTCTCGGCGATGACCTTCTCCATGTCGTCCAGGTCATAGCGGTAGACGCCGGACTCATCGCAGACCAGCTGCGTGGTCACCAGCTTGCGCCCGCTGTTGCGCACCGCGGCATGCATCGGGTAGTAGACCGGCGTGGCGAGCAGCACCGCGTCACCCGGCTCGGTGAAGGCGTTGACCATCCAGTGGAAGCCGTTCACCACACCGGTGGCGAAGCGCACCCAGTCACGCTCGACGCGGGCCTCGTGGTGGCGCACTGCCCACGCATCGAAGGCCTCGAAATAGGAATCATCGGGAATGCCATATCCGAAGGCGCCATGGTCGACCCTCTCGCGCAGGGCCTGGAGGATCTGTGGCGGGGAGCTGAACTCCATATCGGCCACCCACATGGGGAACAGGTCCGGGTCGCCGAAGCGCTCCTGGAGCGCATCCCACTTGAGGCAGTTCGTTCCGCGGCGCTCGACCGCGAACCTCTCGACGAAGCTCTCCAGGTCCATCCGACATCTCCTCGCGCTCTGGCTGACCATGGCATTGTGCCACTGGGCCGCTGCCCGGCCGCGCAACGAGGCTGGGCCGTTGCCCGGCCCTGCGCCGCGGCTGGGCGATCTCCCGGCTCCCGCCAAACCATCCGCTCAGCTGGTTGGGCCGGCTTCCAGCCGGTAGCCGTGCCGGGCGACCGTGGCGATGATCTCCGGGTCCGGCAGGGACGAGCGCAGGCGCCACACCGCGGCCTCCGCAGAGTGCGGATCGCTGGACTCGCCGGGCAGAACGCCGAGGATCGTCTCGCGGTCCACCACGACACCGGGGCGCGAGGCGAGCAGGCGCAGCACCGCAAGACTGCCTGCAGACAGTCCCAGTGCGGTGTCCGCCACCGCGGCATCCTGCGCGAAGATCCTCAACAGGCCGGCGGGCGTGTCCACCGTGATGGCCCTGCGCGAGAGCTCGGCGACGATCAGCCGGACGAGGGAGCCCAGCCGGCTGCGCTCGGGCCATACCGCGGGCATGGCGGCTGCGAGCAGAGGCTCGGCGGTCTGGGGGCCGACCGCGGCGAGCAGCAGCGATCCGTCGTCCACCCTGGCCCTCACCCGGTCCACGCAGCCCGAATCGTGCAGCGAATTCAGCCAGCCGTCCGCGCCGGGGGCCGAGGTGAAGGCCACGGCATCGAAGCGCCCGTCCCCGAGCTCGCGGGCTGCCCGGCCAGTCGCCCGCGGATCGGCGGGCTCGGCGCAGCGATAGACCGGGAGTTCCACGACTGTGGCGCCAGCCCGGCGAAGGCCCTCGACGAGGGCGGGGTCACCGACGCCGTCGAGCTGCACGGCAATCCGCCGGCCGGTGACGCCCTCGTCGAGCAGCACCGCGAGGATCTCCTGGGAGCTTTCGCTGGGGGCCACCCACTGGGCCCGCACCCCCACCTGCTGCAGTGCCCCGGCCGCCTTGGGGCCGCGGGCGAGAACGCGGGTACCGGCCAGCAACGCGGCGATGGCCTCGCCCAGCCCGCTCGCGTCCGCCGTCTCGATCCAACCCCGCAAACCGAAACCCGTGGTCACGACGATGACATCGGGGGCGGACGAGAGGAGCCGGCGGGTCTGCTCGATGAGCCTCGCCTCGTCGGCGTGCCGCTGGACCGCCAAGGTGGGGACAATGGCCACCCCAGCTCCGCGCCGCGCCAGCGCAGAGGCCAGGTCGTCGGCGCGACGTTGGGCGCTCACCCAGACCTCGGCCCCGGTCAGGGCCTGGCTCAGGCCGCCGACGACTGCCGGGACCTCGCCGGGAGCTGGTCTGCCCTTCGCGGCCCCCGCAGCCATATCCCCTGCTCGTCGTGGCGAACTTCCCATGTCTTGAGCCTGCCACAACCCTCATTGAGGCATCGCCCCGTGCTCAGCTCGTAGACCTCCTTGTGCAGCGGCGACGCGACGGTGGGGACGCCCTCGTGGGAGCCCACCAGGCCGTGCGCCATGACATTGGCCCCGGTGACCGGATCCTTGTGGGAGACGGCGAACAGCCGCCCGTCACTCAGCCGGAAGACCGCGACCTGATCGGTGCCCACGAGCACCGCCGCCCCCCGGTCCGCGACGAGCTCGCTGGCTTCGCAGACCTTCGTCCACTCGTTCATCGCTGCATCCCTCCTTGCGCGTGGGCCATCGGCGCCGGGGGGCCGGCAGCCACGAGACCCTCGCCACCGGACTCGCCGCCCGCCGTGGCGTCCGCCGCTGCGATGGCGGACGGCGGGAAGGGCCCGTCGGGACGGCGCTGACCCCTCTCCACGAGATAGCGCAGATCGGGGTCGGGAGTCCCGGGGGCATTGAGGAAGGAGGTGAACATGGCCCGCTTGCGGGGGTCATGCAGGGCATCGGCCCATTCGTCGCGGTAACCGGCCACGTGGGCGGCCATCGCTGCCTCCAGATCGGCGGCAAGACCCAGCGAGTCGTCCACGATGACCTCCTTGAGATGCTCGAGGCCCCCCGGCAGTGCCTGCAGCCACGGGGCGGTGCGCTGGAGCCGGTCGGCCGTGCGGATGTAGAAGATGATGAAGCGATCGATGAGCGTGACCAGTCGCTCGTCGTCGAGATCCTCGGCGAGCAGCTGGGCGTGCACCGGTGTGAAACCGCCGTTGCCGCAGACGTAGAGGTTCCAGCCCTTCTCGGTGGCGATGACACCGATGTCCTTGGCCTGCGCCTCGGCGCACTCCCTGGCGCAGCCCGACACGCCGAGCTTGAGTTTGTGGGGGGAGCGCACTCCCCGGTAGCGGTTCTCCAGCCGGATCGCCATCGAGGTGGAGTCCTGCACGCCATAGCGGCACCAGCTGGCACCGACGCACGATTTCACGGTGCGCATCGCCTTCCCGTAGGCGTGTCCGCATTCGAATCCGGCATCGAGGAGCCGCTGCCAGATGAGCGGGAGCTGCTCCAGTCGGGCGCCGAGCAGGTCGATGCGCTGGCCGCCGGTGATCTTGGTGTACAGATCGAAATCGGAGGCGATCTGCCCGATCGCGATGAGCCCGGCCGGGGTGATCTCCCCGCCGGGGACCCGCGGCACCACCGAGTAGCTGCCGTCCTTTTGCATATTGGCCAGGAAGTGGTCGTTGGTGTCCTGCAGGGCGGCGTTCTCGCCGTCCAGGAGCTGGCCCCGGCCCAGCGAGCTGAAGATCGATGCCACGGTGGGCCGGCAGATGTCACAGCCCAGCCCGGTGCCGTATCGGGAGATGAGCTCGCTGAAGGTGGTGATCCCGCTGGCGCGCACGATCTCGAACAGCTCTGCACGGCTGTGGTCGAAGTGCTCGCACAGCGCATTGCTGACCTCGACCCCCATGCTCAGCAGCTGCGCATCGAGGATCTTCTTGACCAGTGGGATGCACGAGCCGCAGGTGGTGCCGGCCCGGGTGCACTTCTTGACGGCGGCGAGATCGGTTGCCCCGTCGACGACGGCAGTGCGTATGGTTCCCGCACTGACGTTGTTGCACGAGCAGACCTTGGCGTCGTCGGGCAGGTCGACGGCACCGGGACGCTCGGCTCCCCCCGGCACCAGCCAGGCCGCCGGATCGCAGCCCAACGGCCTGCCGACGCCCAGGCGCAGCGCCGCATAGTCGCTGGCATCACCGACCAGGATGCCCCCGAGCAGTACCGAGGCGTCGTCGCTGAGCACGAGCTTCTTGTAGACCTTCGCCAAGGGATCGGAGTAGACCACTTCCAGGGCATGCTCGGTCTTGGCGAAGGCGTCACCGAAACTCGCCACATCGACACCGAGCAGCTTGAGCTTCGTCGACAGATCGGCCCCGGTGAAGGTGGCGTCACCGCCCAGCAGACGCGAGGCCGCCACCTCGGCCATCTCGTTGCCGGGGGCGACAAGTCCCCAGACACGCCCGGCAATGCAGGCCACCTCGCCGATCGCCACGATGTCGGGATCGCTCGTCGCGCAATCCTCCCCGGCCAGCACGCCGCCGCGCGGGTGAACGTCCAGCCCGGCCTGCCTGGCCAGCTCGTCGCGGGGACGCACACCGGTGGCGAAGACGACGACGTCCACATCGAGCCCCGAGCCGTCGGCGAACTCCATCCTCGTCACGCCGGTGTCATCGCCCAGCAGCTGCTTCGAGGCGGTCGAGGTACGCACCTGCACGCCGAGCTGCTCGATCATCCGCACAAGGGCCTGCCCGCCGGCCTGATCCACCTGGAGCGGCATGAGCCGGTCGGCGAACTCGACGACGGTGGTCTCGACCCCCATGCCGTGCAGCGCACCTGCCGCCTCGAGCCCCAGCAGGCCACCTCCGACGACCGCTCCCCGCACCGTCCGATCGAGCCTCCGTTCGTGCTCGCGTACCCAGTCGCGCAGCGCACAGACATCGTCGATGGTGCGGTAGACGAAACAGCCCGCCATGTCGTTGCCGGGCACGGGGGGCTTCGCGGCATAGGAGCCGGTGGCCAGGACGAGTTTGTCGTAGTGGTGCTCGCCACCGTCCGAGGTGCGGACGAGGTGCGCCGTGGGGTCGACCTGGACGATGCGCGAGCCGAGGTGCAGGTCCACTCCCTCGGTGTGCCACAGGCTCCGCTCGCCGAGGACCAGCTCGTCGGGGCTGCTCGCATGGAAGAAGGAGGTCAGCGCGACCCTGTCGTAGGGTTCGCGCGACTCCTCACCGAAGACCTCGACTCGCCAGTGTTCCAGACCGCCCTGGGCCACCAGGGTCTCCACAAAGTGCTGGGCGACCATTCCGGCACCCGCGACAACGACTGTGCTCCTCATAGCCCTGATCATTCCCGCGAAATCCGGCGAGCGGGTTACGCCCGCTGAACAGCTTGCTCACGCGCAGTCATGACCCGGTGTGAGGTTTTACGGGGTCAGCCCCGCCAAATCGTGGCGGGCACGCGAAGGGGCCCGCACGACCCGGAGCGACGCCCAGCCCGGGTGTTCGCCCGCCGCTTACTCGCCGGATGTCCACAAGATCGGCCGTCAAGGACGCGGAGGCGCACGCCGTGCTCAAATGGATAAAAGACCGACGATATGTGTTGTGGATGGGCAGTTCAACTGTGCCGACATTCTCGCCACATGATGGAAACATTCGTGCGCCGATCGGGCCGGGCGCTCCATACTCTGGACGAGCGTCACCACGGCACCCGATCCCCGGCGCCGCCGATACAGCCCCGCAGGAGAGGCAATGATCCAGACTCGCAGAACCGTTCTTGGACTCGGTGCACTGTCAGTGCTCAGCATGGCGGGGCTGTCGGCCTGTAACGCGAACCCGAAGGGCCCGGGGGCCGCTTCGGCATCCGCCGGCGTGGGAGTCGGCGCAACGGCGGCCCCGAGCACCGGCGGCACGATCCACATCCTGTCAGGTGCCACCTCCAAGGAAATCCACCTCGACCCGGCCAAGTCGCAGAATCTCGGCACGAGCACCCTGCACCTCGTGGTACGCGGCCTGACCTCCTGGAAGACCGATCCCGCTGCCGACACCACGGTGGTCCCCGACCTGGCAACCGACACCGGCACGCCCAGTGACGGCGGCAAGACGTGGACCTACACCCTCAAGTCGGGCCTCAAGTACGCCGACGGCAGCGAGATCAGCGCCGCGGACGTGAAGTTCGGCGTCGAACGGTCCTTCGACGCCCAGCTGCAGGGCGGCCTGAGCTACCACAAGTCCCTCCTCGTGGGCGGCGCCGACTACAAGGGCCCAGCCGGCGGTGCCCATCTCGACTCCGTCGAGGTGTCCGGCAATACGATCGTCTTCCATCTCGTGAGGGCCTTCGCGGACTGGCCGTGGATCGTCTCGATGCCCGCCTTCGCCCCGATCCCGGTCGACAAGGGCATGGGCATCCCCGCCTACGATCACAATCCGCCGAGCTCGGGTCCCTACCAGGTCACTGACTACCAGCTGGGGTCCAGGGTCGAGATGTCCCGCAACCCGCACTGGGACAAGTCGACCGACGAGGCCAGGCTGGCCGCCCCCGACCACTATGTCTTCGAAATGGGCCTCAACGCCGACACCGCGTCCCAGCGCCTCATCAACGATCAGGGCGACGACAAAAACGCCGCATTCGCTTCGATCTCCACATCGGTGATCCCCAAGATCAACGCCGACGAGGCCGTGAAGGCGCGCGCTGCCGTCTCCTCGTCCGGCGCCGTGAACTATCTCGCCTTCAACACCACCCGCCCGGGGCTCAAGGACATCGCCGTGCGCAAGGCGATCTCCTATGTCATCAACAAGCAGCAGATCCAGACGATCAACGGCGGCCCCACCTTCGGCGGTGCCATCGCCTCGACCCTGCTGCCGCCCGGATTGCAGGGCCACCAGCAGTTC
Source organism: Propionibacterium cyclohexanicum (assembly GCF_900111365.1). Lineage (GTDB taxonomy): Bacteria > Actinomycetota > Actinomycetes > Propionibacteriales > Propionibacteriaceae > Propionibacterium > Propionibacterium cyclohexanicum. The sequence goes on from NZ_FOGZ01000008.1 coordinate 20,893, forward strand.
AACCTGTACGACGGCGGCGACACCGGAAGTCTCGACAAGGCCAAGCAGGCGCTCGGCTCGGCGCAGGTCGGTCCTCTCACCCTTCTCATCGATTCCGGGGTGGACGAACAGAGCCAGATGGCCTCCTCGATCACCCAGGACCTCAAGACCCTCGGCATCGAGGTCAAGGTCGTGTCCCAGGACTCCGACACCTTCCAGGCCACCCAGACCGAATCGGGTGACTTCGATCTCAGCTTCGGGGGCTGGCAGGCCGACTATCCCGGCGCCTACGCCGCGCTGTCCCCGCTGTTCTCCTCCGATCAGATCGGCAACGGCAACTACAACATTTCGCGACTGGCCGATCCGGCCATCGACGCCGCGATCGCCGCCGCCCAGACCGAGACGGATTCCGCCAAGGCGGCCAGCCTGTGGGGTGCGCTCGACAAGCAGATCATGGAACATGCCCCGGTCGTTCCGCTCTACTACGGCCATCAGGCCTATATCAACGGATCCAATACGACCAATACCTACATCCCCACGTTCCCGACCTATCCCAATGTGCTCATCGTGGGGCTGAAGGCGCAGTGAGTCAGGCTCCCGTCTCCCTCGCGCAGTCGCCCGGGGACTCCGGGCGGCGTCTGCGAGGACCCTTCGCCGAGGCGCTCGGACAGCTGCGTCACGACCGGATGGGCATGATCGGGCTCGGCTGTGTCCTGCTGGTGGTCGGCGCCGGGCTCTTCGCCCCGGTGCTGGCCGCCATCGCGGGACAGGATCCGTACACCTTCCACAGCGATCTCATCGACGCCGCGAACGGTGGCCAGCCGATCGGACCGTTGGGCGGCGTGTCCTCGACCCACTGGTTCGGGGTCGAACCCCAGACCGGCCGCGACCTGTTCGCACTGGTCGTCTACGGCATCCGCACCTCGGTGCTCATCGCACTGGGGGCAACCTTCCTGTCGGTCACCTTCGGCGTGCTGCTCGGCCTGGCAATGGGCTACTTCGGCGGTGTCTTCGAGTACGTCATGGGACGATTCGTCGACTTCATGTTCGGATTCCCCTCGCTGCTCTTCCTCATCGCGATCCAGCTCATCGTGCCTCCCGAGTTCCCGCGCACCGTGCTGCTGGCGCTCTCGCTGGCCGTGTTCGGCTGGGTCAGCACCGCACGTCTCATCCACGGACAGGCGAAGAGCCTGGTGAATCGCGATTTCATCGAAGCTGCACGATCCACCGGCACCCCGCCCGGACGAATCCTGCGCGCCGAGATGCTGCCGAACCTGGTGGGCACCGTGGCGGTCATCACAGCCCTCAGCTTCCCGACCACCATCTCGACGGCAGCCGGCCTGTCCTTCCTCGGCGTGGGGGTCTCCCCGACCACCCCCGAACTGGGGCGGCTCATCGGCCAGTCGGTCACCTGGACCTATACCGGTGCCGATGTCGGTTTCCTGCTGTTCCCCGGCGCAGCGCTGCTGATCCTCATGCTCGGCTCCACCCTGCTGGGTGACGCGCTGCGCGACGCCTTCGACGTGCGGATGGGGGAACGCTGATGGTTCGGTTCATCGTGCGCCGCGTCATCATCTCGGTGTTCGTGCTGCTCGCGATCTCGCTGTGCGTCTACCTGATCTTCTACTCCTCCACCGTCGACCCCGCGCGGGTGATCTGCGGGCGGCCCTGCCAGCCGGAACGACTCACCCAGATCCACCAGCTGATGGACATCGACAAGCCCGCCTTCGCCCAGTGGCTCGACTTCGTCAAGGGCCTGTTCGTGGGACGCACCTTCGGCACCGGCCCGAGCGCGATGATCTGCTCGGCACCCTGCCTGGGCTACTCCTTCGACCTTCGCCAGTCGGTGACGAGCCTCATCGTGGCCAGGCTGCCGATCACCGCCTCCATCGCGGTAGGTGGCGCAGTGCTGGCGCTGTTCGCCGGGATGGCGTCGGGCATTCTCGCTGCGCGGCACCGCAATCGGCTGCCCGATCATCTGGTCCGTGGCAGCTCCCTGGTGCTGCTCGCCACTCCCACCTATCTGCTGGGGCTGATCGCCATCCTCGTCTTCGGTTTCTGGCTCAACATGGTCCCGGTCTCCGGCTACGTGCCGTTCGGCGAATCCCCAGTGGAGTGGCTGTGGCATCTGGTGCTCCCATGGTGCGTCATCGCCGCCCTGTCGGGATCCAGCTATGCGCGCTACGCCCGCAACCAGATGCTCGACGAACTCGGCGCCGAGCACCTGCTCGCGCTGCGCGCCACCGGTGCGTCCCCGCGCACGGTGGGGCGCACCGCACGTCGCGGCGTGTGGGTTCCCATCATCACGCTCTTCGGGCTCGATCTGGCCGGGCTGCTGGGTGGGGCGGTCTTCACCGAGAGGGTGTTCGGCATGCACGGCATCGGGGATTTGCTCATCGACGGCGTGGGCCGCCACGACCTGGGGGTCGTCGTGGGCACCGCGCTGTTCGGGGCTGCGCTCATCATCGCCGCCAATCTGGTCGTCGACATCGCCTACGGGTTCATCGATCCGAGGGTCCGCCGTGGCTGAGACCGAGCAGTTCCCGCTGCGGGTCGACGACCTGCGTGTCGACTTCGCGACACGTCAGGGCACCGTCAGCGCCGTCGACGGTGTGAGCTTCCAGGTGGAGCGCGGGCACGTCCTGGCCATCGTGGGCGAGTCGGGTTCTGGCAAGTCGGTGACGAGCCGGGCATGTCTGGGCCTCATCGACGACAACGCCACGACGCGCGGATCGATCCTCGTCGAGGGGCAGGACATGCTCGCCCTCACGGAACGCGAACGCAACAAGCTACGGGGCCAGCGGATCTCGATGGTCTTCCAGGATGCCCTGGCCGCCCTCAATCCCTTCGCGACGGTGGGCCGCCAGGTGGCCGATGCCTATCGGGTGCACCACCCCTCAGCGAACCGCAAGCAGGCCCACGCGCGGGCGGTCGAGGCGCTGGCAGCGGTCGGAGTTCCCGAGCCGGCGCAGCGCGCCGCCCAGTTCCCCCACGAATTCTCCGGGGGGATGCGCCAGCGCGTCATGATCGCCATGGCGATCGTCAACGAGCCGGCGGTGCTCATCGCGGACGAACCCACGACGGCCCTCGACGTCACCGTGCAGGCCCAGGTGCTCCAGGTGCTCGACGAGCTGCGCGAGCGGATGGGGATGGCCATGGTGCTGGTCACCCATGACCTGGGGGTGGTGGCCCAGATCGCCGATGAGGTGGCTGTGATGTATTGCGGTCATTTCGTCGAGAAGGGCACGGTCTTCGACATCTTCGACCGGCCCAGCCACCCCTACACGCTCGGGCTGCTCAACTCGACACCCGACCCCGAGGCCGACGGCAAACGGCTCAAGGCCATCCCCGGCGTCCCCGCCTCAGGCAGCTCCCGCCCCTCCGGTTGCCCTTTCCACCCTCGATGCGCCTATCAGCCCGAGGTCGGGGAACGCTGCCTGGTGGAGCGCCCTGAGCTTGGCGAGCGGCCGGGATCGGAGCAGCACCGGGCCGCCTGCCATCTCGGCCCCGAGAGGAAGCTGCCATGAGCACCCATGCCGGCGAGACGCTGCTGTCCGTGGACCATGTGAGCAAGGTCTTCGTGCGCCGCAGCGATTTCTCGCGCACGACCATCCGGGTCGCCGCCGTCGACGACGTCTCGTTGAGCGTGCACGCCCACGAAACGCTGGCGCTCGTCGGTGAATCCGGCTCGGGCAAGTCGACACTGGCCAGGATCTGCCTTCGGCTGCTCGATCCGGACTCGGGGGTTGTGCGCTGGAACGGCACCGAGGTGACCCGCTGGCCCGAGCGCCGGCTGCGCCCGCTTCGGGCATCCAAGGCAATGGTTTTCCAGGACCCCTACAACTCGCTCAACCCGCGTCACTCGGTGGGGCGCATCCTGGCCGGTCCCCTGCTCAATCACCACATGCCGCACGACCGAGGGGTCCTCGAGGAGCTCCTTGCATCCACTGGGCTGCGAGCGCGCGATGTGGATCGCCACCCCTACGAGTTCTCGGGTGGGCAGCGCCAGCGCATCGGGATCGCCCGGGCGCTCGCAACCGGGCCCGAACTCATTGTGGCGGACGAGCCGGTGTCGGCCCTGGACGTCTCGATCAGGGCCCAGGTGCTCAATCTGCTCAACGATGCCCAGCAGGAGAGGGGCCTGGGGATCCTGCTCGTCTCCCATGACCTCGGGCTGGTGCACTCCATAGCGGACACGGTCGCCGTGATGAAGTCCGGCCGAATCGTCGAGCACGGGCCGGTGAGCGAGGTCTACGAGCATCCGAGCCACCCCTACACTCAAGCCCTGCTCGACGCAGTGCCGATTCCCAACCCCCACCGGCGCAGGATCCGGCACACAGCTGCCGTCCCGCCAGGGCAGGGCGGCTAGATTCGGGCGTTCCTTACTCTGCCTCGCCGTGCACCCAAGCGTCCGCGGGAACCGGATTTCGCCGAGGTGAATCAGTCGTGTCTCACCGGGTCGCGCCCTGTCTGGCGCCAGGCCTCCAGCCCCTCGCGCACCGCGAAGACGGCAATGACCAGCCCCGCAAGCGGATCCGCCCATGTCCATCCCAGGGTGAGGTTGAGGAGCAGACCGGCGAGGACTGCCACCGACAATGCCGCACAGACCAGGGTCTGCGTGGAATCGGCCACCGCGGACGCCGAGCCCAGCTGTCTGCCGGCGCGCAGCTCCAGCACGCTCAATCCCGGCATGACAATCATGGACACCACCGCCGGGGCAATGCCCACCGCGGACTGCTCGGGTGTGCGCCGCCCGGCGAGGGTGAGTGCCGCGTCGAGACAGACGAACGCCGCCACCCCGAGGAAGGAGATGGCGATGAGCCGCAGGGCCGTCCTCTCCCGGGTTGCGGGATCCGGTGCCGCGAACTGCCAGGCGACTGCCGCCGCGGACAGGACCTCGACGATCGAGTCGAGCCCGAATCCCAGCAGCGCGGTCGAGCCGGCGGCCGAGCCCGCCGCAAGCGCGACGACCGCCTCGACCACGTTGTAGGCGACGGTCGCGGCCACGATCTGACGGATTCTGCGCTCGAGGAGACGCCTCCTGGCATCGCTCGGCGCGGCAGCGGTCGGGGCCGTCATGCCGATTCCCGGCTGCGCAGCGCGCCGCAGTCATGTCCGCAGTCCCCGCTGCGTCCCTGCCTGCTGCATCCACACGTGGCATGGACTCCCGTTCGCGCCCCCGCGTCGCGAAGGCAGCGATGGCCGGTGTCGACCGCCAGGACGACCTCGAAGAGGTCCGAGAGGGCCGCGCCGATGTGGGAATCGGCGAGTTCATAGCGGGTCGAGCGCCCCTGGGGCAGCGCCACGAGGATCCCGCAGCCCCTCAGGCAGGCGAGGTGATTCGAGACGTTGGTCCTTGTCAGGCCAAGATCATCGGCGATGGCGCCTGGACTCGCGGGCGCGTCGAGCACTCGGAGCAGGATCCGTGCGCGGGTGGGATCGGCCAGACATGGCCAGAATCATTAAGGCATGGAACGGCAGGATCCGTGCGCGGGTGGGATCGGCCATCGCACGGCCGATCCTCGTCATCGCGTCGAGCCTTTGGGAACTGGTCAGCACAGGCTGACCATACAGCGAGTGCCCACGCGTTCCCCGCGCGCCACGTCGCCATGGCGTGACCGGCGATCTGCGAGCACTCGAGCTGGCGACCCGGGGAATGCGGTGCTAAAATGTCGGCGCCGCCGGGTCGCCAGGGCTTCTGGCTCCGGCATGTGTGCTGCGCCAGGAGGTGAGAACGATGGACGCCGACAGTAGTAGTCCCCGATCGACATTCCATTCATCCCACCCCGTGCGGTGCACTCTCGACTGACCTGAGCGTCGGGCCTCCTCGTGCCGTACGGGCGATCGGAGGCTGTCATGACCCTCATCACTCCAACCGGACGCGCCGCGCGTCCCACCGACCGCACAGGCGGCGTGCTGGCCGATCTGTGCATCCTCATCGTCGCCGCCGCCCTGCTGTGGGGCCTCGTCCAGATGGGTCAGCGCGCCAGCGCGCCGGCCAGCATGGCTGCCGCGCAGGGCACACTCGACACGAACCCATGGCTGCTGCCGGGATACACCGGCCAGTCACTGGTGCGGATGTTCGCCGCCCTGGCGGCATCCGTCGTGTTCACCTTCGTCTATGCCACCGCCGCCGCCCGATCCCGGCGTCTCGGTGCGGTACTCATCCCGCTGCTGGACGTCCTGCAATCGGTGCCCGTGCTCGGCTTCCTCTCGGTGACGGTCACCTTCTGGATAGCGCTGTTCCCGGGCAGCCGGATGGGGCTGGAATGCGCGTCGGTCTTCGCGATCTTCACCTCCCAGGCGTGGAACATGACCTTTGCGCTGCACGACTCGATGATCGCCCAGAAGCAGGACCTCGTGGAATCCGCGCGCCTGTTGCGCCTGACCCGGTGGCAGCGCTTCTGGACGCTCGATCTGCCCGGCGGCATGATTCCGCTCACCTGGAACGCCATGATGAGCTTCGGTGGCGGCTGGTTCTTCCTCACCGCATCCGAGGCCATCTCCGTCAACGGGCACTCCTATGTGCTTCCCGGTATCGGCAGCTATGTGGCCGCCGCGTCCCAACAGCGCCAGCTCGGGCGGCTGTGCCTCGCCATTGCCGTGATGCTCGTCACGGTCTGGCTGCTCAACGCCGTCGTGTGGAGCCCCCTGTTGACCTGGGCCCAGAAGTTCCGCCTCGGCGACACCGGCTCCTCCGAGAACTCCCGCTCCGTGGTGCTCGATCTGCTGCGCCGCTCGCACCTGGCCGCCCTGGCCACAGCGCTCGGGCGGAGCCTCAGCGAGGTCTTCGACACCCTCACCAGGCCATTCGGCGCCGGGACCGGCTGGCCGGCAGCCGCCCGCCCGCGCCGGCGGGTGGGCGACATCGTGTGTGCCGCTGCCATTGCGGTGCCGTGCGTGTGGGGTGCCCTCGCGATGGTGGGCACTGTACAGGCCGGACCCGGGCTCGGGGAGTTCGGACGCGCCTTCGCGCTCGGGCTCGCGACCCTGGGGAGGGTGGTTGCGGTCATCGTGCTCGGGACCCTCATCTGGGTGCCGGTGGGTGCAGTGATCGGCATGAACACCAGACTGCGTACCATTGCCCAGCCCATTGTCCAGATGCTGGCCAGCTTCCCGGCGAACTTCCTGTTCCCCTTCGTGACGCTGCTGCTGGTCAGGCACCACTGGAGCCTGAACTGGGGCGGCATCGTGCTCATGGCGCTGGGCTCGCAGTGGTACATCCTGTTCAACGTCATCGCCGCTGCCAGCGCGATGCCGGCCGACCTGAGGGAGGCCGCCACGAGCCTAGGGCTGCCCCGCGCGCTGCGGTGGCGCACGCTGATCCTCCCAGCGATCTTCCCTGCCTGGGTCACCGGGGCGCTCACCGCCGCCGGCGGCGCCTGGAACGCATCGATCGTGGCCGAGGTGGTCAGCTATGGCGATACGACCTTGCGCGCCACCGGACTCGGGGCCTATGTCGCCGACGCGACGGCAGCCGGAGACTTCCCCCGCGTCCTCGTCGGAGTGCTCGTCATGTGCGTCTACGTCGTGGGACTCAACCGCCTCGTCTGGCGCCCGCTCGGCGCCCTCGCCAACCGCCGTTTCAGCATTGCGTGAAGGAGGATCTGCCATGACCAACCAGGCACTCATCGAAGTGGACGATGTCACCAAGGCCTTTCCCGCCCAGGAAGGCGGCACCTTCACGGTGCTCGACCACGTGGACCTCCGCCTCGAGGACGGCGAGATCCTGGCCATCCTCGGCAAGTCGGGATCGGGGAAGTCGACCCTGCTGCGCTGCATCGCCGGGCTCATCGCCCCCAGCGAGGGTACCATCCGTTACCGGGGAGCCGAGCTGGCAGGTGCCAATCCCGGCGTCGGCATGGTCTTCCAGACCTTCGGCCTGATGCCCTGGCTGGACGTCCGTGAGAACGTCGAACTGGGCCTGCGGGCGCGCGGCGTCGCCCGGGCTGAGCGCACCGCGCGCGCGGAGGAGCTCATCGATGTGATCGGGCTGAGCGGATTCGAGAATGCCTATCCCCGGGAACTGTCGGGCGGCATGCGCCAGCGGGTCGGCTTCGCCCGCGCCCTGGTCACCCAGCCGGATGCCCTGCTCATGGACGAACCCTTCTCTGCCCTGGACGTGCTCACGGCAGAGAACCTGCGGACCGAGATCGTTCGTCTGTGGTCCGAGCCCGACTTCCCCACGAAGAGCATCTGCATCGTCACGCACAACATCGAGGAGGCCGTGCTGCTCGCCGACCGTGTCGTGGTGCTGGGCTCCAACCCCGGGCGGGTGCGTCACGAGACACGCATCGATCTGGCACGTCCGCGCGAGCGCCGCAGCGAAGCGTTCGGAGCCTATGTGGACGAGCTCTATGCTGTCCTCACCGGTCAGCCGGTCGACCCCGCCGCGCCGGCCACGAGCCCGGCCAGCAATCCGCTGCCGCAGGCCAGCGTCGGCGGCATGGCCGGTCTCGTCTCGCTCGTGGCGGGCGGCCCGAACGGCGGCGACCTGGCCGACCTGGCGGCGAGCCTCAAGTTCGAGGTGGACGATCTGCTCCCCCTGGTGGACGGGGCGACGATGCTGGGACTGCTCCATGTGGACGCCGGGCAGGCGCAGGTGACCGATGACGGGCTCGCATGGGTGCGCAGCGACATCGACGAGGGCAAGCGGCTGTTCGGGCGGCTCGCCGCCCAGCGGGCGCCGCTCGTGCACGCCATATGCGCAGCACTGGATTCCAGCGATGAGGGCACCTTGCGGCTCGATTTCTTCCGCGACCTGCTGCGACGCTCGTTCACGCGTGAGGCGCTCGAGGAGCAGCTGGCAACCGCCATCGACTGGGGCCGGCATGGCGAGCTGTTCGACCTGGAGCCCGACGGCGAGGTGCTGAGCCGCGGGTAGCCGAACCGGACGTGCACAACGGATGGTCCCGGCCACCCACCCGCCCGAGGACGGGAAGAGCCGGGACCATCCGGTATCCGCTGGGTCAGTGACTCACACTCACAACTGCGCACCGATGATCTGCGAGAGCTCGACGAGCCGGTTCGAGAAGCCCCACTCGTTGTCGTACCAGCCGAGCACCTTCACCTGGGAACCGATGACCTCGGTCAACGGCGCGTCGAAGATCACCGAGTGCGGGTTTCCCACAATGTCCGAGGAGACGATCGGGGCCTGCGAGTAGGCGAGATAGCGGGAGAGTCCCTGGGACTCAGAGGCCGCCCGGAAGGCGTCCTTCACGTCCTGCTCGCTGACCTTCTTGCTCACCACCGCCGTGAGATCGGTGATCGAACCGACCGGTACCGGTACGCGCAAGGCGAAGCCGGTGAGCTTGCCGTCCAGCTCGGGGATGATCTTGCCGATGGTCCTCGCTGCACCCGAGGAGGTCGGGATGGTGGACAGCGCGGCAGCCCTTGCTCGACGAAGATCCTTGTGAGGTGCGTCGTGCAGACGCTGGTCACTGGTATAGGCGTGCACCGTGGTCATGAGCCCGCTCTCCAGCCCGAAGGCGTCGTGCAGCACCTTGACCATCGGTGCCAGGCAGTTCGTGGTGCACGAGCCGTTCGAGAAGACGTCCGCCGAGCTGACGTCCAGCCCATCGGAGTTGACGCCGAGCACGACGGCGGGCACATCGCCCTTGGCCGGAGCCGAGACGATCACCTTGCGGGCACCGCCGCTCAGATGGGCCCTCGCGGTCTCGGCAGTCGTGAAGCGCCCGGTCGACTCGATGACGACATCGGCGCCGACCTCAGCCCAGGGGATCTGGGCCGGGTCCCGCTGGGCGAAGACCTTGAAGGACTGATTTCCCACGGTGATCGTGTCGTCCCCGGCACTGACCCCGTCGAGATGACCGGAGATCGAGTCCCATTCCAGCAGGTCGGCGAGTGTCTGCACGTCGGCGATGTCGTTGACGCCGACCACCTGCACGTCCGCGTCGTTCTTGAGCGCGGCCCGCAGGTAGGTACGCCCGATCCGTCCGAATCCGTTGATGCCGATACGAATGGTCATGCTGACTCCTTCTTGTCGATGTGTTCGCCCCTGTCCAGGCCTGGTCCGAGGGCGGCTGTGTGGTTTCGAGGGGCTTTGGGCGCGGGGTCGCGACAGTCTGCCGCGGCATCGAGCAGCGCGACCGCGCCCCGCATGGCGGCGTCCATCGGGGCCTGCTCGCCCTGGGCACGGGAGAGCACATAGCCGCCCTGGAGGACTGCCTGGAGGGTGCTCGCCAGATCTTCCGGATCGAGCTGGGGCGGAAGCTGGCCGGCATCGATTGCCTCGCGGATCGTGTCGGCCCACAGCCGGTGCATCTGCTCGAAGGCCTCGCCCACCAAGCCGAGCAGCTCGGGATCGGCGAGGACCTCGGGGTCCTGGGTCATCCGGCCCACGCGGCATCCCTTGGTGCCGGGCCGAGGTGCCAGGAGGTTGGCCTTGAGCCGATCGAGGGGGTCGCCATCTGCGGTGAGGGTGGCATTCCTGGCCATCGCCGTATCGATGCTCAGGCGCATCGCCTGGACGGCGAGATCGTGCTTGCCGCTGAAGTGGTGGTACATGCTGCCCTGGCCCACTCCGGCAGCCGCCATCACCTCACGAGGGCTCGTGGCCGCATAGCCGCGCTCCCACAGCAGCGAGGCCATCGCCTCGATGAGCTTCTCCTTGGACCCCATCAGCTCCTTCTCCGCCCCCCGTGCCGAATACCGTGCCAGCCAGATTCCGCCATCCCCTCGTGACACCAGGACCGCAGGCCTGAATACCGACTCGCCAGCCAACCCAACTGTACCTACTAGTAGGTACAAACTCAAGACACCTCACCCCACGCCAGCGAGCTGCCGCGCTGGGGTCTCGGCCTGGGATCTTCGAGGCGCTAGCGGTCCGCGCCACCGCGACTCGGCTGCCTGCGGGGCCCCGCAGGCAGCCGTTCCCGGGTTGCCTGGCCCGGCGTACCCGGCGAAGGCGTGCTTTTTCTGCCCGAAGTTGGACCGCACAGCTCGCTGGCGCCGATTTCACCCGACTTGGGGCAGAAAAAGCACGCACAGGCGATCTGGCCAGCCAGCTTCTCGCCCCCCACACACCTGTCCGTGAGCTGCCCACTCACATACCTGCCCGTGGGCTGCCCTGTCTGCCTGCCCGGACCTTCTGCCGAGGCCACCCGCCCTCAGCCGATGAGCGCGCCGAGCCACCACCCGAACAGGGCCACTGCCACTGCGACGACCGCCATTGCGATCTGCAGCGTGACTGCCACCCCACCGCGCCCGGCCAGCGCGAGGCGCGTCACCTCGACATTGGCAGTGCTGAAGGTGGTGAATCCCCCCAGCAAGCCGGTGCCCAGCACGGCCAGCAGAGATGCCTCGCCGCCGTGGGCAAGGGCCTGGCCGCTCAGCAAGCCGAGCAGGAAGGAGCCGAGGACGTTGATGACCAATGTCCCCACGGGCACCGAGTGCCGCCAGAAACGCCCGATGAGCCCATCGAGCCGGAAGCGGCACCAGGCACCGATTCCGCCCGCGAGGAAGACGAATACCCAGCTCATATCGTCCCCTCGCGGTGTGAGCGCGCGCGCCGCGCCCGATGGTGGCGGTCGGCGGTCATCGTGCCGGCCAAGCAGCACAGGAAGCCACCGGCCAAGCTGGCCAGCAGATAGCCGAGGGCCAGGGCCCACAGCCCGGATCGCAGCAGGGAGACCGTCTGGACGGCAAAGCTGCTGTAGGTGGTGAACCCGCCCATCACTCCGGTGCCGACACCGAGCCGGAGCTCGCGCCGCCAGCCCTCGTCCGGGCCGGTGAGCACCAGCTCGCGGAGCAGCCAGCCAAGGATGAATGCACCGAGCAGATTGATCGTCAGCACAGTGGCCGGGAAGTGGCCGGCGTGATCGGGCCACCGGGCGGCAGCCAGCGCCCGCAGGAGCGTTCCGACGCCACCCCCGGCAATGACGAGCAGGCCGTCGGGGATGCGGTGCTGTGGGTTCACAGCAGGGGTTCCTTCCAGTCCACCACCGCCACCGGCACCAGAAGCACCGGCCGGTGCTGGTGATGGGACAGCTGGGCACCGACAGAGCTGCCGAGGAAGGTGCGCGGATCGCGGCGGTTCCGTCGTTTCGCACCCACCACGATGGCCGCTGCCTCCACGGTGCGGGCCAGGTGGGTCAGGGCCCGATCGGCTCGACCGGCGAGATAGCGGAACTGCCAACCGACCTCGCTGCCCGCGCAGAGTTCATCAAGGAATTCGTGCAGCTGCCGGTCACGGTCGTGCCAGGCGTCGTCCGGCACATCGGGGTCGATCTCGGTGTGCCGGACACTTCCGTCGGCGCGCTCCTCGACGGCGACCCGGGAGGGGTCTGCATAGCCGAAGTACAAGATGCTGCCACTCACCCGGGCCCACTCGAGTGCGGTGGCCACCACGAGCCCGGTCGTGCCGGGTTCGATGCCGACGACGAAAGGATGCCCAGCGAGCGGGACGATACGCTCCACACTCGGCTGCGGTGTCGTTGTCATGCGTTTCACCTATCCGGGGCACAGTCCGCCCCTCTACAGGAGCAGGAGTCATCAGCCGGACGGCGGTTCGGGCAGGGCCCTGGCGGAATCCATCGCCGCAACAAAGCCTAGCCGGGGCGAGCCAGTGACAAGGCCAGGACCGCGCAGTGGCATTCCCACTGGCCAGGCCAGGGCCGCTGGGTGACCGGGCCAGCGTGTCCCAGTGGGCCTCGCTGAGGCTCCGAGAGCAACCAGAGTGCCGCGCCGACCAGGATCCGCCGTCGGCCCTGCCGGGCCTCCGCGCGCCCAACGTCCCTCACAGCACATCGAGGGCGACGCCGCGGGCGTCAGGCCTCGCCGCCCAAGGATGCCAGCCAGCCCCTCAGGCCGTCGGGGCCGCGACCACCATGAGGACGCCCGCCAGGACGAAGGGGCCCGGATAGCCGAAGCGTCCCCCAAGAAGGCCACCAACGGCGAACATGAGGACACTGCCCAGGCTCCCCATGAAGTTGATCACCCATTGGCCCGCGAGCGGTGCGCGGATTCGGTGAGATCGGGCATGAGCGCCACCATGGGCGCTCGCCACATGGCCATCACCAGGGCATAGACAACGACAACGGCAATGAGTCCGGGGACCGCGGATTTCGGCACGAAGGGCATGGTGGCCAGCGCGACCGCCGCCACCGGAGCGCAGAAGAGCGCAAAGGGAATGCGACGGCCCCACGGGCTCATGGTGTGATCGCTCACCATGCCGATCAAGGGCTGGACAGTGAGGCCGAAGACATTGTCCAGGGCCATCACCGCCCCGATCCCCGTGGTCGACAATCCCGCTCCGCTGAGGATGAAGGGCAGATAGGCGTTGTAGGCCCCCAGGAGACGCTGATGGCGAAGAAGCCCAGACCGATGAGCACGAGTCCGACGAATCGCCGATGGGCCCGCCCAGCTGCCGGCGCACCTTCCACCTCCCGGACAGCTGTCATGAGCCACCGCCGTGCAGCTGACCGGCACGTTCGGCAAGCGCTCTGGCCGGATCGTCGGTGATGATGACGTCCACCTGGGCCGCGAAGAGCTGGCGCCATACAGCGGGATCGTTGACCGTCCAGGCGCGCACAGCGATGCCCCGCTGCTGGAAGCCGCTCAGGACACCGGGAGCCATGAGGTTGAGGTAGAAGGGGTGCACGGCCTCCATCCCCAGATGCTCGACATAGAGCCAGGGATCGACCAGGCCCGTGGTGTAGAGCGGCGCGAGCCGAGCCCCAGGATCGAGCTCGCGAAGGGCAAGCAGGCTGAAGTGGTTGCCAGCTCGGCGAGGCTCAGCTGCGCAATGCCCACCGTGGTGCCGTCGGGCCTTGTCACGGTCGGATCATGGCGCACCACCAGCTCGCCATCCCCGCTGAGGTGGACGTCGAGTTCAATGCCATCGGCGTGCTGCTCGACGGCAAGCTCGAAGGCTCGCATCGTATTGGCCGGGGCATATGCGCTGGCCCCGGCATGCGCCCAGATGGCGGTCATCCAGACGGGATCCATGATCGACATGGCCCATCCCTAACACCGTCCGATGAACGCCCGAGGGCAGGCAGATGAACGAGATGCGCAGCACCGCGAGCCCTGGTGCGTGGCGATCCGGTGTCTTTGCCCTGTTGTTAGCCTTCCTCTGTGTGCCCGCCACTCGGGCCGAACCAGCACCCGGGGCACAGTCACCACATGATTCTGGAGGTCATCCACCATGCCCACCGAGACGCCCACGGGGCCTGCGCTGCTCAACGATCCCGTCCTCAACAGGGGAACCGCCTTCACGCTCGAGGAGCGACACGAGTTCGGCCTCGATGGCCTGCTACCACCGGCGGTGGAGACGATCGACAGGCAGCTCGAACGCATTCTGCGTCACCTCGACTCCAAGTCCACCGACCTGGAGCGCTATATCTATCTCATCGGTCTTGCCGATCGCAATGAGACGCTCTTCTTCAAGACGATCATGTCCGACCCAAAGCGCTTCATGCCGATCGTCTACGACCCCACCGTCGGACTGGCCTGCCAGACCTTCGGCGACATCTTCCGCCGGGCTCGTGGCGTCTACCTGCCCCGGGACCGCACCTCGGAATTCGCCCGGATGCTGCGCAACTGGCGTGCCGACGATGTGCGCTTCATCTGCGTCTCCACCGGCGGGCGCATCCTCGGGCTCGGCGACCTGGGCCTCAACGGAATGGCCATCCCGATCGGCAAGCTGCAGCTGTACACCGCCTGCGCCGCGGTACCGCCGAATGTCCTCCTGCCGGTGCTGCTCGATATCGGTACGACGAACTCGAAGCTGCGCGCCGATCCCCTCTACCTCGGCTCGCGCACCACGCCGCCCACCGACGAGGAGCTGGACGAGATCACCGATGCCTTCGTGGCCGCGGCCAACGAGGTCTTCCCCGGCGTGTGCATCCACTTCGAGGACTGGAAGGGCACCGATGCCATGCGCCTGCTGGCCCGATACAGGCAGCGGGTGCGGTGCTTCAACGACGACATCCAAGGCACCTCGGCAATCGTCGTCGCCGGCCTGACGACAGCCCTGCAGATCAAGCACGAGCGCTTCTCGGACCAGCGCTTCCTGCTGCTGGGCGCCGGCTCGGCCGGCATCGGGGATCGCCACCATGCTCGTCTCCGCGATGACCATGGAAGGTCTCACCGAGAAGCAGGCCCGTTCGCGCATCGCGCTCATGGACGTCAAGGGGCTCCTCGAGTCCAGCCGCGACGACCTCAACGAGTGGCAGCAGCCCTTCGCCCGCCATGATGCCCCCAGCTCACAGCTGGTGGACGTCGTGAAGTCATTCAAGCCCACCGTGCTCATCGGGGTGAGCACCCAGGGCGGCGCCTTCGACGAGAAGGTCGTACGGGAGATGGCCTCGATCACCGAGCGCCCGGTCATCTTCCCCATCTCCAATCCCACCGACCACGCCGAGTGCACGGCCGAGCAGGCCTACACGTGGACCGATGGCAAGGCATTGTTCGCGGCCGGAGTGCAATTCGACACCGTGCACCTCAACGGCACGACCCTGTACCCCGGACAGGCCAACAATTTCTACATCTTCCCGGCGATCGGCCTGGCGGTCTATGCCACCCGACCCGCGCTCATCACCGACGAGATGTTCGTCGAGGCGGCACGGGCGGTGGCCGACCAGGTCTCGCCGCTGGCCCGGGAGCGCGGCCTGCTCTTCCCCGAGCAGACCAACATCCTGCAGACCGAGGTGACCACGGCGACGCGAGTGGCCGACTACATCTTCGAGACCGGCCAGGCCACCGTCGAACGTCCCGATGATGTCCGGGCATGGATCGAGTCGATGCTCTACACGCCGGAATACCTGCCACTGACGCCGCAGGACTGATCCGGCACCGGCACGTGGCGCGCGGGCCTGCCCCGAGGCGTACGATCCGGCGGGATGATGCGTCCCGCACCACTGGGTCGTACGCTCGGGGTCCGGACGCGCACAGCACACAGCACAGCTCGGCGCGAGATCGGATCGGAGTGCCATGGTCTTCTCATCCCTGTACGACCAGGGTTTCGCGCGCATCGCGGCGTGTACGAGCGCCACGACTGTTGCCGATCCCCTCGCCAACACTGCGCGCATCATCGACCAGCTTCGGCAGTTGAGCGAGCAGGGCACGGCGGTGGCGGCCTTCCCCGAGCTGTGCCTCAGTGGCTATGCGATCGATGACCTGCTCCTGCAAGATCCGGTCCTGGACGCCACGGTGGCGTCCATCGAGACACTGCGCGCCGCAAGCGAGTCCCTCCTCCCGTTGATCATCGTCGGAGCCCCGCTGCGCCATAGCAACCGGCTGTACAACTGCGCGGTCGTGGTGCACCGCGGCCGAGTTCTCGGCGTCGTTCCCAAGAGCTATCTGCCGAACTACCGCGAGTTCTACGAACGCCGCCACTTCGCCAGCGGAGCCGGCATCGACACGCAGATCACCATCAACGGCACAGCGGTCCCGTTCGGGCCCGCACTGCTGTTCGAAGCCGACGACGTGCCCGGGCTGACCGTCCACGTCGAGGTGTGCGAGGACCGCTGGGTTCCGGTGCCCCCCAGCTCGCTCGCCGCGCTGGGCGGAGCCACCGTCCTGGTGAACATCTCCGGTTCCCCCATCACCATCGGCAAGGCTCGCGACCGCCACATGCTGTGCGCCAGCGCCAGCGCCACCGACCTGGCGGCCTATGTCTACTGCGCGGCTGGCATCGGCGAATCGTCGACAGACCTGTCGTGGGACGGCCAGACGATGGTCTACGAGCGCGGCCAGCTGCTCGCCCAGACCGAACGCTTCCCCAGTTCACCGGGGTATTCACTGGCCGACGTCGACCTCGACCTCGTGCGCCAGGACCGGCTGCGCCAAGGCACCTTCGACGACAATGCGCGCCAGCAGGCGTCCAGCTTCCGGCGGATCGGCTTCACTCTCGCTCCACCCCGCACCGATCTGGGGCTGCATCGCGAGGTGGCGCGCTTCCCGTTCGTACCGGCCGACAGCGCTCAGCTCGACCAGGACTGCTACGAGGGCTACAACATTCAGGTCTTCGGGCTGGGTAAGCGGCTGGCAGCCATCGGCGATGCCAAGGTGGTGATCGGCGTCTCGGGCGGGCTCGACTCCACCCATGCCCTGCTCGTCGCGGCCAAGGCGATGGATCGCGCCGGGCGCCCCCGCTCCGACATCCTCGCATTCACGATGCCCGGCTTCGCCACCAGTGCGCACACCAAGGACAACGCGACCGCGCTGGCCACTGCGCTCGGCACCACCTTCGAGACCCTGGACATCCGACCGGCGGCCGAGCAGATGCTGCGTGACCTGGGGCACCCGACCGATGTCTACGACGTCACCTATGAGAACGTCCAGGCGGGCCTGCGCACCGACTATCTCTTCCGGATCGCGAACCAGCGCGGCGGCATCGTCCTGGGCACCGGCGATCTCTCGGAGTTGGCGCTGGGCTGGTGCACCTACGGCGTGGGCGACCAGATGAGCCACTATGCGGTGAACTGCGGCGTGCCCAAGACCCTCATGCAGCACCTGATCCGGTGGGTCATCGCATCGGATCAGTTCGACGAGCCGGCCGGACAGATCCTGCAGTCGATCCTCGACACGGAGATCACCCCGGAGCTCGTGCCGGTGGCCGAGGGGCACAGGCCGCAGAGCACCCAGGACACCATCGGCCCCTATGCGCTGCATGACTTCTTCCTCTACTATCTGCTGCGCCACGGGCTGCGCCCCAGCAAGATCGCCTTCCTGGCCCAGCATGCCTGGTCGGACCCCCACTCGGGCCCCTGGCCGGCCAACTTCCCCGCCGAGGAACGGATCGCCTATCGGCTTCCCGAGATCAAGAAGTGGCTGGCCGTCTTCTACCGACGGTTCATGGCCAGCCAGTTCAAGCGCACGGCCATCCCGAACGGTCCGAAGGTGCTTGCCGGGGGTTCTTTGTCACCGCGCGGCGATTGGCGTTCGCCTTCGGACGCCACGGCAAAGGTCTGGCTCGACGAACTGGCCGCGGTGCCCGAGGAGGGCTGAGCGGCTGCACGCCAGCGGCGGCCCGCGCACTGCGCTGGTACCCTCCGGGCCATGGCCCATCCCCGTGTCTACGATGCGCAGCTGCGGGCAAGACTGCTCGAGGGGGCGATCGCCATGGCGGACTGTGGAGGGGCGGCCGGCGTCTCGCTGCGGGCCCTCGCCGCGGACGCCGGCACGTCCACCAACGCCATCTACACCCTCTTCGGCGGCAAGGAAGCGTTGCTGCGGCTGGTCTTCAGATCCGCTGTGGACGATTTCGTGGCCGCGCAACGGGCCTTCGAGCGGACCGGCGACGCCCTGGCGGAGCTGTCCTGCCTGGCCCACAACTACCGGCGATGGGCCCTGCGGCATGCACCGCTGTACCACGAGATGCTGGGCTCCCATGCATCCGAGCGGCGGGGCGCCGAACTCCCGGCCAAGGTGGCCGGGGCACTCACCCAGCCCCTGCGCGAGGTGGTGGGGCAGCTGGTCGACGAGGGCATCTTCTGGCACTTCGACCCCAGCCAGATCGCCAGCTCCATCTGGATGTCCTGGCACGGCTTCATCTGCCTCGAGACGGCCCAGCGGGCACCTCGCGAGACGATGGACGCTCTCTACCAGATCCACCTCGACACGATCCGGCGCGGGTGGACACATACCCCGCTGTGAGCCCAGCCGGCCCAACCCCGCCTCACACCGCGCCGGAGGATCCCCTGGGGCTGGCGGGCGAGGAGACCATCCGGCTGAGGAACTGCTGGGTGCGCTCCTGGCCCGGATGGTTGATCACCTGATCGGGCGAGCCCTGTTCCACAACGACACCAGCGTCCATGAACACGACGTGGTCTGCCACATCGCGAGCGAAGGTCATCTCGTGGGTCACCACGATCATCGTCATGCCCTCCTCCGCCAGCTCGCGCATCACCGCGAGCACCTCACCGACCAGCTCGGGATCCAGCGCCGAGGTCGGCTCGTCGAAGAGCATGAGCTGGGGGTGCATGGCCAGCGCCCTGGCGATGGCCACCCGCTGCTGCTGACCTCCCGACAGCTGGGACGGATAGGCGTCACCGCGGTCGCCCAGCCCGACGCGCTCCAGCAGCTCGTGGGCCTCCTGCACTGCCTGGCCCCGCGGTGTGCGGAGCACCTGGGTGGGAGCCTCGATGATGTTCTGCACAGCTGTCATGTGCGGGAAGAGGTTGAAGCGCTGGAAGACCATCCCGATGGGACGCCGCTGCCGGGCGCGTGCTGCGTCATCGAGGGTGTGCAGGGTTCCCGCGCGATCCTCGTATCCCATGAGCTGATCACCGACGAAGATGCGTCCCTCGTCGATGTCCTCCAGCAGATTGATGCAGCGAAGGAAGGTGGTCTTGCCCGAGCCGGATGGTCCGATGAGACAGACCACCTCGCTCGGCGCGACCGCCATGTCGATGCCCTTGAGCACGCGATGGCGGCCGAAGCTCTTGTGCACGTTGACGGCACGCACGATCGGCGTGTCAACGGCCGGGCGCGTGGCCGGCTGGGTCGTCATCTCAGTGCTCCCCTGTCTTGTCGAGCAATCTGCGGGCCCGGGGATTCACGTCCTGCCTGCCGAAGCCTCGCCCGAAGCGGCGTTCGAGGAAGGCCTGGGCGACCATGAGGATCGAGCACACGAGCAGATACCAGATGGTGGCAGCCACATAGGCCGACATCACCTTGTATGTCCGGTTGGCGATGATGGTGGCCTGGTTGAACAATTCCATTCCCACCGGGATGGCGGTCAGCAGCGAGGTGTCCTTGATCATGGCAATGGCCTCATTGCCGGTGGGCGGCACAATCACCCGCATCGCCTGCGGAAGGACGATCCGCTGGGTGGTCTTGCGCGAGCTCATCCCCAGCGCCATCGCCGCCTCGGTCTGGCCGCGGTCCACCGAGACGATTCCCGCCCGCGCGATCTCGGCCATGTAGGCGGCCTCGGACAGCCCCAGGCCGATGGCCCCGATACCGATGCCGCTCGAGATGGTCCGCATGTCGATGTGCCACCAGGTCAGCTGGGTCTGCAGGCCGAGAATGCGCTCGATGCTCTGGCCGAAGGGCACGCCGACATCGATGCTCGGGTACAAGAAGATGAGGCCGACGCCCAGGATGGTGAGCAGCACATAGCGGGGAATGGCGCGGAAGAACCACGTGTACACCGCAGCCGTGTATTTCAGCACCGGGTTCGAGCTGAGCCTCATGACGGCCAGCAGGACGCCGAGCACGACGCCGATGATCATGGCGAGCACAGTGCCCAAGAGGGTGCCCTGGATGAGCCCCTGGACCATCGCCGGCTTGAACATGTAGCTGAAGGTGCTCGCCCAGTCCCACCTGGGATTCGTCACGAAGGAGTGCACGAGCATTGCCAGCAGAATGCCCACGACAACCACCGCCACCCATCGCCACGGGTGACGCACCGGAACGGCATCAATGCGGCCCGGTCGTTCCTCGGTGTGTTTCTGGTCGTCCTTCATGCTCACATCCCGGATATAGAAATCTGTGCGCCCAGGCCCTGCCGCAGCCCATGGGCGGGGATGACACCACACGATCTGGCGCCGGTCCGCCGCCACAACTGCCGGACCGGCGCCCGCCCTGACTCTACCGTGCTGCCCGCCTCAGCCGGCGACGGAGGGATTCACCGGGAACTCGCTCACCGCGCCGCTCGCATTCCCCCACTTCGCGAGGATCGCCTGGTAGGAGCCGTCGTCCTTCAGCTCGCCGAGTGCCTTGCCGACCAGTTCGGCCATCTCGGTGTCTTCCTTGGCGAACACGAGTCCATAGGGTGCCGCGTCGTAGATATCGCCCACGGTCTCCAGCGCCCCCTCGGACTGCTCCACCGCATAGGACGTGACCGGCGAATCGGCCAGCATCGCATCGGCCTTTCCGCTGACCAGGTCGGCGGTGGCCTTCGACTGCTCGACCTCGACGATCTGGTTGATGGCGGGCTTGCCGGCGTCCGTGCACTTCTTGTCGCGCGCCGCGAGGTCGTCCACCTGAACGGTGTCCTTCTGCACGGCGACGGTCAGGCCGCAGGGATTCTGCGGATCGACCTTCTTCGGATTGCCCTTCTGCACCGCCCACAGCGTGCCGGCCTTCAGATACTGCACCATGTTCACCTGCTGGAGACGCTCGCTGTTGATCGTGAACGAGCTGGCGCCCATGTCGTACTTCCCGGACGAGACGCCGAGGATGATGGTGCCGAAATCGGCATTCTGGAATTCCGACTTCAACCCGAGCTTCGCCGAGACGGCCGCCACCAGATCGACATCCATGCCGATCACCGTCTTCCCGTCCTCGGCAATGAACTCGTTGGGGGCATAGCTCGCGTCGGCACCGACCGTCAGCGTGCCCTTGCTCTTGAACTTCTGGGGCACCTGGCCGGCGAGGGCGGCGTCCGGGCTGACCGCAGGAAGAGCCGAAGACGCCGAGCTGGCGCCACTCGGTTCTGCCGGCGAGCCAGACCCGCTGCAGGCGCTCAGCGAGAAGAAGGTCAAGATGGCGACGCCAGCAGTGGCGGCGCGCAGCGACAGGGTGCGGGACATGGGGCTCCTTCGTGCGAATGACGTGGGGAAGCTTGCCACGCACGGCGCCGCATATTCTCGTGGTCCGGATGGCGAAGGCGAACTGTAACGAGCCTGAAACCTCCGATCGGCGCCCGGCACCGAAGATTCTTGCGCCTCCGCGGATCAGCGGCGGCTCGCATCTGCCCACCGGCCGGGAACGCGGCGGTGCCCTGACTCACACCTTCCCGGGTCCAGCGATGATTCCGCGGACCCGGACATCGGGTCACTCGGCCAGCTCGACGCCGGCCTGCGCAAGCTCATCGAGCGCCCGCCTGCTGGTGTCTGCGGCGACACCGACGCACAGGCCGGTGAGCAGGCGGACGGCGAATCCCAGCCGGCGTGCGTCCAGCGCGGAGGCCCGCACGCAGTGGTCAGTGGCGATACCGCAGATGTCGAGCTGATCGACCCCGGCATCGCGCAGGGTCTGCTCGAGCGTGCGACCGGAGGTCGTCGTGCCCTCGAAGGCCGAATAGGCGGGCACCCCCTGCCCCTTGAGCACCTCGATGTCCTTGCGGGCCGCCGCGAACGCCCCGGCGTAGTCCTGACCGGGGGTGCCGTCGATGCAGTGCGGTGGCCATGTGTCGACGAAGTCCGGATGCGGGCTGATGTGACCGCCGTTCGTGCTGTGCGGCTCGTGGTCGTCGCGGGAGGCGACCACCAGGACGCCGGGATCACTTCGAGCCACGTACTCGGCGATCCGATCGGCCAGCTCACGGCCTCCGGCGCAGGCCAGCGAACCGCCCTCGACGAAGTCATTCTGCACATCGACCACCAGCAGCGCCGTAGCGTTCATGGGCGTCCTCCTCAGCTGCCTCCATTGTCTCGCCGCGGGCAATCACCACCGCGGGCACTCACCAGCGCGGGGACCCGCGCAGCGGGCGAGATCACCAGATCCCCGCAGCGGGTGGGCGAGTGGTTGCCGGCGCCGCCCACGACGACTCTGTGAGACGACTCTGTGAGACGACTCTGTGAGCGGCTCAGCCGGATTGACCGGGCTCCCCCGCTGCGGGGCGCTGCTCCGGCCCCTCCACGAGCCCCGTCTCGAGCAGCCGAGCCTTGGCTTCGGCCCGTGACGAGACACCAAGTTTCCGGTAGAGGTGGCGGATATGGGTCTTCGCGGTGTTCGCCGAGATCCGCAACTCGTCGGCAATGTCGGTGAGTGCCAGATTTCCGGAGAGCAGCTGCGCGATCGCCTTCTCCCGTGGCGTGAGCCGGATGAAGGATGTCCCGGTCGCCGGGCCGGCCCCGTGCTCCAGGTCCTCGCGGATCTTGTCTGTCACCCGGGCAGCGAAACTGGGTTCATTGAGGTTGAGGCGATGCACGAGGACGCCCACGATCTCGGGGCTGAGCCCACGCACGGAGGTCACCCACCCCAAGGTGTGGCACAGGTGGATCCCCCGCGAGAACTCGGTGTCCGCCAGCTCGTGCAGACCCAGCAGCTCGAGCGCGGCCGCCCGCCGGACCCGCACCAGGGGCATCGTCCTGGGCGAGTGCATCGAATCCACCCGAAGGCAGCGCTCGGTCACCCGAAGGGCTTCTCGCGGCTCGTTGAGCTGAAGGTGCGCCGCGGCCCGCAGCCATTCGAAACACACATTGTGATCGGGCAGCGAGTGCAGGCCAGCCAGCGCGGTGGCGGCATTGCGTGCCTGCCCCAGCTGGAGCAGAGCCTCGGCCTCGGTGCGCAACGCCAGCGCACGGAACAGTGGCGGACAGCCCGAGATGAACACGCCGGAGACGAAGCTCTCCGCCTCGGCAACCGCCCCACGGGCGTCCCCACCGGCCAGCGCCGACCACATGGCCAGCAGTGAGGCCACCGCATTGTCGAGGATCTCGGGCCCAGTTGCCGTCGGCCCGCTCACCGCCGTCTCGGCGATGATGTCACCGAGCAGCCCCCGATCGGCTCTGTCGCTGGCGACGAAACCTCTCGAGAAGGCCACGTACCACGGGAGGACCCCGGGCTTCAGGACGCCGGTGCGCTCGATCTGCGTCCAACAGCTCCGGGCGGCTGCGAATCGCCCGTTGAGGGCCAGCGCAGCCGACATGAGCCCATTGCCCTCCACGAGGGCATCCGCATCTGCGGCCTGTTCGGCCTGGTCGATGGCGCTCTGCGCTAGCTCGGCGCAGGCCCGGCCGTGGCCCGACAGCAGATAGCTCTCGGCGAGCACGCAGTGACATTTCGCCAAATAGCCGGCATCCGCACCTCCGGCAGCCTCCCGCAGGTATTCGCGCGCCTCGTCGGCCGCCTTGACCGCCTCGGCAAAGTGGCCCGAGAAAGCCAGCGCCCGGGTCGCCGCAGCGGTGAAGCCAGCCCGCTCGGCCCGCGTCCATTCCGACCGGTCCTCGTTGCGTGCCGCAAGGACGACGTCGATGCTCCAGGCGTGCGCACCGCCGCTGCCCGCCAGCCCGGCGCCGATCAGCGCCCCTACCGACGACGACAACTCCGAGGACTGTCCCGTCATCAGAACCTCCCGGTGAGCATCGCATGAACTGACCGCCACGCCGTGTCTCGCAGCGAGCCACCCCGGCGCAGCGCCCAAACCTCGGAGTCGACCCGCATCTGGCGCGATACGACCATCCCGAGTCTAGGGACCTGAGGTGCCGCCGGCATCAGTCCCTCGCCCGAGGAGCCCGGGTGTGGGCGGATGCCGGTGCGGGTCCTTCCGCGGTGCGCAAAGATGGTGCTCGTGAGCCAGGCGACAGCTACTTCACCGGTCCGTATCGGGGTATTGACATCTGGCGGGGACGCGCAGGGGATGAACGCCGCGGTACGCGCGGTCGTGCGGACGGCCCTCACCCGCCACGCCGAGGTCTTCGTCATCTACGAGGGTTACCAGGGCATGATCGACGGCGGCGAGGGTATCCGCCAGTTCCAGTGGGACGACGTGGGGGCCATCCTGGGCAAGGGCGGCACAGTCATCGGCACCTATCGCAGCAAGGAGTTCCGGGAGCGCGAGGGCCGGTTGAAGGCCGCACGCAATCTGGTGGACCGTGGCATAGACCGGCTCGTCGTGGTCGGCGGCGACGGTTCACTGACCGGCCTGGACACCTTCCGCAGCGAATGGCCGGGCCTACTGGACGATCTCGTGAGGGACGGCCGGCTCAGCGCACAGCAGGTCGCCGATCATCCCGCGCTGATGATCGCCGGGCTGGTCGGTTCCATCGACAACGACCTGGTGGGCACCGATTCCACCATCGGCGCCGACTCCGCCCTGCACCGCATCATCGAGGCGATCGATGCGATCACGAGCACGGCGGCCAGCCATCAGCGCAGCTTCGTCGTGGAGGTCATGGGGCGCCACTGCGGCTATCTCGCTCTCATGGCTGCCGTCGCCGGCGGCTGCGACTATGTGCTCATTCCCGAGGATCCGCCGCAGCCGGGCTGGGAGGAGGACATGTGCGCCCAGCTGCGCCGCGGCCGCCAGGCCGGACGCCGCGAGTCGATCGTCATCGTGGCAGAGGGCGCCCGCGACCGTGACGGTAAGCCCATCACCTCCAGCTATGTGCGCGACACGATCGACCGGATCAATCACGAGGACGCGCGCGTCACCATCCTCGGCCACGTGCAGCGTGGCGGCAGGCCGAGCGCCTTCGACCGCTGGGCAAGCACCTGGCTGGGTTACGAAGCTGCCCAGCAGGTGATCAACTCGGACAAGGACTCCCCCGCGATGGTGCTGGGCATGCGTGGCGCGGCAGTGGTCCGCCTGCCCCTCATGGACGCGGTGAGCGCCACCCGGCGGGTGCCCGAGCTCATCGAGGCCCGCAAGTACGAGGACGCCATGGCGCTGCGCAGCGCCGACTTCACCGAGATGGTGAAGATCTTCGAGGAACTGGCCCACCCGCTCCATGTCACCACCACCGCGGGTAGCCCGCGGATCGCCATCGTGCACCTGGGCGGCCTTGCCCCGGGCATGAACACCGCAGCGCGGGCGGCGGTGAGACTGGGGATCGCCCGCGATTTCACGATGCTCGGGGTGCGCAATGGGTTCGCCGGGCTGCTCAAGGGCGAGATCGACGAACTCGGCTGGGAGGACGTCGAGGGCTGGACGGGCGAGGGCGGCGCCGAGCTGGGGCTGCGCCGCACAGTGCCGCCACTGGGCGACTACTACGCCATCAGCCGCGCCCTGGAGGAGAACCAGATCGCCGGACTGCTCGTGATCGGCGGCTGGAATGCCTACATCGCAGCCTTCCAGATCCATCGCGAGGCGGAGCGCTACCCGGGTTTCCGCATCCCGATCGTCTGCGTGCCGGCAAGCATCGACAACAACCTGCCAGGCAGCGATCAGGCAATCGGGGCGGACACCGCCCTCAATGAGATCACCGACGACATCGACCGCATCAAGCAGTCGGGCGCGGCAACCACCAGGTCGTTCGTCATCGAGACGATGGGCCGCCGATGCGGCTATCTTGCGCTCATGGGGGGCATGGCCGGTGGTGCGGAGCGGGTCTACCTGCACGAGGACGGCATCACTCTCGACCAGCTGAATAAGGATGTGAAGTGGCTGCGGATGTCCTTCGAGCGCGGCCGCAGGCTATTCGTCGCGGTACGTTCGGAGATGGCCAGCGATGCCTATACCAGCGACTTCCTGGCCCGGCTGTTCGAGGGCGAGAGTCACGGGCTCTATGACGTGCGGATGAACATCATCGGGCACGTGCAGCAGGGTGGTGAGCCCAGTCCGGCCGATCGCCTCCTCGCCACCCGGATGGTCTCCCATGCCCTCGACGTCCTCAAGGGCGAGCTGGATGCCCACAGCACCGGCAGCTGGTTCGTCGGCCTCCATGAGTCGCAGGTCCAGGCGCAGCCGCTGCGCCACATGGAGGACCAGGTGGACATCGGCAACCGGCGCCCCCGCTACCAGTGGTGGATGAAGCTGCGGCCGGTGAGCGAGGCGGTGAGCGGCGAGCCCCTCGAATGAGGAGGAGCAGGAGGTGATGCGCCGCCCCGCTCCCGGGCGCCGGGCCGATAGCCTGGAGTCATGGACGCCTCAGACGCCGGCTCAGACAGCGCCGTTCCCGCTCCCGCAGCTCAGCGGATCCGCGCCTCGGATCAGGACCGAACCACCACGGTGGCAACTCTCGGCGACGCCTACGCCGAGGGCCGGCTGGATTATGCCGAGTTCCAGGAACGCAGCGAGAAGGCCTGGCAGTCGGTCTTCACGAGCGAGCTCCAGGGTCTCGTGAGGGACCTGCGGCCGGCTGCCGCCGAGCATCCTGGCTCGATCGCCAGCGCGGGGCACCGGCTCGCGCGAGCCGGCGGCGCACCCGGCCCCGGGATCTCCTTCGCGATGATGAGCGGCCAGGAACGCAGCGGGCGGTGGAACTGTCCTGCCCAGCACACGGTCATCACGACGATGGGCGGGGTGGATCTCGATCTTCGCCAAGCGGTCTTCGAGTCGGCCGACACCACGATCACCTGCATCTGCCTCATGGGCGGGGTGAGCATCACGGTGCCCGATGATGTCGACATCGACGTAAGCGGCCTGGGGCTGATGGGCGGCTTCGGGAGCAGCAGGAAGGCCCGTGAGGTGGTGCGCCCCAAGGATGGCGTCCGCGTCCGGATCAACGGCGTCGCCATCATGGGGGGCGTCGAGATCACCCGCAAGGACGAGGAAGGCTAGACACCCGCCCAGGGCCCCCGACCAGGCGGGCGGGCGAGATCACGAGCACAGGCGCCCGACCAGGCGGGCGGGCGAGATCACGAGCACAGGCGCCCGACCAGGCGGGCGGGCGAGATCACGAGCACAGGCGCCCGGCACGACGACTGCCCGCGGGCGCCACCGGGAGTTCCGGGTGCAGCCCGCGGGCAATGCAGTGTCCTCGCGGAAAACTACTTGGTGGAGGCCGGCCCCGGGTTCTCGGTGGGCTGCGCGACATGCTTGCGCAGAATCTCCAAGATCTCGTCCAGCTTCGCGTTCAGGATCTCGTGCTCCTTGGCATCATTGTTCTGATCGGCCATCTCGGTCCTCTCGTTGACCTGCAGGGGGCAGCTGCCCAGGGCTGACGAGCTCAGCCCTGCATCTCATCCTGCTACAGATTCACACCAATTAGGCGGGTTGGAGCCCAACTTTTTCGCTGCCGAAGGCTTCCCGGTCTATGCCTCGCCCCCGGATCTGCTGGAGCTGTGGGGGGCAGGCGTCTCGGCCGGCTTCTCGTCGCGGCGCAGCTTCGTGTACATCTCCTCGATCAGCTCGTGGAAGTGCTTCTCCACCTCACGGCGGCGCACCTTGAGCGTTGGGGTCAGCAGTCCATTGGCTACCGAGAACTCCTCGAGGCTGACCCGCATGTCCTTGAACTGCATGTGCTTGGGCAGCTTCTCGGTGAGCCGGGCGGCACGCGCGCGCAGCTCCTCGTTGATCCGGGAGTCGCTGAGCAACTCACTGACATGCTCGTAGTTCACCTGCAGGCTGTCGGCGATCTGCGACAGATTCGGCAGCGAGGGACGCAGGATGAGTGTGAGGAAAGGCTTGTTGTCACCGAGCAGGACCGCGTACTCGAACAGCGGGTCGGCGCGCAGCATCTCCTCGATGGGCTGGGGCGCCACATTCTTGCCGCCATTCGTGACGATGATGTCCTTGAGCCGATCCGTGATGAACAGATAGCCGTCCTTGTCGATCTCGCCCACGTCACCGGTGCGCAGCCAGGTGCCACTCGCATCGGTGACGAGAGCCTCCTGGGTGTCGTGGGGCCGGCCCCAGTAGCCGTCCATGAGGTTCGGGCCGCTGTATTGCACCTCGTCGTCCTCGCCCAGCCTCAGCCGGCCTGCGGGCATCACCCGCCCGACGCTGCCGATGCGGGTACCGCTGGGGGAATTGAAGGAGATCAGCGGCGCCGCCTCCGTCATGCCGTAGCCGTTCTGCAGCGGCAGGCCGGCAGCCGCGAAGAATTCCTCGACCTCGCGAGCCAGCGGTGCGCCGCCGCAGGCCAGTACCTTCTTCGGCCCCCCCAGAGCCTCGCGGATCGAGCGGAACACCAGCAGATCGGCCAGCGGCAGCGCAGCGAGGCCGGCTGCCCGGCGCAGCCGGGAAGCTCCCGGTACGCGCGCCGCCCGCCCGACGCGAAGAGCCCACTCGAACAGCCTCTTCTTCACGGGCGAGGACGCGGCCTTCTTGGTGGCGGCCTCGACCACGGCCTCGTAGAGCTTCGGGACCCCGACCATCATCGTGGTATGCGCCAGGGGCATCGTCTCGGCGATCTGGCGGGTGTCGGTGAGATAGGTGTTCATGCAGCCATGCGTCCACAGGAAGCTCGACCAGGCCCGCTCCAGGGCATGCGAGAGGGGCAGGAAGCACAGGGAGTCGTCCTCGGGGCGGATGTCGAAGAATCTGTCGAGCGCCGCGAACTGGGCCATCATCGCCCGGTGCGAGATCATGACGCCCTTGGGATCGCCCGTGGTTCCCGAGGTGTAGATGATGCTGTACAGATCCTCGGGGCTGGCCTTGGCGAGCCGCTTGCCGACCCGATCGACGACCTCCGCGGCGGCCGGCCGGTCGCTGGGGGCGAACTGCTCGAGGCTGGCGACGTACTCGGATCCCGAGTCGTCGAAGCTGATCACCCGGCGCAGGCTGGGCACTTGGGTACTGGCCTCCAGGAATCGGCTCGCCTCCTCGCGGTCGCCGGCGAAGGCCAGCACGACACCGGAGTCGGTGCACTCCCTGGCCACCTGGGACACGCTGTCGGTGGCGTACAACGGCACCGACACGGCACCGATGACCATGATGGCCAGGTCGACCTGGGACCACTCGGGGCGATTGCGGGCGTAGATCGCCACTCGGTCACCGCGCTCGACCCCTGCGAGCAGCAGCGCGCAGGCGATCTGGGTGACGCGCTCGTCCAGCTCGCGATAGCTCGTGGTGTGCCAGGCACCACCCTCGCGTACCCGGGTCGCGGGCCGGTCCGGATAGCGCGCGACGGTCGCCTTGAATGCCCATGCCACATGGTTGCGCTGGGCCACCGGGAGATGGTTGTTGATCAACTCAGAGCCTTTCTCGCAGCCACAAGATATCCGCTGCCTGATCCGAGGACTCACCCGGAGTCTCCACGACAGCAGGTGCGCCGGCGGTGGCCACCACTTCGACGAGGCCGGCAGGGTCTACCTGACCCTTGCCCAGATTCGCGTGCCGGTCGGCGCCGCTGCCCTCGGCGTCCCGGGAATCGTTGGCGTGCACGAGATCGATCCGGCCGGTGATCGCCCGGATCCGGTCGACCAATCCGGACAGCCCGAGCCCGGCCGCATGCGCATGACAGGTGTCCAGGCAGAAGCCAACCTTCTCGAAACCCTCCGCGTGGCTGATCGCCTCCCACAGCCGGGCGATGGACTCCAACTGGCGAGCCATCGCATGCTGTCCGCCCGCGGTGTTCTCGATGAAGATGGGCACTGCGGCGTCGAGCCCCTCGACCGCCTTGCGCCAGTTGTCGAAGCCCTGCTCGGGGTCATCGTCCTTGGTCACATGACCTCCGTGCACCACCACGCCGATGGCGCCGAGCTGGGCGGCCGCATCGACGGTCTGCTGCAGCAGCTTGCGACCGGGGATCCGGATCCGGTTGTTCGTGCTGGCCACATTGATCACATAGGGCGCATGGACCACCAGGGTCAGCCCGCTGTGCTGGATCGCGTCGCGCAGGGCCCCGGCCCCGCCGGGAAACTCGACAGCGGGTTTCTTCCAGCTCTGCGGGTCGCTCAGCGAGATCTGGACAACCTGGGCTCCGCGCTGCTGAGCCCCCTCGATGGGGTCCAGGGCGTCGACGTGCGAACCGATCGTCACAGTCATAGGGCGAAGCCTAGTGCGCGGCATCGACGCCGCGGCGCACCGCCCAGCGCAATGGCGGGTATCCCCCGATATCCGGGTGGGATTGGGGGGTGGCACCCCGAGGAACACCGAGCCGGTGGGATGGCGGTGTGCGACGCGGGTCGCCCCGCCGGGCTTTGAGAAGCGAACGTACTGTGGTGGGGATGAGTGCTTCCCCGTCCCAGACCCCCGTGCTCCCCGGGTGGATCGCAGCACTGGACGATGACACGATCGAGGAGCACTACGGCGCCACAGCCTTCTCCCGAGGTGTGCACTACTCGCGCGAATCCCACCGGGTCAGTGAGCTCTCGGTGACCGGCCAGGAGCTCAGCGCCCTGGTGCAGGGCACCCGCGCCACCCCTTACCGCACCCGCGTCTTCCCGGCGGCCAGCGGCTGGTCCGATGAGTGCAGCTGCCCGGTGCGCCACGGCTGCAAGCATGCGGTTGCCCTGCTCCTCGTGGCCATCGGCACACCGCCCGGGCTCGCGCCCGTCCGCCACATGCCGGCCGAGTGGGAGCAGGCGCTGTCCAAGGCGATCCCGCTGGCCGGCGCCGGCGGTGACCGGCGTCTGGCACTGCAGTTCGATCGTCCCTCGGGCCTCATGGGTTTCGACCGCGGCTCGCGCTGGCGGATCAGGCCGCTGCGCAGCGGACGCGACGGGGAGTGGTTGCAATCGCCGGTGAGCTGGTCGGATCTCACCGCACCCGCGGACCGCCTGTCCCTTCTGCCGGGCCAGCGGGCGGCGGTCCGCGAGATCGCGCAGTTGAGCCACACCGTGTCCAGCTATTCCACCTCCGGCGATGTCTTCCTGGAGAGCATGCCCTCCGAGCTGTGGGATCGGCTGCGCCGTGCGCTCGACGCCGGTGTCATCCTGGTGCACAAGATCGGCGAGGGTTCCTGGGCGCCGGTCCGCCTCGATCCCGATCCGGTGTCCCTGGCCATGGACCTCATCAGCGCCCCAGAGGGAGAGGGTTTCCAGCTGCGCACCGTCGTATGCGATGTCGAAGGGGCGCACCCCTACCGCCCGGCCTGGACGCTCATCGGCAACCCGGCACATGGGGTGCTGCGCGCCGGACCGCGCGGTGCCCTGCGGCTGACCGCCTTCACGCACAGCGTGGACGATTCCCTGCGCGGATTGCTCGGCGAGGCCAGCCAGCTGAACCTGCCGGCCGACGATGTGCCGCGCTTCCTCGGCCTCTATGCCCCCGTGCTGCGCTCCCGCTTCGGTCTGGGCAGCAGCGACGACTCCGTCGACGTGAACCACCAGCCGGCGCCCCGGCCCTGGATGCAGGTGCGGTTCATCGCCCACGACAGGGCCGAGGTGCTTGTCGGAGTGGCCCTGGAGGCGGCCGGCCAGATCACCCGGCTGGCGCCGGGGGAGGCCAACCCGACGGCCGGCGACGAGCTGCTCGCGGCTCGCACCGCGAAACTGCGCGCGCTCATCGGCAACGAACCGCGTGCCCGGCTGGAGGGCCGCACGCTGCTCAACTTCGTGAGCAATGTCCTGCCCGGTGTCGAGGCCGACGGCACGACGCTTGTGGACATCGTGGGTGAGCGGCCCGGCTACACCGAGCTCGCCGGGACGGCACAGCTGC
Source organism: Propionibacterium cyclohexanicum (assembly GCF_900111365.1). Taxonomy (GTDB): domain Bacteria; phylum Actinomycetota; class Actinomycetes; order Propionibacteriales; family Propionibacteriaceae; genus Propionibacterium; species Propionibacterium cyclohexanicum. Next base: position 52,775 of record NZ_FOGZ01000008.1, read on the forward strand.
GGCTCGCCCTGACCGACGACGACTCCACCGATCTCGACGAGGTGGCCTACACGGCAACCGAGGAAGCGTCCCTGCGCCGTCCCATGGACTGGTTCGGCCTCGACGTCGAGTTCACGCTCGGTACCCACACGGTGCCGGTACGCGAACTGCTCGGCGCACTCGTGGCAGGCAAGGACTATCTCATTCTCGATTCGGGCGAGTGGCTCGATCTCGACCGCACCGAACTCGACCCACTGCGCACGCTGCTGGCCGAGGCGTCGACTCGGGTCGACCCGAGCACCGGCACGCTCAGCCTCAACCGCTGGCAGCTGGGCCTGTGGCAGGAGCTGCAGTCCAGTGGCGTCATCGTGGCGCAGTCCGCGCGCTGGCGGCGCAGCGTGCAGACACTCATCAACCTCGATGCGGGGCCGCGCCCCGAGGTGCCCAGCGGCGTGCGGGCAAGGCTGCGCGACTACCAGGTCGAGGGTTTCGAATGGCTCGCCACCCTGTGGGACGCCCGGCTGGGGGGGATCCTCGCCGACGACATGGGGCTGGGCAAGACCTTGCAGACACTGTGCCTGGTGGAGCATCTGAAGGCCACCGGAAGGCTGGGGGCACCCGCACTCGTCATCGCACCGACCTCGGTGATGGGAGCCTGGCACAGTGAGGCGGCGAAGTTCTGCCCCGAGCTCGACGTGGCCATCATCGACAAGACGAGCTCGAAATCTGGGCTCAGCCTCTCCCAGGCCATCGGGGACGCCCAGCTGGTGATCACCTCCTACACGCTGACGAGGCTGGACGCCGAGGAATTCCAGGCCCTGGACTGGAGCGTCGTCGTGCTCGACGAGGCTCAGTTCGTGAAGAATCACCAGGCGAAGACCTATACGGTGATCCGCGAGCTGCGCGCCCAGATGCGGCTGGCGATCACCGGGACCCCCCTCGAGAACTCCCTCATGGACCTGTGGTCGCTGCTGTCGATCGCGGCGCCGGGGGTGTTTCCCGACCCGGGCCGGTTCACTGCCGACTATGTGAAGCCCATCGAGTCGGGATCCCAGCCCGGTCTTCTGGAACAGCTCAAGCGGCGCGTCCATCCTCTCGTGCTGCGCCGCACGAAGGGCCAGGTGGCGGCCGAGCTGCCGCCCAAGCAGGAGTTCCTGCTGCCGGTGACGCTGACTCCCGAGCATCGCAAGATCTACGACCGTCAGCTGCACGCCGAACGGCTGCGCACCATGGGGCTGCTCGACGACGCTGGCAAGCACCGCATCGAGATTCTCGCCGCGCTCACCCGGCTGCGTCAGCTGAGCCTGCACGCGGGACTCGTCGACCCTGCGCACGGCGAGGTCGCCTCGGCCAAGATCGACCTGCTCGTCGAGCATCTCAGATCGCTGCGCTCGGAGGGCCATCGGGCACTGGTGTTCAGCCAGTTCACCAGTTTCCTTCACCTGGTGCGCAGCCGGCTGAGCGCCGAGGAGATCAGCTGGGAGTATCTCGACGGACGCACCCGCCACCGTGAGGAGCGCGTCCAGGATTTCAAGGACGGCGATGCGACGGCCTTCCTCATCAGCCTCAAAGCCGGCGGTTTCGGCCTGACGCTCACCGAGGCCGACTATGTCTTCGTGCTCGACCCGTGGTGGAATCCCGCGGCCGAGGCGCAGGCCATCGATCGCACGCACCGCATCGGCCAGGACAAGCAGGTGATGGTCTACCGAATGGTGTGCGTCGACACGATCGAGGAGAAGGTCGTGGCGCTGCAGGAGCACAAGCGCGAGTTGTTCGACCAGGTGCTCGGTGACGAGGCGCTGTCGTCCGGGGCGATCAGCATGGATGACATCCGCAGCCTGCTGGCCTGAACGGGCGGAGCATGGCCTTGACGGCGTAGCGTTAGCCCGTGAGCACCCGCCTTTACGTCGCCTCCGTCGACTCTGCATCCGACCTGCGCGCCGCTGCGCAAGCCATCGTTGACGCCGCTGCGCGCCGATCCGACCAGGTCACTGTCTTCCGTCCACTCTGCGACTCCCAACCCGAGGGCGACATCGTCGGTGCGTCCTACCAGGCCTTTCAGGCCGATCGCGAGCTCACCGAGTCGACGATCATCACCGCCTTCGAATCCGCCGTGGGCGAGAACGATTCGGCGGTGGCGATCGGTACCGACCACACCGGCGTGACCGCCCCGATCGATCTGCTGCTCGACGCCCAGTTCGCCGCCGATCTAGCGCTGCCGGTGATCCTCGTCGTGGACGCCAGCGCCGGTCCCGAGCGTGCCAGGGGTCTTGCCGCGACAGCAGCGGATGCCCTTGCCGGCCACCATGCCACGGTCGTCGGGCTGCTGGCCACCGGGGCGGGAGATCGGGCCGAGGCCACCCGCACGGCGCTGGCGGGCCTGGGCCTTCCGGCGGCGGTACTGGGGGATGAGCTCGGCACGCTGCTCGATGCCGCCGGGGCCGCCACGATCACCACGAGGACGCCGGCCCGGTTCAGCAACGAGTTGATGGCCAAGGCCCAGAGCCAGCTGCGGACGATCGTGCTGCCCGAGAGCGAGGACCTGCGGATCCTCGAGGCGGCGAGCATTGTCGCCGCCCGTGGGGTGGCGAAGGTCATCCTGCTGGGCGAGCGTGAGCGCGTGCTCGCCGACGCGTCCGCGCATGGATTCGACCTCACCGGAGTCGAGATCACCTCGATGAACGACCCGGAGCGCGTGGAGCGCTATGCGGCCAAGTACGCCGAGTTGCGCGCCGCCAAGGGCATCACCCTCGATGAGGCACGCGAGGCGATGAGGGACGGCGCCTATTTCGGCACCATGATGGTCTACCTCGGCGGTGCCGACGGTCTGGTGTCGGGCGCCAACCACACCACTGCCAATACGATCCGCCCGGCCTTGCAGTTCATCAAGACCGAGCCCGACACCCATACGGTCTCCGGGGCCCTGCTCATGTCGCTGGCCGACCGGGTGCTGTTGTTCGCTGACTGCGCGGTGACCCCCAATCCCACCCCGGAGCAGCTCGCCGACATCGCGATCGCCTCGGACCGCACGGCCCGGTTGTTCGGCATCGAACCGCGGATCGCCATGCTGAGCTATTCCACCGGCGCGAGCGGCAAGGGGCCCGATGTCGATCTCGTGCGCGAGGGCTTCGAGATCACCCGCTCGCGGGCACCTCAGCTGGCGATCGCCGGGCCGATCCAGTTCGACGCCGCCATCGACGAGGTGGTGGGAGCCAAGAAGCTGCCGGGCTCGCCGGTGGCCGGCCGCGCCACGGTCTTCGTCTTCCCCGATCTCAATACGGGCAACAACACCTACAAGGCCGTCCAGCGCACCGCGGGCGCACTGGCCATCGGACCGCTGCTCCAGGGCCTGCGCCGCCCGGTGAATGACCTGTCTCGCGGAGCCCTCGTCGAGGACATCGTGAATACCATCATCATGACGGCCATCCAGGCCCAGGGAACCCCCAGCCCGCTCGCCTGAATGCCGCACCGAACTCATCGCCAGATCGGTCGGCCACCGGGCCGACGAGGACGCGGTTATCGTCGACACTGTCTGTCGATGCTGCCCGCGTCCGCCTGACAAGGAGAAGCATGCCCAAGCACATTTTGGTGCTGAACTGCGGTTCCAGCTCCATCAAGTACCAGCTCATCGACCCCGACTCCGAGGAAGTGCTCGCAAAGGGGCTCGGGGAGCGGATCGGCGGAGCCACCGATGGCATCGTCACCCACGAAGTTGGCGACCAGAAGTGGAGTGTCACCCCGCGGCTGCCCGACCACACGACGGCGCTGGCGGTGGTCTTCCACATGTTCGGCCAGCATGGTCCCTCGCTCAAGGGTGTTGCCGCAGTGGCACACCGGACAGTGCACGGCGGCGACCGCTTCTCCTCGCCGACCGTCATCACCGATGACGTGGTGCACACCATGCAGGAGCTCATCCCGCTGGCGCCGCTTCACAATCCGGCAGGCATCGAGGGGATCCGGGCCGCCCGCTCGCTGCTGCCCGACGTGCCCCATGTGGGCATCTTCGACACCGCCTTCTTCGTCAACCTGCCGAAGGCTGCGCACAGCTATGCGGTGAACAAGGAGCTGGCCGAACGCAACAAGATCCGCAAGTACGGTTTCCACGGCACGAGCCACCAGTACGTGTCCGGGATCGTCCCGATCGCGCTGGGGGCCGACCCGGCGACGCTGCGCCAGATCGTGTGCCATCTGGGCAACGGCGCCTCTGTCTCGGCGATCAAGGGCGGCCAGCCCATCGAGACGAGCATGGGCCTCACCCCGCTCGCGGGGCTCGTGATGGGCACCCGAAGCGGCGACATCGATCCCGGGATCTTCGCCTATCTGGGGCGCGCCGAGGGTTGGAACATCCACCGCATCGACACCGAGCTCAACCTGAAGTCGGGCATGGTAGGGATGGCCGGGGTCAGCGATATGCGCGACGTCGAGGCCCGATTCGAAGCGGGTGACCCCGATGCCATCGATGCGATGGATGTGTACACCCACCGCCTGGGCTTCTACATCGGCGGCTACGCCAATCTGCTGGGCGGGGTCGAGGCCATCACCTTCACGGCAGGGGTGGGCGAGAACTCGGCCTTCGCGCGCCGCGAGATCTGCAAGAAGCTCGCCGGGATCGGCGTGGTGCTCGACGAGGAGCGCAATATGATCCGCGACCGTTCCCCCCATCTCATCTCGGCCCCCGAATCGGCGGTGAAGGTGCTCGTGGTCTGCACGAACGAGGAACTGGCCATGGCACAGCAGACCGCCGCATTGCTGTCCTTGTAGGGAGCGCTGGCAGGGGTGCCGGCCAGGGGCCAGGTAGCCCTCGGAGGGTGGCGCGGTGCGTCCGGGAAGGACTCGCGGCAGGACGCATGTCCCGTACTCCGATAGATTGGGGCCCATGGCTACTGCACTGGTCACCGGAGGCAGCAGCGGCATCGGCTATGCGTTCGCCCAACAGCTCGCGGCCCGCGGGGACGATCTCGTCCTGGTGGCCCGCGACGAGCCCAAGCTCCGTTCGGCCGCGGAAACCCTGCACACTCTTTTCGGTGTCGATGTCGAGACCGTCGTGGCAGATCTTTCAGTGCGCGAGGATCTGGTCCGCGTCGAGCGGCTGCTCGGTGACCGCGAGATCGACACGCTGGTCAATGACGCAGGCTTCGCCTGCCACGGGGACCTGCTCGACGAGGACTGGTCGGTCCAGGCGGCCGCATTCGATGTGATGTGCCTCGCGGTGCTCGTGCTGTCGGGCTCGGCGGGGCGGGCGATGAGCGCCCGGGGTCGAGGGGAGATCATCAATGTCTCCTCGATCAATGCGCTGCTGGGAGCCGACAACTATTCGGCGGTGAAACGCTGGATGGTCAGCTACACCGAGGCTCTGGCTGGACGGCTGGCCGGCACCGGGGTGCGGGCCAGCGTGGTTCTGCCCGGCTGGGTCAAGACGAACTTCCATTCCGCCGCAGGCCTGGAGCGTCCCCATATCCCTGGCTGGCTGTGGGTCAAGCCATCGCAGGTGGCCGCCTCGGCGCTCGATGCAGTGCGGCGCGGCGCGGTGATCTGCGTACCGACCGTTCGCTGGCGTATCGCCGCGTGGGCGCTGAGGCATGGTCCGGACGCCCTGCCCCGGGTCGTGGCGCGCTCGGTGCGTTCGGGGCACCGGCCGAAGGCGGGCCACTGATGGAGTACGGCCGCAGCAACTGGCGGTACAAGTCCGTCTTCACCGCCCTGGCGCGCAATGCCGTGCAGTTCACCGTGATGAAGCCGGCCATCGACACGGCCATCAAGGTGCACAAGCATGGGCTGGAGCATCTCGACGGGATCGACTCCCCGGTGATTGTCAACGCCAACCATTCGGGTCATTTCGACGCTCCGCTCGTGATGCTCACCATGCCGCGCCGCATCACGAACAAGCTCGCCACCGGCGCCGCGGCCGACTACTTCTTCGACAAGTGGTACAAGGCGGCGTTCACCGAGCTCATCGTCAACGCCTTCCCGGTGGACCGCACGGGCACCCGTAATCACCGGGGTCTGTCCGGCGATCTCCTGGACGCGGGTGTCTCGCTGCTCATCTTCCCCGAGGGCACGCGTTCTCGCACCGGAGGGATGGGGCGCTTCAAGCCCGGCTCCGCCGCCCTGGCGATCTCGCACAATGTACCCGTCGTGCCGGTGGCGATGGTGGGGGCGTGGGCAGCCTGGCCACCGAAGCAGGCCCGCTGGACTCCCGGTCGCCCCGATGTGCACGTGGTCTATGGCGCGCCGATGCGTGCAGAGCCTGGCGAGATCGCCCACGAGTTCAGCGAACGGGTGCGCCGGCGAATCATCGATCTGCACGACGCAACGGCGCGGGCGTATCACATGCCCACCCAGGCCCAGATGCTCCATCTGGCGGCGATCGAAGGCATCCGCACTGGCGAACTCCCCAAGGGCAAGCACCGCCGCATTTAGCGGCAGACATCCCGCCCGCCCAGCGGCAGGCATCCGAGTCCCGGCCGCTCCGCCGTCTGACTCATGGCGTCATCCCACAGCAGATCCATCGCTTGCGCGTCCGGTCCGGGCGCCGAAGGGGATGCTAGCCTCGGGGTCATGAGTGCAGATCGCGCAGTCTCCCCCGAGGCCATGGCGTCGGTGCACATCTGTTGTCCGCGCTGATCGAATCGCGCGTCGCCGCCCGATTCGGTGGGTATCGGCATCAACGGCTCCTCCTGCCTCTGTTCCGGCGCATGAGCCTGCTGGCCCCCGGACCGGCACAGAATCCACCGCCCCGTGCGGCTGCCTTCCTTCTGGAATCTTGGAGGTTGTTCCCATGTCCAACCCACCCGCCGTCCATGGCGAGGTCGTGGATCCGCGAGGTCCACGATTCGCTGCCGGCGTCACCTCTGTTGTGCTCATCGTCGCCCTGGCAGCCGGCCCACGATGGGGGCTCCTGCCCCTGCTGATCCAGTTGCTGGCCTTCGCCGCCGGTTCGCTGCTGGGCCTGCGCTACCAGCCCTACGGGCTGTTCTTCCGGAAGGCGATCCGGCCCCGGCTGAGCCAGCCCGCCGAGCTGGAGGACGCCCGCCCGCCGCGTTTCGCCCAGACGGTCGGCCTGGTCTTCGCGGTGGCGGGGGTTCTCGGATCGCTGTTCGCGCTGCCGGCGCTGTTCTATGTCGCGGTCGGTTTCGCGCTCCTCGCGGCCCTGCTCAATGCGATCTTCGCCTTCTGCCTGGGGTGCGAGATGTACCTGCTGGGCAAGCGGCTGTTCGACCGGCCGGCCCGCCCCGGCGTCGCGGGCTGAGCCGATGACAGGCCTGTGGATCGCGCTGGGAATCGTGGCACTGGCGCTGCTCATCGGCGCTGTGAGAAGAATCACCGATGGGCGCGCCCGCACGGCGCGGAAGTCCTCGCAACGCGTGGATGCTGCTGAGCTGGGAATCGAGTTGGCCCCGCACGGCACCTTCGTGCAGTTCTCCACGAGCATCTGCGCACCCTGCCGGGCCACGGCCAGGTTGCTCTCCCAGATCACCGAGGAAAACCCCGCGGTTGCCCATGTCGAGATCGACGCCGAGCACCGGATGGATCTCGTGGAGCGCTTCGGTGTGCTGCGCACCCCCACCGTGCTGCTCGTCGACGCCAAGGGCGCGGTGCGCTACCGATTCACCGGGCCGTCCAGGCGCGCTGAGCTCGTGGACGCGCTGGCGCGCCTGGAGGACTGAGCCGCAGGCCTGCTTCCATCGCCGGCAGCCGGGAGCGATCCCGGCACCGGACCGGGGCCGCGCAAGATGTCGCGCACAGTACGGCTCGGTAGGGTAGAGGCCATGCCCGGCTCCCCCCTCATCGACGACAGCGTGGCCGCTCCCGGCGAACGAGTGGTGGCAGTGGTGGTGGCCTGGAACCGGCGCGAGCTGCTTGGCCAATGCCTGGATGCCTTGGCCGCCCAGCGCCGCCCGGCGAACGCCATCGTTGTCGTGGACAATGCCTCCACCGATGGTTCGGCAGACCTGGCGGCCGCTCGGGATGTCGTGGACGAGGTCATTGCGATGCCCCGCAATACCGGCGGGGCCGGGGGTTTCACAGCCGGGATCGCGGTGGCGGTGGTGCGCCAGCACGCCGATCTGGTGTGGATCATGGACGATGACACGATCCCCGGGCCCGGCTGCCTGGAGTCCCTGCTGGACGTGCGGGCTCTGTACCCGGGCCGGCTGGCCTTGCTGGCGAGCCGGGCGGACTGGAAGGACGGGCGCGAGCACCCGATGAACACCCCGCGGTCCAGGCTTGGCGCCTCCAGCGCCGAGCGTTCGCGGGCCGCCTCGCTGGGCTGCCGTCCGATCCGCAGCTCCTCGTTCGTCTCGGTGCTCATCGATGCAATGGCGATCCGTGCCGAGGGGCTCCCCGTGGCGGACTACTTCTTGTGGAACGACGACTTCGAGTACACCGCGCGGCTGCTGCGGCACCGTCGCGGGCTCTATGTGCCGGCTGCCCGCGCGAGGCATCTCACGAAAGCGTTCGGCGACTCGTCCGCCGATCCCGGCCCGCGCTTCTATCGGGAGGTGCGCAACAAGATCTGGCTGTTCACCCATTCGCAGGCACTGAACGGCTGGGAAAGGGTGGTCTACGGCGCCTCGACGCTGCGACGGTGGGCGCGTACCGTGCGAGCATCCCGCGAGCGCGCGACGCTGGGCTCCGGACTGTGGCGAGGGCTCGTCGACGGCCTCACCGCCCGTCCGCGGCGCAACGACGAGGTGTTGGCGGACTGCCCTGTGGCCCACGAGATCCAAGAGCTGGAGAACCCACGATGAGCACCGACTTCAGCGTCCTCATGCCCGTCTACCGCGGCGATGTGCCGGCCCACTTCGCCCGGGCACTGCGCTCGGTGAGCACCGACCAGACCCGGCGTCCCAGCGAGATCGTCATCGTGCGCGACGGCGCGGTGAGCGCCGAGCTCGACGGCCTCATCGACGCCGCGCTGGCCGGTGAGGCCGTCGGCGGGGTGCCGGTCACCGCTGTGCGCCTCACGCACCATCGCGGCCTGGCGGGCGCGCTCAGCGAGGGACTCAAGGCCTGCCGCCATGAGATCGTGGCCCGAGCCGACGCCGACGACATCTCCGTTCCGATTCGGTTCGCCGCGCAGCTGCCGTTCGTGGCAGGGGAGCACCACCATGAACCGCTTGATCTGCTCGGAGGAGCGATCCGGGAGTTCGAAGACGACGAGTCACAGCTGGGAATCGCCCGCGTGCTGCCCACCGACGCGGACGAGATCCGCCGGGTGGCGCGCTTCCGCGACCCTTTCAACCACCCAACCGTCGTCTATCGCAGAAGCGCAGTGGACACCGCGGGCGGCTACCAGGAGCTCGCCCGGATGGAGGACTACTGGCTGTTCGCGCGGATGCTCGCTGCCGGTGCGCGGGTCGCGAACCTTGCGGAATCCGTGGTGCTGTACCGGGTGGGTGCAGGCGCGTACCAGCGTCGTGGCGGACTGGGCATGGTGCGCAGCGAGTTGGCTCTGCAGCGCGCCTTTGTCGGTTCCGGCTTCGTCAGTCCGCTGCAGGGCGCGCGCAATGTGCTGGTGCGGGGGGGCTACCGGATAGTGCCCACCGCGCTGCGCCAGGCGGGCTATCGGGCGATGCTGCGCATGGCTGGGCGCTGATCGGTGGCTCTGGGGCCTGCGTCGTCAACACGCTGACCGATTCTCACAGGGTCGGCACATGTTCAGCACAGCCTGTGAACACAACTGAGCGCTTGACTGGTCTTCTATGAGCGGTGGACGACGACACGCTCGTCCGACACGCACGCCGGCTGGTCTCCACGGACTCTGCGCCAGCTCTCGCAGCGATCTCGGGTGCCGACCACACGCGACGACAGGGGGGGAGCTTGCTCCGCATGTGGGGATTTGGCCATACCAGGAAGACGTCACGGCAGAGTCCACACATCTATCTGCTGGCGACTTCGGGACATCCCAACTATGGCGACGAGTTCATCGTGCGGTCATGGCTGGAATTCCTGAACCGCGAGCTACCGATGGCACAGGTCTGGCTCGACTCGCCCAATCCGGGGCTGTGCACCCAGCTGTTCAGCGATTCCCACCCGGGCCTGCGATGCACGGACACCCTGTGGAGACTCGCAGATCAGGTGAGCCGCCACGCGCCTGTGGCGCAATGGCGCAATGAGCTCGAATCGTATCTGGTGAACTTGGGCACTCCGCTGATCGATGCCGGCATCCAGCGGCTCGACCAGATGTCGCGAGTGCACATGCTCGGCGGGGGCTATCTGAACAGCATCTGGCCCCAGAACTGTCTTCTCACAGTTGCTGCTGCGGCCCTGAGCGGCAACCTCCGGATACCTGCAGTGGCGACGGGGCTCGGGCTGGAACCTCAGTCCGCCGACACCGCCGGGCTGCTGGGCGAGGCGTTCGGAGCATTCGATTTCGTGGAGTCTCGCGACGGGAGTGGACCAGTTGAGACGGCATTCCCTATGGCCACGCCCGGTTTCGATGACGCCTTTCTCGGTCTGGGCCCGGCAGTCGAGGGCTTCTGGCGCAAGCCCCAGGATCGGACTCCACCCCACTTCATGCTCCTGATCCAAGGCGACCAGTACGGTGACGAATCGTCACGCACCGATGTCGTGGAGACCGCGTTGGCAGAGCTGCGGCGGGCGGGATGGGCTCCGGACGAGCCTGTGGGGCTTGTCGAGGCCATCCCGCCCGATGACGCCTGGGCGCTGGCCGCACTGAGGGAGGAGCGTCACCTCACGGTGGAGTTCTACCCCTTCTTGGATTTGTGGAACAACGGGTTACCATTCGCCGCCGACCAGTACTGGGTGTCCACCCGTTTTCATTTCCACCTGCTGGCAGCTGCCTGCGGGATCGATGGCACAGCGGTGTCCATCTCCGGGAACTATTACTCACCGAAACACCATTCCCTCATCGAGCTGGGCACCGGGTGGCGCCTCGTCGACGCGCACGGCGCAACGATGTGCGAAGCCGACCGCACCGCGACCTGCTCGTTCCCCCGCGTGGCGGGCGAAATCGCCCAGGCAAAGACGGAACTGGCCCGGCTGGTCGCGCACGGCTATGGTGACCGGGAGCTCCTGAGAGAGCCGATCACGGCGCTGCGCGGCCGGCTGGCAGGCGGCAACCAGCCGAGGTGAGCCACGCCTTCGACCGGCTCACCTCGGGCGCACTGTCCCTTCGCGGATAGGGACAGCCGATGAGCAGCGCCTCAGATGCTGTCGGGCGGGCCGCCGACGCGCACCCGCACCGGCACCTCGGCTCGTTCCTCGTCGGTGAACAAGCGTTCTTTCAGCTGTTTCGTCGTCAGCGCAGGTTTGGGATCGTCCTCGCTACCGTCGAGTGCCTTGTTCCGGAGAAAGCGCACAGCCTGATCACAGGGGCCGTCGAAGACGAGCTTGCCATGCTGCATCACGATGCCGCGCTTGCACAGCTTCTCCACCATGTCGAGGTCGTGACTGACAATCACCAAGGTCTTGCCCTCGCGCACCATCGTGCGGATGAGTCTCTTGCATTTCTCCTGGAAGGGCTCGTCGCCGACAGCCAAGATCTCGTCCACCAGGAAGACATCGGGATTGGTGTGCACTGCCACCGAGAAAGCCAGTCGCAAGTACATTCCCGATGAGTAGAACTTCACCTCGGTGTTGATGAACTCGCCGATGTCTGCGAACTCGAGAATGTCGTCGTAGGCAGCGTCGATCTGTTCCTTGGTCATGCCGAGGATGGCGCCATTGAGATAGACATTGTCATGGCCGGTGAGATCTGGATGGAAGCCGGCACCCACTTCGATCAACCCGGCGACCCGCCCGCGGACCCCCACGGCACCCTCATCGGGCCGCATGACACCACTGATCAGTTTGAGAGTGGTGGACTTACCAGAGCCGTTGAAGCCCATGAGCGCCACAGACTCGCCATCTCTGATGTCGAGGTTGATGTCCTCCATAGCCTGGAATTCATTCGAATAATCCCTACGACGCCCCCTGATCAACCAGACCATGGCCTCCTTGATGGAGCGAGTATGCCGCAGCAAGAAGGTCTTCGTGACATGCTGCAAGGTAACGACGACATCGGCGCCGCGCGGTTCGAGTCGCTGTTTGCGGGTCATCACAGCTCCTGCGCGAACCGGGACTCGAACCGTCGAAAGAGGAAATCGCCGAGCACCAACGTTGCCACCGTGATCACCAGCGCAATCGGGGTCCACAGTGTGAAGAGATGAGGAACCACGCGCCACTGTTCTGGATTGATGGGGTATTTTGCGGTCGGCGCCCAGAAGCAGTCGTGGAACAACTCCACTGCGACGGTCAGAGGGTTGAGCATGTATATGTGCATGACCAGTGCGCCCATGGACTTTTCGACGAGCACCCACATATAGAGCACCGGGCTCAGCCACGTGGCCACCATATTGATGAGATCAACGAAGTTCTCGGCATCCCGGAAAAAGACGTTAGCGGTGCCGAAGATCAAACCCAGTGCAAGCGAGAATACCGATATGATGAAGGAGCCCATGAAGAACGACCCAGCCTGGACCCAGGTCGGATGCCATCCGATGATGAGGTTGACAACCACAAGGATGAGCACTTGGGGCAAGAAGTGGACCCATGCCACCAACAGGCTGGACACCGGGAACAGCTCGCGCGGCAGGTAGATCTTCTTGATCAGGCCGCCATTGCCCACAATTGCGCGCGAAGCATTGCCGAAGACCTCACCGAAGAGGTTCATGACGATGATGCCGCTGAACATGTAAATGGCGTAGTTCTCCAAGCCCTTGTTCAGCCCGAGGAACACTCCCATCGCGAGGAAGAACACGCCGAACTGCACTGCCGGCTTGATGTAGCTCCAAACCAGCCCGAGCACCGAGTCCCGGTAACGGACCTGGATCTCTTTGTCCACGATTCGCTTGAGAAGGAAGCTGCTGCTGAATACATCGCGTAATCCTCTGCTACGACCCGGCGTCTGCAACTGGATCGTAGAACCAGTTTCGCTCTGCTTCATGAGTGCCACTGGATCAAACCTCATTCTCCTCCGAGTAATGGGAAAAGGTCTCGCCCCACGCCTCCATTGACGTAATCCTCGGCAGCGCCTCCCGGTACTGACGGGCCAAGGACGGCCAGCGCGCCATGAGCTCCATGTGCAATTCAACGTCCGCCTTGAGCTGCACGCGCACCTGTTTAGGATCACGTCGGTAGAAACTCACGCCCGTACCTGTTGCATTGCTCACCAACGCCGAGTCCAGTTTCGGCAAGAAGAACCAAGCGGCGTCGTCCCTGGCCACAACCCGCTCGGGATGGGAGCGGGACAGAGCAGTCGGTGTCTTGAAGACTTGCCGCACCACAACGGAGGCTGCCCACGGCACCAGTGTCAGGGGGTTGGGTGAGTGGGTCTTCGTGATCCGGGGCACAGGGCGATCAGCCTTGACGACAGGACGATCTGCAGCACCGGTGATGAGCGTGCCGTCCACAAAGTCGCTCTGCATGGCGCGTGTTTCAGCAGCTTTGGACGCAAGCACCGAGTGAAGACCATCAGGGCCCGCCATGACGTCGCGCAATGCCATCTCCGTGAGTGTGGCTGCGTAGTACTGCATGGACAGCATGTGTTTGGTGAAGATATTGACACTTTCGCGAACCATCCGCCCACCGATCTTGTAGGGCGAGTGGAGCAGCGCAGCAATGAGTCTGTTGCGCTCATGGAAATAGGCCTGCCAGTCGGTGGCATCGTCCTTGTCAATCCAAGAGACATGCCATGTGGCCGACCCGGGAAGCGAGATTGTTGGGTAGCCGGCCGCGCGGGCCCGCAGAGAATACTCCGAATCATCCCATTTGATGAAGATGGGAAGCGACAATCCAATCTCTTCGATCACCTGGCGCGGTATCAAGCATTGCCACCAACCATTGTAATCCGCGTCCCAGCGCCGGTGCAGGTTCTTGCGAGCGCGCAGTCCCTCAATTGTGAAATCGATTGAACCCAATCCAGTAGTAGGTCCCCAGTTGAAGCGATATTCATCAACGATTTCCGCAAAGGCAAGCAGCGTCCCCCGCCGGTAGACATCGAACATATGTGAGCCAATGATGGCTGGGCGAGTACAATAGTCGGCGAAAGTGCAAGAGCGAAAAATACTCTCGCCATCAACCAGGATATCGTCATCAAGGGTCATGAAGTAATCTGACTTCGTACCGTCAGCACTACCCTTGACCGTCTCGTACATGCCTCGCGCATAGCCACCGGAGCCACCGAGGTTCCCCTGCTTGATCACCCTGAGACGGCCATGCATTTCTTCTTCAGCTGTCCGGAAGTGCTCATCATCACGAACGGCTTTGGTGCCTTGGTCAACTATGAGCATCTCGCGGACACACGCGTCGAGGGCACGACAAGCCGCGACCACACGGACGTTGCCAACAGCCTCCGCCGGTCGGTTGAACGTGGTCATCCCAAGAGTCACTGTGCCATGACGACCGTTGTCTGGAGCCAGCCACGAGGCTTCCTCAAGGACCAGGTCGTGATCGGGCGAGGCGGCCAGGTCAAACCAGTACCAGCCCCCATCGCCAAAAGTCTTCAGTGGCAGTTCGAAGGTCTCCGTGCTGCTGGCACCCGAGAGTGCTTTGGTCGCCACCTGCTGCCTGGCGGCCCGCGAATTCGAACCAAAAACGGTGACGCGCCCCGAGCCGGAGGTGCGGACCCTCAAAGTGACCACGTGCACCGTGGTCCACCACTGCCAATAGCCCGCCGGGAAGGCATTGAAATAGGAACCCAATGAAACACGAGCCCCGGCCGGCACGCGCAGAGACGTTGCGGAGAGGATGTTGTCGGGGTCCAGGGTGGCCGGATCCATCATTGCGCTACTTGCCGAGCCATCGTTCTCCGGCTTGTCAATGTACAGCGCGCGCGCGTCGCTGTCCTCAGTCTCGGGGAAACGAATGTGCGCCAGCTCTCGCAACTGCACCGAGGGCATCTCAGATTCACTCACGCGTCAACTCCTCCGCTCACGAACGCCTCGCCGGAGACGAAGTGCGGTTTGATCTTGTTCTCGAACATGGTCAGCGCAGAACCGATGGCCATGTGCATGTCGTAGTACTTGTAACTGCCCAGCCGCCCGCCGAAGAGGATCGTCTTCTCCTCCTTGACGCGGTCACGGTATCTGAGCAGGGTGGCCCGGTCCTCATCCGTATTGACCGGGTAGTACGGCTCGTCGCTGCGCCCGGCAAAGCGCGAGTACTCGCGCATGATGACGGTGGCGTCCTTCGTGTAGTCGCGCTCCGGGTGGAAGTGCCGGAACTCATGGATCCGGGTGAAATCGACGTCGAGGTCGGGGTAGTTCATCACCGCGCAACCCTGGAAGTCCTCGATCGGCAGGACCTCCTTCTCGAAGTCCAGGGTGCGCCACTTGAGTTCACCCTCGGCGTAGTCGAAGTAGCGGTCGATCGGGCCCGTGTAGACCACCGGAACCTGGCCCAGCACGCGTGCCCGCCCGAGCTCGCCCTCCGCGAAGAAGTCGGTGTCGAGACGCACCTCGATCTTCGGGTTGTCCACCATCCGCTCGAACCAGGCGGTGTAGCCCTCGGTCGGCAGGCCCTCGTGGGTGTCGTTGAAATAGCGGCTGTCGTAGGTGTACCGCACCGGCAGGCGCCTGATGATCGACGCTGACAGATCCTTGGGGTCCGTCTGCCACTGCTTGCCTGTGTAGTACTTGATGAAGGCCTCGTACAGCGGGCGCCCGATGAGCTGGATGCCCTTGTCGTTGAGGTTCTCAGGGTCGGTTCCGGCCAGCTCACCAGCCTGCTCGCGCACCCAGTCGCGGGCCTCCTGCGGCGACAGCGCTGCATGGAGGAACTGGTTGATGGTGCCGAGGTTGATCGGCATCGGGAAGACCTCGCCGTTGTGCCTGGTGAAGACGCGGTGCACATAGTTCGTGAAGGACGTGAATTGGTTGACGTAGGCCCACACCCTCTCGTTCGAGGTGTGGAACAGGTGGGCCCCGTAGACATGCACCTCGATCCCGGTGGCCTTCTCCTTCTCGGTATAGGCATTGCCGCCGATGTGGCCTCGTCGGTCCAGAACGACGACGTTCAGGCCCAGCTCGGTGGCGGCACGCTCGGCGATGGTCAGTCCGAACAGGCCAGAGCCCACGACCACCAGATCTGCTTGCATGAAAGTGCTCTCCTCACGTCATGTCCGAGTTCGGTCTATCGAACATGACACCAGACCATAATCAGCACCACGTGGATGTCACGCGGTCCAGCAGCGCGGTTCGCCTGCCCGCCGCGCGCTGGAGCCCCAGTCTGGCACACCGACTCGAAGACACGACTAACGCTGGGGGAGACACGACCCCATGTTGCCCATCAGCTCGCTCGAGCTGGCTACCCGATGCCCCTACATTGTCCCCCGGGCGGAGCATCTGTAGTCAAAGGGATGAAGCGGAACGACGATCACCAGGTGCATGGTCATCGAGATCACAGGACTAGGCACTCGGGGCGCCGAGCAGTGCCATAGCATTCGTGCATACGCGGCAGAGTCAACAAAGACCGCTCATCGCCCGACCATGCGGCACAGGTTCACCCAAGCCCTCAAGCTCAACTCTGGGTCTAGGCATGAAGACAGATGAATCGCAGCCCAAGGGGCACGCTCTAATGGGCGGTTCTCAGACGCCTACGAACGATGCGTTGTAACACTGTTGGGGGAGAAGATGACTCGTCGAGGGCGAGTGCCTATGCGAACGCTGAGTGTCTCTGTTGCCGCTGTATCCATGCTCCTTCTCCCGTTGCCAGCCTTGGCCGACCCTGCCAGTCCACCCACAGCTACCCCATTGCCCACAGCTACGGTCTCCACGGCCACTTCGACCGCTTCTGTGATGTCCCCCGCGCCAGCCATGGCCTCCCCGAGCATCACCGTTGGTGCTTCCGAAGAGCTCCCGAGACGTGCTCAAGCCACCGACACAGGAAGCGCCGCTGTAATCAACACTGCAGTCGCGGCGCGGGGAGTAGCCAGCGTGGAGCCCGCCCCACTTGGTTCCTCTAGCCAAGGCGCCGATCACGTCAGTTCGCAGCAGCTAGGCCAATCCATGTTCGTCACGCCTCGCGTCTCCATGTTCACTGTCTCTCCCGGGCTGTCGCAGTTCTATTACGCACTCGGCGGACCCACCGGACGACTCGGCCAGGCGACCGGCCCGGAAACCCCCATCGGATCCGGCTCCTACCAGAGCTACCAAGGCGGACGCATCTACTGGAGCTACCCCACCGGAGGCCACGCCGTCTTCAACGGCGCCATGCTCGACCAATACCTCGCCAACGGCGGACCCACCGGACGACTCGGATTCCCCACCACCAACGAAACCCCCATCGGATCCGGCTCCTACCTGAGCTACCAAGGCGGACGCATCTACTGGAGCTACCCCACCGGAGGCCACGCCGTCTTCAACGGCGCCATGCTCGACCAATACCTCGCCAACGGCGGACCCACCGGACGACTCGGATTCCCCACCACCAACGAAACCCCCATCGGATCCGGCTCCTACCTGAGCTACCAAGGCGGACGCATCTACTGGAGCTACCCCACCGGAGGCCACGCCGTCTTCAACGGCGCCATGCTCGACCAATACCTCGCCAACGGCGGACCCACCGGACGACTCGGATTCCCCACCACCAACGAAACCCCCTCGTCAGCAACAAGCACTTACCAGCAATATCAGGGAGGAATAATTTACTGGTCGGCCAATGATGGTGTTTCGACACTCACCACATCACAACAAATCGCCGCTCAAATCCTGTCCGATGGCGGCTTCAGCAATGCCCAAGCTATTGTCCAGGCCGCCCATGACACGGGTCTTCCCCTGGGTATCGCGGCTGCCCTCATGGCCAAGGAGTCGATGGGCGCCAATGTCTATGGTCATGACGCGGGCGGCGCCATGTCGGGGGCCGGCGAAGTTACCCAGCAGAATTTCACCCAGCAGTTCCTGCCGGCAATCCTGAGCGGAGCGATATCGAATGGCGTGGGACCGAGCCAGATCACTTATCCCGGATACTTCGTCCAAAACCAGAATCTGGCGTGGTGGGATCCGTATACGAATATGTGCTTCGGTTTCAAGCTCATGGCTGGCTATCTCAACGGAGATTACTCCGACGCCTCCCTCATCGCGGCCGGATCGACCTACAATTCCGGAACAGCGACAGGTGCCCCCTGGTACGGACAGTCATTCGACCAGCTAGCAGTCAACTGGACGAATCTGCTCGCGGGCACCTGAGTCTGTCGCCGTCCACTCCACCCCGCAAGCGACCCGGCCGGCTTCGAGTCGGACCTACTTCGTCTTGCTAGTCTTCGGTCGTGAGTTCACTTCTCGTGACCGGCGGCGCCGGGTTCATCGGTTCCAACTTCGTCCACCACGTTCTCGAACGCACTGACGACTCGGTCGTCGTGCTGGACAAGCTCACCTACGCCGGCAACATGGCCTCCCTCACCGACCTGCCGGCGCAACGCTTCCGCTTCGTCAAGGGCGACATCTGCGACCGCGAACTCGTCGACTCCCTGGTCGCCAAAGCCGATGCCGTAGTGCACTTCGCCGCGGAATCACACAATGACAACTCACTCAACAACCCCGAACCCTTCATCCAGACGAACCTCTACGGCACCTTCAGCCTGCTGGAGGCGGTCCGGCGCCACGACGTGCGCTACCACCACATCTCCACCGACGAGGTCTATGGCGACCTCGAGCTGGACGATCCGGCCAAGTTCACCCCTGAGCGCGCCTACAACCCGTCCAGCCCCTACTCGTCGAGCAAGGCCGGCTCCGACCTGCTCGTGCGCGCCTGGGTCCGCAGCTTCGGAGTACGCGCAACGATCAGCAACTGCTCCAACAACTACGGGCCGCGTCAGCACGTCGAGAAGTTCATCCCACGACAGATCACCAATGTCATCGATGGCATCCGGCCCAAGCTCTATGGCGCCGGCCTCAACATCCGCGACTGGATCCACGTCGACGACCACAATGCAGCAGTCCTCACCATCCTCGAGAAGGGACGCATCGGCGAGACCTACCTCATCGGCGCCGACGGCGAAGTGGACAACAAGACCGTCATCGAGAAGATCCTCCAGGCGATGGGCCAGCCCGCCGACGCCTACGACCACGTGAACGACCGGCCCGGCCATGACCTGCGCTATGCCATCGATGCCACGAAGCTGCGCGACGAGCTCGGCTGGCGTCCCCACTACACCGACTTCGACGCCGGCCTGGCCGCAACGATCGAGTGGTATCGCACCAACGAATCGTGGTGGCGCCCGCAGAAGGCAGTCGTCGAAGCCAAATACGCAGCCCAAGGACAGTGACCATGACCCCCCAATATGGAGATTTGCGACAAGCCAACTGGGCGTACGAGAACGAGCCCATGATGGTCTTCACTCGTCTTGGAGCTGATCGCCAAAGCGGTCTGCCAGAGCTTACCGGGGCAGATGCAGCACTCGGTGGTGAAAGCAAGCCCTGCACCAATTCTTATCTAGAAGCCGAGGGGTGCTAACAGTAGTGCCAGACGTTGCAGAGTCGGTTGAGCCGCAAGTACCCCACATCGCGAGACTTGATAAGCGAGATGCTAAATGGTTGTGCGCTCTCATACTGCTCACCGTGGGGCTATCCGTACTCCCGCTTTTATTTAATCACAACTATTACTACATCGACGACAGCGCCGGTGGCTCATTCGGACAGTGGTACGAGCTAGGAAGACAACTTCTTTCAGGCCACTGGCCAATGCTCAACCCAGCAGCATGGATGGCTGGAAACTATCTTGTGGATGGGCAGTGGGGGCTCTACAACCCATTAATATGGGTGATCGCGGTATTCTCCACCATAACGCCGTCGGCCGCAGGATTCACGACAATCGTAAAGATTCTCTTTCTCCTGATAACGGCAACCGGAGTTTATGCGCTGGTTCGCTCATATAATACCAGACCTGCTTATGGTCTACTCGCTGGTCTGTCAGTGGCCTTTGCGGGCTGGACGTTCCATATGGACGCTGGTACATGGGTAACTAATCTGGAAGTCTTTTCTTACTTTCCGTGGGTCTTCTGGGGGCTACGCCACTGGGCTTTCTCTGCACGCCGGGCAGGCCTGACCTTTCTCGCGATCTATCTACTCATCACCACGGGCTATGTGCAGGGAGCCGTTGCACTAATCATTGGGTTCGTCTCCATACTATTGGAGTGCATAGCCTACCGCCCCGCCAGAAGATTCGTCATTCGCGTGCTTCTCATGGGGCTTGCCGCAGCTCTCATTACCATTACAGTCTTTCTTCCAGGCTTGGCAAGCGTTGGTGTCACGACACGCTCGGGAGGGATTTCAAATAATGACTTCCTCACAGCCAACTTAAACGGGCTCGCAGTGGGCTCAGTTCCAAACGCTCGGCCACAGGTCAATGGTTATTGGTCAGGAAACTATGTCGCTGTACCTATCACCTACATGGCATGGTTCCTCCCAGCACTTGCCTTGGTCCAATGGCGTCGTGTCAAGAACTCCATACCCGTTCTGCGAGGCATGGCTATTTTCGGTACACTCATGCTCCTGTTGACTACAAGCCCCTCATCAGTGGGCCCACTGCGCTACCCAATACGAAACCTCCCTTGGCTCACTCTCGCGGTCATCGTCATGGCCTGTGTCACACTTGACCACGGGCTTGATCCCGCGCGGATAAACCGAAGGCAGATTGTTCTTTTCTGCTGTCTGACGATGGTCCCCTTCTGGATTTCTTACCGGGGGACACCAGAGCACTTCAAAGGGTTCATCGTTGCCGCTGGAGCCATTATTTCCGCTACGCTATTAGCAGTAATGATAACGAACCGTATGCTTCGGTTTTCGCACGTTCGCTCGCGAACTCTCGGGCTATTCTTTGTGATCATTACAATTGCGGTGACTACCACCCAAACCATATATTTACATGGAACCTCATCACCATTCGGATGGAGCTTGGAGTCAAGCACGAAAGCCTTAGAGAAACCCCTACCAGGTGCCCACGGCGATGTACTCGTCATTGGATCCATACTAGATTTGAAGGGCACCACACCGTCTCCAAATAGTGCAGGAACCGGATTCCCGCCCAATATCCCGTCTGGCTATTGGACTGAGTCCTCGGCTGCAAATCTGTGGTACCTGAAGAGTAGCGTCAACACGCTAAACCTCTACACCGCGGTGGGGAACAGTAGCGCTTCTCGAGACCTGTGTATGGAGACTTTCTACGGATTCACATGCCCTGATGCTTTCACAAAGCTCTTCACGAAAGATGCCACCACTGGCGAGACGTTGGCCGACTTGATGAGTCTTGACAGCGTCGTTGTCATCGTTCCTGCCAACTCAGATGCTCATCAAATCGCTACGACATATTCGACACCGCAGGGCTGGCACATCGCTAACATAGGAACTTACACCGTAACGTGGGCGCGCGACCAAACGACACCGGTCATTGGGAGCCCAACGTGGAGTTCCAATGGTCTCAATTACGAAATTGTTTCGGAGACACCAACTACAGTGAAGCTGAGAATTAATTCTGTTCCTTCTGAAGGTGGCGATATCGTCTTCAGTCGTCTCGCATGGCCTGGGTATATGGCACGTGGTGCCGAGATCGCGACCCCCCTTCGCGGTTATCTACTGAGGGTCCACGTGCCGGCCAGTAACACTGGTGGCACAATTACTGTCCAATTCCGGCCTCCGCTCTGGAATCTGCAGGTGATTGCGCTTGCACTTTCTCTGCTCATCTGGCTGGGGCTGACTCTTTTCTCAATCCGATCCGGACGCCGCGACACGCGACTCCGGGGGGATGCTGAGCTTGTTGCTCATTGATGGACAATCCGAGCTCACTAGCTCTGCAAAAAGTGAAGAACCCCCTTGGAATGACCTTTGGATGGAGTTCCGCAGAGTTCCATTGTCCTGGAGCGAACCTAGATGGTTCTAGCGAGGCAGGCTTGGGGCGTCAGCGGGGCCGTCTTGCTAGTCTTCGGTCGTGAGTTCACTTCTCGTGACCGGCGGCGCCGGGTTCATCGGTTCCAACTTCGTCCACCACGTTCTCGAACGCACTGACGACTCGGTCGTCGTGCTGGACAAGCTCACCTACGCCGGCAACATGGCCTCCCTCACCGACCTGCCGGCGCAACGCTTCCGCTTCGTCAAGGGCGACATCTGCGACCGCGAACTCGTCGACTCCCTGGTCGCCAAAGCCGATGCCGTAGTGCACTTCGCCGCGGAATCACACAATGACAACTCACTCAACAACCCCGAACCCTTCATCCAGACGAACCTCTACGGCACCTTCAGCCTGCTGGAGGCGGTCCGGCGCCACGACGTGCGCTACCACCACATCTCCACCGACGAGGTCTATGGCGACCTCGAGCTGGACGATCCGGCCAAGTTCACCCCTGAGCGCGCCTACAACCCGTCCAGCCCCTACTCGTCGAGCAAGGCCGGCTCCGACCTGCTCGTGCGCGCCTGGGTCCGCAGCTTCGGAGTACGCGCAACGATCAGCAACTGCTCCAACAACTACGGGCCGCGTCAGCACGTCGAGAAGTTCATCCCACGACAGATCACCAATGTCATCGATGGCATCCGGCCCAAGCTCTATGGCGCCGGCCTCAACATCCGCGACTGGATCCACGTCGACGACCACAATGCAGCAGTCCTCACCATCCTCGAGAAGGGACGCATCGGCGAGACCTACCTCATCGGCGCCGACGGCGAAGTGGACAACAAGACCGTCATCGAGAAGATCCTCCAGGCGATGGGCCAGCCCGCCGACGCCTACGACCACGTGAACGACCGGCCCGGCCATGACCTGCGCTATGCCATCGATGCCACGAAGCTGCGCGACGAGCTCGGCTGGCGTCCCCACTACACCGACTTCGACGCCGGCCTGGCCGCAACGATCGAGTGGTATCGCACCAACGAATCGTGGTGGCGCCCGCAGAAGGCAGTCGTCGAAGCCAAATACGCAGCCCAAGGACAGTGACCATGACCCCCCAATACTCCAAACCGCTCAGCGTCACGAAGACCCCGATTCCCGGATTCCTCCGCATTGACCTCACAGTGCACGGTGACAACCGTGGCTGGTTCAAGGAAAACTGGCAGCGGGCGAAGATGGTTGAGCTGGGGCTGCCAGACCTCGGGCCGGTGCAGAACAACATCTCGTTCAACAACGAGGCGGGGGTCACCCGTGGCATTCACGCCGAGCCGTGGGACAAGTTCATCTCGGTTGCCACCGGACGAGTCTTCGGTGCCTGGGTCGACCTCCGGCAGGGCCCAAGCTTCGGCGCGGTGTATACCTGCGAGATCGACCCCTCGGTCGCGGTCTATGTGCCTCAGGGCGTGGGCAATGCCTACCAGACGCTGGAGCCCAACACTGCCTACAGCTATCTGGTCAACGCCCACTGGTCGCCCGCGGCGAGCTATACCTTCCTCAACCTCGCCGACGAAACCGTTGCCATCCGCTGGCCGATCCCGTTGGACCAGGCGATCTTGTCCGACAAGGACAAGGGCCATCCGCGGCTCGCTGACGTAAAGCCATTCGTGCCTGCCGCCCCATCCGGTGAGCAGCCCAGGTCCGGTGAGCCCGCTGCCGGACGCCGGGTGCTCGTCACCGGGGCGAACGGCCAGCTGGGGCGTGAGCTGATGATCCAGCTGCCCAAGGCAGGCTTCAGCGTCACCGGAGTAGGCCATGGCGAGCTCGACATCACCGACGCATCGGCCGTCAAGGAATTCGACTGGTCCCAATTCGACACGATCGTGAATACCGCGGCCTGGACCGATGTCGACGGTGCCGAGACTCTCGCGGGCCGGCGCGCAGCCTGGGCAGTCAATGCGACGGGCCCAGCGAATCTTGCACAGGCCGCTCTGGAACACCGACTTACGCTGGTGCACATCTCCAGCGAGTACGTCTTCGACGGGACGGTCTCGCCTCATACCGAGGACGAGCCGCTGAGCCCGCTCGGCGTCTACGGACAGTCGAAGGCAGCCGGCGACCTCGCTGTGGCTATTGTGCATGACCACTACATCGTGCGCACCAGTTGGCTCATCGGCGACGGCAAGAACTTCGTTGCGACGATGGCCGGGCTCGCCAACCGAGGTATCAGCCCGAAGGTCGTTGACGACCAGATCGGGCGCCTCACCTTCACCGAGGATCTCGCTGCGGGCATCATCCATCTGCTCACCACCCGCCCACAGTTTGGCATCTACAACATCACCAACGAGGGCGAACCCATGACCTGGGCCGACATAGCCAAGGACGTGTTCGCATTCAATGGCCAATCGGCTGAACAGGTGACACCGGTATCAACCGAAGTGTATTTCGCAAATCGATCCTGCGCACCGCGCCCGAAGTCCAGCGTCCTCGACCTCACTAAGATCACTTCTACCGGACTCATCCCGCCTGACGCCCGTGAGCGGATGAGGGAGCACTTGTCATGAGGCTTCCCACCCAATTCTTTCCTCACACACATCCCGGCCCCAACCAGGCCAACCACCAAACGAAGGGGGACGCCACAGATGCCTGACTCCCAGACACATGACGACCCACAGATTGTCCATAGCGTGTCGGTTGTCATCCCTGTGTACAAGGGTGAAGACACGCTCCCGGGGCTCATCTCCGAAATAGCCCCGTTCACAGAGAGGTCTGTCACACCCGACGGTCACCACTACAAGGTGGACTTGGTCTACCCGGTGTGGGACAACGGCCCTGATCACTCCGATGACACGATCCGCCAGCTGGCGGACCAATGGGAGTTCATCCATCCGGTCTGGCTTTCACGGAATTACGGCCAGCACCCCGCAACCATCGCTGGCATGGCGTCCACCTCCAGCGACTGGATAGTGACGATGGACGAAGACGGTCAGCACGACCCGAGCGATATCGCCAAGCTCCTCGATACAGCCCTGCGCGAAAAGGCAACGCTAGTCTACGCAAAGCCCCTGAACCCACCACCTCACGGCGCCTTCCGCAATTGGGCTTCCGGTGCAGCCAAGCGCTTCTTGTCGCGCGTGATGGGAACAGCGCGAGCGACTGACTTCAACAGTTTCCGGCTCGTGCTCGGTGAGACCGGACGGGCATTGGCGGCATATGCAGGACCTGGCGTATACCTCGACGTCGCGCTCGGCTGGATCACGAAGAAGACGGTTACGTGCCCGGTCACGCTTCGTCAAGAATCGCGCCCTTCAGGTTACCGGCTCAAGACCCTCATCTCGCACTTCCTGCGCATGGTGGTGACGAGCGGCACTCGAGGTTTACGGCTGGTGACGCTGACCGGCCTCCTGTTCGGTGCAGTCGGCATTCTCCTGACCATCTCACTCATCATCACTGCATTGATCAGCCCTGCCCCGGTGCAGGGCTGGACCTCCTTGATGTGTGTCTCCCTCATCGGCACTGGCGTCATTCTGGCGTCCATGGGTATCGTCGCCGAGTACATCGGCGTATGCGTCAATACAGCCATGGGAAAGCCCTTGTACCTCATCACCTCGGATCCGGGAGATGGCCCATTAGGCCTCGATGACATGACCAGTCAATTGAAGAAGTCCTGAATGGGTCCGACTTGGGTCATAGGTGGTGGCGGTCTCCTCGGTTCAGCAGTTGTTGATCGGCTCACCCGTGACGGAGCTAGTCTCATTCACCAGCCTATTCACTGGGCACAGCCCGAGAGAATCCCCAGTGATTTCTCAGCGGGTATCGCACAACTGCTAGCGGCACATCGCGACGCTCCAGACAACGAGAACCTGGCAGTTATCTGGTGCGCGGGCGCGGGCGTGCCCAGCTCGCCACAATCCGTGTTCGACCAAGAAGTCACGAACTTCCAAGCATTCTTGGGGCGTCTGAGCACGTTGCCGAGCCAAGTCCTCATGGGCCTTCGAATGTTCTACGCCTCGTCTGCCGGGGCCGTCTACGCCGGCGTAGGCGCACCGCCCTACGACGAAACGAGCCCTGTCAGGCCATTGGCACCCTATGGCGATGCGAAGCTGGCGATGGAAGAGGCTCTGAACCGCTTCAGCAAGAGCACTGGTGCGCGGGTCGTGGCTGGAAGGATCTCAAATCTCTACGGCCCAGGACAGGATCTCACCAAGGCCCAGGGCCTTGTCTCCGCCCTCCTGATGGGCTCGCTCAGTCGCCGCCCCATCCAGATCTACGTGTCTTTGGACACAATCAGGGACTACTTGTTCGTCACCGATGCCGCAGATCTGGCGATCAGCTGCCTCGAGTACCTCGACGCCGAAAGCCCGGGCAGCTACCGAATGAAGATCCTGTGTTCGGGTACGGGCACGACGATCAGCGCGCTGCTCGGCCTGACTCGCCTTGTGGTAGGTCGCAAACCGTTGATCGTCCAGAGTGCATCGCGTCTGGCCAAAGTCCAGACTCGCGACCTGACCATGCGCTCAGTGGTCTGGTCACAACTCGGTCACCGAACTGCTGTGGGCATGGTTGACGGGCTGGGTCGCACCTACCGCGACCTACTCCGACGTAGGACAGCAGGTGAATAACGTGAAAGGAAATGTTTCGTGACCCCACGAGTTTCAGTCGTCATTCCCGCGTACAACAATGCCAAGTATATTCGCGCGACCCTCCAATCGGTCCTCTCACAGGACTACGACGACTACGAGGTAGTAATCGCCGATCACTCCTCTGCCGATGGGACGGCTGCGGTCATCAAAGAATTCAGCCATGATCCCCGTTTGCGCATATTGTCTCCGACCCCAGCGGGCGGCGGCGCACAGCACAACTGGCAGAGGGTCACCGATGAAGCACGTGGCGAACTGCTCAAGCTCGTTTGCGGGGATGATCTGATCGACTCCAGCCTGCTCTCACGCCAGGTCCAGGCTTTCGACGAATCTCCAGAGCTCACGCTGTGCTCGGCGCGACGCCGGCTCATCGACGAGGACGGCAAAACCATCATTGCCTCTCGTGGCGTTCCTTCCCGCCTGTGGGGTCACCATCCGGGAACCGAGGCCGTCCGTGCCACGATCCGCGGCGGTACGAACATATTCGGAGAGCCCGGCTGTGTCATGATGCGCAGGGATGCCCTTGCCATGATCGGCGGCTGGGACAACACAAATCCCTATGTCATTGATGAACGAACGTGCTGCCGAGTATTGCTTGTCGATGCCGAGGCAGGCAGGGGCGGATTCTTCGGCAGCGGAGAAGCTCTCGCCGCCTTCCGTATCAGTTCCACCCAGTGGTCAGTCCGGTTGGCCAACTCGCAATCGGATCAAGTCGCGCAATTCCATGCCGACATGCTGCGGGAGTACCCTGATGCGGTCACCCCCTCAGATGTCCGTATCGGCAATCTGCGTGCCCGAGCGGTGGCCTATTGCCGCCGCGCCGTCTACCTGGGGCTGGGCTTCCGAGGTGTCGGAAGGCGGAACAAAGTGGTGTCCCATGACTGAGCGCAGGTGCCGGATCATAAGAAATCTGCTGACACGCGACATCTCGCTCTGTATTGCCCGCCCACGTTACTGAGATGTGTGTCCTGCGTCAAGTGGTTGGCCGGTCTTTTCGATTTCGAAGCCGGGGATGGTGGGGTCGCCGGTGCCGGCGTAGTCCTCGGCGAGCCAGTTCCAGGCGATCGCCTCGTGCGGGCGGGCGTGGTTGTCGTCGCGCCGTTGGGCGCCGATCTGGTCAACGAGCGGGAATCCATCGTCGATCTCCTCGCGCGTGGCCTATAGTCCCGACACGACGCGATCCGCCACGTCCCACCGGTCCTGGTCTCAAACTCGGAGAAGTCCAAGCCACCACACCTGGTTCGGGCCCGTCGGCTCCCTCACCACCGACGCCTCGCGGCGCTCGGCCAGGCGGCGACGTTCCCGCTGACAGTTTGCCTCCAGAATCAGGCCCTCATCGCGCAACAGCAGCAGCACGGCCGCCTGTAAGAACCGGTTCCCGTCGTGGCGGGCATCGCCCAGACCTTCCGATGACCCCACGCCCGATGCCCGGCCGCGCGCCGGACCACGACATCACGGCCCGCAACCCGGACCCGCCACCACGAGCCCTTCGGCGGTGATCCTGCTTCGCCTTGGCCTGCCAACACCACCAGGTCCGTTCGGGCACGTCAATCAGGCGACAGAACCGCGCGGTCGACATGCCCGCCTCCATGCGGATCAGCTCGAGGCCCTCGAAGCCCCCAAACTCCCCCTCGCGCTCATCCTCCACACCCACATCTCCACCGCAGCCTCACCCAGCGCCTTGGTCCGCTCGGCGACCTCGTCCTCAAACTGCCGCTCCCGGGACGAGAGCTTCGACCTACCGGCTTCGACGCCCGCCTCCCAGTCTCGAGGAACCAGTGTTTCAGCTCCCGATCGCCTGCCCGGACACCTTCTCGCGACAGGCTGCTTCCGCGATCGAGATCTCACCCTGCAGCACGGACAACACAATGGGGACCTTCCCCTCTACCGGGATCGTCAGGGGACGACTCCTAATTCAGACCTTCCGACAGGGACGCTGTCTCAGCAACGAACAACCCCCGCCACATAATCTGCCGCGCGACAGACGCAACAAGGTTGGCATCTTCCACGCCTCCTTCCTATTGGCATCGGTCCTGGCTCTCGACTGCGGTATTGCGCCCACGGTCGGGCGACGCCTCAGCAGACAGATCGGCTCCGCCCAACGAGTCGTCAGTTCCTGACCACGTGGCGGTTGCTCCGCGAGCCGACAACAAGCCAGCCGAGCATGACAAGGCTTCCCACCAGTGGGCCCACCAAGAGAGAGAGAACCACACGCAACGACAATTCGATGCCGGTGAGCAGGATAGCGATCGCGATCACGGAGGCAACGAGCCAGCCCAGCGCATAGACCCAGTGCGCATCGAGGGCCAGGACAAGGGTTCCGAGCAGCGTCAGGATGGCAATGAAGGCGGACGAGAACGTGAGGAAACCGAACACCCAGCTTTGGATGTGGTATCCGGAGTTGAAGAATGGCACGAACCACGGACCGACGAACCATGCAGCTGCGCCGCCGATCACACCCAACCCAAGGAGGGCGCCCACCGGCTTGGCAATCGCCTGAAGTGGCGCATCACGATGCCCCAGGAATACTTTGATCGCGACGCCCGTGAAGGCGGTGAGGGGAATGAGAATTGGTGCTCGGGTTAGCGAAACGGCCAGGATCAATCCCCCAAGCAACAGGGGGTCCGCGCCATGCCCGACGCCCTTCAATATGGCGCCATAGGCAGTGACGAGAACAGCGGTGCACGATGTCGAGAGCACCGCCAACAGGTTCTTGCGAACCATCATGCCCATCGGGGCATCGGCCCTGCTGCCAATCGCTCGTCGGGAGCGAGCGGAGAATGCCAGGAAGATGAACAGGATCGCCGTAGCGCTGCAGCACGCCAACACATAGCCACCAAGACGTGCTCCGGTAGCCAGAACGGCTCCCACGAGCATCATTCGGAGCACGACTTCGCTGCACAACAGCGACGCATAATGAGACCACCATCCGTGCCCTCCAAGGGAACCCACCAGCACTACATAGGCCGCATAAGCGAGTGTCGTCACAACCAACCCAGGAAGTGCCAACCCCGCTGAGAGTGGAACAATCCGATGCCCGATGACGGGGGAAAGAAGCAACACAAGAACGGCCACGATCGCGCCGACGACCATCGCCGGCGCGATAGCGCGGACACCGGGGGCGCTACCGCCATCCACCGCACCGACAGCACGTGTTGTTTCGTTCTGGACGCCCGAGACAACACCGAACATTCCGGTAAGTAGCGACCAGAACGCCAGGAATTCAGTCCCGGCGGCTGCTGGCAGCGTCCGGGTGCCAAGAAACATGATGACGAAATTGCTCAGCGCTGCCACACCCGCAGCAATGGCGACACCAGAAGCACTACCTCTCGACAGACTGCCACTCACCGGGCTTGGTACGTTCTGCCTGCCTGCCGTCATCGACCCTCGGAGGCTAACAAGCGCAACAGATACTCGCCATAACCCGACTTGCGAAGTGGCTCGGCCCGCTCAGCCAGTTCATTATCAGAGATGAATCCCATGCGCCATGCGACTTCCTCGGGACAACCAATATCAAGACCCTGGCGGGCCTGCACTGTTCTCACAAAGCTCGTGGCATCGGCAAGCGAGTCGAAGGTTCCGGTGTCAAGCCAAGCGGTGCCGCGAGGCAGCACTTCGACCTTCAGCTTCCCCGCCTCCAGATAGGTACGGTTCACGTCGGTAATCTCGTATTCACCACGCGCCGAGGGCTTCAGCTGCTTAGCGATTTCTACGACATCATTATTGTAGAAATACAAGCCCGGCACCGCATAGTGCGATTTCGGGTGGACCGGCTTCTCTTCGATCGACAGGGCTCTAGAATTCTCATCAAATTCCACAACCCCATAGGCGGTGGGATCCGCCACATGGTAGGCGAAAACTACGCCGCCATCAGGATCAACGTGCAACCTCAGCCGAGTACCCATACCAGGTCCGTAGAAGATGTTGTCGCCCAGCACCAAGGCAGCAGGCTGCTCGCCGATGAAGTCTGCCCCAAGTACGAAGGCCTGCGCCAAGCCGTTGGGCTTCTCCTGGACGGCGTACGAGAGGTTGACCCCCAACTGAGAGCCGTCCCCAAGCAGTCTGTGGAAACCTGCCGCGTCATGCGGTGTGGTGATGACCAGCACGTCGCGGATCCCGGCCAGCATGAGGGTGCTGAGCGGATAATAGATCATTGGCTTGTCGTAGACCGGTACCAGCTGCTTGGAGATACCGAGGGTGATGGGGTTCAGTCGGGTGCCGGAGCCGCCCGCAAGGATGATGCCACGCATGTGGCCAAGTCTCACATACTCCAGAGGGGACGTGTACGCAGGCACACGGCAGGGGGCGGGGTCTGGTTCACCTGATCAGACCCCGCGCTCAGTGGCCAATACCTACTACCAACAGTACTGAGGACGCATGAATCCGGTAGCCGCCCACTGACTGAAGCTGAGTACGCCCCAGAAACTCTGGCCTTCATAGTAGAGGCCCGAACCTGAGGAGTAGCAGACTCTATCACCTGGCAAGCTACTTCTGACCTGGGGCGTTGGGAAGCCCGCATTTCTCCAATCGTCATAGCTAATTCTACTGCCTACTCCTGCCCCGATCTGGTACATTTTCGCAATTCCACTGTCCCAACTGAGTTTCATATACCCTTGATCCGCCTCAACTTCAGGCTGCTGATACCCGGATGCAGCCCATTCTTCAAAGCTCAGCTTATGTACTTGGCCATTGAGTGATACGAAGAGTTCGTCGTTCGTGGCCCACCTGAAGTATATTGAGCCATCGATCCACCCGGCATTGTGAGGCGTTGGCGAGCCTGCCTGCCTCCATTGTTTGAAGTCCAAGAGCTGCCACGCCCAAGACTCTGGTCGAGTGGTATCGAAATAGGTCACCGCATAGATTTGATCAGACCAAGGATAGCGGACGAAGTCCGATCCAATCCAGGTTGGATTCGGGCGACCGTAATCAAGCCAATCCGCATAGGTCAGCTTGAAACTATCCGAGAATGCATCAGAGTAATAGTATATGTCACCTGAATAGGAGACCTTATAGAAACCTGATGGAGCAGCGCTTGCGGGAGCCGCTGAACCAATGACCCCCAAAGCGGTCAGGAGAGTGATGAACAAGACACTAAGTGTGCGGCGACGTCGCCTGATACCCATTTTTCCTTCTCTACGTGGTGCGGTCAACACGAGAAGCCTTATCTACACCGACACAGTATCTGATTGCAGACTGGTTGGGACCAGATTCGTCTCATGATGCGGGGAAAGAACGATCCGTCCGCCGACAGAAGCCTAGCAAATACCAACCACGTGACACGATTGAAGGATGAGCGTCGATCACTACGTCACTGTGGCTTCGCCACTGCGTCACGAGGTCGAGATCAGCCGCTCCCGATTCATCGCCTGCCTGAGCCGGGTCAGCGACGAGAACGAGGCGCGCGAACAGATCACAACGCTTCGCCACGAGTTCCACGATGCCCGGCACCTTCCCAGCGCGTTCGTCCTCGGGCCGAGCCGGGGCGAGCAGCGCACCAGCGACGATGGTGAGCCAGCGGGCACCTCAGGCGTCCCGATCCTCCACGCGCTGAACAATCACATCTGCCCGACCGGCCGCGCCGAGCTCAGCGATGTGCTGGCGGTGGTGGTCCGTTATTTCGGGGGCATCAAACTCGGCGCCGGTGGGCTGGCCCGGGCCTACGGCAGAACAGTGTCCGAGGCCCTCCACCGCGCCCCGCTCGTCGAACACATCCGACGCGCCGTCATCGAAGCCCACCTTCCGACCACGACGGCAGGCCGAGACGAGTCCGCGCTGCGGGCCGGTGGCCTCGACGTGCTCTCGACCCAGTGGCATGGTGCCGAGTGCGTGCTCGACATCGCTTGCGGACCAGGAAGCGTCGACGCCTCGATTGCTCGGATCGCTGCGCTCACCGCTGGGCGGGCCCGCTCGGTTCCCGCCGCGTACCGCTGGGTAGAACAGGCCCTATGAGCCTCCTCGAACTCACTCCACCGAGAATGAGCGCATGCCTTCGGCTGGCACCAGGTCCACGTCCACTGCAGTGACCGAGGCATAGCCAGGCCCCTCATGCACCCACTCCAGCATCTGGTCGAGCGCTGGCCTGTCGCCCTCGAAGTGCGCCTCGACGCACCCATCCGCCCGATTGCGGACCCAGCCACTGATGCCCAGCTCGCGCGCACGCATGGAACACTCCCAGCGGAATCCCACCCCCTGCACGCGACCGTGCACTGTCACCTTCAATGCCGTGTGCGTTGCCATGCCATTCATTGTGCGCGTCATCGTGTACAGTTCCGTGAACCTGCAATGGACAGGGGCAGACATCAGACCAGTTCGCTGTCTGCCGACCCCCGGCGGGCGGTGAGCCAATGGCTTGGCCGAGAGCAGATTCCATAGCCTCCCGAGCCAGCTGAGTTAGAATCTCCCTCAATGTGACTCTTGGAGTGGTCACCTGGCACGCCCAGCCGAGCGTTGCTCTTCCCAGCCCTTGGAGTTGTTTCATGGCTCTTCCCCACGACAAGCTTCCCCGCCTGAGCCGCCGCACCATGCTCTCCGGTCTGGCTGTGGGCATGGGTGCAGTGGGACTGGCCGCCTGTGCCCCCGCCTCCGAGTCCGGCGGCGACGCGAAGGGATCGAACGGTACTCCGGTCTCCCGGTCCGAGCACACGCCCGCTCCTACGCCGATCGCCGCCCCGGTCCTTGCTGTGTCGGGTGCCCATGGAGCAGAGATCTACCCAGATGACCCGTTGACGATCGCCGTGACCAATGGCACCGTCCAGAGCATCACCGTGACCGATGCCAACGGCAAGGAGTACAAGGGCTCGCTTTCCGGCCAGACCTGGAAGGGCGAGCGAAACTTCTGGCCTGCCAAGCCATACACCGTCACCGCCGAGGTCCTCGACAACTCGAAGACCGTGAGGACGCTGTCCCAGCAGTTCACCACGAAGGCCACCGACACGATCGTCTACCTTCCGACCTATGCCACGCCAAACCTTGGCATCGGCATGCCCGTATACATCCAGTTCCGTGACGCGATCAGCGACAAGGCCCAACGGGCCGAGATCGAGAGGCACGCCACCGTCACCACCCATCCCGAGCAGGCCGGGTCCTGGGGGTGGGTCGCCAACAAGATCCTCATGTGGCGTCCCCAGAACTACTGGGAACCCGGAAGCACTGCCACCGTCGACCTCCAGTTCGGCGGACTCAAGGTGGGCGACGGCGTCTACCTGGCCGACGACAGCAACTACTCGATCAACTTCGGCGAAGCCCACCTCCTGAAGGTCGATCTGACCACTCAGCACATGCTTGTCTTCAAGGGCGGCGCCCAGGTGCGCGACTGTGCGGTGAGCACGGGTAAGGCCGGTCACGAGACCTTCACCGGCACCAAGGTCATCATGGAGAAGTTGGCGACCATGGTGATGGATTCGTCCACCTACGGGGTACCTGCCACCGCCGCCGAGGGCTACAAACTCGATGTCGCCAACTGCCAGCGCGTCACCTGGAGCGGTGAGTTCCTGCACGGCGCGCCCTGGTCGGTCCCCCAGCAGGGAAACACCCCGACCAGCCACGGTTGCACCAATCTCAGCCCCGACGACGCCGCATGGCTGTTCGGCTTCAGCTTGGTGGGAGACCCGGTCGAGTTCAGCGGGAACTTCCCCGGCACCAATTCCACTCCGTTCCAGCCCGACGATGGCATCGGCTGCTGGGTCTACGACTGGGCGTCCTGGCAGCAGCAGAGCGCCCAGGTCTGAGGCCCTCGGGCAGGCAGGTCTGCCGACGCCCAAACGTGCCATTTCTGACCGAAGTCCGGGCCCATACCCCAGCACGCGCTCTGGAGGCGATCCTCGGTCACTTCTGACACGCTCGGCCGAGCCGTCGTGCCCGCAGAACCCGCTTCAAGAGCTGCACTGTCTCTTCTGGCGACTCGACACACTGGCGCCACGTCACATGCATGATGATCCATCCACGCGCCTGAAGCCTCTGATCGCGGATCCGGTCTGCCTCGAAAGCAGCCCTGTCACTGTGGAACCGGTAACCATCGATCTCGAGTCCGACCTTCAGCTCCTTCCAGGCCACATCGATGTAGTAACCGTCCACTCGGACATTGGTGCGCCATCCGATGATGTGATGCGACCGCAACAGGTGGTGACAGGCCCGTTCCCCCTCGCTCCACGGTTCATCGCGGGAGTCCCTCAGCAACAACTCGCGCACAGGCGCACCGCGCCGTCCACCCATGTGACGATGCGCCTCCCACAGGTCGTCGAGCTTCACACCGGCACGGAGCGCCTCATCGAGCGGCTCACCACCCATCGTCGAGCACAGCTCGACCGCTGCCCAGGACGGATGCGCAAATCTCAATCCCCCACGGTCCACGACCCACTCGCTCGGCACCACCCGCCGAAGCCAGCTGAAACCGCGTGTCTCGACCGTTCGAGTGCGCCGCGAGACCTCCACGTCACCCACCTGGCACCCGGGCCAGAAGCTGAGCGCGGCTGCCGCGCGCCCAGTCACGGTCGCATCCGGGTGCCGGACACACGCCGCGAGGGCCCTGCGGCGCCAGTCGCCGCTCGCTCCGGCCTCGACATAGACACCGGGCATGATCGTTTCCAGCTCACCCGCAGCCGCCGCCCGGGTGATGGCCGACCGCAGCGCGGGCCACGAGCGCCGAACCACCACGCCATGCTCGGCCAGAATCTGCTGGAGCTGAGGGTTCATGGCCGGACTGTGTGCGAATCAGCGCCAATTCGGTCATTGTCCACAGCCCCACTCGTGCCAAAAGTGACGCAACTTCGCCCTTACGCCCCGAAGCCGAGCGAATCGCCCAACTTGAGTCAGAAAAAGCTCGCGCTGGACGCCGCACCCGTGGTCGGGCCCCTCGATCGCCTCCAGTCAGCTGGCCGAGGCTGCGGCGATCTGCTCGATGGAGCTGCCCAGCTGCGCATCGAACTCTTCCTCGCTCTGGTCGACGGTCAGCCCCTCGGTGAGCGCCCTCGAGAAGCTGGCGATCAGCCCATGGTTGTGGGCCAGCCGCTCACAGGCCTCGTCGCGGCTGAACCCGCCGGACAGCGCCACCACCCTCAGCACCCGCGGATCCTTGATGAGGTCGGCATACAGGTCGTCGCGCACCGGGATGCTCAGCTTGAGCATCACCTGCTGTCCGTCGCCGAGTGAGTCGAGATGGGCCTTGATCTCCTCATGGAGCTGCTGCTCGGACGCCTCTCGATCCTTGGCAGTGATATCCGCCTCGGGCTCGAGGATCGGGACGAGACCCTTCGCCAGGATCCGGTGACCGATCTCGAACTGCTGATCGACGATTGCGCCGATGCCGTCCTCGTCGTGTTCCAGGATGACCGAGCGCATCTTCGTGCCGAAGATGCCGTTGGACACAGCCCGATCGAGGAGGCGATCCAGGTCAGGTATCGGCTTCATAACCCGAACACCCTGTGCGGCCGGTGCCAGACCCTTGTCGACCTTGAGGATCGGGACGATCCCCTTGCGCTCCCACAGGAACTGGGCGGTGGGGATTCCCTCGACAGCCCCCTCCATGGTGCGCTCGAAGAGAATCGCCGCGAGAATGTGCTGGCTCGTGAACCTGGGAGACGTCATGATCCGGGTGCGCATCTGGTGCACCAGGTCGAACATCTCGTCGTCGGTGTGCCAGGCCGTCTGCTCAATTCCGTAGCGCTCCAGCGCCCCCGGTGTCGAACCACCGGACTGGTCGAGCGCGGCAATGAAGCCCTGCCCACGCGACATCCGCTCGTGCTGCTCTTCGTTCATGACCGACCTCTCTTGTCATGCATCGTTGGGTGAGATGCGCTCCCTCTCGCCCAAGACAGCCGTCGTCAATGACGCCTGTGCCTTGCAGTCTAGAGTCTCGATCCGCTGCCCGGACGCGCCGGCACAAGGTCTTTTCCCACCCGGCTGGCCCCTGCTCAAGGTCATCGCTGCGCGAAAGGCATGCCCGCGGCGATGCTGCCCCGCAAATGGTGAAGGCCCGGCCGAAGCCGGGCCTTCACCTCAAAGATCTGGGGTCAGTGCAGGACGGTGATGTTGGTGGCCTGCAGACCCTTCGGGCCCTGCTGGGTCTCGAAGGACACGCGGTCGCCTTCGTTCAGCGAACGGAAACCAGTGGAATTGATTGCCGAGTAGTGAGCGAAGACATCAGCCGACCCGTCTTCGGGGGCGATGAAGCCGAAACCCTTGTCGCCGTTGAACCACTTGACGGTACCTGTAGCCATGATGAACTCCTTATGTCAGGAAACGGAGCAACCGCGGATGCGGAGCTCGGTGATGTAGCTCGAACAAACGCTTCCCGTAAGGACTACCAACCTGGAAACCAGGGGCCTACCACACAAGTAAACGAAAAACTCAAACAACAACGCCTCAAGACTAGCAGCCTCGCGGCCCGGACCACGAATCCGAGCGCGACGGGCTGCCAGCCCACAGCGGAGCGGCAGCTCGGGACCACTCACGAACAGCGGGACCGAGCTGCCCGGCGCCCCACTGGACTCAGGCCTGCTTGATGGCGGAGATCTCGAACTCGAGCTTCACCTTGTCGCTGACCAGCACGCCACCGGCCTCCAGAGCCGCATTCCAGGTGAGGCCCCAGTCCTTGCGGTTCACGTCGACCTGGCCCGAGAAACCGATGCGCTGGTTGCCGAAGGGGTCGGTCGCCGCGCCTGTGAACTCGAAGGGAATGGTGAGCGGCTTGGTGACATCCTTGATCGTGAAGTCGCCGGTGATCTCGACGGTGTCGTCGCCGGTGATCTTCACCTCACGGGAGACGAACTTGAGGGTGGGGAACTTCTCGACGTCGAAGAAGTCGGGGCTCTTGAGGTGACCGTCGCGATCGGCGCTGCGGGTGTTGACGCTGGCCGCCTGGATCTCGACCTCGACATGGCTTGCGGAGGGCTGGGAACCATCGACGTGGGCAGTGGCGGAGAACTCATCGAAGCTGCCACGGACCTTGGTGATCATGGCATGGCGGGTGACGAACTCAAGCGTGCTGTGCGCGGGGTCGATGGTGTAGTCACCCTTGAGGCTGGTCAGTTCGTTGTTCATCGTGGCTCCTGTGGAAGTGTTGACTGCTGACTGGCTCACCGCTGTCGGCTCGCTAGTTGATTGTTCAATGACGCACTTCTCAGCGTCACCTCACCGTGGATTATTCCCACAGGGACACACATTTTCCGCGGTGGTTTCGCGACGGTTCGTCCACAGTTCCCGCGCCGTTCACTGCAGCGCCACACTCCGCCTGCCGGCCTCATGACGGCCCTGGCAACGGCGGCCCTGCCGCGGCCGGGACGGCGGGTTGCCAGCTAGTGTTGTTGCATGGTGCACACAGTGCGGTTGACCAATGACGGTGTCGACGTGGAGCTGCCAGTCGTGGAGGCAACGGTCGGGGCAAACGGCTACGACGTGTCGACCCTGCTCAGTTCGAGTGGCAATGTGACCTTCGATCCGGGTTTCGCGAACACGGCCGCCTGCACCTCGTCCATCACCTACATCGACGGCGACAAGGGGATCCTGCGCTACCGCGGCTATCCCATCGAGCAGCTGGCCGAACAGTCCACCTTCCTCGAGACCGCCTACCTTGTCATCTACGGGGAACTGCCCACTGCTGCACAGCTGGCCGATTTCGAGGACCGGATCCGCCGCAAGACGATGATCGACGAGGCAATGCGCAATCTCTTCCACTCCTTCCCCCGCCGCTCGCATCCGATGCCCGTACTCGCCGCCGGAATCATCGCGCTGAGCACGTTCTCGGGAGATTCGCTGGGCGACTCGCCCGCAGCCATCGAGAAGGCCACCGACCGGCTCATCGCGAAGGTGCCCACGCTGGCTGCCTTCGGCTACAAGAACTCGCGCGGAGAACCGACCCTCTACCCCGACAACTCGTTGAGCTATATCCAGAACTTCGAGCGGATGAGCTTCGGCTATCCCACCGAGCCCTACCATTTCGAGCCGCAGATCACCCGGGCCCTTGAGGTGCTTCTCATCCTGCACGCCGACCACGAGCAGAACTGCTCCACCTCGACGGTGCGCCTGGTCGGCAGTTCGGGGGCCAATATCTACGCCTCGGTGGCGGCCGGCGTGAACGCGCTGTCGGGACCGCTGCACGGCGGCGCCAACCAGGCGGTGCTGGAAATGCTCGAGCAGATCAAGGCCTCGGGAATCAGCGTCAAGGAGTACATCCAGCAGGTCAAGGATCGCAAGGCCGGCATCAAGCTCATGGGCTTCGGCCACCGCATCTACAAGAACTACGACCCGCGCGCCAGCATCATCAAGAAGCACGCGGACGAGGTACTCAAGCTGAAGGAGGGTCGCCGCGATCTTCTCGAGATCGCCCAGGAGCTGGAGCAGACCGCACTGGCCGACGACTACTTCACCGAGCGAAAGCTCTATCCGAATGTCGATTTCTACTCCGGCCTCATCTACGAGGCGATGGGCTTTCCCAAGGAGATGTTCACTGTGCTGTTCGCCATCGGGAGGCTGCCCGGATGGATCGCCCAATGGCGCGAGATGCGCTCCAATCCCAAGAACAAGATCGGGCGTCCTCGCCAGATCTACGTGGGCAATCCGGAGCGTGCCTTCGTGCCGATCGACGAACGCCGTGATGCGCGATGAGCCAGCTCAGCAGCGACCACGCGCCGTGGACGCCTCATCCAGCGCGCTACGACGGCACGATGGCCTATCGGCGGATCGGTCGTTGGGGACTCAGGCTGCCGGTCATCTCCTTGGGCCTGTGGCAGAACTTCGGCGACTCGCAGCCCTTCGAGGTGCAGCGCGCCATCGTGCGAGCGGCCTTCGACGCCGGGGTGACGCACTTCGATCTCGCCAACAACTACGGGCCGCCCTATGGCCAAGCCGAGATCAACTTCGGGACGCTGCTGCGCACCGATCTGGCACCATGGCGCGACGAGCTGGTGATCAGTACGAAGGCCGGCTACGACATGTGGCCGGGCCCCTACGGCCAGGGCGGCTCGCGCAAGTACCTGCTCAGCTCCCTCGACCGCTCATTGCAGCGGATGGGGATCGACCACGTCGATATCTTCTATTCGCACCGCTTCGACCCGGACACCCCGCTGGACGAAACGATGTCGGCCCTCGACCAGGCGGTGCGCTGCGGCAAGGCGATCTACGCCGGAATCTCCAACTACACCGCCGAACAGACCCGCAAGGCGGCCTCGATCAGCCGAGAGCTGGGCACGCCACTGGTCATCCACCAGCCCCGCTACTCGATGTTCAACCGCTGGGTCGAGAAGGATCCGGACAGCTCCGAGCCCGGTCTGCTCGACGTGCTCGTCGAACAGGGCATGGGTGCCATTGCCTTTTCTCCATTGCACCAGGGCCTGCTCACGGCTCGCTATCTTCACGGGGTTCCCAAGGGTTCCCGGGCGTCTCGCGGCGGGTCCTTCGCCAGCTCCTGGCTCGACGATGGCACACTGACGCGGCTGCGGGCCCTTAACGAGCTGGCAGCCGCCCGCAACCAGACACTGGCCCAGCTGGCCCTGGCCTGGATCCTGCGCCAACCGGCGCTGACCTCGGTGGTCATCGGCGCATCGAGCGTGGCACAGCTCACCTCGAATCTCGCCGCGGTGCGCAATCTCGACTTCAGCTTTGAGGAGCTTGCCCACATCGATGCACTCATCGCCCCTGCTGGACATGACCTGTGGCAGCGCACCACCTGAGCTCATTGCCCTCCTGAGAGCCAGCAGGCGATGGACCGCACAGCGGACTCCCAGCTTGCCCGGTGGTTTTGTCGGCGTGCGAGGGCAGACTGGTTCATGACCCGCAGCTTCCCGACGGGTCCGAAAGGTTGCCGTGATTCCGCTCAACATCGAGTTCCATTGGCCGGGCACCGTCCTGGAGATCGTGCTGACAGTTGGCGTGGCGCTGCTGTGCCGGATCGTCCTCCACCAGCTGGTGCGCCGCGCCGTCGCGAAGGCCGATCAGCGGCTGGGCGAGCACACAGCCCTGGAAATGGGCCGTGCCGCATCGATGGTTTCCACCTCCGAGGGACTGAGCCACAGCCGCGGCGCGCAGCGCACCAAGACGATGGGCTCGGTGCTCATGTCCATCACCGATGCGGTGCTCGTCGTCATCGTGGTGCTGACGGTACTCAATTCGATCAATGTGAACATCCGGCCAGCTCTGGCGAGCGCCGGGATCCTCGGCGTCGCAGTCGGTTTTGGTGCGCAAAGCCTTGTCAAAGACCTGTTCTCCGGGATCTTCATGATCATGGAGGACCAGTACGGGGTGGGCGACATCATCGAGATCGGGAAGCTCAAGGGCACCGTTCGCTCAGTCGGCTTCCGGGTCACCGAGGTGCAGGACTTCAACGGTGAGGTCTGGTATGTGCGCAATGGTGACATCAGCACGGTCGGCAACGTGAGCCAGGGCTATTCGCAGAGTTTCATCAATCTGCTCGTCAGCATCGAGGAGGACCCGCACCGCGTGATCAAGGCATTGACGCGGATGCTGGAGAAGATGGACGCAGAGCCCGACTGGCACAACAAGATGCTCGAGGAGCCCGTCTTGCTGGGCTTGACAGCGGTGGACGCGACTACCGCCACCTATCAGGTGATGATCAAGTGCCCTCCCAATGCACAGTGGGAGGTGGAGCGCGAGATCCGAGTGCGCGCCCTGACCGTGATGGCCCGGCGGGGCATTTCGATGCCGCGCCAGCTGATCACCACCATCCCCGCCGCAGACAGCGATGAGGACTCCGGCGTCACCAGTCCCACGCGCCGACGCCGTGTGGCCCGCACCAACCGAGCCCGCTTCAGCACCCTGCGCCAGTCGCTCAGCCCCGAGGACGACCGGCTGCCCGCCGCCGATGAGCAGGAAGACGCCGGTGCCGGCGAGCCGGACGATGAGCAGGCCGCGCTGCACCAGACGTCGACGGACCGGCGGCCACGCACGGGGGCCCTTCCGGCTGCGCATCCGTCCGAGGTAGAGCCCGACCCCGACGCGACGCGCAATCTTCGGCGGATCGCCTCGGACAGCGCCCCTGAGGACAGCGCTCCTGACCATCTGGGCGGCACGCCGCAGGAAGGTCTGAGCGGCACGCCGCAGGCGCAGGAGAACACGGCGAGTGACACCGAGAAGCGAAGGGCCCGGGCCTGGCTCGGCAACGCTGCCAATCGCAGGGTTCGCTGGGTGTCGACCGGGGCCACCGGCCATGACATGTCAGCCGAAGAGACCGTGGTGCTCAGCGCTGAGGCGATCCGCCAGGCGAACGAGCGCCGCGAGCAGAAGCGAGACGACGACGCCACCGGCCACAAGGGCTCCGGTCGCAGCTGACGCCTGGCAGGGGCGGGGACCACCCGTCGCCTGGCAGGGGCGGGGACCACCCGTCGACTGGCAGGGGCGGCGCCCAGACCACCCGTCGACTGGCTCGCCACGGTATGCCCCCGGGGGCGTACCCCAGAGGTGTGCCCCAGAAGTGTGCCCCAGGGCTGACGGGAGGGCTGTCCGGGTGCGGCCCGGCGCCCCTCGCGCCGCGCCGCCGCTCGCTGGATACCACGACCCTGAAAGTCTGAGACGGACTACCAGTCAACCGGAGAATAAGCTTAGGCTTACCTAAGCTCCGGTTGA
Source organism: Propionibacterium cyclohexanicum (assembly GCF_900111365.1). Classification (GTDB taxonomy): domain Bacteria; phylum Actinomycetota; class Actinomycetes; order Propionibacteriales; family Propionibacteriaceae; genus Propionibacterium; species Propionibacterium cyclohexanicum. Next base: position 94,780 of record NZ_FOGZ01000008.1, read on the forward strand.
GCCGGGGCTGATTCCCGCTCCGAATCACCCGGTCCACTGGAGAGACGCTGTGCTTGCCACGTTCATCATCGGCCTGCGAGAAGGCCTCGAAGCGGCACTCATCGTCAGCATCATCGCCGCCTTCCTTCGGCGCAACGGCAAGTCGCTGGCGCCGATGGCCATCGGCGTGGCTGCCGCCGTCCTCGTCAGCCTCGGCGTGGGTGTCACTCTCAAGGTCATCGAGAGGAGCCTGCCGCAGGCTGCCCAGGAGGGCATGGAGACCGTTATCGGCATAGTCGCCGTGGTCTTCGTCACGACGATGGTGCTGTGGATGGGCAGGCACGCGCACGAGCTGGGTGCCCAGCTCGAGAACGACGCCCAACAGGCGCTGAGTTCCGGATCCTCGCGGGCACTGGTCACGATGGCCTTTCTGGCCGTCCTCAAGGAAGGCTTCGAGACCGCCGTCTTCCTGCTCGCGACCCTCGAAGCCGCCAACAGCGCTGGGACGGCGGCACTTGGCGCCCTGCTCGGTGTCCTGAGTGCCGCTGCACTGGGATATGGCCTGTATCGGGGCGCCGTGCGAGTGGACCTGAAACGCTTCTTCGCGGTCACCTCGGGCTTTCTCGTGCTCGTCGCCGCCGGCCTGGTGATGAGCGTTCTGGGAACCGCCCACGAAGCCGGCTGGCTCAATGCCGGTCAGCAGCACACCGTCGATCTGTCCTGGCTCTCACCGTCTGGATCGATCCGTGGCGCCCTGTTCACCGGGGTGCTCGGCATACCGCCCGATCCGCGTCTCATCCAGGTACTCGGCTGGTTCGGCTATCTCGTGCCGATGTGCGTCGCGCTGTACTGGCCCGCTGCCTGGCGCCCGAAGGGCCGGCAGGCCCTGTGGCTGCGCCTGACACTGGCCGGCGCGCTGGCGGTACTGGGTGTCGGGCTCGCTGTCTTCGTTCGCCCGCCCCAGCCGCCTGGGCTCGACACGGCGACCCTCGTGGATGCCTCCGGCGTCACCGCCGGCACGGTGACGCTCACACCCGGCAGCGCCACGATCCATGCTGGCTCCAGCTCATCGTCGATGCCCCTTGGGCAGGCCAGCCGCGAGTCCCACGAGTCAGTACCCGATGCGACGGTCCATCGCCAGGAATTCAGCACGGCGCCCCAGGGGTTGCCGGCTTCGCTGACGGTTGGCGAGCTCATCGCGCTCAATGGCGGCAGGCTACCGGTCGGGGTCAGTGCCCAGAATGACCCTGGCCCTTTCACGGCCCAGTGGACACGCGCCGGGACGCGTGAGCTGTGGACGGCTGGCGGCAGCATCCTCGACTTCTCGCAGAACGCGAGCACAACCCTCACGCTGTCGGGCGGAGGCCTGCAGACCAACCGGACGATGCGCGTCGATGACTCTCGCATCGCCTCGATCGCAGCAGCTCCGGGCTCCGGAGCGCTCAGGATTGCGCCCGCCGATGCCGCCGCGGCCCAGTCCGCGTTGGCGCGCTTCGCAGCTGACCGGGCCGAGCAGCGCTTCTGGGCCCGCACGGTCGCGGCGATCCTCGTGGCCGCAGCTCTGGTGGTCGCCGCGGGTGCCCTGCGCGCAGCGCGACCAAGCAGCCTGCGCGGAGCGCGACCAAGCCACCTGCGCGGAGCGCGACCGAGCCACCTGCGCGCAGCGCGCCGATCCGACCCTCCTGCCGCCCCCGTCGGTATCGCCGGTCCGGGACCGGCCGATGACGCCGGGCACGCCTCCCCGGCACCACGAACCAGGGCCTCGCATCCCACGTCTGCTACCCGATCCGAGTCCTCGGCTTGACAGGCCACACCGAACCCCCCACCCGATCCGAGAGGAACCGAGATGTCCCCACACTCCCCCATCCCGAAGTCCCCCATCCTGAAGTCCGCCGCCCTGGCGGCCGTCGCCGCCATTGGTCTGGCCGGCTGCTCGAGTTCCGCGAACGCGGGCGCACCCGCCAGCGGTTCCGCGTCCGGCGGCGCCGCCCCGGTCTCCAACGGCGCGGCGCAGGTGAAGGTGACGTTGAGCAGTGACGGAGGCGACAAGTGCACCCTCGATCACACGAGCGCCAGCGCCGGACCCGTCACCTTTTCCGTGACGAACGTGAACTCGACGGCGATCAGCGAGGTGGAACTGCAGAGCAACCTGAAGATCGTCGGCGAGAAGGAGAACCTGGCTCCCGGGCTGCCCACGTCCAGTTTCACCGTGACCCTGACCGGCGGCCAGTACACCGTCTACTGCCCGGGCGCCGACCAGCAGACCCAGACCTTCACGGTCACCGGCACCGTGGCCTCCTCGCCGAGCAGTGACACCCAGCAGCTGCTCGCCCAGGGCACGACCGCCTACGCCGCCTGGGTGGTCTCGCAGACACAGGAGATGCAGACCGCGGTGAACAGCCTCCAGGCGGCTGTCGATGCCGGGGACCTCGAACAGGCGAAGCAGGCCTACGCTCATGCCCGGCCCTTCTACGAGAAGATCGAGTCCGACGTGGACGGCTTCGTGATGCCCGGATTCGCCCCCGACGACAACTTGGGAAATCTGGACTACCTCATCGACATGCGCGCCTCGAATGTCGACGACGCGGTGGGCTGGAGCGGTTTCCACGCCGTGGAACGAGACCTGTTCCAGGCCGGTGCCATCACGGACCAGACCAAGACCTATGCGTCGGATCTCAAGACCAATGTCGACAAGCTCGTGGACGTGACGAAGAGCCTGGAATACAAGCCCGAAGACCTTGCCAACGGCGCGGCCGACCTGCTCGAGGAGGTGCAGTCGACCAAGATCTCCGGCGAGGAGGAGGAGTTCAGCCATATCGATCTCACCGACTTCGCCGGCAATATCGAGGGCGCCCAGCAGGCCTTCGCGAACCTGCAGCCGGGTCTTGAGAAGATCGACCCGGCCCTCACCGAGCAGGTGGCCCAGCAGTTCACTGCAGTCCAAAAGGCATTGGACGCCTATCGTGATCCGAATTCGCTCGGCGGCTACGTCGCCTGGACACCGCAAACCCGCGACAAGAACGCCAAGCAGCTCAGCCAGGCGGTCCTGGCACTGCAGCAGCCGCTACAGCGGATAGCCGAGAAGGTGGCGACCGCACAGTGAGCAAGACGAGCAATGCACCCGAGACTCCCGACGAGGAGCCGACGGCAGCACCCGACGGCGTGTCGCGCCGCCGGCTGCTCATCACCGCGAGCGCTTCGGCGGCGGCTGGTGCGCTCGCCGGTATCGGCGGGACGGCGGCCGCACTGCGCCGGACCACTCAGGCCGGTGAAGCCGCTCACTCCGACACCGTTGACCTTGCTGCCTCGGTGCCCTTCTACGACCAGGCCCACCCGGCCGGAATCCAGACCCCACCCCAGCGCTATGCAGTCTTCATGACCTTCGACCTGTCGAAGACCGCCACCGCGAACGACCTGCGCGTACTGCTGGCCCGATGGACCGCTGCCATCGGCCAATTGGTCGCTGGCAAACCGATCGGTACCGTCGACCCCTCGCGCCCCGACGCGGTGGGTGCCGACTCCGGAGAGGCCGAGGGCTTGGCTCCCGCCTCGCTCACCGTGACCGTCGGCCTGGGTCCAGGAGTCTTCACCGATCGCTTCGGTCTGCGCGAGAAGCGGCCTGCTCTGCTCAGACAGCTGCCCGCGCTGCCCGGCGAGCATCTCGATCCGGCCCTCACCGGCGGTGATCTGTCGCTGCAGGCCTGCGCCGATGATCCCCAGGTGGCCTACCATGCAGTCCGCAATCTGGCGCGAATGGTCACCACCACGGCCCAGACCCGCTGGGTGGCGATGGGCTTCGGGCGTGCCAGCGCCGGCAAGGGCCAGCAGACCCCCCGCAATCTCATGGGCTTCCGCGACGGCACCCGCAACGTGTCCACCCCCGAGCAGTTCGACGAGCATGTCTGGCTGACCGATGCGGGCGCCATGACCGGCGGCTCGTACCAGGTGGTCCGCAAGATCAAGATGGACATCGAGAACTGGGACGCCGACCGGGTCTCCGACCAGGAGCAGATCTTCGCCCGGACCAAGGACGAGGGGGCGCCGCTGACCGGGACGAAGGAGTTCGACACGCCCGACTTCGCCAAGACCGACGACTCCGGGACGAAGATCATCGACCCCAGGGCGCACATCGCCCTGGCGGCCCACGAGAACAACGGCGGACTGATGATCCTGCGGCGGTCCTACAACTACACCGATGGCCTCAACGCCCAGGGCCTGCTCGACGCCGGGCTGCTGTTCATCGCCTATATGAACGACCCGCAGCATTTCGTCACCCTGCAGACCAAGCTCGGCGCGATGGACCTGCTCAACGAGTACATCGAGCACATCGGCTCGGCCATCTTCGTCGTGCCGCCCGCCCCGGCGTCCGGCGGATATATCGGCCAGGCCCTTTTCGAATGAGAAGCGTGAGTAAGAAGCGCGAGTGAGAAGCGCGCTGCGCGCCGGGGCGGGGCACCGGTAGACTCGATCCTTGTGTCAATACCGTCCACCGACCTGTCCTCGGCGCAGCGCCGGGCTGTCACAGACTTGCTCCACGTCACCCCGCTGGTCGAGGAGCTGGCAGAGCTTTTCTCGAAGGCGGACGAGCAGCTCTACCTGGTGGGCGGGTCGGTGCGCGACGCCCTGCTGGGGCGCCTGGGCCACGACCTCGATTTCACCACCTCGGCGGACCCGGACCGCACCGAGGAGCTCATGCGCCAGTTCAGCAAGGCGGTCTGGGCAATCGGCAAGGAGTTCGGCACGATCGGCGCGTCGCGGACCGTCAAGGGCCGCGAGTGGGTGGTCGAGATCACCACCTTCCGCGCCGACTCCTACTCCCCCGAGTCGCGCAAACCCGTCGTCGCCTTCGGCGACAACCTGCACGACGATCTGATACGCCGCGACTTCACCGTCAACGCCATGGCCATCGATGTCATCGGCCGGTCCTTCGTGGACCCCTACGGCGGCGTGAAGGACCTGGCCGACAAGGTCTTGCGGACCCCCAGTCCGCCCCAGGTGAGCTTCAGCGACGACCCGCTGCGCATGATGCGTGCCTGCCGCTTCTGCGCCCAGCTGGGCTTCGTCATCGACCCTGCCTGTCTCGAGGCGATGGCGCAGATGCGCGAGCGTATCGCGATCGTCTCACCCGAGCGGGTGCGCGACGAGCTGTCGAAACTGCTGTGCACCGATCTCCCCCGTGCCGGACTCAATGCCCTGGTCGACACTGGCCTGGCCGAACTCGTGCTTCCCGAGCTGCCAGCCATGCGCCTGGAGCGCGACGAGCACTTCCGCCACAAGGACGTCTATGAGCACTCCCTCACGGTGCTCGACCAGGCCATTGCCCTGGAGAAGGCCCGCGACTTCAAGGACGGGCGCCCCAACCCGCATCACGAACCCGATCTCGTCGTGCGGCTGGCGGCGCTCCTGCACGACATCGGCAAGCCGGCGACCCGGGCTCTGGACGGCGGAAAGGTCACCTTCCACCATCACGACGTGGTCGGCGCGCGGATGGCCAAGCGCCGGCTCAAGGCGCTGCACTATCCCAAGGCTGTCATCGATGCTGTCTGCCTGCTCATCGAGCAGCACCTGCGCTTCCACGGCTACGGTGAGGGCGAGTGGACCGACTCGGCGGTGCGCCGCTATGTCCGTGATGCCGGTGATCAGCTCGAGCGCCTGCACATCCTCACCCGCAGCGACTGCACGACACGCAATGTGCGCAAGGCGGAACGCCTGCGCCGCGCCTATGACGAGCTCGAGGCCCGGATCGACGAGCTGTCTGCTCGAGAGGAGCTCGACGCGATCCGTCCCGATCTCGACGGCAACCAGATCATGGCTGTGCTTGGCCTCGCGCCGGGGCGCGAGGTGGGCGAGGCCTACCGCTATTTGTTGAACCTGCGGCTGGAACGCGGGCCGCTGGGTCCCGAGGCGGCTGCCGAGGAGCTTCGCCGGTGGTGGGACCGACAGCATCGCTGATCGGCAACCGCAGGCCCTGACGCGCAGGCTGTGCCCGGGCTCGGGCTCTACCATGTCCGGGTGAGCCCAGTCATCAGCACGCGCCCCGCGACCATGGTCCGGCGCATTGCTGCCGCGCTCGCTGCCGTACTCATCAGCCTCACGGTGCTCGTCGGCCCCGGCGCGCCGGTCGCACATGCCCAGGACAGTCCCACCGTGAGCGTCCATCTAGAACAGCTCGACCCCAGTTCCATCGCCGGCCAGGGCACGCTCACCCTCGCCGGCAGCCTCACGAATTCCACGGACTCGCCGATCAGCGGGGTGACTGTGGTCCTGTGGCGCGACAAGCGACCGATCACCAACGTCGACGCGCTGCGCCTCACCCTCGACGGCACCAGCGAGAGCGACGAGATGCCGGTGACCAGTGACGGCGGCACCGCGGCAATCGGGCTCTTGGGCGCGCACGCCACCATGCACTTCTCGGTCCGGGCGGATTTCGCATCAGGCTCCGATCCCCTGCAGCTGTCCAGCCCCGACACGGTGAGCATCGTCGGCGTCAGCGTGCTCGACGCCGCCAAGGCGACGATCGGCTCCTCGCGCGTCCTCATGGCCAACCCAGCTCCATCCGGCTACCGGGCGGCCACGGTGGTGGAGCTGAGCAGCGCCCCGAGCCTGCTTGGCGACCAGTCGGGTCGCCCGGTGTTCAGCGATGACCACCTGGCGCGGGAGATCGCACCGGGCGGACGACTCGACCTGCTGGCGGGGCTGGCCGAGCAGAGCGGCGTGAACGCCGTGATCGATCCCCTGCTGTGGGACGAGCTGAGTGGCATGGCAGGGGGCTATGGCGTCCAGCAGGCCGACGGCTCGGTGAGCAGCGGCGACGCGGCGGGTGCTGCGGCCGCCTTCCTCGCCAGGCTGGGCGAGATCGCCAAGGATGGACGCTGCTACCGCGGCCTGTACGGGATGCTCGATCTGCAGGCCGCGTCCAGTGCCGGCCGCTCCGAGTTGCTGTCCGCTGCCCTCTCGGCCGTCCCCAGCACTCATCCCCTGGCTACATTGCCGCTTGTCGTGCTGCCCGCCCAGGGGGCCCTGAGCACGGATCTGCTGTCCTTCCTGGCGCCCGCTGCGCCGCAGTTGGTCCTCACCGCCGATCTCGATGCGAATACCGCAGTGGCCACCAGCGCCTCGGGCGAGACGCTTGTTGCCGTGCGCTCGGCCATCGCGTCGGGCGGCCCGGGGCCGGCACCCTCGGACGATCTCGTGCACCGGATAGGCCGGCTCCAGTCCGAGCAGTTGCTCTCCTCTTCGCAGGGCACGCCGGCGCTCAGTGTGGTGAGCACCGCCGAGCAGGCCCGCGCGGAGCTCGCCCCGGCGCCTGGACGCCAACGGGTGCCGCTTTCCGAATTGGTCACCGGACACCGGGCCCCTGGCCTCACCATTTCCCACCCGGAAGCTGCGAGCCCTCCCGATGCGCTGGCGTCCGCCGAGCGGACGGCACGAGACACCGAGGCACTGGTGGCGTCCCTCAGCGGTGTGCCCTCATGGCTCGACATGGATGCCGTGTCACTGCGCGCGTGGAGCTCCTCCTTCCCAGCGGTCGAGCAGGCCACCGCATATCTGGCCGCGGCAAGCCACGATGCGAATGCCAAGATCGGTGGGGGCACGGTCACCGTGCACATCAGTCCTCAGCTCGTGGTGCCTACCGAGGAAACCCAGCTGCCGATCAGCCTCACCAACACCATGAAGATGACCACGCACGTCAGGGTGCACTTCGTCTCGGACAATCCCCAGCGCGTCCGCATCGACGACACCGATGAAATCACCCTCAATGCGGGCGACTCCGCAACCGTGCGCATCGCGCCACAGGCCAGCGCCAACGGCACGGTCGCCATGCATGCCGTGGTCACCGCGGCCAACGGCACGCCGCTGCCGTCGAGCGAGCCCGTCTCCTTCATCGTGACGGCCACCAATGCCGGACGGGCGGCCTGGGTGATCATCATCGCCTCGGGCGCGATCCTGCTGGGCCTCACGGCACTGCGGGTGCGCCAGGTGCGCCATGAGCGGGCCAGGGCAGACCACCCTCGGGGTGGTTTTCCTGAGAACCCATCTGGCGACTGAGCCGAGTGCCAGCACAAGGGGGCAGACTTGTGCCAAGGAGTGTCGGGATGATCACCTGACCGGCAAGGAGGACGATGGAGCGCACGACGGCCGATCCGGTCTTGGGCGGCAGCTCCGAATCCGGCCCGGCGACGATGTCAGCGTCACTGCTGGCCGGACGATATCGCCTCGAACACGAGCTGCATGTGCACCATGGTGCGGTCAGCTGGCAGGCCTTCGACGATGTACTGTCCCGGAGGGTCGTCGCGCATGTCCTCGAGCCCGGCAGCGATCACACCGCCGGGGTGCTGGCCGCTGCTCGCGCGTCCGCCTTGGCCACCGATTCGCGATTCCTGAGGGTCCTCGATGCCATGGACGGCGACACGCCCTTCGTGATCTGCGAGGCCGTGACAGGTGTCTCGCTGCGCGAACTTCTCAGCCACGGACCGCTCACCGCACTCGAGGCGGCCCACATTGTGCGCGAGATCGCCGATGCCCTGGTCCCGCTCCACAGCCAGGGAGTCTTCCACCGCCGCATCGACCCCCAGACGGTCACCATCACCCGTAGCGGGAACGTGAAGATCAGCGGTTTCCTCATCGACGCGGCATTGGGCTCCAGTGCCCCGGGCCCGCCGCCCAGCTGGCGCGAGCAGGAGGCCAGCGATGTGCGGGCGCTGGGCAAGCTGCTGTACGCCAGTCTGGTGGCCCGCTGGCCCATCGATCTCGATCTGGAACAGACCCGCCAGTGGGGGCTGCTCGCCGCTCCCCTCACCTCGCCGGCCGTCTCGGGGGAGCGCCGCTGGGTCCCGCCGGCATCCCTCAGTGCCCGGGTCTCGGCGCCCCTCGACGCGATCTGCATGGAGATCTTGTGCCCCCGGCCCGGGGGCGAGGCACTGCGTAGTGTCGAACAGATCGACACCGCACTGGGCAGGGTGCTGGGCAATGCCGCTGCGGACGATCAGCTGGAGCACCGCGTCGCCCTGCTGCTCGGTGACCGCAGCGCACCGGATCGACTCGGCGACGAGGCGTTCGGGAGCTGGCCCACCCCCGCCCCACTGGCCATGGGGGAGACGACCTCGGCAATCACCACTGCCCAGCCTGCCCGGGATGTGACCCTCGCCGCGCCTGCCACGTCTTTGGCGCCAGCGACCGCCATCGTCGAGAGGGGCCCGGCTGAGCCTTCTCGCTCGGTGAGCCACCCACGTACATCGTCAGCTCCGGCAAGTCCGCCTGCCAGGCGGCCTCCTCAATCATCGGTGCAGCGCGTCGGCGCGCCGGCGAACCGGCTCTCAGGGCGGCCCGGTGGCTGGCATCCCGATCCCCAGCCGGGCACGCCGCGCATCAGCCCAGGGCGCGACAGGCCCCAGACAGAGCCGTCCCGGGCCTATCGGCTGGGGCGCTGGCTCATTCCCCTGTTCGTGATCCTTATGCTCGTTGTCTCGGTGAGCGGCATGTTGCGCTCGTGCGAGAGCTCGCTGAGCGGATGGCCGGGAACAGGTTCCCATGGCCGTTCCACCTCGACAGCCGCCCGTAGCGATATTCCGCTGGCCGGGGCGCCGAAATCAGTGGTCGAGTTCGACCCGGTGGCCGACGGCGGCGAGGGCAAGGAATCACCGGCCGAGGTGCCGCTGGCCACCGATGGCAACCCCTCGACGGCCTGGCACACCCAGGAGTACTGGAACTCGGCGCTCATGGGAGGACTCAAGCCCGGCACCGGCCTGATGCTCGACTTCGGCGCGGTGAGCACGGTGGATGCCGTGAAGCTCACTTTGGTGGGGGAACCCACCGGCGTCCAGATCAGGGTGCCGGCCGACGATGCCCATCCGTCCATGGCCACGGTGAGGGATTGGAAGGTGGTCGCCGATGACGCGTCGGCACCGCAGACGGTGACCTTGAGCCCCTCGACCCCGGTGACCACTCAGCACCTGCTCGTGTACATCACCTCCCTGCCCAAGCTCGCCAATGGCCATTTCCAGGCAGGTATCGCCGAGATCAAGGTCAACCCCTGAGTCGGGGCCAGCCGGGCCCGGAGGGGAGCTGGAACAATGAGCTCGTGAAACTGCTTCTCATCCGGCACGGCCAGTCCACCAACAATGTTCTTACCGCTGCTGGGCATCCCTTCCGGGGCCGCAGCGCCGATCCGGAGCTGACTGCGTTGGGCCTTCGGCAGTCGCTGCGGCTCACCGAGGCGTTCACCGGCGGGCTGGCGCCCCGGCCGACCGTCCTGGTCAGTTCGCCCATGGTGCGCGCGGTGCAGACCGCTGCCCCGCTGGCAGACGAGCTCGACCTGCCGATCGTCGTGGATACCTGTGCGTACGAGGTGGGTGGCGTCTATGCGGGCGAACCGGGTTCGCCGGCACCGGATCGTGGTGCAGCCGCCAGCCGCCTGCTCGCGGTGAGTGAGCGGGTCGAGCTGCCCGATGACGTCGGCGAGCAGGGCTGGTATCACCGGGGTGCGCATGTGGAGGAACAGGAGGAGGCACAGGAGCGGGGCCGGACGCTGTACGCCTCCCTGCTCAGCCGAGGGACGCACGATCGCGATGTCATCGCGCTGGTCTGCCATGAGTGGATCATCCAGTACCTCATCCGGGCAGCGCTTCACCTGAGCAATCCCCTCGGCAGCCCCGATCCCTGGTTCATCGTCTTTAATACGGCGACTGTGCTCATCGAAACCGGCCGCCCCAAGCCGGGACCTTTCGAGGGCACCGGTACCTCGGCGCTGTGGTGGGTGAACCGTCACGATCACCTGGACCGGGCCGAGGTGACGCACTGACCAGTGAGGTGACGCACCGATCATCGTTCGTCAGGCCAGGGACGAGGAGATCCGAGAACTCTCCTGGAATATCAGCTCATCTAGAAAAAACACGATAGTCATCGATCGGCACCGATCATCTGACGGGGTTCTGTCAGCCATGGTCCAGCGAGTCGTTGGCGACCCGTGACAGGTTCGAGATGCTGGCTGAAGCAGGCTGCTTCCCGGTGACGGCCGCCATGAGCTCGGACTCGATCACGGCATCGACGTCCAGCCAGGCGGGACTTCCGCCGGGGACCATGACGGCGTACTTGACGTCGTCGAGGCCCTGGACGAGCACCCGGTTGAGCGCCAGATCGCTGCCGGGCACGATATCGGGCCGGGCAGGAACCGCCGAGGTGATCCTTGCCGCCGCGAGCAGCGGGGATGCGCCGAGTGCGTAGTGGCAGAACTCGAAGGCGACATCGGGGTGCTGGGACTGATTGCTCACCGCCAGCAGGGTCCCGGTCTGCAGGACGCAGGGATCCTTGCCCTGCTGGGCGGCCGGCATGGCGAACAGGCCGAGATGACTGCTCTCGGCCAGCCCGGCGGCGCTCAGCGCGGGCCAGTTCGTCGAGCTCACCAGCGTCATGGCGGCCTTCTTGTCGAAGAAGAGCTGGGGTGAGCCCGTGGCCGGGATCTTCGAAGGATCGGCCGAGCCATCCTTGACGAGCCCGACGATGAATTCGAGGGCCTTGAGGCCCTCATCGCGGTCGAACTGGGGCTTTCCGTCGGAGGTGAAGAGCTGACCGCCATAGCTTCCGAGCAGGGTGAGCCAGGTATTGCGCAGCCCCGGCCCGAAGGGGTCGAATCCGCTGAGCTCGGGGGTGGTGAGCTGTTTCGCCAGTGCCCGCAGCTCGTCGAGGGTGGCCGGTGGGGAGCTGATGCCTGCCTGGGCGAACAGATCGGAGCGATAGCCCACCAGGCTGAGATCTATTGCATAGGGCAGTGCTCGCACGCTTGCCTGCTGGCGGCAGCTGATGAGGAAGTGGTCGTCGAGATGGAGGTCGGCAATGACGCTTTCGGGGATCTCCCGCAGGGCATTTCGCCGCTGCAACCCCGGGACCCAGCCGGCAGGGGGCATGACGAGATCGGCAAGGTCGGCGCCGACCAGGCCGGTGTAGATGCTGTCAAGCAGCCGATCGGGGCTCGTGTAGGTGGTGTCGAGGGTATAGGAGCTGCCGGAGAAGAAGCCGTTGAGCACGTCATTCGCGAAGCGCTGTTGGGACTCGGGGTCGGCGAGCAGTGCCGACAGCAGCGTGAGCTGGCCCCCGCCCTGCTTGGACGCTCCCAGCCATGAGGGGGTCGGGGTGCTGCTCGGGCTGGGTGTCTCGGTGGGCGGCGGGGGGGTCGTGGTGGTCTGCTTGCCGCCGCACGCGCTCAGCGCGGAAATCGCTGCAGAGCCGAGGAACAACGACAAGACCTGACGGCGCTGCAGACTCATGGCTCTTCCTCACTCCCGATGACCCCACGACTCTACCGGGCTCAGCTGGCACGCCTGGGGCTTCGGTCCCTGCCCGCAGGGGGGTCATCGGGGGTGCTTCGGCCGCGGCGGGCGCCCTGGGCAGACGCCGGGGAGTTCTTCGTGGGCGCAGCAGGGTAGCCGATGCGCCACAGGTACAGCCCGATCAGCGCGCTTCCTGCCGCCAGGATCACTGCCCACCAAGGGAATCCGGGGATATCGGGCCGGGCGTGTGCTGCGGTGACGTCCGCAGCGGGGGTGGGGAGAATGCGCTCTCCGGTGACCAGGATGCGCTGGGTGTTGATCCCCAGCGGAGTGCAGGTGACGAGCGTCACGAGGTCCTTGCCCGCCACCGGACGCAGCAGTTGGGTCTGGTCGGGATCGACGACGGTGGTGGAGGTCACCACATAGCTGAGCGTCTGGGTGAGCACCGTGATGGAGAAGGTGTCCCCGACCTTCACCTTGTCGAGATTCGTGAACAGGGTCGCCGAGGCGAGGCCCCGATGGCCGGTGAGTACGGCGTGGGTGCCGGGGCCACCGACCGGGAGCGAGGTGCCCTCGAGGTGACCAATGCCCTTGAGCAAGGTCGCGTCGTCCGTGCCGTGGTAGATCGGCAGATCCACCTGGATGGCGGGAATCCGGATCCGGCCCATCACGCCGGTGTCGTCGGTGTGCAGGAGATCCTCGTAGCTCATTGCCGAGTTCTCGGTGCCCTGGCCGGTGGGTAGCCTCTTGCCCTTCTCCACTGCCGCCCCCGAGCTGAGGAGGTCGTTGTACCGGTGCGCCATCGCCAGCTGCTGCGCCGCCGAGGGCACCAGATCGGGTGAGCTCGCGCGGTCGTCATAGTGCGCCACCACCCGGGACTGGTTCACCTGCGCCACCCACGACGCAGTCATGGGATACAGCAGGACGCACATGCCGACGAACGACACCAGGGCCACGACCACGGGAAGCACCCCGGGTCGCCAGCGGCGCCGCGAGTGCCCGGAGCTGTCCGGCTCGGCACGCCCCGGCGCCGGGGCGCCCTCGGACGATCGTGGTGTCACGTGAGCCTCCAGAATGCGCGACGGCGGGAATGCAGGACGGGATGAAGACAACGGATTGTGGTGGGGCAGCGCACTCCCCACCACAATCCGTCAGTCACTCAGTTTCGGCGTATCGGGCCGATTCAGGCTCCCTGCTCCTGCTTGCGACGACGCGAGATCGCCGCGCCACCGGCACCACCGGCAATGAGCAGGCCACCGAGGATGGAGGCAAGAACGGTGCCCTGGCCGCCGGTGAGGGGCAGGCCTGGGACGAGTTCCTTCTCATTCTTGATGGTGGCTGAGTAGGTTCCGCTGGCGAGGCTGCCGATGCGCACGGCGACAGGGGTGTACGAGGCATTGCCCTGGGGCGTGACATAGCCGGCAGGCGCCTGGATCTCCTGCACGACATAGCAGCGTTGTGCGGCGTTCTGCGGGGCATTCTCGGAATCGGAGACGAACAGCCCGGCGATCGAAACGAGGCCCGAATCATCCGAGGTGAAGGTGGAGCTGCCGCTGACGGCGATGGGGCTGCCAGTGGCCTGGGCTGTGCTGCAGTCGGCAGCGTAGGGGTTCTGTGCCGCGAAGACCTGGAAGGTGGCGCCCTTGAGGCCCGTCGTGGAGTCGCCGGAATCCACCTTGTCCAGTTTCACATCACCCCAGTTGGTCGTGACCTGGTTCGAGGGCGTTCCTGGCGGAGTCGTCGGGGGTTCGGTCGGGGGGGTCGGCGGATTGGTGGGGGGCGTCGGGGAGACATTGGTGGAAATGTCGAGGTAAGCAGTGTTGTTGATGACGCCGTCCGCGCCCAGCCCGGTGACCGTACCGGTGAAGGTGGTGACCACCTGCTTGTTGGGCTGGGTCTTCAGCCAGCTGAGCCCGGCGTTGGTGAACGAGACCGTCGCGTAGTTTCCGGTGACGACGCTGGTGTAGTAGCTCGGATCCACCGCGGCGCCGTCGACCGTGACACTGGCCACCGCCACATTGGCCAGCCGGGAGTCAACCGGATCGGTCACCCAGTAGTGGTCGAAGCTTGCGTTCGGGGCAATCGCCGGGATGTCGGTGGTCACCGGGAACGATGCCGTCGATCCCAGACCGAGATCGGTCTGGCCGGTGACGGTCTTCTTGATGTTCGCCACACCGTTCTTCGGGTAGACGTTCACGTCGTAGAGCCATCCCTGAGTCGTTCCCTGGTTCGCGGTGGTGTCGGGGAACGGGATCGTCACGACGAAGGGCTGGGCCTTGTCGACGACGGTGGACGGGGACTGCGTTTCGCACACCAGGTAGGCAGCGACCGGCAGATTCGATGCGGTGGCCAGGCCGTCGGCGTCGGTGAGCGGAGCAGCGATTCCGGTGCCCAGCGTCTGGCCAGGCAATGCCGCAGTCCCGCCGGCTCCCGCCGTGCAGGCGTCCGAGGGCACCGTGAAGGTCGACAGGGTGGTCCAGGAGGACTGCTGGGACAGGTCCAGGGAGCTGATCGGGTAGGCGGTGAACTGAACGCCCGCGACGCCCGGAGTGGTGAGGGTGTCCGGTCCAGCCGGCGTCCCCGTCACCGGATCAGTGGCGGTCTGGTTCACGTGCTTGTGAATGATCAGCGAGCCGGTCTTGGTGAAGTCGATGTTGCCATAGGAGGGCACCGAGCTGGCGCCCGGAGCGGCGATGGCGGTTCCGCCGGTCCCCAGCACGCTGACCAGGCCCAGGCCCACTGCTGCGGCAGCGACGAGAGCGCGATGCCCCCGCGACACTGTGCCGTGTTGTTTCATGTTTCGTTTCCTTTCGAGTCCACCGCGAGTCGCGTTGGCTGAATTGATGTGTCGGTTGTCTCACTCGTCGATGTGGTGGCGGATCCCTCTAGGCATTCCGCGCGGGTTCAACGTCGTGCGATTGACCTCCTTCGGTGCAGCCATCCCCCGAGCAGGGCCAGGCCACCGAGGCCCCCGCCGAGGAAGAAGTAGAGGTCGGCACTGGATCCGCCCGTCAGTGGCAGTGCGGGCACCGCCGCCTTCTTATTGGCAAAGGTGCCGAGCGAGGTGGGGCCGGGAACACCGATCTGACCATTGCCCGGACCCACGGTGAACTGGTGGGGTGTGGTGTCGAGCACATAGCCGAGGGGGGCCTTCGATTCCACGAGCGAGTAGCTCCCCCAGGACAGGCCGACGAGCCTGAGCGCTCCGGCAGTTGGATCTGCGTCATTGGTCCCGTTGTCGACGACGGTGATCGCGGCACCACCGGTGCCGCCGGTGGGGGTCAGGGTCCACTCCGATCCGGCAAGTGGATGGCCGGACTCGTCGTTCTTCGCCCAGCTCACCGACCCGGGCTCATCGGAATTGGTGATGGTGCATGTCGCCTGCGCGCCCTGGGCGAGGGTGACGGTGCCTGCGGACTGCGTTGCGCCGGGCCCTGTGCACGTCCAGGCACTGGCCTGGTAGCCGGCCGGACCCGCACCCTCGGACAGGGAGTACGTGCCGGGCTTGACCGTTGCATTGCTCACTGCGGTGGATCCGGTGACCCCGGAGATCGGCGTGGGGCCCGTGGCGGTGAGCGTCCAGTCCGTCGGCTGCGCCGTGCCGCCATGGGTATTGCTGACCCGCTTGACCAGGGTCAGCGATGCCGACACGGGCTTGTTGACAAAGGTGCACGCCGCCGAATCACCGGACTTCACTCCTGGCACGGTTCCGTTCTCGGAGGTGAGGGTGGTGGTGGTCGTCGTCTTGTCGCTGTGGGTGACAACGCAGCTGCCCGACAGGAATTGGTAGCCCGGCTGCTGGGTCTCGGACACGGCCAAGGTCGTTGTCTGCTCGAGCGAAGAGAATCCGCTGATCGTCCACGGCCCGGGAACAGATCCGTTCTGGCCGGTCACCTGGGTGCTCGGCGTGGTGATCGTCACTCCTGACGGTGGGCTCGACAGCGTCGCACCCATCGTCCACCCCGATGCGGGCTGGGGATTGGTTCCCCCGAGCTGGGTCACCTGCTTCGAAACAGTCACGCTGGCCGTCGGGAAGACGGGCGTATTCGTGAACGTGCAGGTGACGTCCGGTCCATTGGCGTTGCTTGGCGGCGGGCTCGGAAAAGGATCTATGGAGAATGACGAACCCGAGCCACTCACTCGCCAGGTGGGATCTGTGTCGGATGTACAGGCGTAGGTCGTGGTGTAGTGACTCAGATCGGTCGTGCCCGACGCGGTCTCTGTTATGTCATATTTCGCCCCGGCGGAAGCGATCGCTGGGCCCGCGATCTGCGCCTGGATGCCGGTCTGGCTGCCGGCTGTGGTCTTCGCCGCCAAGGGTGAACTCTGACCATCGCGGACAATTGACATCTGGAACTGATCGCCAGCCTGATAGCGCCCCATCACATTCTTCTGCACCGCGAGGGTTGGCGGATAGGTGCACGTCGCCAGATCGGTGGCGACGGTTGCCATCGTCCTGAAGATGACTTCGTCGTTGGTCCGCGTCCACAAGTTCGGATCAACCGTCGAAACGATGGTGTTCGCGTTGCCGCCCGATACATCAGCAGCCTGGACAACAATCTGGCCGCTGGGCAGGAACGAGATGCCGTTGTATTGGAGGCCGGACGGCGACGCGACGCGGGGCTGGGTCTGCTCGGCAGTGATCTGCTGTCCATCTGCTGCTTGGAGATTCTGGGCGGTCACCGGAACTATCTGATTCGCACTGGTCGTGCTGTAGATGAGAAAGAGATTCCCGTTCGAGTCGAATGCGATGTCCCCATTGCCTGAGCCAGTGACACCGTTCGGGAGCACATATCCCAGGTAGGTCACTGTGCCGCTGCCTGGATCGGCGCGGTAGAGGTAGAACCGCTGGCTGTTGCCATCGTATCCGCCGAAGTAATATTGACCGTCAACAGGATTGATGGCTCCGGCGATCATCTGGTTCCACACCGGGCCTTCGGTCAGCCGGTACGGGCTGCCGAGCTTGGCGAAGGTGTTGGTCGAAGCGGTGTACTTCACGAGCTGGATATATGAGGACGAGCTTGTCCCATAGCGATCGAAAGCAATGGCATAGCTTCCCCCGCGCGAGATGCCCAGGCCATTCATCGACACGGTTCCGCTGAGACCGGCGTCGTTAAAGCTCCCGACGCGCGTAGTGCCGGTCGACCCAACGGTCCCCTCGTACAGGCCGCCGGATTGCTGGACCGTATAGTAGGCGTCTACATCGCATGACAGGTTGGCGGCAGCGAGAGTACGCACTTGCCCGGAACCTGTTGCGGGAGTCCCCGAATTCCCACTGTCTGGATTCGTACTGCCCGGATTTGTACTGTCCGAGCGCGACAACAACGCGCGATCGCCGTTACCCTGCGCTGGCAAACCATGGAGTGATGGAGCCTGTTCCGCTTGCCACGGCGCAAGAGAGTCACCTCCCAGCGCCCAGATGATCGACATGATCAGTACGGCAACTGCAGATCGCTGACACAGTGTGCCCAACACCTGCCGGTATCGGATTCTCCTCACAGATGACCTACCCCTCACCGATCCTGCTCAAGCTGTGATATTGCTCGGTGAATCGAGCACTACTCGTGAAATGACCATCCGGGTAGCTGCCGAAGACTACCCAAGCCCAATCCTTGCCGCGAACGCCCCTGACATTAGCAGCGTGTCATTCTCACGACACTGCAATTACATCCAAATGTGGGGTGAAAGAAGGGGTGAAAAAGCTCACCCGCCAGCTGTTTGTATTCAGTCGCCGCAACCGCGGCTCACCTGACCTCGAGCCATGCTCACGAGACTCTTGATCAGTAGGCAAAAGGGTGAGCATTGAGGATTATATCAAGGGTGATCGGGGGTGATATCGGGCTCTTCCCAGATGAGGGTGTAGGCGACGCAGCAGCCGTGGTGGGAGGGCGCGGCGCGTCGGTGCCCGGATAGTGGCCGAGGCCTTCCGAGG
>NZ_FOGZ01000046.1 GCF_900111365.1 Propionibacterium cyclohexanicum
CCCTGGGCTTCCGCAACCTCACCAACTACATCGCCAGAAGCCTGCTCGAGACAGGCGGATTCAGACCCCAACTACACCCTCGATTGGGATGAGCCGGTTTCTGCTCGGCGGCCGTAGCCGATCCATGCGCCGGTGGCCTGGGCGAGTTCAAGGTGGCCGGCGACGAAGTCGGCGTGGAAGTGGGTATTGATCACCCCGGTGATCGTCAGGTTGTTCGCCGCCGCGTCGGCGAGGTACTCGCCAATGTCGCGCCGCGGATCGACGACGACCGCCTGACCGCTTCTCTCATCGCCGATCAGGTAGGAGCCATGGGACAGGCAGCCGAGGTAGTACTGATTCACGATCATTATCGTCCTCCAAAGGATTGTCGTTGGTGGGAATGAAGCCAGTCTTACACATACCCTAGGGGGTATGTAATAAGCCCCTGGGGGTATACAATTGAAGGCAAGCACGAAAGACTATGGAGGAACAATGCAACTCGACACCACAGATCTGGGCCCGGTCGTGAACCGGCTCAAGCGTGCACAGGGACAACTTGGTGCCGTCACACGGATGCTCGAAAACGGCAGTGACTGCAAGGATGTGGTGACTCAGCTTGCCGCCGTATCGCGGGCGCTGGATAAGGCTGGATTTGCCATCATCGCCAGCGGGCTTCAGCAGTGCATGAGCCAGGAGGACCCCAGTATCGATAAGAAGGACTTGGAAAAACTGTTCCTCTCCCTCGCCTAACAGCACCCCCGCCCGCACGAATCGTCAAGCAGCACTGCAGGTACAACCAGCAAGGAGCAGCAGATGAGCTACACCCACACGATCACCGTCGACCTTTCCTACACCGACGCCGTGGAACGGACCAAGGAGGCCCTCTCTGAACAGGGGTTCGGCGTCCTGTCGGAAATCGACGTCCGCTCCACCTTCGAGAGCAAGCTGGGCGCTGAGGCCGCAGAGGCGCTCGGCGATTACGTCATCCTGGGTGCCTGCAACCCCGGCCTGGCCCAGCGCGGCCTCACCGCCGAGCCGGATCTGGGGGCGCTGCTGCCGTGCAACGTCGTCGTGCGCCGCGGCCCATCAGCCGGCACCACGGTGGTCCAAGCCATTGACCCGCAAACCATGGTCGAGCTCAGCGACACCGATGCTGTCCGCGAAGTGGCCGACGATGCCGATACCCGGCTGCGCGCCGCATTAGCTCAATTGCCGGCCGCCGCCGGAGCGTAGGAACCCCACCTATTCCATCAGCGTGAACAGGGCCCATAGTGAAGGAGCATCCCATGGACGTCATCACGATCGACACCCCGCAACTGGGCGACCGCAGCTACCTGGTCCACGACGGCACGAGTGCACTGGTGATCGACCCGCAGCGCGATACCGACCGGCTCGAAGCCGCCGTCCGGAATGCGGGGGTGAAAATCACCCACGTTGCCGAAACCCACATCCACAACGACTACCTCACCGGCGGGCTGATGCTCGCCAAGGCTCACGGGGCAGAGTATCTGGTCAACGCCGCCGACCCCGTCGACTACGAACGGACCCCGGTTGCCGACGGGGAGGTCTTCCAGGTCGGCGATCTATCCGTCAAGGCGGTGGCCACGCCCGGGCACACCCACACCCACCTGTCCTATATCGTCAGCGATGGTCAAGGGCAGGCGGTTTTCTCCGGAGGGAGTCTGCTGTATGGCTCCGTTGGGCGCACCGACCTGGTCAGCGACGATGACACCGAGACCCTCACCCGGAACCAGTACGCCTCGGCGCGGCGGCTCGTTGCCGAAGCCGTCCAGGACGCCCCGCTGTATCCCACCCATGGGTTCGGTTCCTTCTGCTCCAGCGGACCTGCCGCCCAGGTTGATTCGTCCACTATCGGCGAGCAGGCCCGGGACAACCATGCTCTGACAGATCCGGACGAGGACCACTTCGTTTCGGAATTGATCGCCAACCTCAGCGCTTACCCTGCCTACTACGCACACATGAGCCCCCTGAACATTGAAGGCCCCGGTCCCGCGGACCTGACAGTGCCAGAGTCGGTCGACGCCGGCGAACTCGGCCGCCGCCTCAACGACGGCGAATGGGTCATCGACCTGCGCAACCGGGTCGCTTTCGCCAGCAACCATCTGGATGGGTCCGTCAGTTTCGAATATGGCGACGGGTCCAGCTTCACCGGATATTTGGGCTGGGTGCTGCCCTGGAACGACAAACTGACACTGCTCGGTACGCACGAAGATGTGGAGAACGCGATCCGGGACCTGTCCCGGATCGGCATCGATTCCCCCGATACTGCCACCGGCGGCGGCCCGGCCGAATGGGCCCATGGAGTGCCAACCGCCAAGTATCCCCGGGTTGGCTGGGATGAGGTTCCCCGCGGCAGCACCGGTGACGAAGTCATTCTTGACGTGCGGCGCACCGACGAGTTCGAAACCTCCCACATTCGAGGGGCCGTCAACATCCCCGTCCATGACCTGCCGTCCCGGATGGGCGACGTCCCGCCACAGCGGCTGTGGGTGCACTGCGCCTCCGGCTACCGTTCCGGCATCGCCGCGAGCCTGCTGCAGCGCGCCGGCAAAGACGTGGTCCACATCGACGCCATGTTCAACGAGGCCGAAAGTGTCGGCCTGCCCATGGCCGAATCGTAACCGCTCCTCACAGCGACAGCCTTCGCGCTGGCTCACCAGGCTCTGCTGTTCCGTGCCCGATTCGCTGCTGCTGCGCTTCGGACAGGCCCAGCCCGGTTAGCGACCGCGATCGAAGAAGCCACCGAAGCTGGGATCGCCGCCGTCTCCATCGGCGGGGCCCCTGCAGCACACGGTCCATCCCGGTGGTGGTGAGCAGGAAATGCCCGCTGCCCAAGGCTTGAGAGGTCAAAACTGGGTTGACACATACCGGCAAGAGACACATAGGATTGAAGATCTGACCATGCACGCCCAGAGAGAAGGAGCACGATCATGATGAACGGCGGCGGTATGGGTGGTATGGGATTGATGTGGGTCTTCGGGCTGCTGGTGCTCGCCGGGGTAATCGTGCTGGTGGTCGTGCTGGTAACGACCCTCTCCGGCAGATCCTCGAACACCGGCGCACCCGATCACGGTCGTGCCCCCGGCGCGGATCCTGGCCGGGGGCGGGAGATCCTCCAGGAGCGCTACGCCCGCGGCGAGTTGAGCGCCGAGGAGTACCGCGAACGGTTGCAGACCCTCGAAGATGACGGCCGGTGAGCCCGCTGACCCGCCGGCAGCTGCTGGCGCTTGGCGCGGCAGGGGCCGGTGCCACCGTCGTCGGCGGGACCGGGCTGTGGTGGACCGCCACCGGCGGCCGCGGGTACACCGGTGGTGAGGACCTGATCGAACCGCAGGTGCTGGCCAGCCGCGAAGGCGTGCTGGAACTGGACCTGACCGCCGCCCAGACACGCATCCAGGTCGGCGGACGGCAGGCATCCGTGAAGGCTTTCAACGGCTCCCTTCCCGGCCCGACTCTGCGCGTGGCACCCGGAGATACAGTGCGGGTTGCGATGACCAACCGTCTGGAGGCGCCGACGAACCTGCACGTGCACGGGATGCACGTTTCCCCGGAAGGCAACGGCGATAACCCGTTCGTGAGTATCGCACCCGGTGGGTCCTTCAACTATGAGTTCGCCTTGCCCGCCGACCATCCGCCGGGCACCTACTGGTACCACCCGCACCGCCACGGCCACGTGGCCGATCAGGTCGCCGCTGGACTCTACGGGGCCATCATCGTTGAGGACACCGAGCCGGTCCCGGTCACCCGGGAGCGGGTCATGGTGGTCTCGGATCTGACCCTGGATGCTTCGGGCAACCTCGCCGAGGTGAGTCAGATGCAACAGATGATGGGCCGGGAAGGTGAGGTCGTGCTGGTCAACGGAGCGGTCCGCCCGCAACTGAACGCCGCGCCCGGGGAGCGGGAACGGTGGCGAATCGTGAACGCCTGCCCCTCCCGGTACCTCCGACTGCGGTTGGAGGGCCAGCAGGTGCGGGTGCTCAGCCGCGACCTCGGCCGCCTGCCGACCCCCGAGGACATCACCGAAGTGGTGCTGGCCCCCGGCAACCGCATCGAGATGCTCGTGGAAACGACCGAGGGCTCCTCCACGCTGGTCGCCGCACCGGTGGACCGCGGCGGCATGGACGCCATGATGGGCGGGACCATGATGGGTGACAACGAGACCGGTAGCGGCGAGCCGGTCGAGCTGCTCACTCTGACAGTGTCCGGAGCACCCGTCCAAAAACCTCCACCTGTGCCTGAAGGACCGGGCCTGCGAGATCTGCGCGGGGAGCCGATCACCGCCCGCCGCACCCTGGACTTCGCCATGGGCATGGGCGGCGGGGCCATGATGGGCAGTGGGGGCGGTGAGGGGGACACCACGATGATGGCATTCACCATCAACGGCCAGGAGTTCGGCCCCGACCGGGTCGACACCCCCGTGGCGGCCGGGACCGTGGAGGAGTGGACCCTGAAAAACTCCAGTCCCATGGACCACCCCATCCACCTGCACGTATGGCCCATGCAGATCGTCCAGGACGGAAACCGCGACCTCTCCGAACCGAGGTGGCAGGACGTAGTGAACGTCCCGGCCCGCAGCCAGGTAAAAGTCCTCATCGCCTTCGAGGACTTTCCCGGGAAGACCGTCTACCACTGCCACATCCTCGACCACGAGGACCAGGGCATGATGGGCACCGTAGAAGCCGGCTGACCGCGACGTGCGGTGACGACCGTGGCGACACAGTGCTCCGTGCCCTGCGCCGCCAGGCGAAAAAATGAGGGAAGCGCCGAAGAACAAGATCAGCAGGGTCGTCGATCAGAGCGCGGCCTCCAGCAGATAGTGCAGCCGACTTCGGACATTCCGTGCAGCCGACTTCTGAAAATGACAAGAGGAACGACGGCACGCCTGGCGGGCTGTCCCGTAAGAGTTTGCGCCGTTTGGTGACTCGCCGATGGGTTGAGGTGGGGTGGGCACGGGGTCTGTTAATCACGATTGTGTGAAGAATACGTGTATCAA
>NZ_FOGZ01000005.1 GCF_900111365.1 Propionibacterium cyclohexanicum
CCTCGGCTTCCGCAACCTCACCAACTACATCGCCCGCAGCCTGCTCGAGACCGGCGGCTTCAGACCCCACCTACACCCTCATCTGTGAAGAGCCGATTTGCTCGCCGGTGTGCCGCCTGCGGACCAGTACCGCCATATCGCTGGGGCGCAGGGCCCGCCAGCGGCCCTGCGCGAACAGCTCGGCGCGGGCCAGCAGCTGATCGAAGGTATGCACCAGGTCCGCGCTGATGGCGTCACGCGCCGGCTGAGCACGCAGCAGGCGCTGGGGGCTGATGGCTCGTAGCTGGACGGCCGGTGGCTGGCCGCGCTGGGACCCGATCCGCAGCCTCGGGAAGCTCTGCTGGGTGCTCACGGGTGTGAGACGGATGTCCTGGCCTGCGCTACCGAGCCCTGCGGCGCCGAACAGCTCTGCCAGGCCTTCGGTCACCCCCGGGTCGCAGCGGTAGTTGCAGTCGAGCGTGAACCGTTGGTCAGCCTGGCCGGTGGCGTCGAGATAGGCCTGCACATCGGCCCCCCGGAAGCCGTAGATCGACTGCTTGGGGTCACCGACGATGACCAGCCTCGTCCGGTGGTGGAATGCTCTGCGCAGGATCGTCCACTGAGCAGGGTCAGTGTCCTGGAACTCATCGACCATCACGAGATCGAAACGCTCCGCAAGGGTGCTTGCTGCGCGCTCGCCCGTGACACGGTCGTTCAGGGCATCGACGACTCGCTGCACCATGTCGTCGAAGCCGTGCAGCCGAAGACGACGGGCCCGGTCCTCGAACTGGCGCCGTATCGCCCCGGCGAACTCGAAGCGCGCCCGTGCAAGAGGATCGTCGGGGGGCGGTTCGAGCAGGCGAAGTCCGCGATGACCGAGCACCGCATCGCCGACGATTCGTGCGACATCGGGCGCAAGCTGGGCCGTGCCCTGCATGCTGGTGGCCAACCGCACGTCGTCGATCACCTGGTGGCGGAGCACGGCCAGTTGCTGCTCGGAGCCACGGCCGGTGTCGTGGTCGACGAGCATCCCCAGTTCGTCGAGCAGCCGGCCGCAGAACTCGTGCGTCGTGGCGATGGTGGCCCGACCGAAGTCGCCGAGTGCCTGTTCGAGCCGGCCGATGCGCGCACGGAGGACCGGTGGGTCGCCGGCACACAGGGTAGCCAGCATGTCATCACTCGGCTCGCTGTCACCCGAGCCTGCCAACGCATGGCGCAGCGCCTCCAAGCTGGCCCGGAGCCGTTCGTGGACGCGTGTCCTCAATTCGAGAGTGGCCGAACGCGCGAAGGTGACGAGCATGAGACGGTCGATCGTGGTGAGCCCCTCGGCAAGTGCCCCCGTGGCGAGGGCTGCGATGGCGAAGGTCTTGCCGGTGCCTGCGCTGGCCTCCAGCACGGTCGTTCCGTCTGGCAGGGGGGCGCAGGGATCGAAGCAGCCGGGTGCGCGGGTCACGGCGCTGGTCATCGGGGACCTGCTGTCAGGGGAGCGGACTGCCAGTGCTGCACAAGTGGCAGGTACAGCCAACACGCCAGATTGGCGAATCGAGAGGCAGCGGCGTCGAGGGGATCGCCCTGGTGTGGTGGCAGTGCCGAGAGCTGCTCCCAGCCGAGCGGCAGGAACTCGGTCCACAGCACCGAGAACTTCGTCTCCTGGGTGAACTCGCGGGCCACCTCCCAATCCCGCACATCGCCATCTGGCAGGCAGCGTGCCTGGCGGAATGCCGCCTGGGGAGGCAGCGGAAGCAGACTCCCCAGGCCGGCTCGTCGCACGAGGAGAAGCTCATCGAGGAGCTCGAGGGCTTCTTGGCGGCCGGGAGCCCGCAGGGTGTGGATCGCGTCGCGGCCGACGACAACGGCCCGGTGGACCGCAGGGGACTGGGCGCTCGCGCAGACCAGATGCACCCAGGCGTCCACAAGGTGCTTCGCGCGGATCTGGCCATAGCGATGGGTCACCAGGGCATCGCCGAACCTGGCGAGCTGGCCCCTCACCCGGCCGGACGACACCGAGATCGCCAGATCGATCTCGGCGCGGTCGATCTGCAGGTCAGCGATGACACCGGCCATCGACTGCACGTCCGACAACAGTGACCCCACCAGCTGCTGGCCGAGCGGCCCGGGCGGAGCGGATCCGCTGAGCAGCGTCGCGGCGGTCACCGCCTCCAGCTGTTCTCCGGCAAGCAGGGACTCCAGCATCCGGGTGCCGAGCGTATAGCGGTCCAGGGCGCTGGCAGTGATCGGCAGGTCTACCGCCAAGGGCTCATCGGGCTGTGCGGGCAGATAGCCGAAGGTATTGCGAAACCAGGCGGAGGCGGGGTCCTGATAGAAGCGAGCCAGGTCGTCCACATCGACCGGCTCCTCGGATCCGGGGACGCCGGCGGCACGCACCAGCCACACCGGGTCGCTCGGCGTCGTGGTGCGGGGACGGGTCAGTGCCTGCGCTCCGGCGAGTGCCTGGTTGTCGAAGCTGAATGGCAGCTCAGCTTTCCTCGCGGTGAAGTTGTAGGGAGAGTGCGGTTGCAGGGGGTGCCAGTGCAGAAGCCCGGCGGTGGGCTCCAGCACCTCGTCGTGCCGCGGTTGGCCCGCAGCGAGCGGGTCAACCCATCGCCGGGCGGCTCGGAGGACACCGGTGGCGTCGAGCAGGTCGGAGACGACCACCGGCTGGGGCAGGGTCTGCCCGGTGAAGGGATCGCCGCCGGCTCCGACGACGAGGACGCGCTCGCGTGCCCCGAGGATGGCGTCCAGCAGGTCCTGCCGGGCGGCGGCCGAGCGTTGCGGGCGTGAACTGGTGACGCCGGGACGGGCCAGCAGGTCGTCGCCGGCGACGGTCGAGTATGCCGCGGCGGGGTCATCTCCGACACCCAGCAGGCATACCACGCGGTGGGAGAGCTGGCCCAGTTCGCGCATCTCGCAGACGACGAGATCGCCACTACCGAAGACCGCAGGACGGTGCCTTTCGGGCAATGGGCCGGCCAGCAGCTCGGCGAACTCGATCCGGTCGAGCAGCGGGGTGTTCTGGGGACAGGCCTGCGCCAACTCGGCCAGTCTGGTGCTCACCTGGTTCACCTGCCATTGCTGGGCGGCGGTGGGCTCGGTGAGGTCGGCCATCGCCTCGTCAAGTCGAAGGCGCCACTGCGTCACATTCGCCGGGGTGGCGCAGCGCAGCAGGTGCATCCGGATGCGCGAGACGAGTTCGGCGAGCGCCCCGATGATCGGGGCGTCGGAGGCATCGACATGCTCGACCGGCACGACAGTGTCGAGCCGGGCCAGCGGGGAGTCGGCCAACACGAGCCCGGCGAGCAGCCGGTCCAGTCCGGTGACCCAGGTGCCCTGGCGCACAGTGGGCAGCCCGGCACGGGCGCGCTGGGCGGCGTCAATGCCCCAGCGCACCTCGGCGCGCGCCAGGAGCGCCGGCACCCTGGCAAGGTCGTTCTCGTCGAGGCCGAAGCGGCGGGCCACCAATGGGATCGCGGCGATCGCGACGAGGTCGGCCGCGCTGGCGCGGCGATCGGGCGCCGTGAGCAGGCCAAGGAGCAGATCGCGCGCCGGATTCGACTCGTCGTGGCCTATGGTCAACCGGACCCGCAGCACGTGGCCGGGGTGCAGACCCGCATTGGTATCGCCGCCGAGATGTGCCTCAAGCAGGGGGGCATAGCGCTGGAGATCAGCGCAGGCCACCACGACATCGCGGGGCTGCAATGTGGGGTCGGCGTCGAACAGTCCGCACAGCAGCTCGCGCAGCACCTCGACCTGCCGGTCGGGTCCGTGACTGAGGTGGAACTGGATCGAGTCGTCGGGGATGCGGCCGAAGGCCGGGGGAAGGTCGTCGCTGACATCGCGCTGCAATTGCCCGAGAAGGGTGCTCGATTCGGCCTGGGAGGGCGGGCTGACATCGGTGAGCGCACCGCAGCCGGCCCACTGCGCCCAGGCATCGTCGCGCAGCCGCCCATAGCGGCTGGCCAGCGCGCAGCGTCGGGTGGCACTCGGTGGTCGGCCCAGCTGCCACACCGGGACGGGCAGCCGCGTGGAAACTGCGCGCAAGAGATCGATCTCATCGTGCGCAAAGCCGCGATCACCGAGCACGCCGAGACTGTTCGGAAGGGCATCGTCCACCGTGCCCGCGTGGATCCGTGTGGTGAGCAACTCGAGGCGGCGCGCCGGGTGGGGCCATTGTCCCAGGCGTGCCACGAGCATCCCGAAGAGTTCGGGCTGCCAGCGATCCTGGGGTTCCAGCGGACGACCCGTGGCGTCCACGAAATCTCCGCGCTCCCAGCTCAGCATCATCTGGGGCAGGTGGTGGGAATAGTCGCCGAACAGTGCGGCCACACGCCGTGCGGTGCCCACCAGCCGCCCCGGACGGGGCAGTGGCTCGTCAAGGTGCCGTTGCACAAGTGCGAACCAGTCCTCGCCGCGCGCCTCGCCCATAACGGCGGCCAGATGGGCGGTCAGCCCCTGGCCCGACCACGGGTCAGCCCTGCGGTCCAGGCCGAGCACCGTGGTCTCGAGCCTGGCGCGCAGCCCTGAGATGCCGATCATCTCGATCCCGGCACAGACCCCCTGATCGGCCGCGATCCACTGGCGCAAGAGCCTGCGCTGGGCGGCACGCGGCACGACGAGCAGCGGCTGGTCGAAAGGATCGTGCGTTGCGGCAGCGAGATGCGCGCTCACCTGGGTGCACAGACTGGGCCAGTCGGGGCACTCATGGACGTGGATCCCCGATGACTGCCCGGGCTGGACCGAGATGACCATGAGCTTCACTGTAGAACTGGCCCCCGACAGTACCGGATTGTCCACAGCCCCGCCCGGGCATGGTCCCGCGGCGCTCGGACGCGGCGTCTATCGTTGCCGCCATGTCCACCGATTCCCGTCTGACGAGGTCCGCGTCTGCCCGGGAAGCCGACGAGGAGGTACTGTCCGGGCTCGACGACCAGCAGCGCGAGGTGGCCATGGAGATCGGCGGGCCGCTCGTCGTGGTAGCGGGCGCGGGCACCGGCAAGACCCGTGCCATCACGCACCGGATTGCCCATGGCGTGCTCAGTGGCCAGCAGCAGGCCTCTGCGATCCTGGCCGTCACCTTCACCACGCGGGCGGCCGGCGAGATGCGGGCCCGGCTGGCCGGGCTCGGGGTGCCGCGGGTCAGAGCAAGCACCTTCCATGCGGCGGCCCTGCGCCAGTTGCGCTATTTCTGGCCGCGAGTGATGGGTCACGAGCTTCCCCAGGTGACCGGATCCACCTATGCGCTCGTGGCGGAGGCGGCTTCGCGGCTGAAAGTGCGCACCGACACCGCATTGCTGCGCGACCTGGTCACCGAGCTGTCGTGGGCCAAGTCCACGAATGTCACCCCGGCGGACTATCCGGCGGCCGCAGAGCATGCCTCCCGCTCGGTTGCCGGGGCTGATCCCCAGACGGTTGCCCGGGTCGCCGCCGAGTACGAGCGCGTCAAACGCGGCCACGCGGTGATGGACTACGACGACATCCTGCTGTGCGCGGTGGCGCTCATGCATGAGCATCCCGAGGTGGCGCAGGAATTCCGGGCAGGGTACCGCCATTTCGTCGTGGACGAGTACCAGGACGTCAGTCCTCTGCAGCACAGCCTGCTGCGGCTGTGGCTGGGGGAGCGTCGTGATCTGTGCGTGGTCGGTGACCCCGACCAGGTGATCCATTCCTTCGCCGGAGCCGACGCGCGCTTCCTCATGCGCTTCTCGCGCGAGTTCTCCCAGGCGCGCACCCTTCGCCTGGAGCGCAACTATCGCTCCACGCCCGAGGTGCTGCAGGTGGCCAATGACCTGCTCCATCCGCCGGGACGGCGCGCGGTGGGTTCGGGAGTGGTGCTTCGTCCCACCCGGCCCGCAGGTGTACCGGTGATCACCGAGGCAGCGGGCGACGAGCCCGCCGAGGCGCAGTCGCTGGCGCAATGGCTCGCCGGCCAGCACCGCGACGGCATCGAGTGGTCGCAGATGGCGGTGCTGTTCCGGGTGAACTCGCAGGCGCTCGCGCTCGAGGCGGCGCTCGGCGAGGCGCACGTTCCCTATGTCGTGCGCGGCACCGAGCGCTTCTACGCTCGCGCGGAGACGCGCGCAGCGCTGGCCCGGCTTCGCCGCGACGCCGACCGCGCACCCGATGCACCGGCCTCGCAGGCAGTGGCAACGAGCCTGGGTTCGCTCGGCTGGACACCGCAGGCACCGCAGGGCCAGGGCGCTGTGCGCACGCGCTGGGAGACCTGGAGCGCCCTGCACGATCTGGCGACCGACCTCCACGATGCGGGGACGCCGGGCTTTTCCGATGTCGTCACGCTCATCGAGCAGCGTGCCCGCAATGAGCAGGTGCCGGTCGCCGATGGCGTCACCCTCACCACATTCCACGCCTCCAAGGGCCTGGAATGGCGCGTCGTCGCACTGTATGGAGTCGTGGAAGGGCTCATGCCGATCTCGATGGCCACCGAGCGCTTCCAGATCGCCGAGGAGCGCCGTCTCCTCTACGTGGGAATCACTCGCGCCCGTGACCAGCTGCGGATCAGCTGGGCCACGAAGGGCTCGGGCAATCATGCCAGGCGCTCCCCATCGCGTTTCCTCAGCGGGCTGGTGAGCGACAGTGCGGCTGCGCCGGACTCGGGCGACGCACCGGGGCCCCGACGCTCGGCGCGAAGACGCCGGGCGGAGCAGTGCTCGATGTGCGGGCGTCCTCTCACCACACCCGGAGAGATCAAGCTGGGCCATCACGACGGCTGCGAGGTGCCCTACGACGAAGAGCTGTTCGAGCGGCTGCGCACCTGGCGGGCGGCGGTCGCGGCCAAGGAGTCGATCCCGGCCTACATGGTGTTCACCGATGTCACCCTGCGCGCCTTCGCAGAGGCCTTGCCCGGTGACCGGGAGAGTCTGCTGAAGATCCGCGGTGTCGGGCTGCGCAAGGCGGAGCGTTTCGGCGACCAGGTGATCGCGCTGATCAAGGGTGCCTCGGCGCAGCAGGCGCTCACCGAGGCATGAATGCCTGGCGGACCGGCCAGGCAGCAGTGCCCCAGGTGCGGCCGATCAGGCGACAGAGCGCTCGACAGCGGGCTCGGAACCGAAGATGTCGAGCCGGTCGCCGATCTCGACGTGGAGGTCGTCGCGCACGGTGATCACGCGGAATTGCTCAACGCGCCGGGCGCCGGGCACGGCGATCTTCGTGGAGCAGACCACCACCCGCTCGGCATTGGCCGACAGCTGGAGATCGTAAAGATCCACCGGCGACTCCGGCTTGAAGGTCGCCGGCTCGCTCTGCGAGTACGCGTAGAGCGCATGGGGCGTCGAGACCAGGCAGTTGAGGGCATGGGGACGGGCAGCTGGATCGTCGACGGCGACGTCGGCGCTGATCAACCTGACCGCTGCCTCGATCGCACGAGGCCAGTCCATGGTCTGGGCGAAGACCAGCAGAATCGCGAAGTACAACTCGGAGTCGGTGGTGCCCTCGCAGGGCCGGGCGCCGTGGGCCTCGGCCCAGTCCCGCAGCCGCTCACTCACCGGGAAGGCACCGTTGTGGCAGAAGGCGACGTCACCGGCAACGAAGGGGTGGCAGTTGGACTCCACGACAGCCAGCCCCTCCGAGGCCTTGCGCAGGTGCACCAGCACCTGACGCGCCGAGCGCCGGGTCAGGGCCCGGGCGAACTCAGGATCTGTCCAGGCCGGGTCGGGGCAACGATAGCGGTGCACCTCACCCTCGGCGTCGCGCCATGCCGTGCCCCAGCCATCCTTGTGCTCGTGCGAGAGCGTCTTCAGGTCCTTGACGCCGATCGGCAGGACGCCGCTGAGACGGGCTGGCCGAACGGACATGAGGCCGAGAAGACGGCACATGGGCTTCCTCTTCCGCGGTGTGACACCGCTCATTCTCCTCTGCGGTGTGGCACCGCTCGAGGTATGCAATTCATGGGTTGTCATGAGATCCGGCAGGCGTGCCCGCCACAGTCATTGTGGACCCTGACCCCAAGAGGCGGGGCCCGTGGTCCGCGGAGTGAACCCGCCAGCAGTGACCGGGGGGCTGTCGCGGCGAGGGCAGTTCAGGCGGCCAGCTCGGGCTGGCGGCGAGCCAGCAGTCGCGAGCAGGCGCCGCATCGGCGGTCCGGCGGGGTCGGTCGAAGCACGGCGCCCGTCGTGTCGGCACCCCTGGTGGCCCGCCCCGAGCGCAGGTGCGAGAGGACCATGGCCTGGGCCATCTCGACAGCCCAGCCGGCAGTCTCCCGCGCCGGTCTGGCAGGCCGAAGGATCAGCGCGCAGCGTTCGGCGACCTCGCGAGGCCACTGGTCGTGGCTGCGCTGGCATTCCACGCAAGCGGTGATTCCTGGCACGACAAGTGGGCTCACCTGGGCTCGCAGCCGGTGGGCAGTGACGACCAGATGGGGCAGGGCCGCCCCGACGAGCGCGAATCCCACTGCAGGGTCGGGGGCCTGGCCGCCAGGGGCCCAGACGATGAGATCTCCGGGTCGGTCGATGGCCTGCGTCCAGTGACCGAAGCGCCAGCCGGGCGGGTGGAACTCGATGTGCCCGCCAGGCGTCGCATCATCGTAGCAGGCGACGTGGGCGATCTGGGCCAGCCGCAGGCCGAGCAGCCGGGCCAGCTCGCCACTGCCGATGACGCTCACGGTGCGCCGCGGGCGCACCATCTTGGAGCCGGTGCACAGCACACCGGCGGTGAGCAGGTGGTTGAGGAGCTCGGCCATCGCCGCGCGATCCTGCCTGGTCAGGCCCGCGAGCAGCCACTCGGTGCCGTGACGGCCGTCCATGAGGAGCAGCAATCGGCGCAGCCGGGGGACTCCGGCACCGCTCAGCTCCACCGGCTGCGCGTGCCGCGCCTTCAACCACAGGCGATGTGGTCCGATGGCGACGATATCTGCATTCACCCGGAGCACCGGCGGCAAAGCGGGCCCGCACTGCTGCGGGGGACCCGATTCGGCGGCCGGGCCTCGGGGACAACTGGTTGAGCGGTCGACGGGGCCGTGTGGGCCGCGCGGCGCTGGATGGGGATGGTTGGGATGGCCGTTCGAGAACTCGGCGGGGGCGATGGTCATGGCCTCAGTCTGCTCGGCCGGCAGCTGCCAGACCATGGAATGGCGATGCCTGCCAACATGGCGCCCCAGACGGCCAACACCGGCCCCCCACAGGACAACACCCGGGTCAGCGCGAAGCCGATCCGGGTGTCGATGGAACTATCGCTGCTCAGGCCTTGCCGAGGATCCGGTTCAGATTGGTGCCGCACTCCGGGCATACGGCCTTGGCCATCCTGGTGCCCTTGGCATTCACCACGACCGTGCCGACCGCATGGCGCTTTTCCTTGCACTTGACGCAGTAGTACTCACCCTCGTACTTCGTGTCTGCCATTAGTCCTCCTCATTGATCCGTCATGCGAGATGAGTCATCGTCCAGGCGGAACACCGGAGACGACCGCCGCCCATACTCTAGCCACCGAGTCCGCCCAATCGGGCCCAGATGCGAACGGCGTGCCTGCAATTCGCACCCGAGGGCGGTTCGCCCGGATCCCTGTGCCTCTCGGCGGCCCGGTGGACGAGGGAGGAGCCCCCGGGACGATGTCCATCTGCCTTCCCCTGCAGACGGACCCGAACCGAGGGCTCCGAAGTGAAGACTGCCAGTGCAATCGACGTCAGTCAAGCAGAACCGGGCATTCGGCGGCGCGCTAGCCTGACACGGTGGCGGTCACAACGTCCCCGAGGCCCCGCGACGGGCAACCGGTCGAGCATGTCCTCGAACTACCGCCCGGGGTGACACTGCCGCCGGGAGTCGACGAGCTCGTGGCGCGCCCGAGTGCGCGACGCCGGCGTACTGCCTCGCTCACGGTACAGGACGGCCGGCTGGTGATGCTCGTGCCTGCTGGGCTGAACCTCGCCCGCGAGACGGAGCTGGCACGAATCCTGCTGGAGCGGCTGGCCCGCCGTCGGGCCAAACAGGTGCAGACCCGCAGCGACGAGGCGCTCATGGCGCGGGCACTGCAGCTGCGCGACAGCTATCTGCCGCAGGTGCCTGTTCCGGCCCAGGTGCGTTGGTCGGGCGATCAGATCACCCGATGGGGATCGTGCACCAGCGCCGATGCCTCGATCCGGATCTCCACGCAGCTGTGCGCAATGCCGCAGTGGGTGATCGACCATGTGCTCATGCACGAGATGGTGCACCTCGTCCATGCCGACCATGGAACAGGCTTTCACGAGCTGTTGGCTGCTTGCCCGTTCACCGAGCGTGCCCGGGGCTTCCTGGAGGGCTGGGCGATGGCCACCAGCACGCCCCCGGACGGGGGTCAGGACTTGCTGCCCGGATCCTGACCCTCACTCCCCGTGGACGGCCCCTCGCCGGGGCCCTGGTTGTCGTCATGTTCCTGCAAGAGCTCGGCCAGGCCTGCGTCCCAGTCCTCGCCCTCGTGCTCATCGCGATCGCCCTGGACGAAACCGATCGGGTCGTCGAGATCGCTGGCGGTCGGGATGAGATCGGGATGCGACCACACCGCGTCACGCCCCTCGATACCGCGGTCGGCCTCCACCGCCTGCCACAGCCGCTGCGCCTCCCGCACGCGACGCGGATGGAGTTCCAGCCCGACGAGCGCGCTCGTCACCTTCTCGGCCGGACCTCCAGTTGCCCGGCGCCGCCGGATCGCCTCCATGAGGGCCGGCTCTTGGCTGAGCCAGGGGCTCGCGGCATCGTGGGTGACCGCATCGACCCATCCCTCGATGAGCGCCATGAGCGTCTCGAGACGCACGAGGACGTCCTCCTGCTCAGGCGTGCGGGTGGGCTTGAAGAGCCGCCCCTGAAGCTGGCGGGAGACCTCCTGCAGTTTCTCGGGAGTGAGCTCGCCCAGTGAGTCCATGTCCACTGCATCGGTGAGCGCCGAGCTGTCGATGGTGATCTCGCGCGCGTAGTGCTCGATGAGGGCGAGCAGTTGGGGACCGAGCCAACTCACCGAGGCGAACAGACGCTGGCGCGCGGCCTCGCGCACCGTCAGGTACATGAGGGCATCCTCGTCGGCAAGGCCAAGGCCTTTGACGAATGCGTCCGCGTTGGTCGGCAGCAGCACCACGCGGGGTGCGCTGAGCAGCTGGAGGCCCAGCTCGGCCCCGCTGACCACCTCAGCGGCGATCTGGCCGATGGCCTGGGCCAGCTGGACCGCGTACATCTGCCCCGCGGCCGAGCGCAGCAGCGGACCGAACAGGCCGCTCAACTGGCCCAGTTCGGGCACCTCGCTGGCGGCCTCACCGCCGAAGGAGGCGGCCATTGCATCGGCGATCGACCGGACGATCGGATCGACGATGGTGCGCCAGGAATCCATCGTGTCCTCGACCCATTCCGCACGGCTCCAGGCTTGTGCAGGCCTGGAGAGGGCAGGAAAACTGGTCGTCGGATCGAGCCAGGACTCCGCCAGTCGGTCGGCATCGGCCAGCTCCCGGCGCTGGGTCTGTCCGGGAGTGGGGTCGGGCCCAAGGGCTGCGACAACCCGGCGAGCGGCCTGGCGGGTGGCCGCCCAGTCGATCCCGCTCTCCGCATCGGCATTCGCGCCGGCGCGCTGCATGGCCTGCTGGAACTGGCTCATCAAGGTGGACAGATCCAGGCCCTGTGGCGGAACCGTGAACCCGAGCTG
The DNA here is from genome assembly GCF_900111365.1 of Propionibacterium cyclohexanicum. Lineage (GTDB taxonomy): Bacteria > Actinomycetota > Actinomycetes > Propionibacteriales > Propionibacteriaceae > Propionibacterium > Propionibacterium cyclohexanicum. Next base: position 11,587 of record NZ_FOGZ01000005.1, read on the forward strand.
GCGAAGCAATTCGCTGAGGGGATCGCGCTCCGGCTCCCCGGGAGGCCCCATCTTCTCGTCACTCATCGCTGGCTCCTCGCTCCTGCGCGTGCGGCACTGTCACACACACAACTGTGCCCTCCATTCAAGCGCACCAGGACAATGGCGCTGCCCGCACCGAATGGCGTGGCGCCACAGTGCGCTTCCCCGCCACGCCGGCGTCGCGGCGATGCTCGGGTAAACTTCCGGGCATGTTCGGGGTGCTCGAGACTGCGCGGTCCGCATGCCCCTTGGGGCTGTGCCGATGACTCGGCGTGCGGCCACGGTGCTGGCCTCGGGAATCTGCTTCGTGATCCTGCTGGGGATCATGTTCGTGGTTCCGGTTCCCTTCGTGAGCTGGAGTCCCGGCGTCGCGCAGAATGCGCTGGGCAGCTTTGACAACAGACCCGTCGTCGAGGTCGACGGAAAAGCTGGTCCGCCGACCAGCGGCCAGCTCCTCATGATCCCCACCGCAATCACCCGGCCAGGATCCCAACTCACCTTCCCCGAGGCGCTCGGCGACTATCTGGCAGCTCACCGCGACGTCCAGCCCCGCGACTGGGTCTACCCGGTCGGTCAGTCCGCCGCCGAACTGGACGCCGCACGCATCGCCGGCATCAAGACGGCTCAGCAGAGCGCCACCGTCGCGGCACTACGAGTGGCAGGGGTGGAGGTGCGTCAGAACCCCGTAGTGAGCTCGGTGTCGACGGGAGGACCGTCCTACCGGCTCCTCACGGTGGGCGATATCGTCGAGACGGTCAACGGCACGAGTGTGCAGACCTCGGCCGAGGTCTCCGAGATCGTCTCGGGCCTGACGGTCGGGGATCCGGTGAAATTCGGCATCGTACGGCAGGGGGCGAGCATGGACGTCACGGTGACCACTCAGGCCAGCGCATCCAGCCGCGACGTGCCGAGGATCGGCATCACCATGGACGAGGGCTATCGCTACGCGCCCCACCCCGAGTTCGCCATGGACGAGCGGAACCAGAACTCCAGTTCCGGCCTCATGCTCGCCCTGGCGCTGTATGAGAGAGTCTCGAACCAGGACATCACCGGCGGCAGGATCATCGCCGGCACCGGAACGATCGAGCCGACCGGCGCCGTCGGGGTCACGCGGGGCATCGACGAAAAGGTCTACGCCGCCGAGCGGCTGGGCGCCAGCGTCTTCTTGGTACCCGCATCGAATTGCTCCGAGGCCCATCGGCTGTCCACCCGGATGACACTGGTCAAGGTGAACAAGCTCGACGACGCCGTGAACAGTCTCCACGCGCTGAACACCATCCCCAACGCCGTCGTGCCCACCTGCTGAGCCGGTGAGTGAGGAATGCCATGAGTTCTGCTCCGCACCAGCCGGTGCCCGAACACCTCGAACCACTGACCGCCGCGCTCGTCGAGATCGAGCACCACGTGGCACACGGAGGCTGGGACCAGCCGGCTCGCCTGTTCGCCCTCGTTCCGACCGCCGAACTGTTGGCCGCTGAACCATCGCTGGCCGGGCAGCTGCGCGAAAGCTCACCGGATGAGCTGTCCAGCGTGGAGCAGGAGGACTTCCATCCGGGCGCCGATCTGCTCACGGCCCTGGCGGGAATCGGCTGGGGTGCTGGAGTGCACGGCGTTGCCCTGTGCACCGAGCGGAGCTTCCTGCCTGCCTCGGCTGAACCCGAGTTGCCCGAGGACCCCGAGCTGGCGGCCGAGTACGTGGCCCGGCATCCGCAACGCGAGGACATCCGTGTCGTGGTCGGCGTCTTGCGCGACGGCAGCGGGTACGGTGTGGCACGTCTGGCCAGCTCACCGCAGGAGCTTCTGGCAGGCAATGATCTCGTCCCGGCCCTGCGCCGGGCGCTGGCCCGCACATTCACCGCAGGGGAAGGGCAATCGTGAGTCAGACAGGCAGTGCCGCACACTCCGGACGGCCATCGCGGACAGGGACCCGTCGCCGGCGCGGTGCCCTCGGGCCGACGCTCATCGTTCTCGTCGCCGTTGTGCTGGTGTGGTGGCTCGTCAGTGAATTGTTCACCGACTGGCTGTGGTTCAAAAACCTCGATTTCGGGCAGGTCTTCACGACTCGTTGGGTGACCGGTGTCGTCCTGTTCGCCTGCGGTGCGCTGCTGACCGGCGCAACGAGCGCCGTGAACATGGTCATCGCCTGGCGCAATCGCCCGGTCAATGCCGCCTCGCTGGAATCCGACCTCCTCGATCACTATCGGGGGGCGATGAGCCGGCGTACGAAGACCTTCATCGCGGTTCCCTCGGTTCTTCTCGGTGTCATCGCAGGCGCCGTGGCCACGGGAAACATCGACACGACGCTGGCCTTTCTGCATCGCACGTCATTCGGGACCAAGGACGCCCATTTCGGCATGGACGTCTCCTTCTTCGTGTTCACCATGCCCTTCCTCCAGTTCGTGCTGGCCGCGCTCATGGGTGCCCTCGTCCTGGGAACCGTGCTGGCCGGACTCGTGCACTTCGTCACGGGCTCGGTTCATGCCCCGACCATGAGGCTGCGCGACGAGCTGTTCGAGCCTCGCATCTCTCGGCCGGGCCGCCAGCCGTTGAGCAGTCCCTTCAACGGTGCCGCGCAGGTTCATCTCTCGGTGATGCTGGGCCTGGTCTTCGTCGTCTACGGCCTGCAGCGCCTGTTGTCGCGCTATGAGTTCGCGGTGAGCGACAATGACTCGCTGTTCACCGGAATCGGGTACACCGATGCCCACTCGCGGATCACCGCGCGACTCATCGTGGCGATCATCTCATTCATCTGCGCCGCGATGTTCTTCGCCAATGCCAAGTTGAAGATGTGGCGCCTGCCGGGCACTGCGATCATCCTCATGATCGTCTCGAGCCTGCTCATTCAGGGGCTGTACCCCAGCTTCGTGCAGCAATTCGGCGTGAAACCGAACGAGCCGGACCGTGAGCGTCCCTATATCGCCGACCAGATCGCCGCCACCCGCAAGGCCTATGACATAGACGACGTCCAGGTGAGCGACTATTCGGCGAAGACCACGGTGAGCGCGGGCCAGCTCAAGTCCGACGCCGAGGCCTTGCCCGGTATCAGGCTCGTCGACCCGGCGATCGTGGCGCCCACCTTCGAGCAGCTGCAGCAGGTGCGCGGCTACTACTCCTTCCCCCCGGTCCTCGACGTGGACCGCTACACCCTCAACGGGCAGACCACCGACACGATCGTCGCCGCCCGCGAGATCGACATTTCCGGGCTGCCCGACCAGAGCTGGAACAACATCCACACCGTCTATACCCACGGTTTCGGTCTCGTGGCGGCCTATGGCAATCGTCTGCAGGACAGCGGTGAGCCGGAATGGATCGAGGGTGACATTCCTCCCACCGGGCTGCTGGACGAGAAGGAGCCCCGGCTGTACTTCGGGGAGCAGGAGTCGCAGTACGTCATCGCCGGAAATGTCGAGGGTGCCACCCCGGTCGAGCTGGACACCCCCGGTGGCAGCGACACGGGAGGCGAACAGCACACCACCTACGCGGGCAAGGGTGGCGTGGCCATCGGTAACCCCATCGTGCGGGCGATGTACTCCACGAAGTTCGCCGATCTCAACCTGCTGCTGTCGGGGCGGGTGAACAAGGCCTCGCGGATCCTCTACGACCGCACTCCGCAGCAGCGAGTCAAGCAGATCGCGCCCTGGCTGACGGTCGACCAGGACCCCTACCCGGCGGTGGTCGATGGACGCGTCGTATGGATCGTGGACGGCTACACGACCACAGCGGACTATCCGGACTCCCAGCACGTGAACTACCAGGACACCATCTCCGACTCGGCCAGCGACTGGCGCACCTCCGGCGACACCCGCCAGGTCAACTACATTCGCAATTCCGTCAAGGGGGTCGTGGACGCCTACGACGGAACGGTCAAGCTCTACGACTGGGATCCCAGCGATCCGATCGTCCAGACCTGGTCGAAGGCCTACCCCGGGCTGTTGCTGCCCAAGAGCGAGATCTCCGCCGATCTCCTGGATCACCTGCGCTATCCGCAGGACATCTTCAAGGTGCAGCGCCAGATTCTCGGGCGCTATCACATGACCGATCCAGGCAGCTGGTATAACCAGTCCGATCTGTGGGTGGTGCCTGCCGACCCGCGCGACAAGAGCGGGAAGTCCGAGCCGCCGTACTATCTGTCGATCAAGTGGCCCGGGGACTCGTCGGCGGTGTTCAGCCAGACGGCCGTCTATGTGCCGAACAACCGGGAGAACATGGGCGCCTATATGTCGGTGGTCGCCGATGCCTCCAGCAAGGACTACGGCACGCTGCGCGTCCTGCGCCTGTCGGGCTCGGAGCAGGTGCCCGGGCCCAACCAGACCTACAACGCCATCGTCTCCGACCAGCAGGTGGCCAATAAGCTGCTGGCCTTCGTCGGCCAGAGCGGCAATGCCACTGCCGATGCCCTGTACGGGAACCTGCTCACCTTGCCGATGGGCGATGGGCTCATCTATGTGGAGCCGATCTACACCCAGCGCAAGGACTCCTCCAGTGGTGGATCGGCGGCGGGCAGCTACCCTGTGCTGCGCTTCGTCGTCGTGCGCTACGGAACCCACATTGGCATCGGCACGACGCTGCAGGACGCGCTCGACTCGGTCTTCGGGGGCGACTCGGGCGCGGACACCGGCACCCAGCCCCCGGCCCAGGCGGCTCCGGGCGGCGGATCCGGCGGCAATTCCGGTGACCCGGTGGCCCGGCAGGCGCTTTCCGACGCGAACGCGGCCTTCGCCGCCGCGGACGAGGCGCTGAAGAAGGGGGATCTGGCCGGCTACCAGTCCCAGCTGGCCATCGCCCAGTCCAAGGTGAACGAGGCCACCAAGGCGCTCGGTGGCTGAGTGGGAGCCTGACGGGATGCAGGGGCTGCCTGTTCGCAGGGAAGAACGTCGGCTCGCGGGGACCCTGCCCGCACGGCGGCGGGGCCTCAGAATCGGCAGGTTCAGAGGGTCGGTGTGACGAGCTCGACCCCGAAACCCTGCGATTCCAACTGGGGAGCAAGCGTCGCGGCGTCGCCGCACAGCGCGATGTGCGCCCCACCCCGGGCCACGGCCGTGCCGATGTGGCGGGCGAAGGCGGCGCTCGCCTGCTCGGCGGAGGTGGACGCGATACGGGCGTGCAACTCGTCGATCCACCCGGGTGACACCTGGTGTGCGGCCAGGACACTGGCCTGCTCGGCGATGGCCTCGGCGGTGTCGTAGCGCAGCGGCGCGATCCCCGAAAGATAGCGCACCGCGTCGCCGGTCTCGTGCTCGTCGAGCGGTTGGGCGGCCACGTCGAGCAGGTTGACCACCTCTCGGCAGGCCCTGGCTGCCACCTCGGTGCGGAAACTCGAGCGCACCGAGAAGGTGCCGTTGAACCGTCCGGCGTGAAGCCCGGCCTGTACCCCGTAGGTGTATCCGCGCTGCTCGCGCAGGACGAGATTGAGGCGGCTCCCGAACAGACCTCCCAGGCACATCGTGGCCACCTGCATGCGTGCCCAGTCCGGGTGTTGGCGGCCGGGAGTGATCAACCCGATCTGCAGGTCGGCGGCCACTGCGCCGGGCCGGTCGACAACCCGGATCGTTGGGCTCCCTCCATGTCCCTCCGGTGCCGTGCGGTCCGGCCTGAGGCCGGTGGCCGGCCAGGCGCCGAAGAGTTCACAGGCAGCCTGCGTCAACCCCTCGGGAAGATCGCCGGCCAGCACGAGTGTCGCCCCCTCGGGACGCCACCAGCGGTCGTGGAACTCGTGGATCGCGTGCTCGTCGGACGCCTCGATGCCCGATGCGCTCCCGCCAGCCGCCAACGCCTGCCGGCTGGCGGTCGGCCACATTGCCTCGCGAACAGCGGCGCCAGCCAGGACGGCGGAATTGAGCCTTGAGCGCTCGATCTCGGCGAGCCGGATGGCACGATGCCGCTCGATGTCGTCGGGTGCATAGAGCGGCTCGCGGACGATCTCGTGCAGGAGCTGGAGGCCATCTCGGGCCTGCGGCGCGGCGACGCTGATCCCAGCCGCCGTGCCCCACCATCCGGCATTGCCGTCATAGGCGGCACCGATGTCCTCGATGCGCCGAGCGAGCTCGAACCCGGGATGGGTGCGGCTGCCCTCGTCGCTGCCGCGCAGCGCCAAGGTGGCCACCCCGTCGAGACCGGGAGGCTCATCGGCCAAGGCGATGTCCATGACCAGCTGCACGCTCAGCACGTGCTGACCGGGCAGCTGGAAGGCCCATACCTGCATGCCGTTGGCCAGCGGCTGTACCTGCGGGCGCGGAAAGTGCCAGGGGCGAGCCTCATGTACCTGCGGACGGGGGCCGACTGTGGGCATCGTCATCGGTTCTCCTGGGCTTGGTAGACGAGTGTCGCGCGCGCTGCCGGGGCGAGCCAGTCGCGGGTGGCCTGGGCGATCTCGTCTGCGGTGATGGCGTGCACTCGCGAGAGCAGTGAGTTGATCTCGCGCGGGTCGCCGGTCAGTGTGGCGAACGAGCTGATCTCGTCGGCCCTGGCCTCGACACTGGCGAGCCGGCCGAGCCATTCGCGATCGAAGGTGGCGTTTGCGCGTGCCAGCTCCTGGGCGGTGGGGCCCGCGCAGGCGAGCCGGTCCAGCTCGGTCAGCGTGGCGTCGATGATCTCCTCGGCACGGTGCCCGCGACGCACCCTGGCAGTGATGGTAGCCAGCGAGACCTCCCGGGACAGCCCGAAGTCACCCGAGCCCACCGACTCGGCAGAACCGATCCGCCGTTCGAGCAGCTCGGGGAGCCGGCTGGCCTGGCCGCTCGCCAGGATCGCCAGGGCCTGCTCCACCGCCAGATGGGCGGGATCGGCGAAGGGAGGCGTGCGCCAGCACAGGTGCAGCAGGGTGCTCGGCACCGCGCGCTCCACGAGGCTGAAGGGTTCGCCGCTGTGGGGGCGGGCAGGTATCGCCTGGCGGGGCTGGTCGGGCGCTTTCGGCTCGATGGCGCCAAGCTGTCGTCTGGCAAGCTCGATCACGTCCTTGGGGGGCAACGGCCCGCACACACTGAGCACGGCATTGTCGGGTCGGTACCAGCGGCGGTAGAAGTCCTGGGCATCGTCGAGGCTGGCCGCGTCGAGGTCGGCCATCGAGCCGATCGGCGGATGATCGTAGGGGTGGCCCGTCGGGAAGTTCAGGCCGAGCAGCAGTTCGATCTGGTCGCCATAGGGGACGTTGTCGTAGCGCTGTCGCTTCTCCTCCTTCACCACCTCGCGTTGGGTGGCGAAGTTCTCCTCGGTGACAGCCAGGCTCTCCATCCGTTCGGCTTCAAGCCACAGCGCCAACTCGAGGGCCCCCGGCGGCACCGTTTCGAAGAAGTTCGTGCGATCGAAGGAGGTCGTGGCATTGGCGCTTCCGCCGATCGACTCGATGCTCGACAGGTGTTCGCTGGACGCCACCTGCCGTGAGCCAGAGAACATGAGGTGCTCGAACAGGTGGGCGAAGCCGGTGGCGCCGGCTCGCTCGTCGGCCGAGCCGACCTGGTACCAGATGTTCACTGCCTGCGCCGGGGCCATCGGATCGCGGTTGACGATGACGCGCAGGCCATTGTCCAGTACGGCTTCGGTGAGCTGGTAGTCGAGGTCGAAGTGGGGCACCGCGCCAGCTTAGCGACGGGCTGCGAGGTTCCTGCGGTAACCATCCGGGGGCCGCTCGTCCTAGCCTTGGTCCATGACCTCGACCCCCTTCGATCCGGCACCTGCGAATTGGCAACGCCGTCTGCCCGGTCTCATCACCCGGCAGGTGCGGATCAACGTTCCCCTCGATCACCGAAACCCCGACGACGAGCGTCGCCTCGAGGTCTTCGCCCGGTTGGTGAGCGCACCCGACGGGCAGGACCGGCCCTATCTGCTCTTCCTGCAGGGTGGCCCCGGCTGCGAGTCGCCGCGTCCGAGCCTTGCGCCGCAGGTGCCCGGCTGGCTGGCCCGGGCGCTGCAGGACTTCCGTCTCGTGCTGCTCGATCAGCGCGGCACCGGGCTGTCCAGCCCGGTGAGCGAGCCCATCGGCGCTGCCGAGGACCAGGCGGAGTACCTGTCCCATATGAGGGCCGACGAGATCGTTGCCGACTGCGAGGATCTGCGTGTGCACCTGGGCATTGACCAGTGGGCCGTGCTCGGACAGTCGTTCGGCGGCTTCACACTGCTGCACTATCTGTCGATGCATCCCGAATCGCTGTTGGCGAGCTACTTCACGGGCGGCCTGCCCGCGGTGGGGCGAGGCTGCGAGGACATCTACGAGGCTTGCTACCGCGCACTCGCCGTGAAGTCGGAGCAGTTCTACCGGCGGTTTCCGCAGGATCGGGAGAGGATGCGCCGGCTGCTGACGCTCGCCGACGAGGAGGCCATCCGCACACCCAATGGCGACGTCGTCTCGCCCTCGCGGTTGCGTTCGCTCGGCCACGGTCTGGGCGGATCGGCCGGTGCGGCCCGGCTGCACTATCTGCTCGAGCGCGACCCGGGCTCGCGCGGCTTCCGGTACGACCTCGCCGACGCCCTGCCATTCGGCGGGCGCAATCCGCTCTACACGGTCATCCACGAGTCCTCCTACGCCGACGGGGTCGCCACTCGCTGGGCCGCGGCACGCACTTTGCCCGATGAGTTCCGGACGGATCCGACCTTGTTGACCGGCGAGCATGTCTTCCCCGAGTGGTTCGACGAGGATTCCTCGCTGCGCCCCTGGAAGGCCTGCGCGTACGCCATCGCCGAGCAGAACTGGCCCAAGCTCTACGATCCCGATGCGCTGGCGCAGACCCAGGTGCCCTGCGCTGCGGCGATCTATGCCAATGACGCCTATGTGCCCATGGAGTACTCGCTGCAGACCGCGGCGCTCATCCCGCGGATGCGCACCTGGGTGACAAGCGAGTACGAGCACGACGGGTCAATCGCCTCGGGCGGGGCAGTGCTCGGACGGCTGATCGCCCTGGCCGCCGACGACATCGCCCGCTGAGGGCACCCTCCTGAACACCGTTCAGGAGGGTGCCCTAGGCTGTGGCCCCGAGGTGGGCAGACCATCGTCGACACAGCGTCGGCATCGGGGCCCACGGGGGGCGGGGTCATGCAGGTCGGAGAACTCGACGAGATCACGGCGCGGGCATTGCGTGGCGAACCGGCCACGACCGAGCAGGCGCTGGACATCCTCAAGGCCGGCGATGACGAGACGATGAGCGTGGTCGCGGCGGCCGGCCGGGTGCGGCGCCATTTCTTCGGTACCGGTGTGCGATTGAACTATCTGGTCAATCTGAAGTCCGGTCTGTGCTCGGAGGACTGCGCCTACTGCTCCCAGTCGCTGGCGTCCACGGCACAGATCCCGCGCTACAGCTGGGTCGAGGATGGCGAGGTCCGCCGTGCCGTGGAGGCCGGGGTCGCCCGGGGCGCCAGCACCGTCTGCCTCGTCGCGTCCGGGCGAGGACCCTCGCGCCGCGAGGTGGACAAGGTGGCTGGCATCGTCGCAAGGATTCACCGTGAGCACCCGAGTCTGCACATCTGCACCTGTCTCGGTTTCCTCGACGACGAGAAGGCGAAGACCTTGTACGAGGCCGGCTCGGACCGTTACAACCACAATCTGAACACGGCCGAGTCGCACTATTGCGAGATCTGCTCAACACACAGCTATGCCGACCGGGTGGCCACGATGCAGGCCGCCCGGCGCGCCGGGATCAGCCCGTGCACCGGGCTCATCGCGGGGATGGGGGAGACCGACGAGCAACTCGTCGAGGTGGCGCTGGCTCTGCGCGAACTCGATGCGGAGTCCGTGCCGGTGAATCTCCTGCTGCCCTTCGAGGGCACCCGTTTGGCTGACCACCGCGAACTGACCCCTCAGCGCTGCCTGCGGATCCTGTCGATGGTGCGCATGATCCATCCCGACCGGGAGGTGCGTTCGGCAGCAGGCCGCGAATACCACATTCGCACTCTGCAGCCGTTGGTTCTGGAGGTGTGCAATTCGATCTTCCTGGGCGACTACCTCACGAGTGAGGGACAGTCCGGCCGTGATGACCGGGAAATGATCGCCGACATGGGTTTCCACGTCGAGGCGCCCGAACCGAGCACGTCCGGCCAGATCTGCTTCGGCCCCGAGCCCGATGCCCGAAGCGTTGTCGCGGTGGCCAGCGCACTGGGGGAGGACACGACCGGGCCGGTGCTCGTCGACGCCGCCGGGGTTGCCATCAGGACACGGGGTATCGGTACCTCCAGCCTGCCGAATGTGTGAACGCACTGCCGGTGGTCATCCGCCGACAGTGCCGGTAGCGTGGGGCCATGAACATAGGAATGGTCACCGCCGACTGTACGGATCCGGGTGCCGAGGCCGCTTTCTGGACCAAGGCGCTCGGCGTGAACATTGTGGAGAATTACGAGGAATTCGTCATGATCGGCTCCACACCGGTGCTCGGTTTCCAGAAAGTGGACGATCCCACGCCGGGCAAGAACCGGATGCACCTGGACCTCCACAGCGCTGACCGGCTGGCCGAGGTGGATCGGCTCATCGCACTCGGGGCGGCGGTTGTCGCCGAGCACCAGATGCCCGGCGGTAGTGGCTTCACGTGGACCGTCATGCGCGACCCCGAGGGCTTGGAGTTCTGCGTTTCGGGGCAGTGACCCGCTCCAACCGACGACCCGTGCAGCCGTGAGGAGGACGTGCACGCAGGGCGGGCACGAGAGGCGACAGGATCCAAACAACAGCAGGACGTGAAGAAAGCCCCTGACCGGATCAAAAGACCTGGTCAGGGGCCACCATTGGTAGCGGGGACAGGATTTGAACCTGTGACCTCTGGGTTATGAGCCCAGCGAGCTACCGAGCTGCTCCACCCCGCGTCGCCCGGACAACTCTACTCGCGAGAGCGGCTGGTGCCAAATCCGAGGCTCTGCACGGCGTAACCGCACTGCTGGTGCCAGCCCGTGGGAGGCCCGCTTGTACAATGTCCATGCTCTGCTGCGGGCGGATCTGCCCGAACCTCATGAGGAGAAGCACCATGGACTTCAGGATTGGCCGTCGGCCGCTCATCGGCGCCGCGCTCGCCGGATCGTTGGCGTCCCTGGTGGGGTGCTCCTCCAAGGACGGCGGCAGTGGCAGCCAGGCCCAGGTGCACGACTTGGTCGTCGGCGCCACGGCAGCGCCCGACGCGCTCGACCCTTCCACGAACACTGCTGCGGCGATCTCCCAGGCCCTGCTCTACAACGTCTACGAGACCCTGCTCAAGGTGGACGGCAAGGGCGCCTACCAGCCGCTGCTCGCCAAGAGCTGGACCGAGAGCCCCGACGGGCTGTCCTACACCTTCACCCTCGAGCCGAACGCGAGATTCGCCAGCGGTGCGGCGCTGGACGCCTCCGCCGTCAAGACCTCCCTCGACCGCATCGGCCAGGATCCCACGACGCTGGCGACGCTGAAGTCGCAGCTGGCAGCCATCGACCGGGTCGAGACCCCCGATCCAGGCACCCTCGTCCTCAGGCTCAAGCACCCCGACAACTTCCTGCTGTACTTCCTGGCGCAGACCGCCGGCATCGTCTACGAACCCTCGGCCTTGTCGACGCTCAACCAGAAGCCGGCTGGTTCGGGCCCCTTCGTCTTCAGCGCCTGGAGCCAGGGTGAGTCGCTCTCACTGGTACGCAACGCGAGCTACTGGGGCACACCGACCAAGTTCGACAAGGCCACCTTCAAGTACTACGCCGATCCCAATGCCGAGAATGCGGCGCTGAGCAGCGGCGATCTCGACATCATCTCGAACGTCCAGGCTCCCCAGGCGCTCGGGCAGTTCAAGGACACCAGCCGGTTCACGATCCTCGACGGGACGACGATGTCCGAGGTGGTCATGGGGTTCAATCACTCCCGCCCGGTCTTCGGCGACATCCGGGTACGCCGGGCCATCAACTACGCGATCAACCGCCCCGAGCTGCTGCAGACCGTCGCCGACGGGCACGGGCGCCTCATCGGATCCATGGTCCCGCCCACCGATCCATGGTACGAGGATCTCTCGAACACCTATAGCTTCGATCCCGACAAGGCACGCAGCCTGCTGGCCGAGGCTGGTCACTCATCGGGTCTCACGCTCGCCCTGCGAGTGCCGACATTGCCCTACGCCACCGCAGCGGCGACCTTCGTCACGAGCGCTCTCAAGGACGTCGGCATCACGGTCACCGTCGACCAGCTGGACTTCCCGGCCCGCTGGATCGACGAGGTGATGACGAAGGGCAACTACGATATGACGATCATCGGCCACGCCGAGGGTCGTGACATCGTCAAGTGGGCCGATCCCCAGTACTACTGGCACTACGACAATCCGGCCTTCCAGAAGCTCATCCAGCAGGCGCAGACCGGGCCGGCCGATGAGGTGAACGGAATCATGAAGAAGGCGGCGGAAATGCTGGCCACCGATGCGGCGGCCGATTTCCTCTATCTGCTCGCCAATCTCGTCGTCATCCGCGCGGACCTGTCCGGGGTCGCCGAGAACCTCACCTCCGACAGCTTCGACCTGACGACGATCTCGTCCAAGGACTTCTGAGGCCCTTCGTGCGCGTCGCCTCGACGATCGCCCGTGAGCTGCTGATCTTCGCGGCCACCCTCCTGGTCACCTCGCTCATCATCTTCATGGTGGTCAATCTGCTGCCCGGAGACGTGGCGGGAACCATTCTCGGCCCCAACGCCGACGCCTCCTCGATCGCCGCGCTGCGCACTACGATGGGCCTCGACCGGCCGTGGCCGCTGCGCTATCTGGAGTGGATCGGCGGTCTGCTCACCGGCGACGCCGGGAGATCCGCGCTGAGCGGCCAGCCGGTGTTGGCGCTCATTGGCCCCAAGCTGGCTGTCACGGGCTGGCTCGTGACGCTGGGCATGGCCCTGGCCATCGTCATCGCGGTGCCGGTGGGCATCGCTGCTGCACTGCGGCGCAAGCATCTCGACGGCCTCATCTGGGCGGGTCTGTCCCAGCTCGGCATGGCCGTGCCCGCCTTCCTCGCCGGCATGCTGCTCGTCGTGGTCTTCGCCGTCCAGCTGAGCTGGCTGCCGGCCAATGGCTATGTCCGGCTCGCCGAGGACCCCGGAGGGTGGGCGCGACACCTCGTCCTCCCGGTGGTCTCCCTGGCCATCGTCCAATCGGCGGTCCTCGTGCGCTATGTCCGATCGGCGTTCATCGACGTTCTCGGCGAGGACTACTTTCGCACCGCCCGGGCCGTGGGCTGGCGTTTCGGCTCGGCAGTGCTGCGCCACGGTCTGCGCAATGCCAGTCTCCAGGTGCTCACCGTGCTCGGGCTGCAGCTCGCCACCTTGTTCGTCGGGGCCATCGTCATCGAGAACGTCTTCGTGCTGCCGGGCCTCGGCTCGCTGCTGCTGTCCAGCGTGAATCAGCGCGATCTGCCTGTTGTGCAGACCATCGTCATGATTCAAGTGGCACTCGTGCTCGTCATCAACGGCGTGGTCGATCTCGTCGCCCGGCTGGCGGACCCGCGCCTGCGCGCCGAGGCCACGGAGGCCGGGGCATGAGGCGCGCCGGGCTCATCGCCGGGACGGCCTGCGTCGGGGTTGTCGTCGTCATGGCCCTTGTCGCACTGTTTTGGACGCCCTATGATCCTGGCCAGGTGGAGGCCTCTCAGGCCCTTGCCCAGCCGAGCGCGGCGCACCTGTTCGGCACTGACGGCTTCGGGCGCGACATCTTCTCCCAGCTCCTCGTCGGTGCAAGGATCTGCCTGCAGGTCGGCATCGTGTCCGTCGCCATCGGCGCACTGGTCGGGGTGCCGCTGGGCATCTGGGCGGGAATGGCCCCAGGACGGATCGGCAGGGCCATCATGCGGGTCAGCGATGTGCTCTACGCCTTCCCGGCTCTGCTGCTCGCCATCCTGCTGGCGGCCGCGCGGGGCAGCGCGTCCACCGGCACCGCGATGGTGGCGATCGGGGTGAGCACGGTGCCCGCCTTCGCGCGGGTGGCCCACGGTGCCACCCGCTCCGTGATGGCACGCGACTATGTGGCGGCGGCACGGGCCAGCGGAATCGGCTGGGGTGGGATCGCGCGAACTCATGTGCTGGTGAACATCGCGCCTGTCGTTCTCGTGCAGACCTCGACGAGTTTCGGCCTGGCGATCCTCGCCGAGGCGGGTCTGAGCTATCTGGGGATCGGCACTGCGCCAACCACGCCGAGCTGGGGACGCATGCTCTACGACGCCCAGAAATACCTGTACCAGGCACCGCTGCAGCTGCTGTGGCCCGGCATGTTCATCGCTGTGGCAGTGCTCGGATTCAACCTGCTGGGCGATGGCCTGCGCGATGCGCTGGATCCCCGGCTCAGGACCGGGAGGCACGATGACTGAGCTGCTGAGCGTGGAGAACATGGTCGTCGGTTTCGAGGGCGCGTCCCGGCCCACCATCGGCGGCATCAGCTTCACGCTGCGCGCCGGCCAGCGCCTGGGTCTGATCGGCGAGTCCGGTTCGGGCAAGTCGGTCACCGCACTGGCGCTCATGGGACTGCTTCCCGACACTGCCCATCTGTCTGGTTCGGTACGCCTGGCAGGTCGCGAGCTCGTCGGGCTCGGCGACGCGAAGATGGCGCGCATCCGGGGCCGCGAGATGTCGATGGTGTTCCAGGAACCGATGACCGCCCTGGATCCGACAATGCGGGTTGGCCGCCAGGTGGCCGAGGTGGTGCGCCTGCACTGCGCTCGCACCGGGAGCGGGCACACTCGCGAGCGGGTCTGCCGGATGCTGGAGGAGGTGGGTCTGCCCGACGCGGAGCGGATCGCCGACAGTTATCCCTTCCAGCTGTCGGGCGGGCAACGCCAACGGGTGATGGTGGCGATGGCGCTCATCAACCGGCCTGAGCTCATCATCTGCGACGAGCCGACCACTGCCCTCGACGTCACGGTGCAGGCCAGGGTGCTCGATGTGCTCGATCGAGGGCTGCGCGAGGTGGGCGCCGCATGCCTGTTCATCAGCCACGACTTGGCGGTGGTCTCGCAGATCTGTGACGACGTGATCGTGATGTATCGCGGCCAGATCGTGGAGGCCGGCCCGGTGGCGGTGCTGCTGGATCACGCACGCCATCCCTACACCCGCGGACTCGTGGCCACCGCGCGACTCGACGAGGTGGCCCCCGGAGCTCGGCTTCGGGTGATCGAGGACTTTTGGGACGCGTCACAGGAGCGGCGATGAGCGAGTCGACCCCGGAGTTTGCTCTGCGTGAGGTACGGCGCACCTTCCACCGGCGACGCGGTCGTGGCGCCGGCACAGTGGCAGCCGTCGATGGTGTCGACCTCGATGTCATGGCCGGTCAGCGATTGGGGATTGTCGGGGAGTCCGGCTCGGGAAAGTCCACCTTGCTGCGCATGATGGCCGCCATCGTCGCCCCCACATCCGGCCGGATCAGCTTCCGCGGTCACCGGATCGACAGCGCGCGCCCCCGCGATCTGGGGGCGCTGCGCTCCAGCGTCCAGATGGTCTTCCAGGACCCCAACAGCTCACTGGATCCGCGCATGAAGGTGGCCGACATCGTCACTGAGCCGCTGCGCTCGCCGCTTGTGAGGGGCCGGGGCGACGCGCCGGCGGACCGGCGGGCTCGGCTCGTCGAGGTGCTTGCCGAGGCCGAGCTCGAACCCGACATCGCCCGGCGCTATCCCCACGAGCTGAGCGGAGGCCAACGCCAGCGAGTCGCAATAGCCCGCGCCCTGGCACCCGAACCCGATGTCCTGCTGGCCGACGAGCCGGTCTCCGCCCTCGACGTCTCGGTCCGCGCTCACGTGCTCAACTTGTTCGTCGACCTCGTCCGGGCACGGGGGTTGACGTTCGTCCTGGTGGGCCACGACTTGGCGGTGGTACGCCATGTCTGCGATTCGGTGGCCGTCATGCAGGCGGGCCGGGTGGTGGAATCGGGCCCTGTCGAGCAGGTCTATCGCAACCCGAGGCACGACTACACCAAGACCCTGCTCGCCAGCGTGCCGAGCATCCGAGCGCATCGCGGTTGAGATCGTGGCGGGCCAGCACCTGCCGGACCATAGAATCTGGGTGTGAAGGCTCTGCTGCTCGAAAACATCCATCCCGAGGCCACCCGTATTCTCACCGCTGCGGGCTACGACGTGGAGACCCGCTCGGGTGCTCTGGGCGAGGACGAACTCATTGCCGCACTCAACGGCGTCGACCTGCTGGGCATCCGATCGCGGACCAATGTCACCGACACCGTCCTGCGCCGCATTTCCGGTGGACTCAAGGCGATCGGGGCCTTCTGCATCGGTACGAACCAGATCGATCTGGACGCTTGCTCCGAGCATGGCATCGCCACCTTCAACGCGCCCTACTCCAATACCCGCAGCGTCGTCGAGCTCGCGATGGCCGAGATCGTGGCGATGGCCCGGCATCTCACCGACCGCACCGCGCAGATGCATGCGGGTGTGTGGAGCAAGTCGGCCACCGGCAGCCACGAGGTACGGGGCCGCACCCTGGGGATTGTCGGCTACGGCAACATCGGTTCGCAGCTGTCCGTGCTCGCCGAGGCCTTCGGCATGCAGGTGTACTTCTACGACATCTCGGACCGGCTCGCCATGGGCAATGCGAAGCGCTGCGAATCCCTGGAGGAGCTCCTTGCGGTGGCCGAGACGGTGACACTGCACATTGACGGGCGCGAGTCGAACACCGGCTTCTTCGGTGCCGACCAGTTCGCGGCGATGCGAGCCCGTTCGCTGTTCCTCAACCTGTCGCGCGGCTTCGTCTATGACGACCAGGCGCTGGCGGACGCGCTGCGCTCGGGTCACCTGGCCGGTGCCGCCGTCGACGTGTATCCCAAGGAGCCCAGGTCCTCGGGTGAACCCTTCGTCTCGCCCCTGCAGGGCCTGCCGAACGTCATCCTGACTCCCCATGTGGGTGGCTCCACCCAGGAGGCTCAGTACGACATCGGACGGTATGTGGCAAACAAGCTGCACGACTACATCCAGACCGGCGGCACCTCGATGAGCGTCAACCTTCCCGAGGTGAGCACGCCTCCGGCCACCGGAGTGCGGGTCACCCATATCCATCGCAATGTGCCAGGAGTGATGGCCCAGCTCAATTCGGTGCTGTCCAGCCACGACGCGAACATCGCCTTCCAGGCGCTCAGCACGAAGGGGAGCACGGGATATGCCGTCACCGATGTGACGGCCGCCTCCAATGGTTGGGTCGACGATCTGGCGCATATTCCCAATACCATCGCCTGCCGGGTGATCCGCGCGAGCTGAGTGCCGATGCCTGCCGGAGAACTGGCGTTCTCGGCGTGGCGGAGCCTGCCGCGGGGCAGATCGGCCGTGAGGGGGCGTGGGCAGGAGCGGTGAGCACAAGGGCATCTCGCCTGCACACCCTCGAACGGCTGGCGCCTCAGCCGGAGGTGTCGTCGCGAGCCAGCCGGGCGAGCACGGCATCGTGGAGTCGGCCATTGGTGGCCAGGGCACCGCGGCCCACGGGACCGGGCTCGCCGTCGAGATTGGTGAAGCGTCCGCCCGCTTCGCGCACGATGATGTCGAGCGCCGCCATGTCGTGCAGTTCGAGATCGGGTTCAGCGGCCAGATCCACGCACCCCTCCGCCACCAGCATGTAGCTGAAGAAGTCCCCGAAGGCTCTGGTGCGGCCGCAATCGCGGATGAGGTCGACGAATCCTTGGCCACGCCCGTCCTTGATCCAGCCGTTGATCGACGAGTAGGACAAGAAGGCGTCGCCGACCGAGTCGACCTTCGACACCTGGATGCGGGCGGGGGAGAGCAGAGTCTTGCCGGTATAGGCGCCGGCTCCCTTGGCAGCCCACCAGCGGCGTCCGATCGCCGGGGCACTGACCACACCTACGCAGATCTCGCCGTTCACACGCAGCGCAATGAGTGTCGCCCAGATGGGCACCCCCCGCACATAGTTGGCCGTGCCGTCGATGGGGTCGACAATCCAGGTGCGAGGACCCCGACCGGTGTCCTCCATCTCCTCGCCGTGCACGGCGTCGCGCGGTCGCGCCGTGGCGAGCGTACGGCGCACCGCCGCCTCCACTGCCTGGTCCGCCTCGGAGACGGGCGTGTGATCGGCCTTGCTGCGGACCACGAGATCGCGCGCCTTGAAGCGGCTCATTGTCAGGGAATCGGCGTTGTCCGCCATGAGGTGGGCCAGACGCAGGTCATCGGTGAAGTCGGGCGCATCAGCCATGGCCATGACTCTAGCGGTGCCGCAGACCCGCGAGTGCCAGGTCACGCCCCGGTGGGCACATCAGCCGTTCTCATGCGCGGGATGGTCGACGGCGTCGAGTATCCGCCGGAAGCTGGCCAGCCGCGCTGCGGACAGCTCGCCGCGCCCCAGGGCGGCATCCAGGCCGCACTCGGGCGCATCGGCATGATGGCTGCAGCCGCGCGGGCAGTCCGCGACATACTGCGCCAGATCATGAAAGGCGTCGAGGATGGCCGCCGGATCCACGTGGCTCAGCCCGAAGCTGCGAACTCCTGGCGTGTCGATCACCCAGCCGGGGTCATCCTTGTGACCGGGCAGCTGCGGCAGTTCGAGGGCGACCGCGGAGGTGGAGGTCTGGCGTCCCTTGCCGGTGACGTCGTTGACCTCCCCGGTGCGCCGGTCGGCGTCGGGCACCAGCCGGTTGATGAGTGTCGACTTGCCGACCCCCGAATGACCCACCAGCACCGTCACCTTGCTCGCCAGCAGATCACGTAGTCCCGATAGCTCGCACGTGGGGGAGCTCACGACGATCGGGAGACCGAGGGGCTCGTAGAGGCGGGTTATGGGTGCGGGGTCGGCGAGATCGGATTTGGTGAGGCAGATGATGGGCGCCACCCCGGCCGCGTAACCAGCCACCAGCACCCGGTCGATCATGCCGGGCCGGGCCGGCGGATCGATGAGCGAGGCCACCACGACGAGCTGGTCCGCGTTGGCCACGATGGGCCGCTCAGTGGGGTCGGTGTCGTCGGCCGTGCGATTGAGCACGGTCCGGCGTGCCATCACCTCGACGATGCGGGCCAAGGTGCCGTCGCGGCCGCTGGTGTCTCCGACGACACGCACGCGGTCTCCCACGATGACGCCCCTGCGGCCGATCCGGCGGGCTTTCGTGGCAAGCAGCGGACGAGACTCGGAGTTCTCGAGGAGGCAGCGGTAACGCCCGCGGTCCACCGAGATGACCCGGGCCAGCGCAGCCTCGGAGTAGTCGGGCCGCTGCTTGGTCCGTGGGCGTGTACGGCGCGCGGGCCGGCCGAAATCATGGAGATCGAAGTCGGTTCCGCGACCGATGGCACCTCGGGTCGGGCGTGCGTTCATCGGCACTGCTTTGTCATCGGCCCTGCCTTGTCATGGGCATTGCTGTGTCATCGGCGCGGTCTTTCATGGGCGCGGTCTTTCATCGGCCCTGCATCATGGCTGTCCACCGCTGCGCGAAATCGGGCATCGTCTTCGCTGCGCACGCCACGTCGTCGAGTTTCATGCCAGGAACGAGCAGGCCGAGCAGCGCGCCGAGATGCACCATCCTGTGGTCGCCGTAGCAGGCGAAGACTCCATTGCCCTCACTGGGGTGCAAATCGCCGAGATGATCGGCCATGCCCCGGATCACCAGGCCATCGGGGTTCTCGCGCACGGGCACCCCGATGCGCGAGAGCTCGGTGGCGATGGCGCGGATCCGGTCGGTTTCGTGACCACGGATGTGCGCGACACCGCCGATGGCGGTCGTGCCACGTGCTGCGACTGCCATCGCCGCCGCGACCGGGGTCAGCTCACTGGCATCGTGCAGGTCGAGGGTGGCGCCCAGCAGACGCGTGCCGGTCATCGTGAATCCCTGGGGGGTATCGGTCAGGGTGGCGCCCATGAGGGCAGCCATCGACCCGATGAGACGCCCGGGCTGCTCGGTGCGTCTCGGCCAGCCGGCAATGCGCACGGCTCCTCCGGTGAGCAGGCCCGCGACGAGGAAGGCTGCACCATTGGTGAGGTCGGGCTCGATCTGCTCGTCGACGGCTGCGATCGGGCCGGGTTCGACAATCCAGTGACGTCCGAGGCGATCCGCCCTGATCTGCACCCCATGGCGTTCGAGCATCGAGACCGTCATCGCGATATGGGGCGAGGAGGGGATGAGCTCGCCCTCGTGGCGCAGATCCAGCCCCTGGGGGAACAGCGGGGCTGCGAGCAGCAGCCCGGAGACGAACTGGCTCGAGGCACTCGAATCGATGGTGACCTTGCGTCCGCCCAGCTGGGCCGGCGCCTCCAGGACGAAGGGGATGGCCTCGGCGGAGCTCGTGACACCCAGCTGATGCAGTCCGTCGAGCAGCGGGCCCAGCGGTCGCTCACTGGCCCTGGGGTCGCCGACGAAACTCGTCCGGCCACCAGCCAGGGCTGCCACCGGAGGGATGAAGCGCATGACGGTTCCCGCCAGCCCGCAGTCGATGGGCTGACCGGCTGCGTGCAGGGGCCCGGGATGCACAATGACGATGTCGTCGTCGGCCGCCTCGAAACGCGTTCCCAGCGCCGTCAGGGCGGCCATCATGAGCTCGGTGTCGCGGGCGTGGAGGATCCCGCGGATACTGCTCACGTCCTGTGAGAGCGCAGCGAGGACGAGCGCCCTGTTGCTCTCGGACTTCGACCCCGGCACGACAACGCTGGTGCGCAGGGGATGGCCGGGGCTCGGCGCGGGCCAGGGCTCGGCGGGTCTGGTGATCGCGTCGGAGGGCATGCTCATGGCCATCAGGCTAGCCGCCCGCCCGTGACTGCTCTCGGCAGGCGCTGTGCGAGCTGTCGAATGTGCCCGCCATGCCGGGCCTGCCCAGCCTTTCCGGCACGCTCAGCTCGCGATCGTCTGGACCTTGCCGACAGCCTGCTCGGTGAGGTCCTGCACGTTCTCGACGGCGTGGTGGGCGCCGCTGCGGGCGCGCCAGACCAGACTTGGCTTGCCCTCGGTGTCCTGGGCCGCGAGCACTGCCGCACCCAACAGGGCACCAGTCGTGATGAGCTCGTTGAGACTTCCCGAACCGTCCCTGGCGCGCGCCCCCTTGACGACGGAAGGCAAGGTGAAGGCGGTAGTGATGGCAAGCACCGCAGCGCTGGGGCGTCTGCCCAACCCCACTGCGTAGCCCAGTGCGGCCACCAGCTGGGCAGCGCCGCTGATTCGCACCCAGGCAGGTGCCGTCTCTGGTAGCCGGGCGGCTGCCTCCCCGGGCAAGGCGGCCTTGGCGATGCCCACGAGCTGGCTGATGGTGGGGGCGAGCTTCTCGGCGGCGGGACCCGGATTGACCACATTGCGGGCGCCCTGGACCGCGAACCACGAGGAGAACATGGCTCGGGAGGTGAATCGCAGCAGTGACATGGTCCATTAGTACCCCCGCTTGCATTGTTGTGAAACCCAGGCAGGCGAGCGTCTTCCGGTCGGGCACGGCAGGCCCGGCGCAACGATTACCGTTGAATCATGTGCGGCAGATACGCCTTGAGTGCCGATCCCGACGAGCTCATCGAGATCTTCGAGGTCGAGCAGTTGCATGACGACGACGGTCAGTCCCGCCCGGCAGGGGCGGTGGCGCCGGCTCCCGGCTGGTTGGCGCCGCACTACAACATCGCTCCCACCCAGACCGTCCCGGGTATTGTGCAGGCCTCGTCGCCCGGACGGCCGCGCAGCCTGGTGGGCATGCGCTGGGGGCTGGTGCCGAGCTGGTCGAAGGGTCCCGGCGCTGGACCTGCGTTGATCAATGCCCGCCTGGAGACCGCCACCGAGAAGCCCTCCTTCCGCGCAGCCGCGGCGAAACGCCGGTGCCTGCTGCCGGCGGACGGCTACTACGAGTGGTATCAACCCGAGCCTGGCGCGCCATCCGGGGGGCGGGCGGTCAAGGCGATCAAGCAGCCCTACTTCATTCACCCGACAGATTCCAGCGTCATGGCAATGGCCGGTCTTTTCGAGTTCTGGCGGGCCCCGGGAGGGGAATGGCTGGTCAGCTGCACGATCCTCACCTGCTCGGCCATCGACGAGCTGGGCCACCTCCACGACCGGATGCCGGTTCAGGTGGCCCCATGCAACTGGCCGGCCTGGCTCGACCGCGAACTCACCGATTCCCGCGCCGCGCTGCAGCTGGCCCATGTGCCGGATGCCGGCGAGATGAGCGCCTACCGGGTGGGTGCGGAGGTCAACAAGGTGGCACACGACTACCCGGGGCTCATCACGGCTGTCGATGATCCGGCTGGGCAGCCCTCTGACGAGCCGGTCGGCACCCCGCCGGCGGGTGCTCCGCCCCGAGGCGAGCCGAATGCGCCGACGGAATAAGGCCACTCACCGCAGTGTTGTGCCTGCGTGCCCACGAAGACAACGACCGACAGTCCGGTAATGTCATATCTGATGATGATTGCCGCTTCTGCCAAGAGTGAGCCGGCCGGTGAGGATCAGACCGACCGGGCCGTCGACGTGCGCGAGACAGAGACCGCCGATGAGCGTGCCGAGCGTTTCGAGCGCGAAGCTATGGTCTATCTGGACCAGCTCTACGGCGCCGCGTTGCGCATGACGCGCAACCCCGCTGACGCCGAGGATGTGGTCCAGGAGACCTATGCGAAGGCGTTCAGTTCGTTCAAGCAGTTCCGTCCCGGCACCAATCTGAAGGCCTGGTTGTACCGGATCCTCACGAACACCTACATCAACAGCTATCGCAAGGCGCAGCGCCAGCCGCAGACCGGCTCGGGTGACGACGTCGAGGACTGGCAGCTGGCCAAGGCTGCCTCGCACGACGCGACCGGCAATCCCTCCGCCGAGATGGAGGCGCTGAAGGGCATCCCGGACGCGGCCGTCACCGAGGCCCTGGAACAGCTGTCGAGTGAGTTCCGCGAGGCTGTACTGCTGGCTGATGTCGAGGGCTTCTCCTACAAGGAGATTGCGCAGATCATGGGGACGCCCATCGGCACCGTGATGTCGCGGCTCAATCGTGGTCGGGCTCAACTGCGCAAGTCGCTGGCAGATTTCGCCAGCGAGCATGGTATCGGGAGACGGTCTCACAATGACTGAGTTACGAGACGGCCAGGAGCCGGCGGAGGTCCGCGAGGACAGCTGCGAGTTCGCGCTGAGCAGCGTCCAGGCGTTCTTGCACGGTGAGTTGCCGGAGGCAACTGCCGACGAGATCCGGGCCCATCTGCTCATGTGCGAGAAGTGCATGGACAACTTCGACGTTGAGCAGATGATCTCGGCGATGGTCAAGCGGTGCTGGTGCACCCCGGCGGCCTCGGACGCTCTCAGGCTGCGGATCGCGGCCGTCGCCCACCTCGGCGACACGATCTAGCTGCGAGACCGTCGACCAGGGGAGATAGTGCCTCCTCGGCGCCGCCGCTTTCCGGCAATCCTGCCCCGCCGTCGGGTCGACTTGTGAGCGATGCCGTCGGGTCGACCGGTTTCCGGTCGTCGCAGCTGGTGTCGCGCTGGGTTCGGTAGTGAGCCCGTCCGCCGGTGCTGGGCCAGTGCTGCGGGCTGATGCCGCGACAGTCCGGTCTCGGAATGTCACACAGCTCGCTTTCCGCTGGCCCGCTCGTCATTGCAGAAATGGTGGGGCCCCCGGACCTTGCGGTCCGGGGGCCCCACCATTCACGGCTGCGTCACGCATTGGGTCGCTTGCCGTGGTTCGCTGCATGCTTGCGCCGGGCGCGGCGCTTGCGACCAGTCTTGCCCATGTCGACCTCCCGATCGTCGCCGGTCGATGGACCCGGCGCGCTGAATTGATTCCCGCGAGTCGTCCGCCGCGGGCACGAACTGACATTGTGCCACCCCTGCCAGCTCGCGTCCAACACATTCCTGTCACCGCCTTGCCCGTCGACCGTTCTGGAGTGCTTGCGGCGTTCTCCTAGAGTTGGACCATGCTGTCGATGAGCGAAGTTCTGGCCGAACACACCGTTCTCGGTGAGGACGACCGGATTTGGCTCACGGCATTCGTCCGCGAATGGCATCTGCTGTCCGACACCAGCTTCTCCGATCTGGTGCTGTGGGTGCCCGATGCCGATGAGAACGTCTTCTGGGCCGCTGCCCAACGCCGCCCGGTCACGGGCCCCACCGCCCTCGAGGACGATGTGGTGGGCGACGACATCAGCTATGAACCGGATTCCTTGGTCGTCGAGGCATATCTGTCCCGCGAGATCAGCGAGACGAGCAACAACAAGCTGCAGGCAGGTATCCCGGTAGATGTCTGGGCGATCCCCATCATCCGCCACGGTGAGGTCATCGGCATCGTGGAGCGGCACACGAATCAGATGGGCGTGCGGGCGCCGGGCGCCATGGAGGACTGCTATCTGGAGGTTGCCGAGATCCTCGCGGACATGGTCCGCCACGGCATCTATCCGATCCATCCGCCCAGCGACCCCACCACCAGCCCCAGGGTGGGCGACGGGCTGGTCTATGCCACGGATTCGGGGGTGATCAGTTACGCCAGCCCGAACGCGGTCTCGGCCTACCGGCGGCTGGGGCTGGTGGGCGACATGCTGGGCGAAGGGATCCGCGAGCTGAGTACCACCGCCGTAGGGGCGGCGATCTCGCCCGTTGCGCCCACCACGGGCCACGACTTCGATCTGGGCAGCGTGGGGGAGTTCGACACGCAGAACGAGCATGGGTGCGTGCGACTTCGGGTGATGCCGCTGTCCCAGGCCGGGCACCGGGCCGGCGTGCTTGTCACCTGCCGTGATATCACCGAGCTTCGCGACCGCGAACGTGAGCTCGTCA
The DNA here is from genome assembly GCF_900111365.1 of Propionibacterium cyclohexanicum. Classification (GTDB taxonomy): domain Bacteria; phylum Actinomycetota; class Actinomycetes; order Propionibacteriales; family Propionibacteriaceae; genus Propionibacterium; species Propionibacterium cyclohexanicum. The sequence continues at coordinate 36,210 of NZ_FOGZ01000005.1, forward strand.
CCAAGGACGCCACGATCCGCGAGATCCACCACCGGGTGAAGAACAACCTCCAGACCGTTGCGGCGCTGCTGCGTCTGCAGGCACGCCGGTGCCATTCTGCGGAGGCCGAGAGCGCGCTGTACGACGCCATGAGCCGGGTGCAGTCGATTGCCGTGGTGCACGAAATCCTCTCCCAGAGTTTCGACGAGGCCGCCCAGTTCGACGAGGTGGCGGACAAGATCCTGCAGACTGTGGGAGATGTGGCCTCCACGCGAGGCGGGTTGCGGGCCAAGCGTCAGGGAAGTTTCGGGCTGGTGCCCGCGAAGGTGGCCACCTCGCTGAGCCTCATCATGACCGAGCTGTGCCAGAACGCACTGGAACACGGGCTGGGCGATCGGGCTGGGGAGGTTTTCGTGCGACCCAGGCGCGACGCTCACGGCGCCCTCGTGCTCGACGTCGTCGATCAGGGTGCCGGTCTGCCCGAGGGATTCGTCATGGGAGCATCCGACAGCCTGGGCACCTCGATCGTCACGACGCTGGTGGCCGATCTGGGTGGCGAGTTCACCTTGTTCAACAATCCCGGCGCTCCCGGTGCCACATCGCGCGTGATCGTTCCCGCGGAGACATTGAGGGTCTAGGACATTGGGGGTCTAGCCGAAGGGGGGCTGTCGGTGCCCGCAGTGACGCAGGCACCGGCAACCGCAGCGGCCAGGCCCCGGTGTGGGGCTCAGGCGGTACGGCGATTACGCGCGGCACGACGGCGCAGGGCACGGCGCTCGTCCTCCGACATACCGCCCCATACGCCGTGGTCCTGGCCGGCCTCGAGGGCCCACGCCAGGCATTCCTCACGGACCTCGCAGCGTTCGCAGACCCGCTTGGCCTCTTCGATCTGCGCCAGTGCCGGGCCTGTGTTGCCGATCGGGAAGAACAGCTCAGGGTCCTCGTTGAGGCAGGCCGCCTTGTGGCGCCAGTCCATCTGGATGTGACTCCTTCTGCGTCGGGGCACGTGGAAACACCACAGGCACCGGAAACGTCGTGTGCTTCGGCGCGGCTCGCTGCGCGGGCCGCAACCCGGGTACTGAACAGCTCAGCAGTCCATCTGGGGCAATGCCGCAATGACCCGCTCACATGTGCAGGCCAGGCATCGTCACCGACAGGGCAGTGCCCAAGAATACGTCACTGTTGGCTCAGTGCGGCAGTGATCAGCTCCTGTTGTTGCTCAATGTGGACATCGCGCGAGCCGACCGAGGGAGCCGGCGCCGCCGGGCGCGTGAAGGGACGGATGTGTAACGGGCGTCCCAGGCCCCTGGACAGCTCCGGGACGAGATGCTGCGCGAGGAAATACCAGGATCCCTGGTTCTGCGGTTCCTCCTGCACGAAGCGCACATCGACGTCGCGGGGGAACTCGCGCAGCAGCTCAACGAGGGCGTCGCTGGCCAGCGGATAGAGACGTTCGAGCGCGATGATCGCCACCTGCTGGCCCAGTCCCAGTTCCTGGCGCTTGGCCACCAGATCCCAACGCACCTTTCCGCTGCACAGCAGCACGCGACGGACGCCACCAGGATCGGTGATCGTGGGGTCGGGCAGGACCGGACGCCACGACGCGTCGAGGAACTCCTCGGGGGCGCTGACCGCCGCGGGATTGCGCAACATCGACTTCGGGGTGGCCACCACGAGGGGGCGGTGCCAGTTCACATAGGCGTGCTGGCGCAGCAGGTGGAAATAGGACGCCGGGGTGCTCGGCATTGTCACCGCGATGTTCCCGCCCTCGCACGACTGCAGCCAGCGTTCGATGCGGCACGACGAATGGTCGGGGCCGGCGCCCTCATAGCCATGCGGCAGCAGGAGCACGACACCCGAACGCTGGTACCACTTGGCGAATCCGGAGGTGATGAACTCGTCGGCGATCGTCTGGGCGCCATTGGCGAAATCGCCGTACTGGGCCTCCCACAGCACGAGGGCATCCGGTGCCGCGGCGGAATAGCCGTACTCGAAACCCATCGCCGCGTACTCGCTGAGGTTCGAGTCATAGATATCGAAGGGGGCCTGGGTCTGCGAGAGGTGCTTCAGGGGCACCCACGCCTCGTTCGTCACGCGATCCACCACGGCCCCAAAACGCTGGCTGAAGGTGCCGCGCCGGGTGTCCTGACCGACCAGTCGCACGTGGCGGCGCTCCTGCAGGAGAGTACCGAAGGCCAGCAGCTCGGCAGTGGCCCAGTCGATCGGTCCCTGCTGGATCTGCTCGGCGCGGCGCTGCAGCTGACGCAGCACCTTCGGGTGAGCGGTGAAGTTCTCGGGCAGCTCCTCGTGCACCTGGGCCACGCGCTGCAGCTCCTGCGGGCTCACCCTCGGGGGCGCGGTGAGATGACCCGGCTTGAGGGGGTACAGCGGCGAGAGCCGGTACTGCACCTCGTGGTCCACCTCTTCGCTGGGCACCTTCGGGTCGCGGACCATGGAGAAGACCTCCTCCAGCCGTCCGCGGAAGCGGTTGACGGCCTTCTCGGCGTCTTCCAGCGAGATGTCACCGCGCCCGATGAGCGCGTCGGTGTACAGCTTGCGCACCGAGCGTTTGCGGCCCACGAGGCGGTACATCTGTGGCTGGGTGAAGCTCGGGTCATCGCCCTCATTGTGGCCGCGCAGCCGGTAGCAGACCATGTCGATCACGACATCCTTGTGGAAGCGCTCACGAAAGTCGTAGGCGAGCGCGGCGGCGCGGCTGCATGCGTCGGGGTCGTCACCGTTCACGTGGATCACCGGTGAGCCCAGCGCCTTGGCCACATCGGTGCAGTACTTGGACGAGCGCCCGTCGCTCGGCGCGGTGGTGAAGCCGAGTTGGTTGTTGACCACCAGATGGATCGTCCCGCCAACTCGATAGGGACGCAGTTGGCTCATCTGGAGCACCTCGTAGACCACCCCCTGGGCGGCGAAGGACGCATCGCCGTGCATGAGCACGGGGAGCACCGGATAGTCGGCCGGATGGGGTTCGCGGTCGCGCTTGGCTCGGGCGATGCCCTCCAGAACGGGATCGACCGCCTCCAGATGGCTCGGATTGGCCGCCACCGAGACCCTCACGTGATTGCCCGCCATGGAGGTGAACTCGCCCTCGGCGCCGAGGTGGTACTTCACGTCGCCGCTGATGACCTCCTCGTCGAGGGCGGCCTCGTCGAACTCGCGGAAGATCTGGCTGTAGAGCTTTCCGGCGACATTGGTGAGCACATTGAGCCGGCCGCGGTGCGGCATCCCGATCGTCACCTCGGTCATTTTCCGGTCGGCGGCGCGGGCGCACAGCTCAGTGAGGATGACGATGGCCGATTCGGCGCCCTCCAGGCTGAACCGGGTCTGGCCCACGAACTTGGTTTGCAGGAAGGTCTCGAGCACCTCCGCTTCGCTCAGACGATCGAGGATGAGCAGATGCTCCTCGCGTGGCCGGGAGGTGTGCGGACGCTCGATGCGCTCGCGGATCCAGCTGCGCTGCTCCGGATCGTCGATGTGCATGTATTCCAGGGCCAGGGTGTGGCAGTAGCTCTCGCGCAGCTGGCCGAGGATCTGGCGCAGCGGCAGGTGCTGGTTGTCGGCGCCGCCGAACCGGCCCACCGCGAACGAGCGGTCGAGATCCCAGATGGACAGCCCATGGGTGCCCAGCTCGAGATCGGGATGACTGCGCATCCGGTACTCGATGGGATCGAGATCGGCGAGCAAATGACCCTCGCAGCGGAAGGAGTTGATCAGCTCGAGCACCCGCGCCTGCTTGTTCACCCCCGAGACGGCGTCGGGGGCGTAGTCCTTCGACCAGCTGAGCGGCGGGTAGGGGATGCGCAGCGATTCGAAGATGTCCTGGTAGAAGCCGTCCTCGCCGAGCACGAGCTGGTGTATCCGGCGCAGGAACTCTCCGGAGACCGCCCCCTGGATGACGCGGTGATCGTAGGTTGAGGTGAGCGTGCACACCTTCGATATGGCGCTCTCGTTGAGCCGTGCAGCGCTCGTGCCCTCGAAGGCAGCCGGGTAGTCGATGGACCCGATGCCGAGGATCATCGCCTGACCGGCCATCAGCCGTGGCACCGAGAGCCTCGTGCCGATACCACCGGGATTGGTGATGGACACGGTGGTGGCCTCGAAGTCGGCGACGGCCAGCTTGTTCTCACGTGCCCTGGCGATGAGGTTCTCGTAGGCCGCCCACAGCTGCGCGAAGTTCAGGGCGTCGGCATCCTTGATGTTGGGCACCAGGAGGCGACGGCTGCCATCGCGCATCGTCACGTCGACGGCAATTCCGAGGTTCACGCCGCGGTGCTCCACCAGGGTGGGTTTGCCGTCGGCGTCCTCGTAGGAGTTGTTCATGGCGGGCACATCGCGCAGGGCGCGCACCATCGCGTAGGCCAGGACATGGGTGAAGCTCACCTTGCCGCCGCGGCTGCGGCGCAGGAAGGAGTTGATGATGGCGCGATTGTCGATGACCAGCTTCATCGGCACCTCGCGCACCGAGGTGGCAGTCGGCACCGACAGCGAGGCATTCATGTTGACAGCAGTGCTGCGCGGTGCACCCTTGAGGACAGTGCGCAGCGGCGCAGCGCGGACCGATTCGGGGCGCATCGCGGGATTGGGCACGTCGGCCGACAGCCCGCCGCCCATCCCGGGCTGCTCAGGGGCGTTCCTGCGCGTCTCGCGGGACTCGACGGGAGGGACGGGCGCCTGAACCCGGCTCGAGGGCGGTGCCCCTGCCGCGGCCGCATCGGGGCTGGGCGCAACCCTCCCGCGCTCCAGTGCGCCAGAACGATCCGGTGTGGTGGGGCCAGTCGGCGTAGCGGGCCGGCCAGCCGTCGCGGCCGGGGCACCGGGAGCCGGGGCAGGAGCATGACCGGCTGAGGCCGCCTTCACGGAGCCGCGTGGTGTGGCGGTGCCCACGGACTCGTGCGGTGTGGCGGTGTGCACGGGGTCGTGCAGTGTGGCGGTGTGCACGGGGTCGGATGGTGGGGCGGTCCTGGTTCGGAAGAAGTTTGCCCACTGTGCGGGAACCGAGTGCGGATCGGCGGCGTAGCGCTCCCGCATGTCCTCGATGAGCCAGTCGTTCGCGCCGAAATCGTCGGTTGTAGACATGTTGTCCGTGGCTGAGCCACGTCCCTCACTTCCCTGTGATCGTCCGGGGGTGCCTTGTCGAACTCTACTGGGGCGCGGTACCCACGCCAACGCGCATCGACAGCCTGAGGGCCTGGGCCAGCGAATACGCTGTGAGCGCAATGAGGGCGCCATTGCGCAGCGCAAGCAGCAGGGTCGAACCGGCATTGGGGTCGACGCTTGACACCAGGCCACCGTAGCTGAGGGGGTAGATGAGCTGGGTGAGCCCGATCGTCGCCGCCCCCAGGACCGCGAGCCAGGGCACCGGAGCGCGCTGCCTGCTGTGGGCGAGGCGTGCGATGGCGAGGACAAGCGGCCCGAAGATCCACGTGAGGTACTGGGGGCTCAGCGTCTTGTCCGCCACCAGGAAGGCGCACACCAGGGCGAGACCGGCCAGCAGAATGGCATGCTCGTGACGGTCGTCCTCGACGAGCGGCAGCCGGTGCCCGGGCAGGCCAACGCCACCGAGGCCGATGAGCCAGACGAAGATCGCGGCGAGCAGCACGACCAGCACCGTGCTCACCGAGGCTCCCCTTTCCCAGGCGCCCACCGAGGAGCCGAAGATCTCGTAGGCCTGGAACTGGCTGTACTCGACATGGGGACCTCCCGAACCGCTCCACAGCCGGCTCACCATGAGAGGGGTGGCCCAGACCGATTCGATTTGCAGACCCCGCTGCGACTGATAGCCCAGCGGGGAGAGCGTGCGCGCCAGTCCCTGGCTTGCCACCGAGATCGTCGTGAGGACGAGCCCGGTGATTCCGAAGCCCAGCATGCGGCGCCTGGCGGGCGCGGACACACCCACCATCGGCACCAGGAGGAGCGCGGGCCACAGCTTCAGCCCGGCGCCCACCGCCAGCAGCGCGCCGGCGAGCGCCGGACGGCGGCGAAGCCAGTACAGCGCTGCCAGGACACACAGCGCCGGCACCAGGTCGAAGCGGAACCACAGCAAGGGGCCGAGCAACGCCCCGGCACCCGCCCACAGCCAGGCTGCGGTCCGCGACTCGAAGAGATACAACGCCGCGGCGGCCAGCGCGTCCAGGGCCGCCAGGAGCAGGGCGAAGACGAGCACATAGGCGTCGGTGTCCCGTGCCGAGGACCAGGAAACGAGCTGCAGGAACCACACCGACCCGGTGGGATACTCGGTGAGCACCCCCCGGATGTCGTCCAGTATCGGCCAGGGCCTGGTGAGCACGGAGTCGGCGTAGTAGACGACGTCATTGCGGATGAAGGTGGCCAGCGCCAGGAAGAGGCAGAGCATGGTTGCCCGGGTGAGCAGCCAGCAGCCGATGAGCCATCCCGGTCTGCGTGGCCTCCTGGCGGCACACCCGAGCATCCCGTCTGGGCTCATGCCCTCACCGTCTCGGCAGGGGACAGCGCGCCGCTCTGAGCTTCGGCAACGAGAGCGGGCACGAGCGGCTCGGCAGCCATCGGGGCAGGCTGGCGTCCCACCCGCCATGCGGCGCGCACGGCGAGCACTGAGGAATAGACCGCCAGCACCACCATGAGCCCATTGCGAATCGCCAGGATGAGCGTCACTCCTATTCCCGGGTCGTGCGGGCGCACCAGTGCCGCGTAGTTGAGCGGGAACTCGAGCTGGGTGAGAGCCGCCGCGACGAGCCCCAGGACCAGCATAACGGCGGCATGATGTCGGTCCTTGCTGCGCAGCTGCGTGGCGATGAGTACGGCGAAGGGCCCGGCGAGCCAGATCATGTATTGGGGGCTGAAGGTCTTGTTCGCCACGATGACACCGGCCACGATCGCCAGGGTGGACAAGGTGATCGCCAGTGTCCGGTCGCGGCGCCGACGCTCGGCGCCCGCCATCCGCAGGCTGTGGCGCGGCAGGCCCACGCCACCCAGCACGATGAGCCAGCCCAGCACCGCCACGAGGGCAATGAGCGCCACCATGGCCGCGCTGGCCAGCCCGGTGAGGGCCTCGACGTGGGGACCGAAGATCTCATAGGCGTTGTAGCGGCTGAGCCGGACCTCCCATTGGTCGCCGGACTGGCCCAGCCGCGCGAGCATCACCGGAGTCGCCCAGATCGACTCCACCTGGAGCCCGCGCCCGGACTGCCAGGTCAGCGGCGAGGCCGAGCGGGTGAGGCCCTCGGTGACCAGCGAGGACAGGCCGGCCGCCAGCCCGAACGCGAGAAACCCTGCGCCGCGGCGCAGCCCTGCCCGGTTCCCGGGCAGTCCGGGGAGCCCTGCCCGGTTCCCGGGCAGTCCGGGGAGCCCTGCCCGGTTCCCGGGCAGTCCGGGGAGCCCTGCCCGGTTCCCGGGCAGTCCGGGGCCCTCGCCCTGCCGGCTGCACAGGATCGGCAGTCCCAGCATCGGCACGATGAGGAGCGCGGGCCACAGCTTTGTGGCGGCACCCAGGGCTATCGCGGCACCGGCGATCCGGGGGCGGCGTTCGAGCTCCCGCAGGGCGATGAGCACGCACACCGCCGGGATCAGATCGATGCGGAACCAGGCCAGCGGGCCGATGAGGAAGATGAAAGCCATCCACAGCAGCGACGAGAGCCGGGAGACCCGCGTCCACAGCATCCAGCTGCACAGGGCATCCAGCACCGCCAGGCACAGCGCGAACAGGAAGACGTAGACGTCCTTCGAGGGTCCGCTCACTGCGCGCAGCATCTGCATGATCCACACCACGGGTACCGGGTACTCGACGAGTGCGTGCGCCAGGTCATCGGGGCTGGTCATCGACGTGTGGTCGATCGAGGTGAAGTAATAGAGCACGTCGGCACGGACGAAACTGGTCTGCACGACGAAGACATAGGTCATCACCGAGCGCGACAGCAGCCAGCAGACCACCCCGACCCAGTCCTGCAGGGGATCGGTGCGGGGACGCAGCCGAAGCGAGGGCCAGCGCAGGCTGCTCATGGACCGGCCTGCTCGTTGCGCTGCGGACCCCCATCACCGGGCAGGGCATCGGCCAGGCCCGTTTCCGGCAGTTCGCGATGGCCGTGCCGCGCCGCCCGAAGCGCCTTGGGGCCAAGGAAACTCCAGACCCAGCTCACCACCCGGGCCACCACCACGAGCACGGCGACATTGCGCGCCGCGAGCAGCGCGGTGGCCGGCAGTCGCAGCAGCGAGTCACCGACGCTCCAGTCGCGGATCAGCAGGCTGTAGCTGAGGGGATAGATGAGCGTGGTCAGGCCCGCGGTGATGAGGACCCACGCCGAGAGGCTGTTCACATGCCTGCGGTTCAGATAGAAGTCCTGGGAGTGCTGGGTGCGAGCGCCCAGCACGGCGTATCCGGCCGCCAGGGGACCGCCCGGCCAGATGAAGTACTGGGGGCTGAAGGTCTTGTTCGTGACGATCATGATGAGGATGACGAGCACGACCAGCGCCACCGCCTCAAGGACCCGACCGTGGCCGCGCATGAGCCACACGACATAGCAGACCAGGGCCGTGCCGAGCCCGAAGGCGAAGGCGATGTCGCTCGCCGTGATGAGCTCGGAAACTCCGGGGCCCCAGATCTCGAAGGCCTGATAGGGCGACTGGGTGACCACATAGTCACCGGCATGGAGCGCCCGGGCGAGCATCGGTACCGTGGCCCACACCGACTCGATCTGCAGACCGCGGCCCTTCTGCCAGTTCAGAGGTGACATCAACCGGCTCCAGCCCGCGTACACCAGCGAGATGACGACGAGAATGACGCCTCCGGCGGCGAAGCCGAGCGTGGCACGCAGTTTCTGACGCCCTCGCCCGGGCATGAGCGCCGGCCACAGCAGGGCGGGCCACAGCTTGACTGATGCCCCGACTGCGGTGAGGAAACCTGCGGTGGCGCTGTGGCGGCGCAGCAGGAGAATGAGGGACCAGCCTGCCAGCACCGATGTGATGAGATCGAACCGCAAATAGGCGGTGGGACCGATGAGCGCCAGGAACAGTGTCCAGAAGACGACGGACTGCCCTCTCATCGCCTTGCCGGTGCGCCACAGCGTCCAGGTGAACAGCGCGTCGAGTGCGAGCATGGACAAGACGAAGACGGTCACATATCCGGTCTGGTGCCCGAAGGACAGCAGATAGGGCAGCGCCAGGATCCAGATGACCGGCGTCGGGTACTCCTTGAGCGTGTCTGCGGGACCATGGCTGAACAGCACCTGGATGCGCTCGTAGTAGTAGACCACGTCGCCCTGGGTGCCCGGGGCGACGAATGCCCAGATGACGAAGACGAGCAGGCGGCAGCCGAACCAGAAGAACAGCAGGAACCGGCCCGACTGCAGGCGCTCACGCGTGAAAGCCAAGGTGAGCTGACGCGAGACCCTCGTGGTGATGCGTGTCGGTGTGGCGGCGCTGGCCCCATGACACGCCACTGCCTGGGACGCCCCGCCATGACACACCATCTCGCCATGACACACCATCTCGCCATGACACACCATGCTGCGGTCTGCCATGTTCCTCCTGGTTTCGCCCCACACAGCCTTTCTGCGCCGGTGCAGCGTACCAAGATGACCTGGCAGCGAGCGGAGAAAGCGACCCGGCCAAGCGCTCCCGGAGGGATTCGAACCCTCGCACCCGCCTCCGGAGGGCGGTGCTCTATCCCCTGAGCTACGGGAGCATGGCCTGCCGCCACGCGGCGGACCATTGACGAGCTTAGTCCCCGGGGCGCCATCGCTGCCACTCGACAGGGCTCGGGGGATGGCGAGCGCACGGCTCGACAGGGCTCGGGGAGTGGCGAGCGCACAGCCCGGCGCGGGGATCTGGAAAGATGGGGAGATGTGACCCACATGCATGTCGCCGGCTCGATCCACGCCGATGTCTCCGCGCCGGGGCCCCAATGGCTCACCGAGCCGGCGGACCTCAATGCCTTGGATCGCGCACTGTGGAGCCGCAATGTCACTCGCGATCCCGCCGGGCGGCTCAGCGTGGCGGGCGTCGACGTGGTGAGCGCGGTGCGCCAGGAGGGCTCGCCGGTATACCTGTTCGACGAGGACGACTTCCGACATCGGGCGCGCGCCTTCCGGCACGCCTTCGAGGGCTGGCAGGTGTTCTATGCCGGAAAGGCGATGCTCACCCGCACGATTGCCCGACTCGTGATGGAGGAGGGACTGAGCCTCGACGTGTGTTCGGGCAGCGAACTGCAGGTGGCCCTGCTGGGCGGTATGGATGCCGCGCGGATAGGCATGCACGGCAACAACAAGACCAGCGACGAACTGGAACTGGCCCTCTCGCGCGGTGTCGGATGCATCGTCGTGGATTCCCTCGACGAGATCGCGCGCATCGAGCAGCTGTGCGAGGCCGGCGGCTACCACGCTCGCGTCATGGTGCGGGTGACCCCGGGGGTGGAGGCACACACCCACGAATACATCGCGACCGCCCACGAGGACCAGAAGTTCGGCTTCTCCATCGCGAACGGCCAGGCGATGGTGGCCATGGTGCGCTGCCACTACTCGCCCTCGATGGAACTGCTGGGGGTGCACTCCCACATCGGATCGCAGATCTTCGACACCGGGGGCTTCGAGGTGGCGGCACGGCGCACGATGAAGCTCATGGCGCAGTTCACCGACGCCACCGGCGTCCACCTGCCTCAACTCGATCTTGGCGGCGGATTCGGTGTCGCCTACACCAGCGCCGACTCCCCGGCCACCCCCGACGAGCTGGCCAGTGGGCTGCGCGAGATCGTGGAGCACGAGGCCCGTGCTCACTCCATGGCGCTGCCGGCCCTGTCCATCGAGCCCGGACGCGCCATCGTTGGTCCAACGACGATGGCGGTGTACACCGTCGGCACCGTGAAGACCGTCGACCTGGACGGTGGGGGACAGCGGGTCTACGTGAGCGTCGACGGCGGGATGAGCGACAACATCCGTCCGGCTCTCTACGCGGCCGAGTACTCGGCGGTGCTCGCCGACCGCACTTCGCAGGAATCCGGTGTGCTGTGCCGGGTCGTCGGCAAGCACTGCGAAGGCGGTGACATCCTGGTGCGCGATGTCTTCCTGCCCGCAGACATCGCCCCCGGCGATCTCATTGCGGTCCCCACGATGGGTGCCTACAGCCGTGAGATGGCCAGCAACTACAATCACGCGCTGCGCCCGCCGGTGGTGAGGGTGCACGACGGGCAGCTCAGTCCGATGATCCGCCGTGAGACCATGGACGACTTGCTCCGTCTCGACGTGGGACGCTGAGGGGGTGCAGATGAACCAGAGCGTGACTCGCCCCGCTGTGCCGGTCAAGGTCTTGCGGGTGGCATTGCTGGGTGCCGGAACGGTCGGGCGCAAGGTGGCCACGATCCTCCTCGAGCACGCCGACGACCTGGCGGCGAAGGCCGGTTGCCGATTGGAGGTCAGCGGCATCGCCGTGCGCGATGCCACGAAGCCACGTGCCGGCATCGACCCGGCGCTGCTCACCGAGGACGCCGCCGGGCTGGTGGCCAACAGCGGCGCCGACATCGTCATCGAGCTGATCGGCGGGCTGAGCCCTGCCAAGGAGCTCATCGTCTCGGCGATCGAGCACGGCGCCTCGGTGATCACCGCGAACAAGGCCCTGCTCGCCAGCCACGGCGACGAGATCTTCGCCATCGCCGAACGCAATGGTGTCGACGTGTACTTCGAGGCTGCCGTCGCCGGAGCCATCCCGATCGTGCGGCCCTTGCGCGAATCGCTGGTCGGCGACGAGATCAGGGCCGTCATGGGTGTGGTGAACGGCACGACGAACTACATCCTCGACAAGATGAGCACCGAACACCAGGACTTCAACCAGGCTCTCGCGGCCGCCCAGGATCTGGGCTTCGCCGAGGCCGATCCCACGGCGGACGTCGAAGGATACGACGCGGCGAGCAAGGCGGCCATCCTGGCCAGCCTCGCCTTCCACTCCAGTGTCCCGGGATCCGCTGTCTACCGCGAGGGCATCACGGACGTCACGCCCGAGGACATCGAGGCGGCTGCGGCGATGGACTGCGTCGTGAAGCCACTCGCCATCGCGAGGGTGGACGAGCAGGGGCGGATCGAGGTGCGGGTGCATGCTGCCATGGTGCCGCTGACCCACCCGCTGGCAATGGTGCACGGTCCCAACAACGCGCTGGTCGTCGAAGCCGCCAACGCCGGGCGGCTCATGTTCCTCGGTCCTGGCGCGGGCGGCTCACCGACCGCCAGCGCCGTCACGGGGGACCTGGTGACGGTGGCCCGCAACAGGGTGCGCGGAGTGGTTGGGCCGGCCCACTCGCTGTATCAGGCCTTGGCGACGGCTCCGATGGGACAGACACGGACTCGCTACTATCTGCGGTTCAAGGTGGCAGACCAGCCCGGTGTGCTCGCCGCAGTGGCAGGGATCCTTGCCCGCCACGAGGTGTCGGTGCACTCGATACGCCAGACGCCCACCGCGAACGGCGACGATCCGGCCACCGCGCGGGTGTCGATGATGACCCATATCGCCCGGGAGTCCGATGTGGCCGCATGCCTGGGCGAGCTGGAGAATTCAGGTTTCGTCATCGGCCCGGTACGTCTCGTCCGTGCCGAAGGAGTCTAGGAGAAGCAATGCACGTCGTCTGCCTCGATCTCGAGGGTGTCCTGGTTCCCGAGATCTGGATCAGCGTCGCCGAACGCACCGGTATCGAGGAGTTGCGGCTCACCACCCGCGATATCTCGGACTACGACCAGCTGATGAGGCATCGTCTTGGTGTGATGGCCGACAACGGGCTGACGCTGAGCACGATCACCTCAGTGATCGCCCAGTTGCACCCACTGCCCGGGGCGGCCGACTTCCTGCACTGGCTGCGTGAGCGCTGGCAGGTCGTCATCTTGTCCGACACCTTCTACGAGTTCGCCGAACCTCTCATGGCCCAGTTGGAGCGCCCCACGATCTTTTGCCACAACCTGGTGGTGCGCGACGACATGGTCGTCGACTACCGACTGCGCCAGCCCCATGCGAAGAAGGCTGTCGTCGAGGCCCTCAAGGGACTGAACTTCACGACTCTGGCCGCGGGCGACTCCTACAACGACACCGCGATGCTCCGGGCCGCCGACTTCGGGGCCTTCTTCTGCCCGCCGGAGCGGGTCATCGAGGAGTTCCCCGAGATCGCGGTGACGAGGGACTACCAGGCACTGGGAGGGCTGTTCGAGCAGGCAGCCGAGAGGCTGGACGCGCAGGCTGCCCGCTGAGTCCTGGATCGGCAGACACGCCGGCGTGACACGCGATCGGCGTCATTGCCCGGGTACCGAGTTGTCCGGACCGTGATGACTGATAGTCTTGGGGTATCGCACATCCGGTGAAGAACCGGTGGGCATTCATCCTTCATTCGGGTCCAGGGCCTCGGGCTGATCGGACCGGAATTCCATCCACTCCGTGCATCGCCACGGCCGAGCGCCAGCTTGACATGCCTCGCACGGAGTGGAGACCGAATTCCCACCGCTCCCCGACACCGCCCCGCAGCACCGTTTCGGCAGCGGGATTCCGATGAATGTGCAACCGCAGCGGACATGGCGTCCGGTTGCGGTACCGAAAGGACATCAGTGACCGAAATCACCGAGGCGCCCCGGACAACCGATCGGACCGGGACGCCTGACTCCACCTCCGTCGCGCTGGGCAGTCTCAGGCTGCCCGAACTCAAGCGAGTGGCCGCCGAACTCGGGATCAAGGGCGCCGGCAGCATGCGCAAGGGGGATCTGGTGAACGCCATTTCCCAGCGCCGCAGCGGCCCAGCCGCAGCCGACGATACGCCGGCCCCGCCATCCACCAGGGCACGCACGACCCGACATCGGGACACCCAGCCCGAGATGGCCGTCGGTCGTCTCGCGCGACTTGCCGACCAGGCAGCTGCGACGGACCAGCAGGCCCCCCTGCCCGGCGCCCCGCAGGCGGCACAGGAGGCCGAACCGCCAGTGCTCGCCCGGACACACCGCGGCACGCAGCCAGCGGCACCACAACCCGCGACCGAGCCCGAGGGCGGCGTCCGCGAGGACGGCCTTGACCCCATCGCGGCCCGTCTCGAGGCGGCCGCGAAGGCCCAGCGTGCCGAGCACAGGGCGGGGCGGGCTGCCCACGAGCGCACCGATGACGCCGCTGCCGGTGCCGAGGCCGCTGTGCACGAGAACGAGAGCACGACCGATCAGGTCGGTGCCCGGCTCGAGCAACTCGGCAGCCCGCGCGCCCGGACCGAGCACGTCGAACGGACGCCCGGCAGTGAGGAGAGCGGCGAGGAGCACGGCCGTTCGCGCGGCCGATATGAGGCCGGCAGACGTCCCGATGCCGCCCGGCACGACGACGAGGACGCGAACGGGGGCCGGCGTTCGCGGCGGCGCCGACAGCGTGATCGCCAGAATCGGCGCGGACGCAGCGGCGCCGTGACCGAGATCGACGATGCCGTGGTGCACGAAGGCGATGTGCTGACCGATGTCAGCGGCATCCTCGATGTGCTCGACAACTACGCCTTCGTCCGTACCTCGGGATACCTGCCGGGCCCCCAGGACGCCTATGTCTCGCTGTCGATGGTGCGCAAGTACGGCCTGCGCAAGGGCGATGTCGTGGTCGGCGCCATTCGCCAGGGCCACGAAGGCGATCGGCGTGAAAAGTACAATCCCCTGGTGCGTCTGGACACCATCAACGGTGCCGACCCGGAGGTCATGCGCAATCGCCCGAGCTTCGGCAAGCTCACGCCGCTGTATCCTCAGGAGCGGCTGAGGATGGAGACGACGCCCACGAACATGATCGGCCGGATCATGGATCTCATGTCGCCGATCGGCAAGGGCCAGCGTGGCCTCATCGTCTCCCCGCCGAAGGCCGGCAAGACGATGGCGCTGCAGGCCATCGCCAATGCGATCACCGCGAACGACCCCGAGGTCCACCTCATGGTGGTGCTGGTGGACGAGCGTCCCGAGGAGGTCACAGATTTCCAGCGCGCCACGACCGCCGAGGTCATTGCCTCCACCTTCGATCGCCCGGCCGAGGATCACACGACGATCGCCGAACTGGCCATTGAGCGCGCCAAGCGTCTCGTCGAGCTGGGCCGCGATGTGGTCGTCCTGCTCGACTCGATCACACGCCTCGGCCGCGCCTACAACCTGGCGGCCCCGGCATCGGGGCGCATCCTGTCCGGAGGTGTCGACTCGGCGGCGCTGTACCCGCCGAAGAAGTTCTTCGGTGCTGCGCGCAATATCGAGAATGGCGGTTCGCTCACCATCCTCGCCACCGCGCTCGTGGAGACCGGCTCGAAGATGGACGAGGTGATCTTCGAGGAGTTCAAGGGCACCGGCAATATGGAGTTGCGTCTGTCGCGGCAGCTGGCGGACAAGCGGATCTTCCCGGCCATCGATGTGGAGGCGTCCGGCACTCGCCGCGAGGAACTCATCATGGGCCGTCAGGAACTCGACATCATCTGGAAGCTGCGGCGGGCACTGTCGGGCCTGGAGAGTCAGCAGTCCCTCGAGACGCTCCTGTCGCGGATGCGCAAGACCCGCAACAACTCGGAGTTCCTCGTGCTCATCTCCAAGACGACGCCCGGCGCGGACTGACCTTCGGGGCTCTCGTCTGGCGTGGGCCGCTGGGGCGGGGTGGTCTTTGTGCCAGTGGGCTATGATGGCCGCCGATCCGGTTCACGCCTGCCGTACCAATGCGGCTCGCGGTGCAGGCACCGCTCGGCGACCCGGACCAACCACCAGGAGAAACGACGATGAAGAAGTCCACGCATCCCGCGTACCACGAAGTGAAGGTCGTGTGCACCTGCGGCAACGAGTTCGTCACCCGCAGCACATTCGAGGGCGATGTCATGAGCGCCGACGTGTGCAGCAACTGCCATCCCTTCTACACGGGAAAGCAGAAGATCTTGGACACCGGTGGTCGCGTGGCCCGCTTCGAGCGCCGCTACGGCAAGCGCAAGGTCGAAGCCAAGTAGCTTCCACACAGGGGCGCCGGATGCATCGACATCCGGCGCCCCTGTCATGTTCTGCGGCAGCGAGCACGGTGACAGGGGAGACGGGAAAATGTTCGAGAGCGCCAAGGGCCTGCGGGCTGAGTTCAGCGAGCTGGAGGGCATGCTCGCCGATCCGCAGGTGATCAGCGACCCCTCGAGGTCGCGGCGCATCGGGCGGCGCTACTCGGAGCTGACCGGTATCGTCCATGCGCTGGACGAGTACGACCGGCGCACGGACGATCTGGAGGCCGCGCGCGAGCTGGCCGAGGAGGACCCTTCGTTCGCTGCCGAGGTGGAGTCGATCGGCGCGCGCCTCGACGAACTGACCACGCGGCTGACCGGGCTGCTCGCCCCCCGGGACCCCAACGATCTCAACGACGCGATCATGGAGATCAAATCGGGTGAGGGCGGCGAGGAGTCCGCCTTGTTCGCCGCCGATCTGCTCGCGATGTACGTCCGTTTCGCCGAGCACATGGGCTGGTCGGTGGACAGCCTGGAATCCGAGCCAACGGATCTGGGCGGCTACAAGTCCGTCACGGTCGCCTTCCGGGCGCGTCAGAGCACCCCTGCCGACGAGAAGCCGTACGGGATGCTGAAGTTTGAGGGCGGCGTGCACCGGGTTCAGCGCGTCCCGGTGACCGAATCCCAGGGGCGCATCCATACCTCGGCAGCGGGGGTGCTCGTCATGGCGGATGTGGAGGAGGATGAGGTGAGCATCGACCCCGACGATCTGCGGATCGACGTGTACCGGTCCACCGGTAAGGGCGGCCAGGGTGTCAACACCACGGATTCGGCGGTGCGGATCACTCATCTGCCCAGCGGGATCGTCGTGACCTGTCAGGACCAACGCAGCCAGTTGCAGAACAAGGAGCAGGCGATGCGCATTCTGCGGGCGCGGCTCGTGGCGGCGGCCGAGCAGGAGGCCCAGACGGCCGCCGAACAGGCCCGACGCTCCCAGGTGCGGA
This sequence comes from Propionibacterium cyclohexanicum, assembly GCF_900111365.1. Lineage (GTDB taxonomy): Bacteria > Actinomycetota > Actinomycetes > Propionibacteriales > Propionibacteriaceae > Propionibacterium > Propionibacterium cyclohexanicum. The sequence continues at coordinate 53,106 of NZ_FOGZ01000005.1, forward strand.
CCGTCGACCGGTCGGAGCGGATCCGCACCTACAACTTCCCCGAGAACCGCATCACGGATCACCGCATCGGATTCAAGGCACACAACCTGGACGCCGTGCTCGGGGGCGAACTGGGCCCGCTGATCGCTGCCTTGCGAGCCGACGACCTGGCACGCCGGCTCGCGGCAGGAGCACACGCGTGAGCGCCGGAGAGCCGGGAGGGCCGGGAAAGCGGGGCGGTGAGACCGTGAGCCTACGGCCAGCCGCCATGCTGCGGCGCGGCATCGCACTGCTCGCCCAGGCAGGGCTCGTGACGCCCCGGGCGGATGCCCGGCTGCTGCTCGCCCACGCTGCGGGAATGGAGCCGGCCGGGCTGGCCACGACGGCAGTTCTCGACGAGCAGGTGGAGAACCGCTACCGCGAGCTGCTGGTGCGCCGCGTGGCCGGCGAGCCCGTCCAGTACCTCACCGGGCGGGCCTACTTCCGCAAGATCAGCGTTGAGGTCGGCCCGGGCGTGTTCATTCCCCGCCCCGAGACGGAGCTGGTCGTGCAGTTCGCGCTCCACCGGCTCATCACGATGCGCGCCCAGACCGGCCCATCCCCGGTCGTGGTGGACATGGGAACCGGGTCGGGCGTGATTGCCGCCAGTATCGTCGCGGAGTATCCCGGGACACCTGTGGTTCATGCCGTCGATGTCTCGGCGCAGGCTCTCTCGTGGGCCCGCCGCAATCTCGCAGGAACCGGTGTGCGGGTAGTGGAGGGGCGGATGGGTCAGGCCCTGCCCGAGCTGGACGGCCTGGTCGACCTCGTCGTCTCCAACCCGCCCTATCTGCCCAGCGGTTCGGCCCCGGATCTGCCGAACGACGTGGTGAGCCACGATCCCGAGGAAGCGCTGTTCTCGGGGGCGGATGGGATGGACGCCATTCGCGAGCTGGTTCCCAACGCGGCGCGGCTGCTGAAGACCGGAGGCGCGCTCGTTGTCGAACACGACGACTCCCAGGGTGAGCTCATCGTCCAGCTTCTGCGGGGCAGCGGGCTGTTCGATCTCGTGGACGACCACCCCGATATGTCGGGCCGGCCGCGGTTCGTGTCGGCGACCCGGCGGGCAGGAGTGGGAGAATGAGCGACGTGAGTGAGCCGAACGAATCCGTGCCCGACCAGCTGGATGGCCCCGAACCGGACAGCCCGGCGCAGCAGCGACCCGACGAGCCGGCCCCGGGGTCGGCGGAAGGCGAGCGTGTCGCCGGACCGGCCCACCAGCTCTTCCGGCTCGCCGACCGGCGAGAGGAGGCGATCGAGGCGGCGCAACGCGCCGTACGGGCCGGCCGGTGCATCGTCTTGCCGACCGACACCGTCTATGGCATCGGCGCCGACGCGTTCAGCGCTCCGGCGGTGCAGCGCCTGCTCGACGCCAAGCGCCGTGGCCGGGACATGCCCCCTCCCGTGCTCATTGCCGAACCGGCCATGCTGCCCGCTCTGGTGGCCTATGTGCCCCTCAGCGCCCGCGCCATGGTCGAGAAGTTCTGGCCAGGCGCATTGACCCTCATCTTCCGGGCACAGGCGAGCCTGCGACTCGATCTGGGTGACACCGGAGGCACGATCGCCGTGCGTGTGCCCGACAACGACGCGGCCCGTGCGCTCTTGCGTCACACCGGCCCGCTGGCGGTGTCCAGCGCGAACATCTCGGGCAGCCCCTCGGCCACGAATGTCGCGGACGCCGAGGCGATGCTTGGCGACAGCGTCGACGTCTATCTCGACGGCGGACCCACCCCCGGTCCGGTGGCGTCGACCATCGTCGATTTCACCCAGAACCCCTCTGGCAAGATCCTGCGCCAGGGGGTTGTCAGCTTCGAGGCGCTTCGCGAGCTCTCGGCCGGTCTTGAGAACCTGCCCGAGCCGGCTGCCAATGCGCAGGAGCCAGCGGCTGGGCAGGCAGCCGGGCTGGAAGAAGCTGTCCCCGAATCGGCAGCGCCCGCCCAGGCGGTGGGCCGGAGCGAACCGGATGGCCCGCGGCCTGCCGAGGGGGTTCCGGATGGCCCGAACTCCGACGAGAGTGGACCGGATGTCCCGCAGCCGGACGAGGGCGAACCTGTCGAGGCAGCACCGGACGACACGAAGCCTGCCGAGAGTGAGCCGGCCGGCTCAGCTCCAGGCGCCGGCGATCCTCCCCCTGATCGCGGCCACGCCGCACCCACGATCTGAGATAGCCGATGCGCGAGTATCTGCTGGTGATGCTTGTCGCCGCGAGCGGCAGCTATCTGTTCTCAGGTCTCGCACGCCGCCTCGCGGTCCGCTTCGGCGCCCTGGCACCGGTGCGCGCCCGTGATGTGCATACCGTGCCGATTCCCTATCTGGGGGGCGCAGCAATGCTGGTGGGTATCCTGTTCGCCTTCGTGCTGGCGGTGCACATGCCCTTCCTGGGCCGTCACGCGACGGTGCGCCACGATGCCCTGGGCATCTTCGCTGCGGCGGCGGTGATCTGCGTCGTCGGCATCGTCGACGACATCATCGACCTGCCATGGCTGGCCAAGATCGCGGGACAGGTGCTGGCAGCCGGGGTGGCCGTGCTCAATGGGGTGCGGATGTACTGGGTGAGCCTGCCCGATCAGATTTTCGCCCTCGACGTGCCCAGCTCGATGCTCCTCACCGTGCTGTACATCTTCGTGTGCGTCAACGCAATCAACCTCATCGACGGCCTCGACGGGCTGGCGGCCGGGGTGGTGGGCATCGGCGCCCTCGCCATGTTCTTGTACACCTATCTGCTCGCCTACCAGCAGCAGTTCGTGGTGGCCACCACGGCGAGCCTCGTCACGGCCAGCATTGCCGGCGTCTGCGCCGGTTTCCTGCCGCACAACTTCTCCCCGGCCAAGATGTTCATGGGCGATTCCGGGGCGATGCTGCTGGGCCTGCTGCTGGCCTGCAGCACGCTCTCGCTCACCGGCCAGGTGGACGCTTCGGCGCTGAGCCCCAGCGCCGGCGACATCCTGCCAACCTTGCTGCCCATCGTCTTGCCCATCGCCATCATGGCCCTGCCCTTGGTCGATATGACGATGGCCTATGTGCGCCGGACCTGGAACGGGAACTGGTGGTTCGTCGCCGACAAGCAGCATCTGCACCACCGCCTGCTGCGCCGAGGTTATTCGACGGTTACGGCGGTCCTCATCTTGTACATGTGGACCGCTCTGGTCGCCTTCGGCGTCATCCTGCTGGGCCTGGAGTGGAGCGGCCTGACCGTGCTCGTCGTCGTCGGCGCACTGGCCTTGGCGATCATGCTCACCGCACTGCCCGTGCGGGCCCGCGACAAGAACTGCGCCCAGCCGGCGGGTGGTACTCAGGTCAGGTGATCCATGTGGCGGGCGTGATAGTTTCGCAGTGATTGCCGGTGCGTTCGTCGTGATGGGGGGCCTGTCGTGTATGTCACTTCATCGCGGGCCTGGCCTGAGCTGGTCGTGCGCGGTGGGCTGTTCGGCGCCTTGATCTGTTCCGTGCCGGTAGCGGTCTGGGGCACGCTGGCAGCTGGGCGCGAGGCCTTCGCTGGATGGGCGCTGGCGATGCTCGTGGTCTGTGCCTACTTCGTCTGCGCTGTGGTGAGCGATGTGCTGGCCACCCAGTGGATGGACCGCACCGGCATGGTCGTGGCCCTCAGCGGTTTCTGCCTGCGTGCCGGTCTCGTGGCCGTGGTGCTGTGGCAGCTGGTGACGCACCAGATTCTGGCCGGGGAGGTTCGTACCCGGTGGTTCGGGTGGACTACTCTCGGTCTGGTGATCGGTTGGACGGCCGGAGTGGTGTTCGCCGCACGCAGCGCGCGCACCCTCGTCTTCGACGATCCGGCAGCTGAAAAGGAGTCCGCTCAATGAGTGAAACCGATGAGGGACGGGACTCTACGACCAGCAGCGATGCGGGGATGCAGAGTTTTTCCTACCTTTTTTCCGGAATCGTGCTCTACGGTGGTCTCGGCTGGCTCCTCGATCGTTTTCTGCACATAGGCTGGCTGCTGCCGGCTGGGCTGCTCGTTGGGATGGCAGCTGGCATCTATCTGGTTATCAAGAGATTTGGGAGCGGAGCATGAGCGGCACGCACGAGGTCGTGACGCAGGCCGACGAGTCAGCTGTCAAGCCGAAGCGCAGGGCAAGCCCGGTGCTCATCGTCCTCGGGATGCTGGTGGCATGGTTTGTCATCACCCGTCTCACCGTGCTCGTGAGCGGTACCACCACGCATTGGGATTCGCCGAGCGCAAATGATTTCATTTTTCCCGGCTGGTTCGGTACGAGTTGGTTCAACAAGCCGATGTTCTTGGCCCTGCTCGGTGCCTGTGGTGTGCTTGTCTTCTGGCTGCTGGCCTCCCGGAACCTGAAACTCGTTCCGGGGCGTGGGCAGTTCTTCGCCGAGTACATCTACAATTTTGTCCGAGGCATCGGCCGCGACATGATCGGGCCTGGTTACAACCGATTCATGCCCTATCTGCTCACCCTGTTCTCCTTCGTTCTGGTGAGCAATTGGTTCGGTGAGACCTTCCTCTTCATGTTTCCCACGTTCTCGCGCGTGAGTTACTCCTATGCTGCTGCGCTGCTGACCTTCGCGGTGTATGTCGGGAGTGGTCTCCGGCGCCATGGCCTTCGCTATTTCAAGGTCGCGTCCGTGCCGTCCGGGGTGCCCGTCTGGTTGTATCCGATCATCGTCCCGCTGGAATTCCTCTCGAGTTTCATCACCCGGCCGGTGACCCTCTCGGTCCGACTCTTTGCCAATATGTTCGCCGGCCACATGTCGATCATGGTCTTCGTCGGTGGTGGTGCTGCCCTGCTCACTTGGGCAGGGAATGTGTTCTACAACGTGACCGGTGTGGTGTCCATGCTCTTCGGCCTGCTCATGCTGCTCCTGGAGTTGTTCATCGGCTACCTGCAGGCCTACATCTTCACCATCCTCGCCGCTCAGTACATCGGTTCTTCGGTGGGCGAAGCGCACTGAATCCTCCCTCCACAATCATTTCTGAACTCATCCACCCGAAAGGAAACTCATGACTCCCTTGGAGATATCCGGTTCGCTCAATGTCATCGGCTACGGCCTGGCGGCGATCGGCCCGGGCATCGGGGTCGGCCTGATCTTCGCTGCCGGTATCGGGGGCATTGCCCGTCAGCCGGAAGCCCGCGGCATGATCATGCAGCCGGTGTACATCGGTTTCGCCATCGTCGAGGCCCTTGCCATTCTGGGTTTCGTGCTCGCCTTCGTGATCTAGTGAGATCCGGCCGATGACAGGAAATGAATTGGTCCCGCTGATCGATCTCGGTCCGCTGGCTCCTGAGCTGCCCGAGTTCCTCGCAGGGTTGGTGCTGCTAGGTCTCATGTGGGTGGTCATCGCGAAGGCCGTGGCCCCGCGCTTCGAGACCCTGTACGAGCATCGTGCCTCCGAGATCGAGGGCGGCATTCAGCACGCCGAGAAGATTCAGACCGAGGCCGACCAGGCTCGTGAGCTCTACGAGCAGAAGCTGGCCGAGGTGAACGAGTCGGTCGCTCGGGCGCGCGAAGAGGCGAAGGTGCGTGGCGAGCAGATCGTCCGCGAGGCCAAGGAGCACGCCGCACTGGAGCAGGCACGGATGATCGCACAGGCGCGCGCGCAGATCAGCGCCGAGCGGCAGCAGGCTGCCCATGAGCTCACCGCACAGGTGGGCGGCCTCGCCACGACGTTGGCTGGACGGATCGTTGGCGAGAGCCTCGACGACGATCAGCGGGCCCGCCGCACCGTTGATCGCTTCCTGGCCGATCTCGAGGCCCAACCGGTGCGCACAGCGCCGGATGGTGCGCAGTGATCGTCATGAACCACTTGCGCGGGAACAGGCTGGATGCGCTGGGCGACCGCGCGCCGGCACGATTGTCCGACGCGCTTGGGCTGTTCGCCTTCGCCGACATCCTCCGTCAGTTCGGGGCCCTGCGCCGAGCGCTGTGCGACCCGACCCTGCCGGCCGGCCAGCGCGGCCAGCTGATCGCCACGCTGGTGGGCAGCAGGCTCGACGCGAGCGTGCTGCACTTCCTGCAGGAGGCGGTTGCGCTGGACTGGCCCAGCGGACTCGAACTTGCCAGCGGACTGGACAGGCAGGCGGCGCGCATCGCGCTACGCAGCGCCGACCCAGGCGTGGTGCGCACCGAACTCAACGCAGTGCGCGAGGCCGTCGCCTCCGATGAAGCGCTGCGCAGCGCCTTCGGGCGTCCCGGGGACCCTGGTGACTCCCGGGGGCAGCTGGTCCGTGCCCTCATTGGGGGGCGCGCCGGCGAGGTGAGCGTCGCTCTCGCCACGAGGGCTGCCCGAGGGGGCAGCGCCATGCTCCACGAGCTGGACGGGTACCTGGAGCTGTCGAGCCAGGTGCAGGGGCACCGGCTGGCACGCGCCACCGTGGCACGGCGACTCCCGGCTGATCAGGCACAACGTCTCGCCGAGCAGTTGTCGCGGATCTTCGGGGCACCGGTCGACGTTGTGGAGCACGTCGACCCACAGGTGCTCGGCGGTGTCCGAGTCCAGGTCGGCGACGACGTCATCGATGGCACCGTGCGGACGGCAGTCGACCAGGCAGCACGCGCACTGGCATGAGACAGATGAGCAGGAAGACCCCTCGCGGGGTGACGAGCAGGAATGAGGAAGACAGGACGCCATGGCTGAACTGAGCATCAGTCCGGACGAGATCCGGGCAGCGCTGGACTCCTTCGTGAAGGGATTCACCCCCGCGCAGGCGAGCACCGAAGAGGTGGGCACCGTCATCTCGTCCGGTGACGGCATCGCCCACGTCGAGGGGCTGCCCAGCGCAATGGCCAATGAGCTGCTCACCTTCGAGAACGGCACGATGGGCATCGCCCTCAACCTCGATGCCCGCGAGATCGGCGTCGTCGTGCTCGGCGATTCCGACGGCATCGACGAGGGTTCGACGGTGCACGGCACCGGAGAGATCCTGTCCGTGCCCGTCGGTGACGGCTACCTGGGGCGGGTCGTCGACGCCATGGGCAACCCGATCGACGGCAAGGGCCCGATCGAGGGCATTGAGGGGCGCCGACCACTCGAGCTCCAGGCGGCAGGCGTGATGGACCGCCAGGAGGTCCGCGAGCCGCTGATGACCGGCTTGAAGGCGGTCGACTCGATGATCCCGGTAGGTCGTGGTCAGCGGGAGCTCATCATCGGGGACCGCAAGACAGGCAAGACCGCGATCGCCACCGACACGATCCTCAACCAGCTCGACAACTGGAAGTCCGGCGATCCGAAAAAGCAGGTGCGCTGCATCTATGTAGCAGTCGGGCAGAAGAACACCACCGTCGCCGAGGTGGTCGAGAAGCTGGAGAAGGCCGGCGCGATGGCGTACACCACCGTCGTCAATTCGCCCGCATCCGATCCCGCCGGGTTCAAGTACATCGCCCCCTATTCGGGCTCCGCCATCGGGCAGCACTGGATGTACAACGGCAAACATGTGCTCATCGTCTTCGATGACCTCACCAAGCAGGCCGAGGCCTATCGCGCCATGTCGCTGCTGCTGCGCCGCCCACCGGGCCGCGAGGCCTATCCCGGCGATGTCTTCTACCTGCACAGCCGGCTGCTGGAGCGCTGCGCGAAGCTCTCCGACGAGCTGGGCGGCGGTTCGATGACCGGCCTGCCGATCGTGGAGACCAAGGCCAACGACATCTCCGCCTATATCCCAACCAATGTGATCTCCATCACCGACGGCCAGATCTTCCTGCTCTCCGACCTGTTCAATGCCAATCAGCGCCCCGCGGTCGACGTCGGCCTGTCGGTGAGCCGGGTCGGCGGCGCGGCCCAGACGAAGGCGATGAAGAAGGTCTCCGGGACGCTGAAGATCGACCTGGCCCAGTACCGCGACATGCAGGCCTTCGCGATGTTCGCTTCCGATCTGGACGCCACGAGCCGCCGCCAGCTGGACCGGGGCGCACGCCTCACCGAGCTGCTGCGCCAGGACCAGGCCCATCCCTTCAGGATGGAGGACCAGGTGGTATCCATCTGGTCCGGCGTCAACGGGCGCCTCGACGATGTGCCGGTCGAGGACGTGCTGCGCTTCGAGAGTGGCTTCCTGGACTACCTGAGGGAGAACTCCGATGTCCTCACGACGATCGCCGACAGCGGTGAGCTCTCCGACGAGTCGGTCGAGGAGCTGAGCCGGCGTATCGACGATTTCAAGCAGGGCTTCCGCACCGGTGACGGCGGGCGGCTCACCGGCGGCCGCGAGGCCGCCCCGGTTGCCACCAAGGACATCAATCAGGCCAAGATCGTCGCCACCGAGAGGGCGTGAGCCATGCCGGCATCCCTTCGTGAGCTGAGGCAGCGCAAGACCTCGGTCTCCACGACGATGAAGATCACCAGGGCGATGGAGCTCATCGCGGCCTCGCGAGTGACCCGGGCTCAGCAGAAGGCCCGCGGGGCCGACGAGTACACCCGCGAACTGGTGCGCGCCGTCTCGGCGGTCGCCGCGTACTCGCGGGCCGAGCACCCGCTGGTCAGCGAAGTGGCGAACCCGTCGCGAGCGGCTGTCCTGGTGATCAACTCCGATCGTGGCCTGGCGGGCGGCTACCCCGCCGCCGTCATGAAGGTGGCCGAGGGACTGCTGGAGCACCTTGCGGAGGCCGGGCTCGGCACCGAGATCTACACCGTCGGACGCAAGGCCCAGGAGTACTTCACCTTTCGCCGTGTCCCCGTGGAGCACTCGTGGACCGGCTTCAGCGAGGAGCCGCACTACGAGAATGCTCGTGATATCGGCAACACCCTCATCGACAAGCTTTTCCAGCCCACCGCCGAGGGCGGCGTCGACGAGATCCATGTGGTGTACACGCGCTTCCAGTCGCTGGTGAGCCAGCGCCCCGAGCTCGTCCGGCTGTTGCCGCTGCAGGTCGTCAAGGCCACCGATCCCGGCACCGATCTGTCGAGCGGCGCGACGATGCTCGATGGGCCCGAGGAGGGGGACATCGTGCCGCCGTACACCTTCGAACCCGATCCGGAGACCGTACTCGGCGCGCTGCTTCCGCTGTATGTCATCGATCGAGTGAAATACATGCTGCGGGAGTCGGCGGCCTCCGAGCTGGCGGCGCGTCAGCAGGCCATGCATTCGGCCACCGACAACGCCAAGCAGCTCATCGACAGCTTGACCCGGCAGGCGAACCAGGCGCGCCAGGGTGAGATCACCCAGGAAATCAACGAAATCGTGGGCGGCGCCGGAGCGTTGTCCGAGTCCACACAGGAGATCTGAATGACCGTCACAGTCCCTGATTCGAAAGCCGCCACCACCGGCGGCGCGGGCCATGTGGTCCGCGTGATCGGCTCGGTGGTGGATGTCGAATTCCCCGCCGGGCGACTGCCCGAGATCAACAACGCCCTGCACATCACCGTCGACTTGGGGGAGGGCGCGAGGACGACGACCCTCGAGGTCGCTCTGCAGGTCGGCGACAACACGGTGCGCTGCATCTCCCTCAAGCCCACCGACGGGATCCGCCGCGGCACCGAGGTGATCGATACCGGCGCGCCGATCTCGGTGCCCGTCGGCCCCGTGACGAAGGGTCACGTGTGGAACGCCACCGGCGACCTGCTCAATGCCGACCCGGCGAGCGTGACGATCGATCAGCGCTGGCCGATCCACCGTGACCCCCCGGCCTTCGATGCTCTGGAGCCCGAGTCCCAGATGCTGGAAACCGGCATCAAGGTGCTCGACCTTTTGACCCCCTATGTACAGGGCGGCAAGATCGGCCTGTTCGGTGGCGCCGGGGTGGGCAAGACGGTGCTCATCCAGGAGATGATCTACCGCATTGCCCACAACTTCGGTGGCACCTCGGTGTTCGCCGGTGTCGGCGAGCGCACCCGTGAGGGCAACGACCTCATCCACGAGATGGACGAGGCCGGCGTGCTCAAGGACACCGCGCTGGTGTTCGGCCAGATGGATGAGCCGCCGGGAACCCGGCTGCGCGTGGCGCTGAGCGCCCTGACCATGGCCGAGTACTTCCGCGATGTCGAGAACCAGGACGTCTTGTTGTTCATCGACAACATCTTCCGGTTCACCCAGGCTGGCTCCGAGGTCTCGACGCTGCTGGGACGGATGCCCTCCGCGGTGGGCTACCAGCCCAATCTGGCCGACGAGATGGGGCAGCTGCAAGAGAGGATCACCTCGACCCGAGGGCACTCGATCACCTCGATGCAGGCCATCTACGTGCCCGCCGACGATTACACCGATCCGGCCCCGGCGACCACCTTCGCGCATCTGGACGCCACGACCGAGCTCAGCCGCGACATCGCCTCGCGCGGCCTGTACCCAGCCGTCGACCCGCTCACCTCCACGAGCCGAATCCTCGCCCCCGAGTACGTCGGTAAGGAGCACTACGAGGTGGCCACCGAGGTCAAGCAGATCCTGCAGCGCAACAAGGAACTCCAGGACATCATCGCCATCCTCGGTATCGATGAGCTGAGCGAGGAGGACAAGATCATCGTCTCGCGCGCCCGCCGCATCCAACAGTTCCTGTCGCAGAACACCTATATGGCCACGAAGTTCACCGGGGTCGAGGGTTCCACGGTCCCGGTGGCCCAGACCGTGGAGAGCTTCAAGATGATCTGCGAGGGCCAGTGCGACGAGATCCCCGAGCAGGCCTTCTTCAACGTCGGTGACATGGACGATGTGCGCAAGAAGTGGGCCCAGCTCAAGGAGCAGGGCTGATGGCCGATCCTCTCCAGGTAGAGGTGGTCGCTGCCGACGGCAAGGTCTGGGAGGGCCAGGCGCTCAGCGTCATCGCGCGAACCAGCGAGGGCGACATCGGGATCTTGGCCAACCACGAGGCGCTCATGGCCGCCTTGGTGCCGTGTGCGGTGGAAGTGACCACACTGGACGGCACCGACGAGATCTTCGCCGTGTCCGACGGGTTCATCTCGGTGTTCCGCAATCGCGTGTCGCTGCTCAGCTCCTTCGGGGAGCGGGCGGCCGAGATCTCGGTCGACGCAGCGCGCAGCACCATCGCGCACCTGCACGAGCGGATCGATTCGGGCGATGCGACGCACGAGGAGGAACGCCAGTACAACCATGCGGTGGGCCAGCTGAGGGCCGCAGAGAAGTTCGCTGCCAAGGCGAAAGGCGACCAGGCCAGCGAGTTCACCCCGCAGCCGGCTCACCTTCGCCCGGGCAATTGATCGACGCAGCTGGTCAAGGGCCAGTTGGCTGGGCACGATAGGTTGTGTCCATGGGTCTGTTGCCGACGGCAGAACTCGTCGTCCTCGCGGTCGTGGTCGGCCTGCTCGCAGCGCTCACCCTGGTATTCGTGAGGCGGCGCTATCTGTCGCGCACCGGCGGGGTGTTCGACTGCGAGCTGCGCTCGCTGGACGCGGGCTCGAGCGGACGCTGGATCGATGGCCTGGCGCACTACGATGCGAATTCCCTGGAGTGGTATCGGATCCTCTCGATGAGCTTCCGGCCACGCGTGGTGCTCAGACGCCGGATGACCCGGCTGCTGGATCACCGGGCAGCCACTCCCGAGGAGGTTCCCGCCCTGCTGGCCGGGCACCGGGTGGTGCGGCTGGAGGTCCGCAGCTCCAGCGGCGAGGAACGGATCTGGGAGCTCGCCATGGCGCGCGAGTCATTGGTGGGGTTGATGAGCTGGCTGGAGGCTGCGCCTCCCGGAGGAGCGAGTTACAAGGAATATGAGTGAGCCAGTGAGGGAAAACAGCGCGCTGCGCGGGGAGTTCAAGGTCAGGGGAGGCAAGCTCGTCGTCGTCGACCTGGACATCAGGGACGGGCATTTCGCCAACACCCACCTGTCGGGTGACTTCTTCCTGGAACCGGACACCGCGCTGGAGCAGATCAATGCCGGGGTGAACGGCATGCCGGCGTCCTCGACGGTGGCGCAGCTGAGCGCCTCGATCTCTGCCCGGCTCGACGAGTCGGTGCGGATGGTCGGCTTCGACCCCTCCTCGGTGGCGATTGCCGTGCGCCGCGCGGCCGGGCAGGCCACCCGTTGGGAAGATCTCACCTTCGAGGTCATCGGTCCGAAGGTCCTTGATCCGACCCTGCACGTGGCCTTGGACCAGGTGATTCCCGAGGAGGTCTCCACGGGGGCCCGCCGCCCGGTGATGCGCCTGTGGGACTGGGACCGTCCTCTGGTGGTGATCGGCTCCTTCCAGTCCGTGCGCAATGAGGTCGACCTCGACAACGCGCAGCGTTACGGCATCAAGGTGGTGCGCCGGGTCACCGGCGGCGGTGCGATGTTCATGGAGCCCGGCAACTGCATCACCTATTCGCTGGTGGTGCCGGGCTCCCTCGTCGAAGGGCTCAGCTACGAACAGTCCTATGCCTATCTCGACGACTGGGTGCTCGGGGCTCTCGCGGAGGTGGGAGTTCATGCCAGCTACAAGCCGCTCAACGACATCGCCAGTGACAAGGGCAAGATCGGCGGTGCCGCCCAGCGGCGGCTCGTGGACGGAACGGTTCTCCACCACGTGACGATGAGCTATGACATCGATGCCGACAAGATGATGGAGGTGCTGCGGATCGGCCGGGAGAAACTGTCGGACAAGGGCACGCGCAGCGCGAACAAGCGCGTCGACCCGATGCGTTCGCAGACCGGACTGGCGCGCGCCGAGATCTTCGAGCGCTTCCTGGACTACTTCCGGGCCCGCTACCGCTGTGTGGACTCCGACTACACCGAGTACGAGATGCAGCGGGCGCACGAACTGCTCGACGCGAAGTTCAACAATCCGGAGTGGACCTATCGGGTGCCCTGACCACCGGCCTGCCTCCCGCATCAGCGGGGACGCGGCGCAGACCCTTGTTCGAGCACGCCACGCTCACGACTGCGCCTGCTTGGCCTCCTGGTATTGCGCGAAGCGGCGCTCACCACCAGGGATCCACAGCACCTCGGGGCGCCCGGCGACGACATTGGCGTGTCGGGCAAGGTTGAAGAAGAGGTCGGACAGCCGGTTGAGGTACTTGATGGCCAGCAGGTGTACCCCCCCGGCCGGAGCCGAGTCCTCCTCCTGGCCCCCGTACACCTCGACGGCCTCCCATGCGGCCCGTTCCGCGCGCCGGCAGGTGGAGCGGCAGACATGCAGCTGGGCTGCCAGCGGGCTGCCTCCAGGCAGGATGAACGAATGCAGATTCGGCAGCTCCTCGCCGTACTCGTCGCACCAGCGCTCGAGCCGGTCGATCGAGGGCTGCTCGACCCGCAGCGGATCGAACTTCGGATGCTCCTCGACCGGCGCCGACAGGTCTGCGCCCACATCGAACAGCTCGTTCTGGATGATCGTGAGGACCTCCCGCAGGTGCTCGTCCGGATCCAGGGTCAGGGCCACACCGACGGCACAGTTCGTCTCGTCGCACTGCCCGTAGGCATGCACACGAGGGTCGGTCTTGTGCGTCAGGTCATTGTTGGACAGTCGGGTAGCCCCGGCATCGCCGGTTCGGGTGTAGATGCGGGTGAGGTTTACCATAGCGCCCAGCTTAGGGGTTGGCCGTAACCCCCGAAAGAGTTGACATGGCCGCCCGCAGGGGCCCGTCGGGGCCCCCGGTGGGGCTTGCGCGTCCTCACGAGAGGTCATGGAGCAGGGGAGAGGATTGGGTGTGAACACTCACAGCAGACCATGGGACCGCGCTCACGCGGGCGGCCGGCACAGGGCATGGGCAGTACTGCTCGTGGTGACGTCCGTGCTCGTGGCGGGGTGCGCGCAGACTTCCTCGCCGGCGAGCGATTCCGTTGCCCCCGGATCCATCACCACTTGTCAGTACACCCCCACCGGACGTCCCGCCAAGGCCGTCGACCCGCCCTCGGGGACAAGCGTCGCAACGAGCGGAAACGTGGTGCTCACCTTCTCGCTGCCGCCGGGGCCGGTCGTCATGACGCTCAACCGGGCGGATGCACCCTGTGCCGTGCACAGCCTGGAGACGCTGGCCTCGCAAGGCTTCTTCACCGGCACGAGTTGTCACCGGCTCACCACGCAGGGCATCTTCGTGCTGCAGTGCGGCGATCCCTCGGGCACTGGCAGGGGTGGACCGGGATATGGCTTCGCCAGCGAGCTGGGTGCCGCAAAGGCGCTGTGCTCCGGAGAAAAGGACGACTCCTGCGTCTATCCACGCGGGACAGTGGCGATGGCAGACCCCGAGACGACCGGCTCGCAGTTCTTCATCGTCTATCAGGACAGCCTCATGGCCCCCACGTACCCGGTGGTCGGCACCATCGACACCAAGGGCCTGTCGGTGGTGCGGGGGATAGCGGCACGCGGTATTGCACCCGATGCCTCACCGAGTCCGGCGGCTCCGGCCAGTATTGCCCAGGTGGTGGCCGGCTGAGGTAGGTCAGCACCGCCGATCACGCCTGCGAGCGCATCAGGGTCATCACTGCGATGATCATGAGGGACGCACTGAGGCCCAGCAGATAAATCCCCGAGGCCAGCGCACCGGTGAGATTTCCTGAGTCGAGGCTGTGCACCAGATTCAGCGCCTGCCAGAAAGGGAACATCTTCACAATGAGGCAGACCAGCTTCGGATAGACGGAGACGGGGTAGAACACGCCCGAAAACATGGTCATGACCACACCGCAGAAGCGTGCGACGTCGAGCTGATCCCTGCTCCTGACAAGAATGGGGATGCTCACCCCCACAGTGGCGAACACGATGCCAATGAGCGGTACTGCCAGTGCCATGGCGACAAGATTCGAGTGGATTCCGAAAACCCTGCTCGCCACCAGGAAGCCAAGTGCGTACAGCACACCGCGAAGGGTGAGATGGACTGTCTCGCCCAGCACCACGGAACTTGCTGACAGCGGCGTCAGGAGAATGGCCTCATAGAACTGATTCAGGTGCGCCTTTCGATAGCTGCCGTCGATCCAATCAGTGAAACATGCATTGAAGACGGCCATCACCACCAGACCGGGTGTCAAGAACTCGGCGTAGGAGCGGTATCCCCACGCGGCACTTGCGCTGGCGAGGTGACGTGACAGGCCGAACCTCAGACTCAGCTGGTAGAGCACGGCCAGGAGGGCGCCCGAGGGAATGAGCCACAGACTCTGGGACCGCGACAGGACCAGTTCGTGCCTGAAGACCAGTGTCCAGTCCATGCCACGGAGCAGGCGTTGCCGTGTGGACATGTCAGCGCGCCAGTCTCCAGCGGAAACCAAGGCAACCACCAATCGAACCCACGCTCGTCACAATGAGCAGGAGGACGACATGCAGTGCCAATCCGGGTGCAGGGCTTCCTAGCAGCGCCCGGTTCACCAGGAGTGCATGCCACACTGGCGAGAACCAGGCGAACCACTGCACCGATGTGGGCAACAGACTTATGGGGGCGAATGCTCCGCCGAGAAGAAAAATCGCGGCGAATCCGCGGTAAATGGCGCTGTAGTGTCTCTCCGCGTGGGGGAAACGGGCGGTCAACGCTTGAAGGGGAGTGTAGAGCGCGAGTCCGGCGAGCACGGTCATCGGCAGCTGAGTTGCGGCGCCGATTGGACTCCACAGCCCGAAGGCGGCACCCAGTCCAGCAAAAAAACATGCCTGGGCGAGGATTCGGACGCCAACGGCAAGTGTCTCACCGAGCGAGATCTGCCACGGGGAGAGAGGGGCATGTGACGCTGCGATGAAGTGCTGGTTCCCCTCGAATCCCAAGGTCACGGGCCACAGTGCGAATCCACCAGCAAGTGTCACCACGGTTCCCACCATGGCTCCGGTGCTGACATATACGGGATATTGCAAACCATCGATCGGAGTGGGAATTTGGCGACCCAAGCCAAATCCCAATGAGAGGATGTAGACGAGCGGGGCTCCTAGGTTCAGCACCAGTGAAGTGATCCAATGTGCCATGAATTCGTCACAACGAACCCTCGTGTATTGCCAGCACTCTTTGAGCCGGTCAGCAGTTCCGCCGAAATATGGGGGTGGCGCGCTCAATCTCTTAGCTCCTTGCCCGTCAATTGAAGATACACATCTTCGAGATTTGCGGTGCGTGTCTTGCAATCCGGCGTCCCGGCACCGGGGATGCCTGCTCTGCAGAGCTCGGAGACGGTCAGCTCGGCTGAGCCGGTGAAGATCTCAACCGTGCGTTCCTCGGCAGTGTACGAATAGCCGTGAACATCGGCAAACAGCTTGATCAGGCGATCTGAAGTTGCGTCCACGGGGATGGTGACCACTTCTTTGAGACAGTGGGTGCGGATGAGTTCTTGTGGGCTGCCGTCGGCGATCAGACGGCCGTCGTCAATGATGAGTATGCGATCGCAGAGTTGTTCGGCTTCCTCCATGTAATGGGTGGCGAACAGCGAAGTCAGCCCGGCCTGGTGGAGATCCCGGAGCTGGTCCCACAACAGGTGACGTGATTGGGGGTCAAGGCCCGTGGTGGGCTCATCAAGGAGCAGGACACGCGGGTGGTTGACGAGGGCGCGTGCGATGCTGAGGCGCCTTCGCATGCCGCCGGAAAGCTCCGGAATCTGCACTTCGCTCTTGTCTTCGAGGTGGGCAAAACGCAGCAATTCGGAAACCCGGTGAGCGAGCTCGGGGCCTCGCAGACCGAAGTATCGTCCGAATATCTCGAGGTTCTGTCTCACCCGGAGTTCTTGGTCAAGAGTATCTCTTTGCGGAACGATTCCCAGCTGTCGTCGGATTATTCGCCCCTTGCGTACTGGGTCGAGCCCGAGCACGCGAATGCTCCCACCACTTGGCCGGCTGTTTCCAGTGATTCTTCGCATCAGTGTCGATTTTCCGGCGCCATTGGGGCCGAGCAGACCGACCGTTTCGAACTCGTTAATGGCGAAGGAAAGCCCCGACAAGGCCCATTGCTTTCGATATCGCTTGAGGAGCGCGCGGGATTCAATCACAGGACTTGAAATTGGCCGCCTCCGGCGCGATGTCTTGAAGTAGATCGCTGATCTCGAGGAGATCCACAGCTCGCTTGCACACTGATTCAGTCAACACGGCGGATCGGCAGATCCTTGTCTTAGGAACGCTCGATGCTCAGCTCGCACGGGCGTCTTCATGGTAGGTTCAGATATTTCAACAAAATGCACTGTGTGACACGGGTTGGTATTTGACTTCTCGGGCAGCACAATACTCCAATTGAGCGAGCGTGACAACTATTCCGGTGATTGGTCGGCCGTGACCCGAATTGCGAGTCAAAGAGTTCAGAGCGTGGCCGAAGCACTGCCCGGTCCGCAGCCTCGCCGTGCCCTCAGACGGTGACGAAGGCCGTCAACAGCTCCGCGAAGGCCTGCGGCCGCGCGGCATGCACCCAATGACCCGCGGATGCCACTGTCACCTGGTGCACCTCGGGGAACAAGGCCGCCATGGCCGGCCGGTACTCGGGGCGGACGTAGTCGGAGTTCTGTCCGGCGATCCACAGCACCGGACCATCCCAGGAGGCCTCCGCCATCTCCGGGAAACCGCTCAGCACGGCCGTGCTGCGGCGCAACAGATCGAGATTGCAGGCCCAGTACCAGCGTCCCTCCCCGCCGTGACCAGCGGTTTCGTGGTGCAGATTCTGCAGGACGAAACCCCGCACGGCCCGGTCGGGGATTTCCGGCGCCAAGGCCTCGTCAGCCTCGCGTCGCGAGTGCAGCGCGGTGAGATCGAGGCCGGCCATGGCATCCATGAGGGAGTTGAAGTAGCCGGCGTTCGGATAGCTCACCGGTGCGATGTCGACCACACACAGTTTTGAGACGAGCTCGGGATGGTCGAGGGTCAGGCACATCGCGATCTTGCCACCCATCGAGTGGCCGACGAGCACCACCGGATCGTCGAGGGCACCCCGGTTCGACAGCTCGTCGGCGATGAAGTCGGCCATCATGGGATAGTCGATCTCCTCGGTCCACGCTGAGCGCCCATGATTGGGAGCATCGATGAGCAGGCAGTGCGCCAGGCCATCCAGCGATCTCGCGGCACCCGCGAGGTTCTTGCCCTGTCCCAGCAGGCCATGGAGGAAGATGACGGTGCGCGGCCCCTGCCCGAGGTCCGTGACGTGCAAGGCCGGTGCCGGTTCGCTCATGGCCGCATGGCCCAGCACTGGGAGTGGAAGTGGCGCCGGAACTCCACCGCCGAGCTTGAGCCGATCGGGGGCACCGCGGGCCACACCACTACATGGGCCTGACCAGGCACGATGGCCCGCTGGCATTCCGGGCAGGTGTACCTCTTCACCGACTGCCCTGCACGGATCTGGCGGACCAGCCAGCTGCCGTCGTATTTGTGCACGCTGACCTGGAAACCCGCCTGGCTCAGGGGCCTGGCGGCTCGCAGATGCTTGCTGGGTCGGTGATGCGCCATGAAGGCAAGGTTAGTGCGGCACGCTGCTAACCTGACGGGCGTGCGTGTGGTGATTGCTCGGTGCGAGGTGGACTACGCAGGAAGACTCACGGCCCATCTGCCGATGGCGCCACGGCTCATCATGGTCAAGAAGGACGGCGCGGTGTCCGTGCATGCCGACGACCGGGCCTACAAGCCGCTCAATTGGATGAGCCCGCCGTGCACCCTGAGCGTGACGGCCCCTGCCCCCAGCCAGCCCGGTGAGGATCCCGCTGGCGCACCGCTCGAGGAGCTGTGGCTCGTCAAGGGCCGTGATGGCGAGACTCTGAAGATCGCCATCGCCGAGATCCTCGACGACCACGAGTACGACCTGGGTGTCGACCCAGGTCTGGAGAAAGACGGTGTGGAGGCCCATCTGCAGGCCCTCCTCGCCGAGAATCCCGGTGTCTTCGGTACCGGATACCGCCTGGTGACCCGCGAGTACCGCACTCCCATCGGGCCGGTCGATCTGCTCTTGCGCGATGGCGACGGCGGCTACGTGGCGGTGGAGGTGAAGCGGCGCGGTGAGATCGACGGGGTCGAGCAGCTCACCCGCTATGTCGAGCTCATGAACCGGGATCCGCAGCTCAGCCCGGTCAGCGGGGTCTTCGCAGCCCAGCTCATCAAGCCCCAGGCCGCAGTACTGGCGCGGGACCGCGGCCTGTCATGCCTGACCGTGGACTACGACGCCCTGCGGGGCATGGACAATGCCGAGGACCGGCTGTTCTGAACCGGGGCGAGCCGGCAGCTGGCTCACTGGCTGAGCGGGCGGGTCTGCTCCGGGGCGTCGTTGCGGGGCTGGCGGGTGGACAGCAGCGTGGTCTCCTCGTCGGGGGAGACCTGTGGATCGTCCGCCGAACCCGACGAGGACGACAACCACTGCTGGTCGTCCTCGGCACCCACCGCCGGAATCTGATGGGTCTGCTCGCTGGATTCGGTATCGGACCTACCCGCCGGCGGCAGCGCACCTCCTGACGCCGGGGCGGCGGAGAATTCGGCGCCCAGCGGATTGATCGGCTCGCGGTCGGGATAGTCACTGGCCGATTGTTCGGCCAGTGCCCTGATGTTCGCGAGCTGGGCGAGCACCGCGTCCTTGCGCAGCAGCAGCGCATTCGTCTCGCGCTCCAACTGTTCCTTGCGCCAGGCGTATTGCTCCTCGAGACGGTCTTTCATCATGGCGGTCTGGCGGTGGGCGGCCGCCAACTGCGCCTCGGCCTCGTGCGCGGCGACAGCCTTCACCTTCTCAGCCGCCTCGAGCGACTCCGCGGTCACCTTGCTCACCTCATCGGCATGCGCGGCGACAGCCTGCGTGGATTCTTCGCTGGCCTTGGTGGCCTCGGCATAGAGGGCCTGGGATTCCTGGCGCATCTTCTCGGCCTGGGCATTGGCGTCGGCGATGGTGGCTTGTGCCTGCTCGTTGGCCCGGCGGGTCGTCTCGGCGGCCCTGGCCTGCGCCTCGTTGACGATGGTCTGGGCCTGGGCGGTGGCGTTCTGGGTGGTGTCGTGGGCCTGGGCGCGGGCGGCTGACAGGGTGTCCTTCGCCTGGGCGTCCGCCTTGTTTTTCAGGTCGTGGGCGTCGGCGGTCGCCTGGGCCAGTTCCTGCTTGACCTGCGCCCGGGCAGTGGCCAGGGCATTCTCGGCCTCGGCGCGCGCCTGCGTCGTGATCTGTTCGGCCTCGGCGCGCGCCTGGGAACGAAGCTGATCCGCCTCGGTTTTGGCGGCGGCGAGGGTTGCCTGCGCGTCGTTGCGCGCCTCCAGCGCGGTCTGGGCGGCCTGCTTGTGGGCATCGAGTCGGATCGCCTCCGCCTCGCCGGTGGCCTTGCGGGTGATCAGCTCGGCGTTGTGGGTGGCCTCGTTGAGGGTGGCCTGGGCGTGACGCTTGGCGGTGTCGACCAGCGCCGCAGCCTGTGTCTTCGCCGCCTCGACGACGGCCGTCCCCTCGCGCTGGAGTTCCTCGCGTGCGGTACGAAGATTGGTCAGCCCCGATATCCGGATGTCATCGGCCTCGGTCTGGGCATTGGCCCGCAGATCGGCGGCGGCCCGCCGGCCCTCCTCCTTGATCCGCTCGGCCTCCACGCCGGCCTTCGTCACGAGATCATCGGCCTGCGCCTCGGCTGCCCGCAGCAGGCCGGTGGCATGGGCACCCAGCCGGGTGAAGTTCGTCGTGCCCTGCTGTTGGCGCAGCGCCTCCAGGTCGCGCAATCGATCGCGGTTGAGCTGCCTGGCCGCAGCGAGGCGCTGTTCGAGGTCACGAACGTAGTTGTCGACCGTTCCACGGTCGTAGCCCATCATCGCGTGCGGAAAACTCCCCGCAGCGCTGGCCCTGTCGTCGAACAGGTTGAGCCCGGTTTCCTCACCGAGCTCATCGCTGTCCGGACGGTCGTCGAAATCGCTCATCAATGACTCCTCGCACAGATCACCACTGAGGCTACCAAGCCCCGCCGAGGCGACGGGTGCGGACGCGCCAGGGTGTCGAGGAGACGATGAAGGGCCAGTGGCTCACTCGGTGAGCGCCGGGCCCTGGTCAGCGGTCCCTTCTCGCTCAGCTGAGCCGAGCTCTGCTTCATCGCGCAGCCTGGGCTCGGTGCGATTGCGGGGTTTCACCCCGCCGAACCGGGCGTAGAAGGCACGGATCGCGTCCATGTCCGCCGCGATGTCGCCGGTGAGGACCATCGTTGGCCCGATCTCGACCTCCCTGCGGGCGTGATCGATGCCGACGAGAGTGACCGGCAGATTGGCCTGACGTGCGATCCGGTAGAAGCCGGATTTCCAGTGCTGTCCGGCGGAACGGGTGCCCTCGGGGGCGATGACCAGCTGGAAGTCACGACCCTTGCCTGCCAACTCCACGAGTTCTTCGACGAGGCCGGCCGGGTTCTCCCGGTCGACGCCGATCCCGCCCAGCCAGCCGATCAGCGGACCCGCTGCACCGCGCGTCCACGACTTCTTGATGAGCACCCTGAGGCGGGTGCGCTCCTGCCAGGCGACGCCCAGGAAGGCGATGAAATCCCAGTTGCTGGTATGTGGGGCACCGAGGATGATGCCGGGCTGGCGGGGCAGGTGGCGACCGACCAGGCGGTAGGGGGACAGCGCCCAGCCCACGCGAGCGATGAGGTGCAGTACAACAGGCATCCGGTTCACGAGGAGGACTCCGAGGGTGCGCGCAACTCCGGCAGTGGATCCGGGCTCGGGCGCTCGCCTGCGCAGCACCGGACCCACCGGCCGGGACCTGCGGTGGTCGTGGGGGAGATCAGTTCTTCGGGTACTGGGTCAGTTCGATGAGCACACCCTGGCCCGACTTGGGGTGCATGAAGTTGATGCGGTTGCCGCCGGTACCGAGCTTGGGCTCCTCGTAGAGCAGCTTCATACCGCGCTCGCGCAGCGTGGCACTCACCGCGTCGATGTCGTCGACACGCCACGCCATGTGGTGCAACCCTGCGCGGCCATTGTTCTTCGCCAGCCACTTCGCGACAGTGGATTCGTCATTGAGGGGGGACATCACCTGAACCTGAGTCATGTCCGGGGACAGCGTGGCGGCCGGAGCCATCATGATCTCGCAGACACCCTGCTCGGGATTCTCCTCGCGATGGATCTCGTGCCAGCCGAAGTTCTCCTGGTAGTACTTCGAGGCCGCATCGGCATCGGGGCACGCATAGGCGACGTGATCGATACAGAGGAACAGATCTTCGTTATCCATGGCGTCATCATTCCACACGGCTTCGGGCGCCCGGCGGGTGCCTCGATCGCGGTCCCACCGGGCGCGCCATGAGCTCTCAGTACAGCGCCTCAGTACAGCGCTGCACCGAGGGCCCGGCGAGCCGAGAGCAGCGTCGGGTCGGCTGGGTCGAGGGTCTCGAACAGCTCCAGGACACGCTGACGCAGCTTTTCGCGCTCGTCGCCTGCCGTGGTCCGGATGAGGCGGATGAGCCGCTCGAGGCCCTGCTGTGCCTGGCCCACCACGAGTTGCGCGTCCGCGGCGGCCAGTGCCTTGTCCACATCCTCGGGGTGGGCATCGGATGCCGCGACGAGGGCCGTCACGTCGGCGTCGGCGCTGCGCACGAGCAGCGCAGCGGTCGCCCGGCCCGCCACCGCTTCGGTGTCCTTGGGATTGGCCTTGACCAGCTTCTCGAACTCGTCGCGAGCCGTCGCGTAGTCGCCCCTGTGCATGGCATCGTCGGCAGCGGCGAAGCGCGGGTCGGGACCTGAATCGGCGTGCTTGCGGGGAGCCACCCGGCCGGCCACGCCATTGGCGACGGCGGAGGCAAGCACCTGGTCGATGACGCCGGAGATCTGCTGCTCGTCGGCAGTGCCCTGGAACAGCGGCATCGCCTGACCGGCCAGCAGCGCCATCACTGTGGGAATGGCGCTCACCCGCAGGGCCTGGGCGATCCGGGGCTGGGCATCCACGTCGACGGTGGCGAGCAGCCAGCGCCCATTGGCGCGGTCCGACAGCGAGCTGAGAGTGGCCTTGACCCGCTGGCAGCCGGGGTCGGTGGGTGACAGCAGCGCGAGGATGACCGGATAGTTCAGCGACTGCTGGATGACGTCGTTGAGCTCCTGCTCGCTGACCTCGACGCTGTAGTCGCCCGGAGAGGCAGGGCCGGCGGGTGCGGCGCCGGCGCTGGCCGAGGCGAACTGCGAGAGGTCGATCGCGCCGGGGCGGCTGAAATCTGCAGTGGATGGTGTCCCTGCGCGCGGCGCGGGGGCAGCGGCACGCCGAGCCTGCGCAGGACGGGATGTGTGCGGTTGACTCATGTGGCCATTCTTCCACTGACCCGCACTGGCGCCAGGTGGGCAATGGCCCCTGTCAGCTCCAACAAAGGCCCGGTGAGGGGGACAAGCCCGGGGCCGTGCGCGATGATGGGTGCATGGCAGATCCACGCGCCGGTCAACCGGCTCTCCCCTCCGATCTCATCGATCTCGATGCCGTGATCGGCGCCTATTACGACAAGCGTCCCGATCCCGCGAACCCCGACCAGCAGGTCATCTTCGGCACCTCCGGGCACCGTGGTGCCAGTCTCGATACGGCATTCAACGAGGCCCATATCGCCGCGATCACCGCAGCCATCGTCGAGTACCGCGCGTCCCAGGGCACCACCGGGCCGCTGTTCCTCGCGAAGGACACCCACGGATTGTCCCTGCCGGCCTGGAAGACTGCCATTGAGGTGCTCGTTGCTGCGGACGTTCACGTCTTCGCGGAGTACGAGGACGAATACACCCCGACACCGGCGCTCTCGCGCGCGGTGATCGTGTACAACCGGGGACGCGACAGCGAACTCGCCGATGGCATCGTCGTGACGCCCTCGCACAATCCGCCGCGCGACGGCGGATTCAAGTACAACCCGCCGAACGGCGGTCCGGCGGACACCGACGCCACCGGGTGGATCGCGGCGCGGGCCAATGAGCTGCTCGGCGATCTGGGGGCCATCAAGCGGGTGCCCTATGAACAGGCCAGGTCGAAGGTGGAGCACACCGACTATCGCAGCGCGTACTGCGAGGATCTTCGCAATGTCGTGGACATCGACGCTATCAAGGCCTCTGGTCTGCGGATCGGCGCCGATCCCTTGGGCGGGGCCTCCGAGCAGTACTGGGAGTACATCGGCGAGCACCTGCTGCCCAATCTCACCGTGGTGAACACCGTCATCGACCCCACCTGGTATTTCATGACGCTGGACACCGACGGCAAGATCCGGATGGACTGCTCCTCGCCGGACGCGATGGCCTCGCTCGTGGCGAACAAGGACAAGTACGACATCGCCACCGGCAATGACGCGGATTCCGACCGGCATGGCATCGTCACTCCCGACGCCGGGCTCATGAACCCCAATCACTATCTGGCGGTGGCCATTCACTATCTGTTCGGGAACCGCCCCGGCTGGGCGTCGACCACTGCCATCGGCAAGACGCTGGTGTCCAGCTCGATGATCGACAATGTGGCCCGCAAGCTCGGGCGTGAGCTGGTCGAGACCCCGGTGGGATTCAAGTGGTTCGTGCCCGGCCTCATCAGCGGCGAGCTGGGCTTCGGCGGAGAGGAATCCGCAGGGGCGTCGTTCCTGGAGCTGGGCGGGCGCACCTGGACGACCGACAAGGACGGGCTCATCCTCGATCTGCTGGCCGGCGAGATCACCGCGAAGACCGGACGGACACCCAGCCAGCACTACGCCGACCTGGAGGCCGAGTTCGGCACCTACTACTACGCCCGCATCGACTCGGAGGCGAGCCGGGAGCAGAAGGCCCGGCTCAAGGCGCTCTCTCCCACCGATGTCCAGGCGACCCAGCTGGCTGGCGACCCGATCACCCACATCTACACCGAGGCGCCCGGGAACAAGGCAGCGATCGGTGGGGTCAAGGTGACCACCGAGGCCGGCTGGTTCGCGGCACGCCCGTCGGGCACCGAGGACAAGTACAAGATCTATGCCGAGAGCTATCGCAGCGCCGACCATCTCGCGCATCTGCAAGACGGCGCCCGCGAGGTCGTGTCGGCCGCATTGCAGGGCTGAGCCACCGGCGACGAAGCCAGGCCCGGCCGCCCAGTGGGCGACCGGGCCAGACCGATGTGCTGATGCTCAGCCGGCCACCGCCTGGCGCAGCACATCGAGCGGCAGGCTCCCCAGGTCGAGCACCCGCGCATGCAAGGCTTTGAGATCGAAGCCCTCGCCGTCTTGTTGGCGTACCGCCTCGCGCAGGTCCAGCCAGGCCTGCTGCCCGAGCCGATAGGAGGCCGCCTGGCCCGGCCAGCCGAAGTAGCGGTTCACCTCGAAACGCGCGAAGCCCTCGTCCATGCTCACATGGGCGTTGAAATAGCGCCACGCCTTGTCGAAGGTCCACTGACCGCCCCCGGCCTGTGCCGGTGCCTCGAGGCCGCAGTGCAGCCCGATGTCCAGCACGACGCGCACGCAGCGCAAGGCCTGGGAGTCGAGCATGCCGAGCAGGTCACCCGGGTCGTCCAGGAAGCCGAGTTCGGCCATCAGCTGCTCGGCGTAGAGTGCCCAGCCCTCGCCGTGGCCTGACACCCAGCAGCCGTTTCGGCGCCAGTTGTTGAGCAGGTCCTTGCGGTAGATCGCCTGGGCGCACTGCAGATGGTGGCCGGGAACGCCCTCGTGGTGAACTGTGGTGAGCTCACGCCAGGTCGAGAAGTCCGTGGTGCCCTCCGGCACGGACCACCACATCCGCCCCGGACGCGAGAAGTCATCGCTGGGCGGGGTGTAGTAGATGCCCCCGTCGCTGGTGGGCGCGATGCAGCACTCGATGGTGCGCACCGGTTCGGGAATGTCGAAATGGGTGTGGTCGAGGGCGGCGATGGCGCCGTCGGCGGTGCGCTGCATCCACGTTCGGAGGGCATCGATGCCGTGGATTCGATAGCGCTCGTCGGCGTCCAGTGCCGCCAGCGCCTCGGGCACCCCCGCACCGGGGCGGATCCGATCCGCCAGCTCCTGCTCGCGCGCAGTGATCTCGGCGACCTGCTCGAGTCCCCAGCGGTAGGTGGCTTCGAGGTCGATGGTGGTTCCCAGGAACTCCCGGGAGGCCAGCCGGTACCGTTCGGGCCCCACCGCATCCTCGGGCGTGGCGACGGCGGACAACTGTGTGCGCAGCCGCTCGGCGGCTGCCCGGTAGGCGGCTGCCGCGATGTCGGCGGCTTCGTCGAGGTGCTCGGCCACCTCGCGTGGCAGGACCTGGCCGTCGCGCAGCCGGGCCTGCGCCACGAGCTGCTCGAAATAGCCAGCTGGTGCCACCCAGCGATCCACCTGGTCACTGAGCTGGGCGATCTGGCGGGACGCCGGGCGCAGACCGGCGTCGACTGCCGCGAGCTGGGAGGTGAACCAGCCCTGCAGGGCGAGCGGCACGGCCCTCAGCCGCGCTGCGATCGTCTCCCACTGCGCGGGCGTGTCGGTAGGCATCGCATCGAAGCCCTCCCGGACGCTATGCAGTCCCGAGGCGATGTTGTTGACCGATGCCTTGTCTTCGGCTGTTGCATGCTGCTCGGTCATCAGACCCAGCCGATCACGCATCGCTGCGATGGTCACGGCATCCACCGCGTCGCAGGGGGTGGCCCGGTCCAGCGCGTTCAAGGTCGACCGCGCGAGCGCATCGTGGGCATCCAGGCCGGCGGGGGAGAGGTCGTCCAGCTCGTCTTGGCGTTCGTCGATGCCCAGTGCGGTCATGGCCAGCGGGCTGAGCGCCAACTCGCGGTCGAAGTACTCGTCGGCGAGCCGGTCGACGTCGGTGCGCGGGCGCTGCAAAGACGCGGAAGCTGTGCTGTGGGTCGTCACCCTCGCGAGGCTAGCGCGTCTGAGCCCGTCACGATGTCCGTGAATGCACACTCGGGGGGCATCTGTACCGGGCCGGACTCAGTCCTGGCCGAAATTCCCGCCGTTCTCGGTGTAGCGCAGCGGCAATCCCGCGAGCAGGGCAGCCAGCCGGCGGGCTGACAGGGCCGTGACGTGGCGGGGGATCTCGTCCGCGCCGAGCCAGTGGTAGGCGGCGATCTCGGTGCGGGGTCGCTTGAAGTTCGCCGCCTGCGAGGAGTCGAGCCGCCCGCCATCGAAGATGAACTCCACGGCATCGCTCCAGCCCAGATAGGGCGGCATCCAATCGATCACGAGCGGCTGGTCGAGGTCGATGTGCATCCCCAGTTCCTCCTCCAGCTCACGCTCGGCACCGCGCCGCGGAGTCTCGCCGGCTTCGACGATGCCACCGGGCAGCTCCCAGTCCTTCTTGTAGGTGGTCTCGACGAACAGCACCCTGCCCGCCTCATCGCGGATGAGCACGTGCCCGATGAGGCGGTGAGTGGCCATCACCGAGTCCATGACCGAGGTGAACCCCATCGGTCCATACACCTGGTCGCTCACCAGACGGGCGTACAGCAGCGCATCGGTGAAACCGCCCTCGCCGTCCGCCACCACGCTGCGGCGCCGGCCCTCGAGCCGGAAACCTGCCCGCTGCAGTGCCCAGCGGCCTCGCTCGTCGGACGCCGGGACGCAGGCCTCGATACGTCGCAGGCCTTGTCCTATGAGCGCGTCATCCGCGGCCAGACTGACCGCATGCTCGAGAGTGGCCCGATCGGCCTGAGCATTCCATTCGAGGGTTCCGATGTCGCCGCGAACCACCACTCGCACCGTGAAATCACTCACTCGCACGCTCCCAGGCTGTGGGGGCCGATCACTCCGGTGGCCCCGTAGAACAGCCCCCTGATGTGCCGAGTCACCCGCCGTCACCCCTGTGACAAGTGCTGTTCGTCTGCATCGGGATCGTAGCGCAGCCATACCGCGGCCATCGGCGGTACGCTCACGACGACCTCTGCGTCCCCGTCGTCGCGGGGCACCGCAAGCCGGGCACCGTTGAGATGGTCACCGTCGCCGTCCCAGCGCGCATCGTTCGTATTGAGGATCTCGCGCCACACGCCTGCGCGGGGCACCCGAAGGCCGTAGGCCACATAGGGCTCGGGGGAGAAATTGGCGATGCAGGCGACCATGTCGCCGTCCTGGCCGAATCGCAGCCATGAATAGGTGTTGGCCATCCAGTCGTTGGCGTTGATCCAGCGGAAGCCTTCCGGCTCGTGGTCGTGCAGGTACAGCGGTGGTACCTGTGCCTGCAGCAGGTTGAGCTCGCGGATGAGATCGCGCAGGCCCTTGTGCCAGTGCATCCCGTCGACCCACCACTCGAGGCCCTTCGATTCGTCCCACTCCGCGCGCTGACCGAACTCCTGTCCCATGAACAGCAGCTGCTTGCCGGGGAAGGACCACATGAACGAGTAGAAGGTGCGCAGCGTCGCGAACTTGCGCCAGTCGTCCTGAGGAATCTTGTCCACCATGGATCCCTTGCCGTGCACGACCTCGTCATGGCTGATCGGCAGGATGAAGTTCTCCGAGTACGCGTAGACCATGGCGAAGGTCAGATCGTTGTGGTGATACTGCCGGTAGATGGGGTCGAGCTTGAGGTACTCCAGGGAGTCGTTCATCCAGCCCATGTTCCACTTGAACCCGAAACCCAGTCCTCCCTCGTGGACGGGGGCGGTGACGCCGGAGAAGCTCGTCGACTCCTCGGCGATCATCATGACGCCCGGCTGGCGTTCGTAGAGATGCTTGTTCACATAGCGCAGAAAATCGATGGCCTCCAGGTTCTCGCGGCCCCCGAAGCGATTCGGAATCCACTCGCCCTCGGCTCGCGAGTAGTCCAGGTAGAGCATCGACGCCACTGCATCGACGCGGAGGGCATCGATGTGGAACTCCGAGACCCAGTACAGCGCATTCGAGACGAGGAAGCTCTTCACCTCATTGCGGCCGTAGTTGAACACATAGGTGCCCCAGTCAGGCTGCTCGCCCTGGCGCGGGTCAGCGTGCTCGTACAGCGCTGTTCCGTCGAAGCGCCCCAGGGCCCAGTCATCCTTGGGGAAGTGGCCGGGAACCCAATCGAGAATGACCCCGATCCCGGCGGCATGCAGCGCCTCGATGAGCACCTTGAGATCATCGGGCGAACCGAGCCGCTCGTCGGGGGCGTAGTAGCCGGTGACCTGATATCCCCAGCTGGCCTCCAGGGGATGCGACATCACCGGCATCAGTTCGACGTGCGTGAATCCCATCCAGGACACGTACTCGGGCAATGCCTGGGCGAGCTGCCGATAGTCCATGGTCTTGCGCCAGCTGCCCAGGTGCACCTCGTAGATGCTCATCGGGCGGTGATAGGGGTCGGTTTCCGCTCGGTGGCTCAGCCAGGCGTCCTCGCCAGGTGCCCATTCGTGGTGAGTGGTGTGGACGATCGATGCGTTGTAGGGGGGAGTCTCGGCGCGGAAGGCATAGGGGTCGACCTTCTCATGCCAGTTCCCGTCGGCACCCTGCACCTTGAACTTGTACTTGGCGCCGGCCCCGACCCCTTCCTTCCAGATGCCCCAGACCCCGGTGCCGGGAATGAGCTCCATCTCGTCGGCCTGCCACCAGTTGAAGTCGCCCATGACTTGCACTCGCTGGGCATTGGGCGCCCACACCGCGAAGCGCGTTCCGCTCAGTTCTCCGCGCTCATCGTCGTGCACGGTGACGACATGGGCTCCCAGCCGGCGCCACGCCTCTGTGTCGCCTCCGCTGTGGAAACCTTCGAGATCCCATCCGGTGAGGTTCCCGAACCTGTCATGAGCCATCCTCTGGCCTCCTTGTCGCTGTGCCGCCGGGAGCAACGATGTCCATGACGGCCTGCATCGGTATGTGGACCCACCCGGGTCGGTTGTGGGTCTCGTAGACCACCTCGTAGACGGCCTTGTCGACCACGTATGCACTGAGGGTATCGGTGTCGGGCGGGGTCGTGGCGTGGGTCTGGTAAGCAGTGAGGAAGGCATCTGCTGCCTGCCGCTGCCAGGCCGGCGTGCCGTGGCCCACGGCCCGGGCGTAGCCCAGCGAGCGGAGCATGCCCGCCACATCGCGCCACACGGAATCGGGCCGGGCGCGCTGCGCGAGGGACTTGAGCGGCTCGCCCTCCCAGTCGATGATCTTCCAGCCCGACGAGGTGCTCAGGGTCTGGCCCAGGTGGAAATCGCCGTGGATGCGCTGGGCCGCCAGCCGGCGTCCCCGAAGCCTGTCGAAGACAGCGGCAATGGGCCCGCGCAGACGAGCCAACTGGGGTGCCTGGGCCGCCGCGGCGTCCAGGCGCGCGGTCATGGCATCGGCCAGCTGTCCGCCGTCGACCTCCTCCGTGGGCAAGGCCCGTGCC
This sequence comes from Propionibacterium cyclohexanicum, assembly GCF_900111365.1. Classification (GTDB taxonomy): domain Bacteria; phylum Actinomycetota; class Actinomycetes; order Propionibacteriales; family Propionibacteriaceae; genus Propionibacterium; species Propionibacterium cyclohexanicum. Next base: position 83,044 of record NZ_FOGZ01000005.1, read on the forward strand.
AGCGCCGCATGGACGCGTGCCAGAGCAGCGCCGAGCTCGGTGGCCTGCCGGCCGAAATCGGTCCCCGTGCCGGCGCAGTGCACACCGAGTGTCCAGCCCTCGTCGAGGACCTCGAGCTGCTGGCTGACCATGAGCAAATCCGCCCGGGCGCCCTGACCGGCGATGTGCTCGGGCAGCGCGGCGTCCACCCAGCCGTACAGGGCATCCACGTCGTGCACGCCACTGCGTCCGAGCGCCGCGTGCAGTTCGACATCGATGTTGTGCCCCGGCTCCAGGCGCCGGAAGAACTTGACGAGTGCGCTGTCGCCGAGGAAGACGGTGCTGTTGGACTGCTCCCCCTCGAAGGGCCTGGCAGCCAGCGGCCGCTCGAAGACCTGCGCCTGCTGAAGATGGGCCGCCCATCGTAGGGCGGACGGACCGGCGTGCGGGCCATCCGGCGAGCTGCGCGGGTGAGCCAGCGCCCTCACCAGCGCGCTGATTGCCTCAGGGTCCTTGGTCGCGTCGTGGATCCAGCCCAGCTCGTCGTGTCCGATGACGGCACCGTCGAGCGGCTCGGCCCGGTAGCTGAGCAGCAGCTGGTAGAACTCTCGGGAGGAGTCGGGATAGCCGACCGTGAGGATTTCGGAGCGCACGCCCGGAGGCTGGGAGGCCGGGGCTTGCGCGGTTGCCGCCGGCCCGGCGAACCAGTCGAGCGCATCGAGGGCCAGCGGCACCGCGCCTCGGCCCTTGCCCCCGAACCATCGTGCGCGGGAGACGTGCTCCCAGCGCGGATCCTCGGGCAAGGTGCTCATCGGTCGGACCTCGGTCCGGGGTTCTTGCTGATCTCGAACCAGGCGAAGCCCCAGGCGGGAAGACGGTAGTGGAACTCCCCGTCGGCACCGAGCGGCTCGAGCCGCTCGGCACGCAGCAGGCTCGCCGGGGTGGCCCCGGCATTGTCCGGCAGATAGAGGCGCACGTCCTGCTCAGTGCCCGACAGATTGTTGAGGCACAGGACCTTCTGTGCCCCCTGGAGCCCAGGCCGATCCAGCGAGCGCAGAAAGCTGAGCACGGCGTCGTTCTCGCCGCCGAGATCGGTGAAGGTTCCCAGGCCGAAGACCGGGAAGTGGGCACGGGTGGCCAGCATCGAGCGCAGCCACACCAGCAGCGAGGAGGGATCGTTGAGCTGATCGGCAACATTGACGTCTGCCGGGAGATAGGGCTCCTGGTCGATGAGCGGCAGGAAGAGCTTGTCGGAGGGCGCGCTGGAGAATCCCGCGGAGGGTCCCGAGGTCCACTGCATCGGGGTGCGCACTCCGTCGCGGTCCTTGAGCCGGATGTTGTCGCCCATGCCGATCTCGTCGCCGTAGTACAGCACCGGTGAGCCGGGCAGCGAGAGGAGCAGGGCATGCATGAGCCTGATCTTCTGCGGGTCGTTGCCCATGAGCGGCGCGAGCCGGCGCCGGATACCCAGGTTGAGGCGCATGCGGGGATCGCTGGCGTAGTGACGCCACATGTACTGCCGGTCATCCTCGGTGACCATCTCGAGGGTCAGCTCGTCGTGATTGCGCAGGAAGGTCGCCCACTGGCAACCCTCGGGCAGCGGGGGAGTGGCGGCCAGGATCGTGGTGATGGACTCGCGTGTCTGGCGCTCCAAACCCATGTACAACCGGGGCATCACGGGAAAATGGAAGGCCATCTGGCATTCGTCGCCGTCGCCGAAGTATTTGATGACCTCGTGCGGCCACTGGTTGGCCTCGCACAGCAGGATCCGCCCGGGGAATTCCTCGTCCATCATGGCACGGACCTTCTTGAGGATGTCATGGGTGCCGGGCAGGTTCTCGCAATTGGTGCCTTCCTGCTCCACGAGATAGGGCACGGCGTCGAGCCGGAAACCGTCGACTCCGAAGCCGAGCCAGAAGCGCAGGGCGTCCATCATCTCGGCGAGCACTTCGGGGTTCTCGTAGTTCAGATCGGGCTGGTGCGAGTAGAACCGATGCCAGTAGTACTGTCCGCGGACCGGGTCGTAAGTCCAGTTCGATTTCTCGGTGTCGACGAAGATGATGCGCGCATCACGATAGGCGTCCGGCTTGTTGCGCCACACATAGTAGTCGCCATAGGGTCCGGCCGGGTCCTCACGGGAGGCCTTGAACCACGGGTGATCGGACGAGGTGTGGTTCATCACGAAATCGATGATGATCCGCAGGCCCCGGTCGTGTGCGGCGTCGATGAATTTACCGAACTCGGCCAGTGTCCCGACATCGGGGGAAATGGCCTTGTAGTTTGTCACGTCGTAGCCGCCATCGGCCATCGGCGAGTCGAAGAAGGGTGGCAGCCACAGGCAGTTCACGCCGAGCCACTGCAGATAGTCCAGCCGGGCCGTCAGGCCGGCCAGGTCTCCTACCCCATCGCCATCGGAGTCGGCGAAGGAACGCACCATCACCTCGTAGAACACCGCCGTGCGGAACCAGTCCCTGTTGCTGGTGTCGATGGCACCGACCGGCTGGACGAGCGAGAGGGCCATCTCCAGACGGGCCAGCTCGTCCTCGGTGATCTGTTCCTCGATTTCGACGGCATCCTCGTCCGGCTCGCCGTGAATGCCGGACTGATCGTCACTGATGCTCACACGCACTCCTTGCCGCGGTATCGCGCGGTGTTCTCGTCGTCGCCTCCAGCTGCGCTCACCTCGGCTGCGCCGCCTCGACTGGTGTCACTGTGAGGATATGGGCCGGCTGGGCAGGCCACAGCCTCACGTAATTGCGCTGGCCCCAGGTGAAGTCAGCCCCGGTGAGTTCGTCGTGCGCCTCAAGCGGGGTACCGGCGGGAAGGCCGAGCGCGCCAAAGTCGATCTCCACGGTGCCCTCGGCGGTGAAATCGGGGTCCAGGCTCACGACGACGACGATCCGGTCGTCTCCCTCACGCTTGCTGAACGCGAACAGCTTGTCGTGGTCGGTGGCCAGCACCTGGGTGTGTCGCAGCTGCTGGAGGGCAGGGTGCTCGTGGCGGACCTGGTTGAGCCGGCCCATGAGATCGTTGAGATTGGGCTGGGCATCGAAGTCGCGCGGCCGGAACTCGTATTTCTCGGAGTCGAGGTACTCCTCGCCACCGGGCCGCAGTACGTCGTGCTCGAACAGCTCGAACCCGGAATACACCCCCCACGCCGGCGACATGGTGGCGGCCAGCACGGTGCGGATCGCGAACGCCGCCGGGTTTCCGGAGTGCGTGAAGGACGGATTGATATCAGGGGTGTTCGTGAAGAAATTCGGTCGGAAAAAGGCAATCGAGTCGTGGGAGAGCTCCCACAGATAGTCGCCCAGTTCCTGTTTCGTATTGCGCCAGGTGAAATATGTGTATGACAGGTGGAAGCCCACCGTGGCCAATGCGTGCATCATCTCCGGGCGAGTGAATGCCTCGGCCTGCAGAAGCACGTCCGGGTGGGACTCGTGCAACCGGGCGGTGAGCCATGCCCAGAAATCCACCGGTTTGGTGTGCGGATTGTCCACCCGGAAGATCGTCACCCCGTGATCGATCCAGAACTCCAGGAGACGCAGCGCCTCGGCATAGATCCCCGCGGGATCGTTGTCGAAGTTGAGCGGGTAGATGTCCTGGTACTTCTTCGGCGGATTCTCCGCATAGGCGATCGTGCCGTCCGCTCGCGTCGTGAACCACTGGGGATGGCTGGTGACCCATGGGTGATCGGGGGACGCCTGGAGCGCGAAGTCCAGCGCCACTTCCAGACCCAGCTCGCGAGCGTGGGCGACGAAGTGGTCGAAGTCCTCGATCGTGCCCAGCGCAGGGTTGACCGCGTCATGGCCCCCCTCGGGAGAGCCGATGGCCCACGGCGAGCCAGGGTCATTGGGTCCGGCCTCGAGCGCGTTGTTGGCGCCCTTGCGGAAGGCTCGCCCGATGGGATTGACCGGCGGGATATAGGCCACGTCGAATCCCATGGAGGCGATGTGGTCGAGCATCGGCTCGCTGGACGCCAGCGTGCCCGAGGTCCACGAGCCGTCCTCGTGGCGCACCGCACCGATCGAGCGGGGGAAGAACTCGTACCAGGCAGAGAACTGTGCGCGTCTGCGGTGGACGACCACAGGGAACTCGCGGGTCGAGGTGAGCAGCCTGCGGGGGCAGAAGTTGACCATGAACTCACCGATGTCCTCGCGGGTGGCGACGGCCCGAAGCTGGTCGACCGGCGCGGCCGGGTCGAGCAGCCAGGAGGCCTCGGCGAGCAGCCATTCGGCGACGCCGTCGCCGGCCTCCTGCGCACCGGTCTTGGCCTCGGCGAGCAGTTCGCGACCCTCCAGGCAGACGAGCGCGACATCTTGGCCCACGTCGAGCTTGATGAGCGCATTGTGTTGCCAGCTGCCCCAGCGGTCGTCGTATGCCTCAATCCGAAAGCGGTAGTCGCCGGGCGCACCCACGGTGACCTCCCCCTTCCAGATGTCCAGGCCAAGGGGTTCTGCCTGGGCCATCTGCGCGCGTGTCTGGGAGCCGTCGGGGCCGGTGAGCACGATGGTGGCACCGAGCAGATCGTGACCTTCCCGGAAGATATTGGCTCCCACCTCGATGGTCTCACCCTCGGTCGCCTTGGCCGGATACACACCATTCTCGAGAACAGGCCACACGTTGTGGATCGGGATGCGCCCGAAACCTCGGGGCACTGCGCGGCGCGGTCGGATGCCGGCCGCCGTGCGCGCCGGGTCCTGGGCCGCGGGGTCATCGGCGGCGGCGTGACGCGGTGCGGGTTCCTCGTCGGGCGACGGCTCGGACGAGGAGGCCGGACGGTGGGTGCTCAAGTCCGATACCGGCTCGCCGGTGCTCGTGGGCTCGGCGGACACGGCCGGCTCGCCGGTGCTCGTGGGCTCGGCGGACACGATGGGCTCGCCGGGCGGATCAATGACTCCCGGGGCGGCCGGCTGTGCGGGCGCCATGGTGTGAGGGGCGTCATCGGGCTGGGGCACCATGTCGGGATCGGCGGGCCGGCCACGCAGCCATCGGCTCTTCTTGTCTCGGCTGAACACGCCTCAACGCTACCGGTCAGGAACGCCCGGGAACACAGCGAGAGAATTCAGGCCTGCGAATTCTCCTCGGGGGAGGCCTCGTCCTGGGTCACCCCGGCCTCGTCCGATGTCGTGGTCTCGGCGGCGGCCTTCTCGTCGGCCTGGGCGACCGAGAGGGTCGTCGCCTTGAGCACAACGACTGTGCGCGCAGGCAGCGTGAACGTCTCACCGGGCTGATAGCTCTCGGCCAGCTCACCGGGCTCGGCGCTGGTGGCCACCACCTCGAAGTGCGTGCCCCACTGTTCGGCGGGCAATGTCACCGCTGCGGGCTCGGGGCCCGAATGGAACCAGTTGAGGAACGCCGTGTCGGATTCATCGGAGACATACATGCCCAGCAGGCGGCGCGCACCATCGTTCCAGTCGTCCTGCGTCATCTGCCCCCCGCCACCGTTGAACCAGGCGATGGTGAGGCGGCCGAGCGGGGTGCCGTCGGCGCGCACCACATCGTGGCGATCACGGAACTGCGCGGGGCGCAACAGCGGGTACTGCTGGCGCAGCCCGATGAGCGTGCGCGCCAGGGTGCCGACATCGTGCCACTCGTCCTGGAGGCTCCAGTTCACCCAGTTGATCGGCCCGTCCTGACAGTAGGCGTTGTTGTTGCCCTGCTGGGTGCGCCCCATCTCGTCGCCGGCGCAGAACATCGGCACGCCGTCGGACAGCAGGAGCGTGGCGAGCATATTGCGCACCTGCCGGTGCCGCAGCGCATTGATCGTGGGGTCGTCCGTCTCGCCCTCCACGCCGCAGTTCCACGATCGGTTGTCGTTGGAGCCGTCGCGGTTCTCTTCGCCATTGGCCTCGTTGTGCTTGGAGTTGTAGGTGACCAGATCGCGCAGCGCGAATCCGTCGTGGGCGTTGATGAAATTGATCGAGGAGGACGCCGGGCGTCCATTGTGGTTGAAGATGTCGGTCGACCCGGCGAGGCGGGTGGCCAGTTCGTCGACACCGTGCACTTGGCTTCGCCAGTAGTCGCGGACATAGCCGCGATAGCGGTCGTTCCACTCGCTCCACCCCGGACCCCAGGCACCCACGAGATAGCCGTTGGGCCCCATGTCCCAGGGCTCGGCGATCATCTTGATGTCCTTGAGGACCGGATCGGCAGCGATCTGGCGCTTGAACTCGTGGTTCAGGTCGACCTGGTGGTCTCCATTGCGGATGAGGGTGCTGGCCAGATCGAAGCGGAAACCGTCCACCCCCATCTGGGTGACCCAATAGTGCAGCGAGTCCATGACGAGCGCCAGGACGTCGGCATGGGCCGTGTCCACGGAATTGCCGCACCCGGTGACGTCGTAGTCATTGCGCAAATCATCGGTGAGCCGGTAGTAGCCCTGGTGGTCGATGCCACGGAAGCTCAGCGTGGGTCCCTCGTGGTTGCCCTCGCAGGTGTGGTTGTAGACGACGTCGAGGATCACCTCGATGCCGGCCCGGTGCAGGGCGGTGACCATGGACTTGAACTCGGCCACCTGGTCGCCCTCGGTGCCCACCGAACAGTAGGCGGCATGGGGGGCGAAGAAGCCGAGGGTGTTGTACCCCCAGTAGTTCGACAGCCCGCGCCCGATGATGAACGGCTCGGAGACGAAGTGGTGCACTGGCAGCAGCTCGATCGCATTGACGCCCAGATCGGTGAGGTGCTTGACGACCGCGGGATAGGCGATCCCGCCATAGTGACCGCGCAGGTGCTCGGGCACCTGGGGGTGCAGCCGCGTGAATCCCTTCACATGGGCCTCGTAGATGACGCACTCGCTGAGCGGACGGCGCCGGGCGATCGGTTCCGGCGCGGGAGTGTCGGCGACGACGACCGACAGCGGAACCGATGTTGCTGAATCGCGGTTGTCGCGGGTGTAGAAGTCGTCGGGCACGTGATCGAAGATCGGGCCGGTGAAGTCGACCCCCGCGGTGATGGCGCGCGCATAGGGGTCGACGAGCAGCTTCGCGGGATTGGCGCGGAGCCCCTGGCCGGGGTCCCATGCTCCGTCGATCCGGAAACCGTAGCGCTGCCCGGCCTCGACACCGGGGACCGAGGTCGTCCAGATGCCGCCTTGACGGTCCATGTCGATATTGCGCTGGGTGTTCCCCTGGTCGTCGACCAGGGCCAGCTCGACGCGGTCGGCCCGGGGGGCCCACAAGCCGAACGTGCACCCGGTGGCGCTCAGATGTGCCCCAAGGATGTCCGAGACCTGCGCCCGTGTCAGTTCAGTCATGCGCCGTGCTTTCTTGGTTGCCTCGCCACCCATGGTGATTGTCCGGACATGGGCGGTCCTGCTTCGTGTCCGTGGTTCAGCTTAACGATCGCGCCGTAACCTAACATGTACTTCCCTAGTCGCAGCCCTGTCCAGCGTGCGCCAAGGACGACCACTGCAAGGAGGCTCCATGTCCGTCTGGTTGGTTCGCGAGAGCATCGAGGGTCCGGTGATGACCCCATGATCGCCACTGCCCTTGGCTCGTTCGCCGGAACCGGCATGGCAGCGACGATCCGCGCCGTGCTCGGTGTCTTCCCCGATCGGGCCCCGCTTCCCGAGCTGCCCGATCGTGGACCCCACGCGTCGATGTTCGCGCGCACCATGTGCCTGCTGGAGGATCTGCCCTTCGACCGCCAGCCCGCCGGGTGGCGGCTGAGCCTGGGTCCCTCGATCCTCGCGCGCCGAGCGCGGCGCACCCTGCTCGACGACATCGACGTGCTCGCCGAGAACATCGATGACTGGCCGGGCAGGCTGACCATCACGACGATGGGCCCCTGGACGCTCAGTGCCTGCGTCGACCTGCCGCGCGGCGGGCGCTCCATCGGCGACCCTGGAGCCCGCCGCGATATCTGCCAGGCCTGGGGCGCTGCCCTGGACACACACCTCGCCTGGGTCCGGCGGGTCATCGGCGCGCCGGTGGCCGTCCAGATCGACGAGCCCTGCCTCGGCCAGGTGCTCACAGGCGTGATCCCCGACGAATCGGGACGCCACAGCTTGCCGCCGGTCGAGGAACCGGAGGTGCGCGACGCGCTGGGCGCGGCCATCGCCCAGGCGAAGGCGGCGGGCGGCGACATCGTCGTCGTGCACTGTTGCGACGACGAGTTGCCGCTGGGAGTCATCCTCGACAGCGGCGCGGACGCCCCCAGCATCGACACCGCTGTCCTGAGAGGGTCGTCATGGGACAGGCTGGCCCAGTGGTGCCAGCAGGGCCGTCAGGCATGGCTCGGCGTGGTGCCGACCCACCAGATGGAGGCGGGCAGCGCTTTCATGACGCGGCAACGTGAGGAGGTCTGCTCGCGGCTGGAACTCGATGAGCAGGAGCGTGAGGCTCTGGTGCTCACCCCGGCCTGCGGACTGGCGGGCGTGGAGCGCTCGGTGGCCTGGCGGTCCTTGGCGGAGCTGGCCAAGGTGGCCCGGGGCTGACCGAGGTGGCCCGGGACATGGACTCACATCCGATGCACAGCCGCATGCGTCCGCCGGCTCCTAGACTGGATGTCATGAGCCGCTTCTTCTCCAACCTCGATCTCGACGGCGGTGCGCCCGTGCGGGCGCGTCCCCGACTGGGCGAGTGGGGGCCGGAGCTGGTGGCGACGACTCGCCGCAAGAAGAGGCTGAGGGTGTGGGCAGCGGCGGTCTTTGTCCTCGCGGCAAGCCTCGTCGGCGTCCTCATGTACGTCTTCTACCGCATCCTCATGGGCCAGTGACAGTGCGCGCCTCATCCGGTTCCGGCCGGGAGGCAGCGTTGGTCGCATCTGCGGGCATGGCCCGTTCACCTGGAGTTCATCTCCAGGAGAATCCGCGGATGCCTTGGGGGAGTACTCCGGTCAGGTGTTCTCATTCCATGTCCCTCGAGCACGGCTCTTGGGGATTGTCGCGGCTACCACGCTTGTGGCCGCAGGTATTGCCATTCCCACACGACCGGCTCTGGCCGGCCCCACTCCCTCGGCGCCCACCTCGGCGACCATTACGTCCACGGGCCTCAAGCCCGGCCAGATCAAGCACACCTGGCTCATCATCCTGGAGAACAAGTCTTACGACGCGACCTTCACCGGCCTCAATCAGAACTCCTATCTGTGGAAGACGCTGCCCAGCCAGGGCGTGCTGCTGAAGAACTACTTCGGCACCGGCCACTACAGCATGGACAACTACACCTCCATGGTCTCCGGGCAGTCCGCCTCGCTCGACGTGCAGTCCGACTGCGACCAGGCGAACACCGATCTGGGTTCGGCTGCCAGCATCATCACCAAGCACAGCGGCACGCCATTCGGCCAGACCGACAACTACGGCCAGGTGCTGTCGACGAGCGGGGCCAACTCCCCGGACGGCACGAATGGCTGCACCTACCCGAAGGACACCGCCACACTGTTCAATCAGTTCGATGCGGCCGGTGTCACATGGAAGGGATATGCCCAGGATCTCGGGAATCAGCCCGGGCGCGAGGACGGGCTGGCGGGCTCGCCGGGAACGCTGGCGAACAACCCAACGACCAACCCGCGCACGATGAAGGCGAGCGCCGCGGACAAGGCGAACGGCATCACCTCCTTCACCGGGGCCCAGGCCAACGACCAGTACGTCGCCAAGCACTTCCCCTTCCCGTGGTTCCATTCGATCATCGGCGACAAGGGTGACGGTTCCGACGCCCTCACAACGCCGGCGAACGGTGGCACCGACAGCGATTCCTCGCACATCGTGAACGCCGACGACCCTTCCAAGGGCCTCGTCGCCGATCTCGCGAAGCCTGCCAATGAGGTGCCGGCCTTCAACTGGATCACGCCGAACAACTGCTCGGACGCCCACGATGCGGTGTGCGTGGGAAACAACCTCTCGGGGCTGTTCGACGACAACGGCAACCCGGACTACTCGCTTCCGCTCAACACCCCGCCAAAGAATCACACCGGCGGGCTCTATGCCGGGGATCTGTGGCTGAAGTACTACATCCCGCTCATCGAGAAGTCCGCAGCCTTCCAGGATGGCGGACTCATCGACATCACCTTCGACGAGGCGAACCCGCCGTTCTACGGGATGAGCTTCAACAACGCCACCGATGACACGACCGTCGCCAAGGACGCCCGCGAGAACGAGAAGTACCAGTACTCGAACCCCTCGAATCCGGCGGCCGATCCCGGCTACCAGCAGTACCCGGCAGGTCAGTTCCCCGAGCCCGGCCCGATGGCCAAGAACTATGTGAATGCCGACGCCGCAGGCCAGAACATCAATGGGCAGAATGTCAACTGGGAGCCCACCGGCCCGAACTCGACGCTCGACACCGACAAGTTCGGGAATCAGCTGTTCCCCGGCCCCGGCGACAACGGGTACATCACCCGCCCGCCCTCGTGTGAGCAGGACACCTCGTTGGTGAATGCCGACAAGTCGAACTGTGTCTCCGGCGCCAAGAACACCAGTTCGAGCTTCTCGGGGAGCTCCTCGTACACTGCCACCGCACCCGCGGGCTCGACGACCGTGACGATCCCAGGTTCTGCCCAGAAGAACGTGGCGAGCACGAAGGACATCGGACGGGCAGTGACCGGCGAGGGGATTCCCGACGGCGCCTACGTGGGCCAGGTGGCCGATGCCGGGCCGACCATGGTCTCGACCTCCTCCCAGGCACCCAGCGACGCCACGATCACCCTCGTGGACAAGAACGGCAATCCGCTGCAGACAACCGCTCCGGTGACGAAGATCAGCCTCTCGGCCACCGGAATCCCGGGACATCTCACCGACGGACAGACGCCCCTGGACACCTTCAACGCCCAGGACGCCACCCCCGGCGGCGGCGCCACCGGCTCGGTGCTCATCTCCCCCTACATCAGGCCCGGGACGACCTCGACCGTGAACTACAACCACTACTCGTGGCTGCGCACGATGGAGGACATCTACCAGGTGAACAAGGGCACCGACAACAAGCCCCTCATGGCGGGGACCGTGTCCGGCGGGATCGACGGCCTGGGCCATCTCGGGTATGCCGCGCAGGCTGGACTGGCTCCGTTCGGGACCGATGTGTTCAACAGCCTGCCCGGCGATCAGCCGAGTGCCTCGCCATCGGCGTCCAGCTCGGCCTCGTCGTCCAGCTCCGCCCAGAGCCCGTCGTCATCGGGGAGCCCCGCTGCGCCCGCCTCCTCGGCGTCCAGCTCGGCCTCGCCGTCCGGCTCTGCCTCGGCGTCCTCTCCGGCGCCAGGGAACGCCAGCTCCGCTCAGGCACCGGGCGCCACGCCCGGGCGAGCCAATCCGGGGCTGCCGCTCACTGGCAGTGAGCTCGGTGGCGTGGCACTGGCTGGCGTTGCTGCGGCCGCCGGTGCAGCGGCCCTCACCCGGGCAATCGTCCGGCGCCGGCGCGACTGAGCCGTGTCCGCATCGTGTGCCCCGGGCTCCGGCCCGGGGCACCGTCCCAGGAAGTGAAGGAAAATGACCATTCGCAAGAAACCCACGGTGCGGCCCGCCATGTGGCGTCGGGCGGCTGGTGCCGTGCTGGCCGCCGGCCTGCTGAGCGCTGCGGCAGCCGGCTGCGCGGCGGCGAGTTCGCCTGCCGCAACCAGCCCCAGCGAGCAGCGAGTGCAGCTGGCGTCCAGGTCGCTGCCCAGCTATCTGCCCAGCGGCTCGACGGGCAATCAGCTCATTGCCGGAACGGCGGCCACACCTGCCGTCTCCATGCAGGGGGTGGCGGTCCGCGTCGTGCTCAAGGACAACAGCAGCGTCGTGACGAACGTCGTCGGCCCCGATGTCGACCGCACCAGCGGTGACCCTGAGGCCTCCTCCGTGGACTGCGGCTTCACGCTCAGCTTCCAGCAGGCATCTGCGCCGATCCCCTTGGATCTCGCCACAGTGACGGCCACCGACGACGCCGGGGGAATCCACCATCTGGAACTGGCGCCGGGGCAGGGAGCACCGCCCGCAACGATCAACCCGGGCCAGACCCTGACAGTGAAGGTGCACGCCTGGCTGCCCTCGGGCGAGGGCTTGATCCGCTGGGCACCCGACGGCAGACACGTGGCTGCGGTCTGGGACTACATCGCCGAGATCGACTGAGGGCCTGACACTGCCCGCCCGGCTGCACCTGGTCCGATTCCTCATCGGGGCCAGGTGCAGCCGGGCGTCAGGGCTCGCCTCGGGCGAACCGTCGGATCAGCGGGCAGCCGATGCCAGGTGCTCGAGACGGAACAGCTCGGAGTCGAGGAAGGCCGGGCCGCCCTGGCGCCCCAGCAGCAGCGTGCGCTGCTCGTCGACGGGAGCGCCGGCGACCGTCACCTCACCCCAGTCGGGCATCCAGTCAGCACCCATCTCGCGTCGCACCGGAGCAGAGAGATCTCCCAGGGCATCGATCTGGGCAGGGGTGAACTCGGGTGCCTTGTCGGTGGCGTGCACCACTTCGCGGGTCTGTCGGTTCACGAGCGCGGCCCATTCGCAGCGGAAGACTGTCGTCGCATCGTCGGTGAGAATCTGGGCGGCCCGGCCGCGGTGCTTCGACATCCGGTTGATGGCCTCGATATCGCTCTCGATGTTCCACTGGTCGGGATAGCGCGAGAGCCACAGGACGCGCACATCGGGCACCTCGGCACAGGCACTGATGATCGTCTCGGCGAGGGAACCGGGCGGCATGGTGAGGATGAAATCGTCGATGACGCTGCCGTCCCCGTGCTTCTCCACGATCTCGATGGCACTGATGTCGGCGCCCACCGTTCCCATGGCCGTGGCGACATGGCCCAGGGCACCGGGACGGTCTGGCAGTTCTACGCGCAGGAGCAACACGCCCCAAGTGTGTCAAACTCGCCAAACGACAGCCGAGCGGTCTGGGTAAAAGTCTTGTTTCGCGCTGGGAGCACCGGTGTGCTGTCCGCCTCCCGCGAGCGGGCGCTGCGGCACCGATGAGGACCCTGCCGGCAGACCGATAGGATGGGCCCTCGGAACCCTCCGGCGGGCACCGCCGAGCGCGCAGCAACGGCGGACAGCTGTCCGTCCATGAAGGAGCAGGTGATCGTGGCCGTTTCTCCCCAGGATGTCAGCCGGCTTGCCGACTTGGCACGGATCGAGCTCACCGACCAGGAGCTGGCAGAGCTGGCCCCCCAGATCGACGTGATCCTCGATGCCGTCGCTTCGGTGTCCGAGGTCGCCGATCTGGACATCGCGCCGATTTCCCATGCCGTGCAGCAGACCAATGTGATGCGCGAGGACATCTGCACGCCGTCCTTCGCACCCGAGGCGATGCTGGCCGGCGCCCCCGCAGTCGTCGAGCAGCGGTTCCGCGTTCCGCGCATCATCGACGACTCGAACGCGCAGTGAGGCAGAACGTGACGACGGACATCTATCGGGCCGACGCTCTCGAGCTCGGGCGGCGCATTGCGGCCGGCGAACAGAGCAGCGTTGAGATCACCCAGGCCTTCCTCGACCAGATCGATGCCGTGGAGCCGCAGGTGCATGCCTTCCTCAGCGTCGATCACCACGGCGCCCTGGAACAGGCTGCGGCGGTTGACGCGCGGCGTGCCGCCGGCGAGGACCTGCCCTCACCGCTCGCCGGCGTCCCGGTGGCGGTGAAGGATCTGCTGTGCTACCGCAACTTGCCCACGACGGCGGGGTCCAGGATCCTGGAAGGCTGGCGGTCTCCCTATGACGCCACGGTCGTGCGCAAGATGCTCGAGGCCGGCCTGGTGATCCTCGGCAAGACCAATCTTGACGAGTTCGCGTGCGGCGGCTCCACCGAGACCTCGGGTTTCGGCCCGACTCGCAATCCGTGGGATCTCGACCGGATTCCCGGCGGATCCAGTGGCGGCTCGGTGGCGGCGATCGCTGCCTGGGAGGCGCCACTGGCGATCGGGACCGACACTGGAGGGTCGATCCGCCAGCCCGCCGCGATGACCGGAACTGTCGGTGTCAAGCCCACCTATGGTGCCGTGAGCCGTTACGGGATCATTGCCATGGCCTCCAGCCTTGACCAGTGCGGGCCATGTGCCCGCACGGTTGCCGATGCGGCCGCCCTGCACGAGATCATTGCCGGCTACGACCCGGCGGACTCCACCTCGCTCGACGTCGCAGTGCCAGCGGTCCTGTCCGCGGCCCGCAACGGCGACGTGAGCGGGATGCGCATCGGTGTCGTCACGGAACTCGGCGGTGAGGGATATGCGCCGGGAGTGGAGCAGCGGTTCGCCGAGACGCTCGACCTTCTCGCCAAGGCCGGGGCTGAGATCGTCGAGGTGAGCTGCCCGCATTTCGAGCAGGCGATGGCCACCTACTACCTCATCATGCCCAGCGAGATGTCGAGCAATCTGGCTCGCTACGATGCGATGCGCTACGGCCTGCGGGTCGGCGACGATGCCAGGCACTCCGCGGAGCAGGTCATGAGGGCGACCCGGGGCCAGGGTTTCGGGGCCGAGGTGAAGCGCCGCATCATCCTGGGCACCTATGCGTTGTCGGCGGGCTACTACGACGCCTACTACGGCTCGGCGCAGAAGATGCGCACCCTGATAGCCCGCGATGTCGAGGCAGCCTTCCAACAGGCCGACGTGCTCGTCTCGCCCGTGGCGCCCACCACCGCGTACCGGCTCGGTGAGAAGGTCGATGACCCGCTCGCCATGTACAAGGGCGATCTGTGCACCATCCCCAGCAACCTGGCTGGGCTGGCTGCCGGCTCGTTCCCCTGCGGCCTCGACCCGAACGACGGTCTTCCGGTCGGCTTCCAGGTGATGGCGCCGGTGCTCGGCGACGACCGTGTGTACCGGGTGGGGGCCGCTCTCGAACGCGAATTGCGCGCCCAGTGGGGTGGCCCGCTGCTGGCGAAGGCGCCCGCATTGGCCGGTTCGAAGCTCAAGGGAGACAGCAAGTGAGCAGCGAGTACAGCACCGACGAACTCATGGACTACGACGAGGTGATGCGCCGCTTCGATGTCGTGCTCGGTCTCGAGGTGCACGTCGAGCTGAACACCAGGTCGAAGATGTGGTGTGGCTGCTCGACCGAATTCGGTGCCGAGCCCAACACGCACACCTGCCCGGTCTGCCTTGGCCTGCCCGGCTCGCTGCCCGTGGTGAACAAGAAGGCGGTCGAGGCTGCCATCCGTATCGGCCTGTCCCTGGGCTGCTCGATCGCGCCGTGGTGCCGCTTCGCCCGCAAGCAGTACTTCTATCCCGACATGCCCAAGAACTACCAGGTCAGCCAGTATGACGAGCCGATCGCCTTCGATGGCGAGGTCACCCTCGAGCTCGACGGCGAGCGCTATGTGGTGCCCATCGAGCGCGCCCACATGGAGGAGGACGCCGGGAAGTCGGTGCACATGGGCGGTTCGACCGGACGCATCCAGGGCTCCGACTATTCGCTGATGGACTACAACCGCGCCGGCGTGCCGCTCATCGAGATCGTCACCAAGCCGATCTTCGGCACCGGCACGAGGGGTCCCGAGGTGGCGCGCGCCTATATGGCTTTTCTTCGCGATATGGTGCGGGCGCTGGGGGTGAGCGAGGCGCGGATGGAGCAGGGGAACCTGCGCTGCGACGCGAATGTCTCGCTCATGCCGAAGGGGTCCACGCAGCTGGGCACCCGCTCGGAGACGAAGAATGTGAACTCTCTGCGCAGCGTCGAGGCGGCCCTGCGCTATGAGATCTGCCGCCAGGGTGCTGTGCTGGCGGCGGGGGGCCGGGTCAAGCAGGAAACCCGGATGTGGAACGAGACCGGGGAGTTCACCACCTCCGGCCGATCCAAGGAACAGGCCGAGGACTACCGCTATCTGCCCGAACCGGATCTCGTGCCGGTGGCGCCTTCGCGTGAATGGGTGGAGGAATTGCGAGCCTCGCTTCCCGAGCTGCCGGCCGCGAAGGCTGCTCGGCTGCGCAAGGAGTGGGGGTTCTCTGAGCTCGAGATGCGCGACATCCACGGCAGCGAGGGGGCGCTCGACCTCATCGAGGCGACCGTCGCGGCAGGTGCCGATCCGGCCTCGGCGCGCAAGTGGTGGATTACCGAACTGGCGCGGCAGGCCAACGAGGCCGGGGTGCCGCTGGCCGAGGTGGGTGTCAGCGCCGAGCAGGTGGCGCGGGTGCAGAGGCTTGTGGACGCCGGCAGCCTCAACGACCGGCTGGCCCGCACGGTTCTCGCGGCGGTGGCCGCGGGGCAGGGCGAACCAGAGGTCATCATCGAACGGCGGGGACTGGCGATCGTCTCCGATGAGGGGGCCCTCGCCGCGGCGGTGGCTGCGGCGATCGAGGCGAATCCCGGCGTGGCGGAGAAGATCCGCGGTGGCAAGGTGCAGGCGGCCGGAGCGCTCATCGGTGCGGTCATGAAGCAGATGCACGGGAAGGCGGACGCCGCCAGGGTACGCGAGCTGGTGCTGGAGCAGCTGTCCTGAGCTGCCGGGCGCCCTTAGTGGCGCTCGTGGCCGAGGGTGCCCGGCGCTTCCCGCAGTGATCGCGCTCTGGGCAATGATCTCTTTTGGGTAACCATTCTGCGGTTGCGTGGACACCGGCATTCCGGGCGCGGCAATCTGTGAGGGAGCCACGGACAGAGCTGTCCGGGCGAGGTCAATGTTGACCCACGGCCCTTGAAGGGGGAGTCATGCACATTCAGAGGCGTTCGCTGTTTGTGGCAGCCGCAGTCATGGCTGCTGCAGCCGGATGCGGCAGCAACGGCAGCGATTCTTCATCCACCGCAACCGGTGCCTCCACGGCGGCAGGCGGCGCCGGCGGCGATGTCGGTGTCTACACCTGGTGGGCGGACGGTTCGGAGAAGGAGGGCCTGGACGCCCTCGTGACGCTGTTCAAGGAGCAGTTCCCGAACAACACCTTCGTGAACCTGGCCGTCGCAGGCGGTTCGGGATCCAACGCCAAGGCGAAGCTGGCGTCCGATCTGGCCAACGGCAATCCGCCGGACACCTTCCAGGCCCATGCCGGAGGCGAACTCACCGACTACATCGACAATGAGCAGGTCGAGCCGGTCGACGACATCATCAGCGCACTCGGCGGCTCGTCCGTCTACCCGAAGACGCTGCTCGACCTCATCACCGTCGGCGGGCATGTGTATTCGGTGCCCTGCGATATCCATCGCGCCAATATGGTGTGGACGAACACCAGCCTGCTGAGCAAGGCCGGTGTCAGCTCCGATCCCACGAGCGTCTCCGCGTGGCTGGCCGATCTGGAGAAGGTGAAGGGCTCGGGTGTGGCGACCCCGCTGAGCATCGGAGGCACATGGACGCAGACCCAGCTGTTCGAGTCGATCCTCGCCGCGAACCTCGGCCAGAGTGCCTACACGGCGCTGTTCACCAAGTCGGGTTCGTGGACGGGCAGCGATGTCACCCGGTCGATCGACGATCTCAAGCAGGCGCTGACCTTCGCGAACACGGCATCTGACGGCGACGACTGGGTGAACGCCACGGACATGGTCGGGAGCGGGCAGGCCGCCTACAACCTCATGGGTGACTGGGCACTGGCCGAATTCACCTCCAAGGGCCTGACCTGGGGCAAGGAGTACTCCTCGTTCCCGCTCGTCGGCATGGACCAGACCTTCGGCTTCCTGGCGGACTCGTTCACCCTTCCCAAGGGGGCGAAGAACCCGGGGGGCGCCAAGGACTGGCTCAACCTGGTCGGCGGCGCGGAAGGCCAGCGGGTCTTCAACCTCAAGAAGGGCTCGATCCCGCCGCGCACCGACGTGCCGGCCTCGGCGTTCCCGGAATACCAGCAGAAGACGATGGACTCGTTCAAGACCGACAAGATCGTGCCCTCCATCGCCCACGGCGCTGCAGTGTCGCTGGCGTGGAGCTCGGAGATCAATACCGCGATGAGCGCCTTCTACCAGAGCAAGGACACTGCCAAGCTCCAGTCCGCCCTGGCAGCTGCGCACGACAAGTACGCCGCGTAACCACACCGTCGTGCTCCGCCGGCAGGCCGGCTCGCGTCGGCCTGCCGTGCGGTGCCATGTGTCCGCGTCGAAAGGGAGGACATGAAGGGCATTCGTCGGTGGGGGCCGAGCCTCTTGTTCGTCGCCCCGTCCATCATTCTCGTCGGAGTATTCGTCTACGGATTCATCGGGCGAACAGTCGTGGAGTCGTTCTCGCACGTCGTGACGAGATCTGGGAGGACCAGGGCACCCGGCGGTTTCGGGAACTATGCGCAGCTGATCGGAGACAGCCGCTATCAGCATGCGCTGTGGAATCTTCTCGTGCTCACCGTGGTGTTCGTGGCAGGCACGATGATCTTCGGGTTGCTGTGGGCGCTGCTGCTGGAACGGGGCGTCAACGGTGAGGGCGTGTTCCGCTCCATCTTCCTGTTCCCGATGGCCGTGTCGTTCGTTGCGGCCGGCGTCGTATGGCGCTGGCTGCTGTCGCCGGCCCAGGGCGAGAATGCCGTCGGATTGAATAAGCTCCTGCAGTACATGGGGCTCTCGCAGCTGCAGTCCTCATGGTGGTCTGCCGGCCGGTTCAATATGGCTGCCATGGCGATTCCGGCGGTGTGGCAGCTGTCGGGCTACATCATGGCGCTGTTCCTGTCGGGATTCCGTGGCATCTCCACGGATCAGCGTGAGGCGGCGCGCGTGGACGGCGCCACGGAACTGCAGCTCTACCGCTATGTGCTGTTCCCGCAGCTGTCGCCGATCGCGCTCAGCGCGCTCATCATCGTGGGGCACATGTCGATGAAGATGTTCGACCTCATCTACTCGATCGCCGGCCCGAACTCCTATACCGCGGAGGTCCCGGCGACGCTCATGTGGGCCCAGATGTTCCAGCTCAACGATGCGACGGCTGCCGCCGTCAACGCCACACTCCTGCTCATCATCGTTGCGGTGCTCGTGGTGCCCTATCTCATCTACACCAATCGTTCTGAGAAGGGCTAGCGCAGATGTCCACCACCATGACAGCCCCCGCCACGATCGCCATGGCCCCACGGCGGCGCCGGCGCAGGAGCCGGTCAGAGAAGTCGCTCACTGCCTTGCAGTACCTCCTCCTGGTGTTCTTCGCCGTGATCGTGCTCACGCCGCTGTACCTTCTGCTGGTGACAAGCTTCAAGTCGCCCGCCGCATTCAGCCAGAGCACGGCCTGGTTCGTGCCGAACAGCTTCTCGGTCGACGGTTGGGCGAAGGCCTGGGACAGGTTGGCGCCCGCTCTGGGACGCTCGCTGCTGATGGCCTCGATCGCCTCGGTCGTCTCGTCGTTCCTCGGGTCGCTGAACGGCTATGTCTTCGCCAAGTGGAAATTCCCTGGTTCGCACCTGGTGTTCGTGCTGTTTCTGTTCGGGATGTTCATCCCCTACCAGGCGATCATGATTCCCCTGCAGGCGATGATGCTGCAGGTCCAGGCCCATGCCCCGTGGTTCCAGGGAATTCCGGTGCTCATCCTGTGCCACATCGTCTACGGCATTCCCATCTGCACGCTCATCTTCCGCAATTACTATGCGACCGCGGTGCCCAACGAGATCGTCGAGGCTGCCAGGGTCGATGGTGCAGGGGCTTTCGCGACCTATTCCAGGGTGGTGCTCCCGGTCTCGTTGCCTGGCTTCGTCGTGACGCTGATCTGGCAATTCACGAGCGCCTGGAATGATTTCCTCTTCGCGCTGTTCCTCACCACGCCCAACAACGGCCCGGTCACCTATGCCCTGCAGGCGCTGGCCGGTGGCCAGAATCCAGACTATCCGTCGATCATGGCGGGCGTCCTCGTGGCCTCGCTGCCGACCCTGGTCGTCTACATCGCGCTGGGCAAATACTTCGTGTCCGGCCTCATGAGCGGTTCGGTGAAATAGCTGTCGGGCTCATGGCGCGCAGCCGAGGTCCGATCCACCGGGCGGGCCTCAGCTGCGCAGCAGCGCCCGGATCTGGCGTCCGACCGCCTCGACGAACTTGTCCTCGGGTGAGCCCCAGCCCATCTGGATCACCTCGTAGGCCCACAGCGCACCCGGGCCTCGGCGAGGGCTGTCCGGCACGACGTTGCGCGATGCCGCGTCGTTCAGGAGTGCGGTGCTCTCGGCGGCAACTGCCTCCAGGAAGCCGTGGAAGTGCTCGCGAGCCTCCCGCTCGAACTCGACCAGCGGAGACAGCCTCGCGAGCCGACGCAGGTGAATGCCCTCCCTCAGGTTCGTGAGGAAGGCAAGGTGGGCGCTCCACCGCTCATCGAGAGTGTGCAGCACGACCTGGGCGCACACCCGGTCGAGGTCATCGCCCAGCAGGCTCGCCAGGTCCGCCTGCACGGTGGGGCCGAGATGGCGGAAGATCTCGCGGCGCGCCGCGAGTGGCTCCTCGAGCACGGCCCGCCGCGAGCGGAGCACCTCGCGACGCTGCTCGGCCGGCACCTTCGTGAACAGCCACGCCTGCTCGTGCTCGGCGAGCATTCTCGCCTCGAGCGCCCGCTGCTGGTGCTCGACCTGTTCATTGAGCTCGGGATCGAGCACCCGGCCCCGGGCGTCGGCGTCGATGGCGACGTCCCTACCGGTGGTGCTGTCGGCATCGACGCTCAGGAGGGGATCGTCCAGGGCCCCCATGAGCACGGTGCTGCCGGGATCACCCTGGCGCCCGGCGCGCCCGCGCAGCTGGGCGTCAAGCCGGGGGGTCGGATAGCGCCCGGCGCCGATCACCACGAGCCCCCCATTGATGCGCGCTGTGTTCGTGAGCACGATGTCGGTGCCGCGTCCGGCCATCTGAGTGCTGATGGTCACTGTTGCGGGAAGGCCCGCCTGCGCGATGATCTGGGCCTCCTGGGCGGCGTTCGTGGCGTTGAGCACGGTGGCCGCCACGCCAGCGTCTGCCAGCTGCTCACCGAGCTGGCGGGAATGCTCGATGCTCTGGGTGCCCACGAGTACTGGCCGTCCGGCCCGCTGTTCGGCGCCGGCTCGTTCGACGACGGCCCTGTCGCGCTGGGCGGCGCTGAGGTAGAGCTCGGCCGGTTCGTCGACGCGGATGAGTGGGCGATGCGGCGGCACATGGGCCACGAGGAATCCGTAGCGGTCGTGCAGTGGGGTGGCCGCGAGCGTCGCGGTGGCGCTCAGGCCCAGGCAGGTCCGGTAGCTGCGCACCACTTCCTGGACGCTCAGCTGGTCCATCACCTGGACCCGGCTTGCCGCCTCGATGTGCTCCTTCGCCTCGACCGCGCGCTGCAAGCCCTCGGGCCAGCGCTGCCGGTCCACCACCCGGCCCTTCGTCGGCGAGACGAGCGCGATGCCCTCGGGGCGCACCACATAGTCCACGTCGCGGACGAGGATTGCGTGGGCGTGCAGGGCGGCATTGGCGGCCGCCATGAGGCTCACCTGGTCGGCGGCGAACAGATTGGGGACGCTCATCTCGCTCTCTACCGCCGCGATGCCCCTGTCGGTGAAGGATGCCGAGCCCGCCACCGGGTCAGTGGTGTAGTCGAGGCCGCGCTCCAGGCGGGTCATGAGTGCCGCAAGGCGGGATTCCCGGGCGCGCGCCGTTGCGTCGCTGGTGGTCTGCGCGATGACCAGCGGCTGGGTGGCCTCGTCGAGCAGCACGCTGTCCAGCTCATCGACCAGAGCCACATCGAGCACCGGATGCACGAGATCGCCGGGGTCGAGCACCAGCCCGTCGCGCATGAGGTCGTAGGCGATCTCCTGCACAGTGCTGTGAACCACCCGGCAGCGGTAGGCCGTCGAGCGGTCTGCGGTGGAGGTGTCCGCCAGCGTGCAGCCGGTGGCGATGCCGAGCGGTGCGAGCATGGCCGTGGCCAGCTCGTGATCGCGAGCCGCCAGGTAATCGTTGGGACACAGCACATGCACCTGGCGTCCCGCAGTCGCCATCATCCCGGCCGCCAGCACGGCAACGAGTGTCTTGCCCTCACCGGTTGCCATATCGATGCTGTAGCCCTTGACGAGCCCGAGGGCGGCGAGGATCTGCTCGGGATAGGGGTGAAGGCCGAGCTCCCGCGACGCGCTGCGGCACAGGGCCGCGAGCCGCTGCACTTCGCCATCGCGTCCGGTGGCGGCAAGCTGCGCCGCCGGATCCGCGTCGGAGTGCATGAGCGCCGCGACGGTGCGTGCTTTGGGTTCCAGCGCGCGCAGCGAGGCCGTCCCTGAGCGTGCCTTCAACAGATTGGCGAAGCCACGAAGGCCCATGGCGTCCTTCCCTTGCCGGAGCTGGTGCGATCCGAGCGGCCCGGACCCCACCAGCGGTACGTCAGGAAGAATACTGACGGGTGATCCGCACCGCAGTTTGCGGACCTCCGATCCCCACCGGGCGATTCGGACTCTCGCTCGTCGGCGTCGAGTGGGCGGATTCGTTCTCCGGCCATGGACCGGGGCTGCCCGAATGGCTTGCGAGCTTCTCGCAACTCGTCGCGACGCTGTCCCCGGCGGTCTTCGTTGTCGAGGGGATCGGCGATGAGTTTGCCGTGAACGCTCCCGGGGAGGGCGCCGGCGTACGCCTCGGGGATGGGATGGCAGCTTTCGCGCGGATGGTGTCGTCGGCTGGTTTCGCGGCACATTCGACCGTCATCGCCGTCAGCAGGCGGCGGGTTACCGATCCGGTGATCTCCCGCCGGTTCGATGTCATCGTGCATCTCGAGTGCCCGGATGGCGATACTGCACTGCGACTGATCCGGACGCTCCTCCCGATCACGGCGGCGGAGGGAATCAACTGGCCGCGCGTCAGCTCAGCGGCCCGGCGGCTGAGCCATGCGAAGATCGCCACAGCCGTCGAGGTGGCGCGACGGCGAATGGTGCTGGACAACCTGCAGCAACTGCGCACCCCCTATCTCATCGACGCTCTGCTTGCCCGCCGTCCCTCTCGTCCCCAGTGGTGATCGCGGGGGACGCAGCCGTGCCCCGGGTGGGGCGTGCCCAGATCAGACGAGGGTCCAGTCCCGGGGGCTGTGGTTGAGCAGCCGGGGGCCCTCGGCGCTCACGGCCACGATGTCCTCGATGCGCACGCCGAAGCGGCCCGGGAGGTAGATGCCCGGCTCCACCGAGAAGACCATCCCGGGCTCCAGGATGGTGGTGTTACCGCGCACCTCGAAGGGATGCTCGTGTACCTCGAGGCCGATTCCGTGCCCGACGCGGGTGATGAAATACGGCCCGTAGCCGGCCTCGGTGATCACGGCGCGCGCGGCGATGTCCACCGATTCGGCGGAGCTGCCGGCGCATGCCGCATCGATGCCCGCCTGCTGGGCCTTTCTCACGAGGGCATGCACTGTGGCGAAATCGCGATCGGCCGGCTCACCGATGCAGTAGGTGCGGGTGGAGTCGCTGAAGTAGCCGCTGGGGGCAGGACCGCCGATGTCGATGACCACCGGCTCGCCGGCATTGATGACCCGCTTCGACTGCTCGTGATGGGGGCTGGCGCCGTTGGGGCCCGAGGCCACGATGACGAAGTCGGGACGCTCGTGGCCCTCCTCGACGATCGCGCGGGCGATGTCGTCCCCCACCTCGGATTCGGTGCGCCCAGGGCGCAGCCATTCGGCGATCCTGGCGTGCACCCGGTCGATCGCCGCTCCGACGGCTGCCAGCGCCGCGAGCTCCTGGCGGCCCTTGCGCATCCGCAGCGCCCTGATGGCCTCTGCGGCGGGCGAGACATGCAGGTGCAGGTGGTTCTCGAAGCTCAGCGCGTGCATGGCCGGCATGAAGTCGTCCACGCCGATCGCGCTCACGGGGCCGAGCCGGTCCGCGACGAGCCGATAGGGGTCCTCGTGGTCCTCCCAGGTGGGCATCTCGATGCCGAGGCGCTCGGCCGAGGATCCGGTCCAGCCTGGGCGCTCCAGGGCTGGCACCACGAGGAAGGGGTCGGCCTCGGCGGGAGCGACCAGAGCAGTGAGTCGCTCGTGGGAACCCTGGGAGCGGCCGATGAAGTAGCGCAGATCCGCCCCTGGGCTGACGATCACCGCATCGAACCCATGATCGCCGGCTGCAGAGCGGAGGCTCTCGAGACGTGCTCGCAGGTCGTCGGTGGTGGGGGTCCAGGTCAATGCGGGATCGGTCATGGGGGCCAGGTTATCCCTGGCTGGTCGGGCCTGGGCAGCATGGAGACGGTCGGCTCCAGCACGTTCATTCTCTACCGCGTACTCTTTCTGCCCCGGGATTGGATCGAGCCCCGCTTGTGGGCGCGAGCAGCCACACGTGCGTGAGAGAAGGACCGCTTCTGACAAAGGAGACGCGGCAATCCCGCCGGCGACAGACCTGGCCGGTGCGTGGTGACGATGGCAGTGAGCCTGACGCTGGCGGTGCGGCTGTTCATGCGCCGGGAGTTTCGGGCGAGCACCGGCGCCCGCGGAGATGGCCCGCGCGAGAATTCTCGGACGCGACGAGGCCCGACAGGTCCAGCTCAGGCGGTGGCCGACGAGCCGTTCCCCGAGGCGACAGGGGTCGAGAGTCTGTAGAAGCAGAATGGCACCACCGAGAGCAGGCAACTCGCCGCGGGCACCAGGGTGATCGAGGCGAAGAGCACGTTCTGCATGTGGCGAGTTATCTGAGCACCTGAATGGTATCCGGACACCACCACCAGTGCCCCGAAGACCATCACCGAGAGGGCGTTCATGAGTTTGCCGGTGAAGGTGAGTGTCGAGAACGAGATGCCGTCATTGCGGATGCCGGTGCGCCGCTCCATGTCGTCCACGGCATCGGCGATGAGGGTGACCTGGATGACCATGAAGATGCCCAGCGCGACACCGCTGAGGGCCACGAACGCGAGGAGGAGAGCAAAGTTCTGGAAGCCGGCGAGGAACATCACGAGGTAGAGGAGGGCCGCCGCCAGCGAGCTGCGGATCATGAGGTCCTTGCTCGTCATGTGCCGCAGCAGTAGGGGCGTTGCGAGGGCGGCGACGACCATGCCGACGATGACCGCGGCGCCGATCGCGGTGAAGCTCTTCTCGGAGCCGTAGGCCACGACGGCGAAGACTGCACCTCCGGCCTGGATGATGCTGCGCCCGAAGCCGATCGTCGATCCGAGCAGGACGAGCAGCAGCGGTGTGTTGTGCACGAAATTGGTGACCAGGATCCGGAAGGTCAATGCGGCGGTACCGTCGGGGCGCGTGCGTTCGCGGGTGTTGACGAACGCGAGGAGGTAGAGACCCATGCCGGCGAAGGAGGAGACGGCGACGGCGAGTGTCCATCCATGGGCTGTCGTGGTGGGGCCATCGCTGAGTAGGGCGGCGAACCAGGGCATGCCGAGGGTGGCGACGCCCAAGGAGATGGATCCGGCGGCGCGGACCTGTGAGATGGCCTTGTTCCGCTGGGCCGGGTCACTGAACGCGGAGCCGATGACGCCCCAGTAGGGCACATCGCATGCGGTGTAGGCGATGCCCCAGGCGAAGAAGCAGATGCCGAAGTAGACGAGCTGAGTGGTCTGCGGCGCCTGGGGTACGGCGAACAGGGCGGTGGTGAGCCCAGCGACCGGCAGGGCCGAGAAAAGGATGTAGGGCCGCATCTTTCCCCAGCGGCTGCGGGTGCGATCGACGATGGTGCCCATGATGGGATCGCTGAGGGCATCGAAGACCTTGGCGGCGGTGATGATGCTTGTCACGACGGCCATCGCGGCGACCGACAGATGCACGTACTCCAGCAGGTAGACAAGGATGAAGGTCGTGACGGTGGTGATGATGATGCTCTGGCCGAAGCCGGCGATCACCACCGAGAGCGCCTGGATGCGGGCTGGGACGGATGTGTGCACCAGGTCCATGGTTGGTCCTTGTCGGCGGCGTGCGGGTGAGGGTTCAGTGTGAGGGGGACGGGCTGGGGATAGTCGGGGCGGTCCACGTCGGGGCGAGCTGGCCAGCCCAGTGGTCGGCGGCCGCTCGGCCGGCTGCGATGGCGTCGGGGACTGCACGGGGATCCATGAGGATCTCGTCACGCACCCCGGACAAGGCGATGTGGGTGACCTCGCAGCCGCTGGCCGCCAAGGCGGTGATCTCGTCGCGACGCGCCTGGTGCTGGGCTGGGGTCGTGAGATCGGTGGCCAGTGAGGTGACGATGACGTGGTGGGCGCCAGCTGCCAGATCGCTGTGGGTCGAGGTGCCGGCAACACCGCCGTCCATGCAGAGGCGATCGCCGATCTGCTGGGGAGCGAAGATGCCGGGGACGCAGATGCTCGCGGCCACTGCGCGTGCCAGGCTGACCGCGCCGCGGCGCAGCACCAGTCGCTCGCCGGTGTAGCAGTCGGTGGCAGTGATGAACAGCGACCGGTGGGGCCAGCGGGTGCCCACCAGCGCGCCCAGTACACGGCGAATGCCGTGCGGGTGGGGGATCACCGCCGCGAGACTGGCGTGGCCGACGCGACGCACAGCCTCAAGTGTTCCGTCGTTGAGCTGGCTGAGCTCATAGGCCCGCTGGGCACTGGGGGAGGGGGCTCCGGAGCCGAACAGCTTGGTGAGCTGGGGGACCGCGAGGAGAGCGGTGACACTCTTGGCGAACAGGTCGATCCGCCCGGTGCACAGCAGGGCGGCCACCATGGCCCCGGCCGAGGTGCCGATCACCCTATCGGCGCGGCGCAGGTCGATACCCCTTGTCAAGAGGCCCTCGTAGAGTCCCAGCTGCCATGCGATGAAGTAGACACCTCCACCGCCGAGCACGAGAGCACGAGGAGCGTCCGCTGCGGGACGAGTGGAGAAGTCGATGGGTCTGGCGAGAGGCTCAGCCGGCTCTGGGCAAGACGAGTGAGGAGTAGCGGGCGAAGTCATGAGACCTCCAGAGTTGCCACGCGAGGACCAGATCGCGTACGCCGGATTCAGGCAGACTTGTGAACATACTAGAGGCGCGGGCCGGCATTGCTCATGTTCTCCAGCACGAAGCAGGATGTCGGTTCGATGCCTCCCTACGAGGGGCATGGCATGACGAAGGCCTTTAGGAAACCGGCGGTCTGGTAGATGGACTGGTCGACCCAGTCCCTGAGCCGCAGGCGTTGATCGACAGCAACTACGGAAAAGTCTCCTGGGTAACATTTCCAGAAAATGAAACGAGCCCTCATGACCTGGGGAGCAAAAGTCAGGATGACAGCCTTCTTCACTTCGTGTGTCCTTGCGTATTGAACGAGCAACGATGCTTCACCTCGAGTTTTCAGCGGTACTGGTATGGCACAAGTCGCGAAACGTTGGTGGCAGATCTGTAGTCTTTCTGCACTGAACTCCTCACCGGGTGGGCTAACGGAAACAAGGATGTGGGACGCAACTCCGGATTCTCGGAGCTGCTCAGCAGTCAATAAGCGTTCACGGGTCGGGGGGCCAATCACGTAAATGAGATCCGCATGCGAGGTGTTGCCACCTGGGGGGGATACATACAGAAGAAAACTAAGAGACACGACCAGTGTGAAAACACCGAGCAGCGCTGCCAAAGACTTCAGGAGCCTTCCCGTTAACTTCGTCACCGAAAACCTCTAAAGTGTTGATGTCGATAAGCTGTAGGCGGAATGCAAACTGGTGCGGGGCGGGGCGAGCAAAGAGAGATAATATTGTGAGTCGACGCCGAGTGGCGAAGCTCTGTTGAGTCCTGGGCGTGCTCAGCCGGAGGAAGAGCGCCTCGCAAGCCAGGCCTGATCGCTATCTGTACGACATTTCATGGCATTGACACTCCCCTCGAGGATACGTCTGTCTCGTGGAGCAGCCCAGGCCACTCCGATTTTCCATGTTGCAAGATCTTCGACTGAGAGAAGATGGAGTTCTCACGGTCCAGCCGCTACCGGATGACAGTGGACCCTGAACCACCCGACGCCCTTCACCGGCGACACTGAAATATGACCGGTCTTCGGTGTAGGTTTTGCACACAGACATGGGCGTCGTATTCATCCGAGCAGCGAGATCCAGTAGTCACTGGCTTCTGGAATGGGGCTCCTCTGGGTGAAGGGTTCCCGGTCTACTGGCTACTCCCATCCGAGTGATGAATCCGGAACTAGGAATGGCGTCCCCCGGGACTCCCATTATGTGGGGAGCTTGTGTTGGTACTGCGCTCACGGCGAGGAGCATCCACATCAAGGGGAGTGAGATGTTTGGCTCGGCGATGACCTTTGCGATCAGGAGGCTTATTAATGCAAAGGCAGTGGAATGTCTCGAGGGAATGGCGAAACTCTTGAAAAGAGTCCGTGCAATCAGGATGGCGAAGATTATCGTTCCGATGATCCCGACATTGGATAAGAGAGCCATCAAGAAACTGGAGGGCCTGCTGCTGCCCAATCCGACACCGAATCCAAGGGTGTTTCGAAGAATGGTAACCGAGAAATCATTGGATGCATTCCGATTGATGAAGGAATCACTGCTCGTCTTGTCTGCAAAGATCAATGAGAATCGACCAAGGATTGTTCCCGAGAGACCGACAATCACGCATAGCCCGAGGAGGATGACGAGAATCACTCGAATTCGCACCGAGTGGGACCGTATGAACACGACGAGGCCATATAGTGCAATGGCGACACCCACCCCTATGAGCGAGAGAAATGCGGTGCCCGAACTCGAAAGCCAAACAAGAGCGATCGACGCGCACGCAAAGGCCAGATGAAGAGCGCCACTCGAAAAGGACCTGGATCTTCCAAATTCAATCAAAAAGAATCCGACGGCGCAGATTGCAAAGGTGGCAAGGTATGAGGGTTCCCCATAGATGCCAGAGAAGCGAACAACATCTCCCACAGTTGACCCATAGTCCTCTCCCACGTTCAACTGAAGAAGGGAACGAAAAGAGAGTGGGGTGAACTGAACTAAGAGATACTGCGCCAAATTGATTGCCACACCGAACATCATCATTATCGAAACGAGCTTGGTGACCTCTTCCCAATACCGATAACACTGAAATATCACTAGCGTGCCTAGGATCACGTAGGCACTCTGAGCGAAATTCTGGATCGATAGCTGGAGAGGGCTGGGATCAGCCACTTGAGCATCGATTCCCGCGCTCGGCAAGAGCACCGGCGTATTCGCCATAACAAGAGGCAGGAAAACGGCAGTGAAACAGCTATAGACGCAGAAAAGCACAGCTGTGTTCATGATGTGCTTGCTGTCGGCGTCCGGCGCCGGAAGGCGTTGTTTCCTCTTCGCAATTACTGGAACGATGACAACTCCCATCGCGCCGAGAATGAAGAACGGCGGAATGACGCTGGTGGCAGTCACTTGGATTGCTGGAAGGTTAAGGAATACCGCTGAAATGGCGAGCGCATAGAAGTAGAGACTCAGGCGACCCAAAACCAAGGCGACCATGCCGGCGAGTATTGAAATCCAGCCCATGAGCAGAATGTGCACAGAATCTTACCAATCTAGTAGGCGAATCAATACTACCCTCAATAGAGACGTCGCTGATCGGCTTAGCGAGCTTCTCGGGCGCATATTGCCAAGTATAATACCAAGAGGTGATCGTGCGCGCGACGCCTACCGAGGCCCAGACGGCGGCCGGCGACGGCAATGACATGCGGATTCGGGGGCGTGCAGAATCGTGAGACGCACGACTGAGCATCACGACTGAGCATTGGGTAGGACGTGGTGAGCGGTCGCCTCACCACCTGGAGGACCGAGCGAGAGACCCGCAACGAGGCGACGTTGGACTCCGAGGGCCAGATGAACGAGCAGGTGGCCGACTCAGTGACGTGTCCAGCCTCCAACCTGGCAGGGGTTTCCTGCGTAATGACCGAGTCCATGGCTTTGGGCCGCGAAGTGAGAGACGCCGCGAAGGCAAGCGAAGGGGCGGAGAGGTCACCGATCTGCAGCGATCTCTCCTTCAGCCGTCTGCGGTCGGAGGGCGTGACCGTGCCGAGTGAATCACGGGCGTCGCAGTGGTGCCGTCGATCTCCAAGCAGGCCAATCGCCAAGGCCGTCGTGAGACGAGGTTGCTTGCGACGGAGAATCCTCACGCGGTCTGGAGCGGTGTTCCAGACCGGCGGCGCCTCGCACGGGTGTCTTGGCTTCCCGGTGCTCGTAAGGGCTAGCATGAGTGCCATTGCGTCTGGAAGGGCCGAGCCACCCAGACACGGATGCCTGATGTGGACCCTCGCCTGGAGAACCGGAGCAAGCTGTGGTTCGTGCACATGACCCGACGGGTGATGCTCGACGACGAGGCCTCGTTCCCGCGCGATTGTGGACACACTCATGAACCCGCTCATGAATCAAAGTGCAAGCTATTCTGTCGCGCCACATATCGAAGCCAAGATCATCGTGAACTGGATCGAGCGCGGGCACACTCGGCGAGGAAGCAGGGCATGTTTGATCGCTCAAGGTGATGCAGTCTCTGATCGCTATTACGGTCCCTCTTCCAACCATCTGACGGACAAAGGGATTCTCACCGCCTTCGGGGGAGAATACCCTCTTGCCTCGGTGGTGCCGGCATCGGGGGAGGCCTTGATTTCACCGAAGGAATTGCACCTTCGAATGGCGCCAAGGGAACACTCAAGACAGATCTCACAGACGTCTCTGATCAGTCCACGCGATCCCCAAGTAATTCTTCCTGGTCCGCTCGTCGTCTCCACAACTCGTCGCAGCATGAGTGCCGAGGACGGTTCGAGTCTTGTGCGGGGCAAGTGCAAAATGAGCCAATACGGAACGGTTTGTGAGGAATAATGGACTAGAAGTCCTACAGGGAGTTCAGAGGGTACAACAGGGATCGCAGATCGCCACTTTGGAGATATGCATGCTCGTGGTTAATATTCAAGCCTCGCTTCGACTGAACTAAAATGTTCTGGTAAGTGGGACTTCCAGGCGGCACAAAGGCGACTGAGCTGCGATCATGCCGTGAATCGTTGCGAAGCACCCGATCTGCGGGAGCTCTGGCTATTCAATGCACATACTCGCCGCTGGATGAGAATCCACTCAAAAACAGGAATATAGCCATGATTGATATTCTCTTTGTAAGCACAGCATACGATCCGGATCTGCTTGGCGGGGCCGAGTTCTCATTGCGTGAACTCGCCCGGGAGCTCCTGGAGAAGGGTTTCTCGGTTCACGTCGCATGCCTTGGCATCGAAACTACTACAGAGCGGATCGAGGGAGTGGTCATTCATCGGTACAAGAGCAGAGCCTTCAAGTCCCTTGTCTCAAGAAGAAACCGTAGTATCCTCTCGCGAGCCATGTGGCAATTAGCGGATCTCTCAAGGATAGGAGAGGCTCGATTCTTGCTCTCACTGAAGAGGGAACTCCGACCGAGTATTGTTCATTTCAATAACATCTCAGGTTTCGGCTGGCTCGCCTGGTGGGTGTTCCGTAAGCAGCCTACAGTACATACTGCCCGCGACTACTCGCTTCTCTGCACTTCTGCCACTGGGGTCCATGGCAATGAAATATGCTTGGGGAGCAGGTGGCTCTGTCGGGCGCTGAAATCAGTGTACAAGATTCCTCGTGTCCAACCCTCTGTGGTCATTGGGGTCAGCCGATTTGTGGGCGACACGCTTGCTGACCGGTCGGTCACCGGAAGAAGCTTGCCGAACTCATTTGTATACAATCGTCCAAGTAGTCTCTCCCCGGAGATGTCAGATAAGGCAACACACGCCTCAGGGGCGGGGGTGCGATTTGGCTTTATGGGAAGAGTCTCGCGCGACAAGGGCGTTGAAGTCATCGTTGAAGCATTTGCTCAACTGGTACGCACTGGGGGTCTTCCTGAGACTGCTCAACTGATCATCGCGGGCTCCGGGGAGCCAGACTTCATTCGTTCAATAGAGATGCGGACCACGGATCTCGCTGCCCGTTCCCAGATCCAGTTCACCGGTCAACTGAACGTGGCAGACTACTTAGCGACCATAGATGTAGCGCTCGTTCCAACCCAGTGGCCCGAGCCGTTCGGTCGTGTCGTGGCCGAGGCGCTGCAGAACTCGGTTCCGGTTATCTACTCCGAGGTTGGCGGGATTCCAGAGGTTGCCGAAAGATTCGGTACTCGATCCAGGGGCATCAAAGAGTTTAATAATCCACGGGAATGGTCGCTGGCCATGATGGATGCCCAAGGGTGGCGCGCTCGAGACATGCAAGGGCATGCTTGCGTGAAAGAGCCGATCGCGAATCCAACAGAAGAGTACTTACAGATATATAAGAGCCTCGGATTCCTCGATCCTAGCCCTCGGTCCTAGATCTCAGGTCAATGAGAAGGGCTTGTCCCCATCGAAGTTGCACACAGGGCATGATTGGATCTCCAATTGTGGTTGAATAGCAGGAATATGGCGTTCAGGACGCCCGATGTGTCTGTGCCGGGGCATCGGTACATCCCCTTCGAGCCAGGATCATTGCTCTCAGTTATCTCACCATACGCGAGCGACAATTCTGGCCACCTCGAGGGGAGGTCACTCTCGAGGATCGGCGCATCTGCCGGGCCGTGTGTCTTGAGATGTGGAAAGGCTGCTCCCCCACGCGCCTTTCGTGTATACCGCGGTAGCGCTGGGCAGCGGGATCCGGGGAATGAGTCAAGTTCTCGAAGATCCAGGGAACGAGCGATGATCTCGACCATTACAGTATGAGCCGCCATGTAGTAGATTGTTCGATAGGTGGTCCGTTCAGGTGCAAAGCAGTGGGGGTCAGATGGCAGGAGCGATAGTCCAAGAATGGATCTCCGTTTCGGGTGGCTCCGAGCGCGTCGTGTCGGCCATGGCCGAGTCACTTGGTGATGTTGACATTTACACGTTGTGGAACGATGATCCGGATCGGTTTCGGAACTACCACGTGTATGAGTCGATGCTGCGCAGGCGCCCGTTCCGAGGACACAAGGCTCTCTCGATTCCTCTCCAACTCGGCCTGTGGCGCAGATTACGCCCGAGACGGGCTTATGACTGGATGCTCGTCAGTTCACATCTGTTTGCCCATCACGCCAGATTCATCGGTGAATATAGGGATATAGCCAAGTATGTGTACGCGCATACTCCAGCAAGATATATATGGGAGCCTTCCTTGGATGCCCGGGGCTCCAAGATTCTTCCTCGAGTGGCATCGAGCGTGTTGCGCCCTCTGGACAGGATGCGCGCTCAAGAGGATCACGCACTGGCGGCTAACAGTGAATTCGTTCGCCAAAGGATTCAATCGACGTGGCATCGAGACGCGGTTGTGATTCCTCCCCCCGTCGACGTCGAGAGGATCTCCGAAGTGCGTGACTGGACGACAATGCTCTCCGCGGGAGAATCCCGTACTTATGCTTCCCTTCCCGATGAGTTCATTCTTGGAGCCTCGCGTTTCATCCCATACAAGAGACTCGACTTGGTAATCAAGACCGCGGCGGTGGCCGATATCCCCGCTGTCATCGCTGGAGATGGCCCAGAGCTGGAGCATCTCACTGCTATGGCGCGGAGTGCTCAGGTTCCAGTACAAATCGTCCGGGCGCCGTCGGATGCTCTTCTGTATGCGCTCTATCAAGCAGCGAAGGTCTTCGTGTTTCCGCCGGTCGAAGACTTTGGAATTATGCCGATTGAGGCCCTCGCAGCTGGATGCCCTGTCGTCACAGGTCCGGTTGGGGGGGCATCAGAATCGTTGGCATCTGTCGGCCTGAGCGGCGTGGCCGCGAGTCTAGAGCCACAAGATTTAGCTCAACAAATCGATATCGCGAGTCGAGGACCGAGGTGGATGAACTCGAAGGCCGCGCAGAGGTTCTCAAAGGGAAAGTTCGTCGACGCGCTGCGCACATGGATGTCGATACGCCATTAGGATTCAGCATTAATTTCTGTATCGTTGGACTCCGTCACACCTAGATGCACGAAAAGGAAAAGGGGCGATCATGATTTTGTTCTCAGATCCGTACGAACTGCGCGGAGGGGGTCAGGTCTGTCTGGAATACATGCTTCAAGACATGGTTACCCGAGGCCCCCAGGCCTTCGGTCTGGTCATGCCGCCAGCGGGTCGGAACAAGATCTCGATCCCGGGGCGGTGCCAGGTGTTCGATAGTCGTGATGATTATCTGCGCAGGGCGAAGGACGATGATTCCGTGGTCGTCATCTCGAATGCCAATAGGGGCTTCCCGAGAGACCTGCAGTTTGCTAGGCGTTTGCGAAATTCTGGCCGCAAAGTCAGGACTGTAGCAATTGTTCACAACTACCCACTGGACCCAGTCAAGTCTGCCGCCACGCGGGCATCACTTTCTCTTTATGATACCGTAATTGTGGACGAGCCCGGACTGACGAAACTCTCAAAGCGCGCGATAGCTCCGGCGTGGGTGGCTCCAGTAATCCATGATGCTCCGCCGTGGACGATCTCGGAATCGCCCGTCAAGTTTACGGGGATCATCAAATCGTTTGGGCGTCCCGACCCTTCAAAGGGTCTCCATTACTTGCCTGCAGCCTTCCGCGAGCTGTCAGGGCGTGGACTGAACTGCAGAGTCGCTCTTGGAAATTCGCTGGAAGGCAACGAGAAGTATACCAGCGGACTGACGAAGTCGTTGGCGCCCTGGCTGGAGGAGGGGTATCGAACCCAAGAGTGGATCAACCCGGGTGATATTTTCATCGTTCCCTCGATCGGCGGAGAAACTACTTGCCAAGCGGCGCAGGAGGCGCTCTTGCGAGGTGCATATCTGGTCGCTACGCGGATCGGTGTTCTGCCTTACATGTGTCCAGAGGGGGGAGGGATTTCCGTCGTTCCCATGAAAGATTCCTCTGCAATCGTTCACGCTGTCATCACGGCGACCGAGCTTGGGGGACATGAGTTTGATCTGTCTGTCCGTCGAAGCGCAAGTCAGATTATTCGCAGGTCTGGTCGCTATTACGATGAAATCGGGAGCATGTTCTATCGGTTCGTTAGCGAATTCTGATGTCAGGGTTGGGGTGCCAGTGATTGTCATTAATGGCCGCTTCCTTACCCAGCCGCTCCGTGGGGTCCAACGATTTGCGGAATGCCTTGTTCAGGAATTGAGCGGGTTGCGAAATGATCTATGTGTCGTGGCACCTCACGGGGAACTCCGTATGCGCGAGATTGGTGGTCTTCCGGTTTACCAGTGGGGGCATCTGTCAGGCTACCTGTGGGAACAGATCGAGCTTCCGCGTTTTCTTCGAAATGCCAATTCGGAACTTGTGCTCTGTTTGGGGAACACCGGTCCAATCGGCGGTCGTGGCATGGTTCTCGCACTTCACGACGTTACGTATCTGGACTTCCCCGGCGGATACCCCTTCGCTATGCGCCTTTGGCTGAAGACCATGACGCCTATCCTCGTGAGGAGGAGTCGGGAGGTGATCACCGTTAGCCATACAGCGAAGCGGCAGATTGTGTCGCATTATCCCGCGGCAGGGAACAAAATCGCCGTGGTTTCAAATGCGGTCTCAGGGGAACTCACTGGTTCTGGACCGGAGACGGTTCAAAGACATGACTTTCTCGCGTTTTATCATGCGAGCGAGAGTAAGAATTGCGCCATCCTGGTGGAAGCCTTTCGTGCGCTTCCCAACGAGACGTTGCGTCTCGTTGGTCCGGCCCCCGAGTCCCCTGTCCCCCCCAATGTGATCCCACTTGGCCGGCTCAATGATTCACAATTATTGGATGAATATCAGCACGCATTGGGATTCATTATTCCCTCTTTGTCTGAAGGATTTGGTATCCCGCCTCTCGAGGCTCAGGCGAATGGGGCAGTGGTATTGTCATCCAATGCATCCTCTCTCCCTGAGGTGTTGGCCGATTCTGCTTTGTTCTTCAATCCGCGGGATGTCTCTGACCTCGTCGACAAGATTAAGAGATTAGCGGCGGATCCAGCGCTCGTGACAAGACTCCGTAGCTTGGGAAGTGAGAACTGGAGACGCTACTCCTGGAAGAGTTCGGCTGAGAGACTCAACGAAGTTCTGAATTCCCTCAAGCGCGGCTCGTAAGCCACTCGCGAGATGTGGCTTTTTGATGGCGCAGCCTGACTCCACATTCTCGATCAGATTGTTTAGGATTTGCGAGTGCCAGCAGTTGCTGGCCTTGTCGCCCAAAGGAGGCCCCAGGACGGATCCGCACGAGCCACGATCCGTCGAAGAGCCTAGCCTCGGCCGGCAGTGCCCCGCGCCTGGCTCGGGTTTGAGTGGCGCGGCTCCAGTGTCGCCCAAGCGCACTGCCAAGCTGAACCGCAGGCTTGGGTCTTCACGGTCTGCGATCTCGCGCCGGCGGCGTCGGGAGGAGCCATCTGGTTATCCCGAGAATGTGAGGCAGAACACTCCAGTTCATTTGGGTGCCAATGAGGAAAATCATCCCGATGTCAGTTGCGAGGCCACCAAGCTGCGGGGCCTCCATCGAGGATGGCAGTACGCTGGACCATCGCTGAGAATTGTGAAGAGATCACCATTACGATCGTGATAAATATAGATCGAAAATACAATATGATTCTACCCTCTTCCTTTGATGCTTCTCCTAATATCAGCGATTTGCCAAATGACCACCAGAAACTCCGCGATAGCCACCGACCACATTGCCCCAGCTGCACCGAAAAAAGGGACGCCAAGGAAGAAAAGTGCCGCCCAAGATACTGCCCCTATAATCGCACTTCGAACTATCGTCTGGTATCTCCCCAGGGCGCCAAGACAACCAAGACCGCTTGATTGAGATATTAGTGTCGAACCCAGTGAAATTCCCATGGCACAAGAGATCGAGAGACCGAGCTCGAGTTGACCGCGGCTGAGCACCTCGGCTATCCAACTGCCGAGCACAACCAGAGTCAAACACGCGACAACACCGACGGCAAACATGATTCTCACCGCTCTTCTGATTCTCTCGTTCAACTCTGTGCCTCGCGCCTTGGGCACCCAGCCTTGGACTACTTGAGTCAGCGGCCGAGCGGCTGCGCTGGCATACTTCACGACCCTGTCACCGAGGGCGTACACAGGAACTGCTGAAGGGTTGATAATCCCGAGGAACGTGACCGGTAAATTCAAGTAGGCTGAAGAAATCACTGCGCTGGCAAAGCCATCGCGTTGTATCTTGAGAGAGTCGACGACCATGCTCTTGCTTAACTGAACATCCTGGACCTCGGGGAGCTTGCGCAGGATCACCCGTGCACAGAGGATCAGCGAAACCAGTTGACCAATGAGTGTGAGGACGCCCATGCCAATCAGTGGATTTGTGAGAAGTCCAGCGAGCGGTGCAAGCAGGGTTGCGAGGGCTCTCGGAAGCGCGTCACGTAACAAGGCTGGCCTGGGTTCACCGGCACCTACGAAATACCAGAGCGACGAGAGCCCGGTGGCTGAGTAGGCAATGGCTATTGGGACCGTCACCATCCCACCGGGCAGCGTACCTAGCGCGCTGAGGAGCGCGATTAACAGCGATGTAGCCAGAAGAAGAATGAGACGAACGAGAACAGATACTCTGAACTCCGCCCTGCGACTCGAAGGATCGAGCCCTGCAATATGAGAGGGGCCAATGACCGCCCAACCAAACCCGACCACGACGGATGAGAACAGTCCTACGGACTGGCCTATCGCATACCTTCCCCAAGTCTCCGGACCGAACAGCGAGATTACCAGAGGAATGGTGAGTACGCCGGCCGCACCAGTGATCACCGAATTCGCGGCGAACCCACCTAATTTGCTCGCAAGGGGTCGTATCGTGGTGATGAATCTATTCGAGAGCGATGCGTTCATGCCTTCTCAATCGCGAAAGGAACATTCATGTGATGAGTTCAGCACCCTGGGCCTACTCCGCAGTCTGTGGTAGAGGATACTCTTCTCCGAGCCTTCCGCGTAGCCCGTTCACCGTTGACCCGATGATCCGGAAGAGCGTTCGCGGCTTTTGGGACACGGCTCCACCGGCGGTTATGAGGATTAATCTCACTATCAAATTCACGAAGAGGCGAAAATGACTTGTCCAAGAGTCGCAGCGCGCTCTCGATGTGAAGGCGGAATTCCTGTTCCTATAAAGGTATCGCCATAGCGTGCTGTCACTGGCGAATGGAATCATGAAGCTAGGAACTCGTGACTGGGTGTCCGGTTGCCAGACAATGATATCGTGAATCGGGATCTCACTGGAGTACAGGATCTGGACGCCGTTCTTCGTGAGTCTTTCGGTGAAGTCAGTATCTTCTTCATAAAGAGTGAGATCAGCTCGTGGCAGGATCCCCAGCGACCATACCTTGCGTGGTAGGAGGAGACCTCCCCATATTGCAGTGGGGATGGAGACCACGTTGAGGTCAGGAAACTTTACGCAATATTCGGGTCGAGGTCGGCGAAGCCTCAGTCGAGCCATAATCTTATCTTTGAGGTCGAAGCCCTGGAAATAGCCTGGAGTCAGATACTCGAAGTGCTCTTCATATGTGCCACCTGCCTGTCGAACAGAGGCAAGAGAATCGGGGTGCTCTGGACGCGCCAAGGAAAGGGCAAATCTTCCGGTGATGCGGTGGTTGATTCTCGCGTACAGTGCGGTGAGCCTCGCGATGAAGTTGTCCGGCAATGTATTGTCGTCGTCTAAGAGAAGAACTGCGTCCGCGGTGGAGGACCTGTATACGCTTTGGAGGCCACATTGGTAGGCTAAGGCAGATCCTCGATTCCTCTTGAATTCAATGATCCGGATATTGAGATCTGAATGCGCTTCGCTGTACTTGAGTATTACGTCTTTGGCGGCTTGTGTGCAGCCATTCTCTACGAAAGTGAAGTCTTTGATGCCCTCGCGTAGCGCAGAATCAAGAAGTTCAGCAAGCGATTCACCGCGATCACCATAGGTGACGCTTAGGATTTCTATTCTCAATGGACTTCTTTCTGCCATGGCGAGGGTATCGCAGTTGCGGTTCGAACATCTCAATAACGGGTCCGACAGGTTCTATATATGACTCGCAGAGAGTTTGCATGATGTTCATGACTATTGTGGATGAGTTGACTCTTGGCTAGCACTCTGTTTGAGAGGGGAATCCTGACACAGAAATGGGATCGAGGAATATGTCGGTAAATTCCTTCTTGCCTGTCGGGGACAGGTTGTGGCTGCCTTTGATTGTGTTGTCCTCGCATTTCAGAACATGTATTACCCCATCTGCTCGCACAGCAGCCCACCTTCATGGGAGTGACACCAATCCTTCGTGGTCCTGACGTAGTGACCCACGACGGGACCGCCGCAGTCGAGGTGAGTGTATACGCCTTTACATCGTGGTCGGTGTCACCTCAAGCGACGTGGAATTGCCGAAGGTCCATAGGCCTAGCATGGCGGCTATCCAAGGACCGGTGTGGGGTTGGTGGTCGGCGGCGATTACCAGCGTCTGGCGTCGGGGGGCTGCGACGACCCCGGCCGGGGGTCTCACTGCGCTCCGTGTGTGGCGTCGAGGCCATCTGAAGATGTTACGGCGCGCGACTCTACGTGGTGGCGGGGGGCCGAGAGCCTCGGCATCGTTTTTCGCCTCGTCTGCTTCTTTGGTCACGTCGAGCAAATGGGCTGAGCTCGGAGGTTCCTGGGACGGCACGTTACCGGTGGTTCTCTCCGGCTTGAACTCCTTGGTTAGCCGTCGACTTCTGTCCCTGGTTGAGTCCGCGGCTCAAGCGGAGAGCGGTTCTTCAGCGTCGCTGAGTCCGATTGCCATACCGGTTCGTGAGGAGCGTCCGCGGGGCAATGCGTGTGAGTACACCCAGGTTTGCCGTTGAGGAAGTGACCGGGGGAGTGGGCTGGGACCAGCGCTCATGATGGCCTCCGGCCGTTGTCCCCGTTAACGGGCTCTTCCCAGATGAGGGTGTAGGCGACGCAGCAGCCGTGGTGGGAGGGCGCGGCGCGTCGGTGCCCGGATAGTGGCCGAGGCCTTCCGAGGAT